>JBFPGZ010000057.1:0-24166 GCA_041083665.1 Leptothrix sp. (in: b-proteobacteria)
CGATCCCGGCGATCCTGATCACCGGTGACACCGACCCCAACCTGCTGCGCAGCATGAGCGATCGCGGCATCGTCGTGCTGCACAAGCCCGTGGACCTGGACATATTGCAGGCCTCGCTGGAAGATTTAATCGACAGGTGAGCGGTGTCGGTGCCGGCCAGGAGTGCCTCGACGTCGAACATCGGCACCCACCACGCAGCGCCGCAAACATAGTGGCGCGCAACGATTCCGAAGGCAGTTTTTCAACCGATTGACACCGGCATCGGCTTTGCCAGAGGCAGCTCGACGGCGAACATCGAACCCCGTCCAGGCCAGGAACGCACGCGAATCTGCAAACCCAGCACAGCGGCGGTCTTGGCGACGATCGCCAATCCGAGCCCGTGGCCGTTGTCAGGGTTGGAGGCCGTATTTTTGATCTGCACAAACTCGGCAAAAATATCCGTCACCCGATTTTCCGGAAAACCAATGCCGGTATCCCATACTTCAACCCAGTACTTGCCAGCGCGGCGTCGGCAGCCGATCAGCACGCCACCGCGCTCGGTGTAGCGAATCGCATTCGAAACAAAGTTGCCGATGATCCGCTTGAACAGCACCGCATCGCTGCAAATCAGCGCGTCCGAACCCCGCACGCGCAGCACCATCCCTTTGGCCTGCGCTTGCGGCGTAAAAATTGAATGGATGCTTTCAAGCACCTCTGCCATCGAAAATTCGCTCAACTCCGGTTGCACGGCACCCGCATCAAGCTTGCTCAGATCAAGCAGATTCGACAGCATGGTGTTCAGGTTGTCGACACAGTCTTTGATTCGCTGCGACAGAGGTTCTTGTTTTGGCAGTTTGTGTTTGAGCGTCCCGACATACATCGTCAAGGCCGAGAGTGGCTGGCGCAGATCATGGCTGGCCGCTGCCATGAAACGGGATTTGGCCTGGTTGGCTTGTTCCGCTTCGATTTTGGCCAGCTGCAGCGCTTCGGTAAATCTCTTGCGCTCTGAAATATCGCGCACAATACTCGATGCACCGGTGATTTGGCCATCAGCGTTCTTGATCGGTGAGGCCGTCACCGCCACCGCCACAGTGGATCCATCTTGGCGAAACCACTCGGTTTCATACGACTCGATGGTGATGTCAGCGCGAATTTTGGCCAGCAGATACTGCTCCTCATCCAGATGCGCCGGGGGAATCAGCGTGGCGAATGGCTGCCCGACGATGTCGCGCGCGGCATAGCCGAAGATCTTTTCGGCGCCGATGTTCCAGCTGCTCACCACACCGTTCAAATCCTGGCTCAGGATCCCATCCTGGGAGTATGCAACGATGGCTGCCAAGCGCAACATCGATTCTTCCGCCAGCTTGCGTTTGCTGATGTCGATCGCCGCGCACACCACCCCGATCACGGCGCTGTCAGTCGCTTGCAGCGGTTGAATGATCACTTCGTAATGCTGCTCAATCAATTTGATCCGGCTGCGCACCGTGACTTCCCGGCGCAGGCCTGTGCCAGTCTCGATGACCTGCCGATACAGCGCCGTCAGCATCTTGGCTGTTTCTTCGTCATACACATCAAACATGGTTTTGCCGAGCAAGAACTGCTCATCAAAACCAGCCTGGCATGAATGGGCCCAGGTATAGCGAAAATCACGATCCAGCGTGAACGCCACCGTCGAGCCGACATCCATCGCCAGATGGAAACGCTGTTCGCTGCGCAACAGCTCCGCCTCGGCAACCTGCGCCGTGAGCCGGGTGGCTTGTTCGAGCTGTTCTGCCTGTTCACGTGCCAGGGCGCGCTGAAACAGCAATTGCTGCGCCTGCTGCAGGGCCTGCCCGACCGCGTCGATCTCTTTCAGATGCAGGTGCGGCACCCGCACCGTTTCGCCCTGGCCGATGGCCAGCGCCGGCGTGATCAAGGCCTCGACCGGGCGAGCAATCCAGCGCCGGCCGATCACGCCGGCCAACCACAGGCTGAGCAGCAGCAACGCACTGGCCAGCACGGCATACGCCCCGACCGCTCGGTCCAGGCCCGCCATCAGCGTGGCCCTGGTCCGCTCTGTCACGACCGTCCAGTCCAAGGCCTCCGAGCGGCTGAAGGCAGTGATCATGGTCGCACCGGTCGATGCCGGTAATTCGATCATGCCCTCCGGCCGCGCCTTGATGTGACGCAGCAGCTCGGGCGCAGCCAGTTGACCGGTCATGCGTTCGGCGCCATCGCTGCACGCCACCACGATGCCCTGGCGATCCAGAATTGAAATGGCCCAATGGGTCGGGCGGGCGTGCTCGTCGATCAGCTGGGCCAGATGCGTCGAGTCGATACCAGCGATGCCGGGGGCCTCGCCATGAGCGAGGTGACCAGGGCTCGGCAAGGGGCTGCCCAACGGCAGCGACAGGCTGACCCGCTGCAGAGCCGCGAAATCGTCGTCAATCTCGGTGGCTGCGGCCAGGATCCGCAGGGTGGTCTTGCTGGAGCTCAGGCCGTGCTCGGTGTCACGCCTCAGATCACGCGCCAGTTCGAGCCCATGCTCCTTGAGGTCGAGCAGCGCCCGATCGTAGGTAACGTAACTGACGACTGCGGCCAACAACCAACCCGGCAGCAGACAAATGATGACCAGCCAGCGAATCCGGCTGTGGATGGCCACGCAATGCGGCAGGCGCCACTTCGGTAAGTGCATCGCTTATCCCTGACAACACATTCTTGGTGGGTCTGAGCGCCCATCGTTATGTGCGGGATTGTGAGAGTTGGTCGTGATGATGGAAAGAAATTCCTGAACAGAACCTAATTTGCGATGAAATTTGTTATTTCAGAGGCAAGGGCAGATGGCGGATGGAGCAAAAAGGGGGCTCGACGGGTGCTGGCGGCCAGCCAAGGATCAACCCTGGTGCTGGCTGCCACCGCAGCGCGCCAGTCATGCGATGGCCTCATCGGTGCGGCGCTGGTGCTTGCGCAGCATGCGCTCACGCGTGTAGGGCCGATCGTGACCGGATACCCGCAGCGACAGCCCCCTGACCCAGCCGTTGCAGCGTGACGGTGGCGCATGCACAGGCAGGAGCAGCAGCCAAGTGGCGAGCAGCGCCGAGGCGGTCAACGGGAAACTCTGGGTGCGCTGCAGCGTCGCCTGCGCGGCCCAGACCCACCAGGTGACTGCTCTACCCAAGGCAGAGCCGAGCAGCGCCTCGCTCCAGGAATGCGCCCCGACATGCACGCGCGAGACCGCGACCAGCAGGGCCAACACCGCACCGGGCAGCAAATCGACACCCGGCACGCTCGGGCGTCGCCCCTGCAACAACAGATCCAACACCCAGGGCAGGATCGCGGCCGCAAACATTGCGTGACCGGACATGCCGGTGAAGTCGATGCCGGCCACGCCGAGCCCGAAACCGATGAAGGCCACTTTGCTCAGGGTGGTCAGCAAGGCGGCCAGCACGGTGCCGGTCAACCAGCGCCAGGCCAGCGGGCGCGAGGGCGCGACGGTTATCTGCGCGAGTCCTTCTCGGCATCCTTGATCGCCTGGTGGGTCGCGTGAACCGCCTCGTCCAGATGACGGACGGCCCGATTACGCAGCTCCCGGCTCAAGGGGTCATCCTCTTCGCGGGCGATGTCGGCGTGGACCTTGTGCAGCAGCTCTTCGGCACGATGCAGACGCCCCCGGCGATCGAGCTTGACGTCGACGGGCGGATGGTCGTTGAGAGACTTGCCGTCATCGATCGCGGCGCGCTTGATCTCGTTGATCGTTTCATCGATCCGCGTGATGGCGACGTCCTCGTCGCCACTGACCCGCGCGTCGCCAGGGCGGTGCTCGATCAGCCAGCGCGCGGCGCGCAGGTCGGTGAGGGCATGCAGGTAGGCTGGGTGCTTGCCAGGCAGCTCGGCCATGGCACTCAGCGGGATCAGCGCCGCCAGCAACACCGGCAGCAGGCGTGTGGAGGTTTTCATGAGGCTCAAGAGTTCAAGCGTCGGGCGGCCCGACGATCAGTGCCAGCCACGATGCCAGCCGAACCGGGGGTGGTGCCAGCCCCAGCCGAAGGTGGAATGGAATTCCCAGAGCCAGCCCACGCCGGGGCTCGGATAGCTGGGCTCGACATAGACCGGCGCAGGGGCTTCCACCGCGCGGTACGGCCGTGGGGCGATGACACAACCGGAGGTCGCCGCCAGGACGACCCCGACCAGAACAAGAAAGAGAGCTTTTTTCATCATGGCGACATGGCTGAAGTCAGTACCACCGCACTGTGCGCGGTGCGGTACTGATTCAACGCTCAGGGGCCGGGCCGTGTTGACATCATTTTTGAATCGAATCCGAATTCGCAGGGACAGCCGCCGACCATGGTTGATGGCAAGGGCTGTCTGCCGCCGTGCCTTGCTGAATGGCATTCAACCGAAGCGGGCAACGACGGGCCAGCCGGGGTCGTACAGCATCCAGAAAGCAAACGGCCACCAGAAGACTGGTGGCCGTTCACTCCCGGTGTCAGCAGTTGCGCAGATGCGAGGCTCCAGGTACCTCGCGACATGGTCAGTATCGCCGGTCGGATCACCTTGGTGGCTCAGGGTTTTCGGGAGATCTGGCGTGGCGCGACATGATCGACTACTGAAGTGGGCCGCCGCGACGGACCTGCCATCAGCCACCCGCGTGTTGGCCAACACAAGATTAAACAGCCTTCAGTTTTTACCCCCATCTGCCGATCATGAACGAATGGCCCTCACGAAGATGGCCGTAGCAGATTCCACGGGATCCTGTGACAGCGCGAGAAAGGGGCCATCAATCAATGCAAGCTCACACTGATCCGGTACCGGCGCCGCCGTGGGCCCGAGAAATCCAGTTTCGGCTGATCGCGGCGTTCGTCGTCGTGGCGTTGCTGGCGGCCGCATTCGCCAGTGCGGCCATCGTCACCCAGCTCAGCACCATCGAGCGGGCGGCGTCCTGGGAAGCCGAACGCCTGGCCAAGACGATTGCCTACGGCGGAACAGGCCAGGCCTTTGATCATCCAGAGCAGCTGCAGCATTACGTCGAGCAGCTGCGCCGCACCCACCAGCACGATCTCGTCTTCGTCAACAGCGCCAAGGTCGACCTGGCCGACGCCGACCCGGGTGACATCGGTACGGTCTACATCGAAGACCACGGCAATGAAGTCGGCCGCACGCTGCACGACGGCCGGCCCAGGACGTTCGTGGAACGTAGCGAACGCCACCCGCAGGGCATCAAGGAGATGGTGATAGCAGTGCGCGCCGACAAGGACAACCCGGCCAGCAAGATCGTTGGCGCCGCCATCGTCGAATACACCCAGGTCTACGACACCCTGCTGGCCGCCGAAAGCAACAACCTGGCCCTGTTCGTGCTCGCCGCCCTCGGCTGCGTGCTGGTGAGCGCCATTTTTGGTCTGGGCCTGGCCCGACAACTCGGCCGCCGGCTCGGTACCCTGGAAGCGGGCGTCAGCGCGGTGGCCGCAGGCGATTACGACACCAGCCTGCCGGTACGCGGTCTCGACGAACTCGACCGCGTGAGCGCCGGCTTCAACACCATGACCCAGGCGCTCAAGCGCAAGCGGGACAAGCTGCTCGACTACGGGCGCACCCTGGAAGACAAGGTGGCGCAGCGCGTGGCGGCGCTGCGCGACAGCGAGGCGCGCTACCAGAGCCTGTTCGAGCTCTCGCCCGACGGCCTGCTGCTGCACACCGCCGGCCGGGTCGTGCTGGTCAACACCCGCTGCGTCGAGCTGCTGGGCGCGACCGCCGCCGAACAACTCATCGGCGCCCCGATCCTGGACCTGTTCCATCCGGATCACCGTGAAGGCGCCTTGCTCAACTGGCTGGGCGTGGACGCTGCCATCGGCCGGCGCAGCGAAGCCAGGCTGCTCCAACGAGACGGCAGCGCGATCGACGCTGAGGTGACGGCCTCGGCGATCATCTACCAGGGTCAGCCCGCCGTGCAGATGGTGGTGCGCGACATTGCCGAGCGCAAGCAGGCCGAAGCGCGCCTGACTTATCTGGCCCAATACGACACCCTGACATGCCTGCCGAACCGGCATCTGTTTCGTGATCGCCTCGCGCAGGCGATGGTCCGGGCCGATCGAGATCAGCAGCTGATGGCATTGCTGTTCGTCGATCTGGATCGGTTCAAGCAGATCAACGACTCGCTCGGGCACGCCATCGGCGACGCGGTGTTGCAGGCCGTGGCACAACGGCTGCGCGAGTCATTGCGCGAGGTAGACACCATCGCCCGCCTGGGCGGCGATGAGTTCACCATCATTCTGGAACGACTCGCCGAACCGGCCCACGCGGCTCAGGTGGCGGAGAAGATCAAGGTCGCGCTGGCCGAGCCGCTACGCCTCGACGGGCGTGAATTCAACGTCTCGGCCAGCATCGGCATTGCCCTGCACCGCTGTGGGGACAACGACCCCGATCACCTGCTGCAGGCTGCCGACATCGCCATGTACCGCGCCAAGGATGTCGGTCGCAACGCCTGCGTGCTGTTCGCGCCGGACATGGCGGCGCAGGTCAACGAGCGCGTCACCCTGGAGGGCGCGCTGCGCAATGCGCTTGAACGCGGCGAGTTCGAGCTGCATTACCAGCCCAAGCTTGATCTGGACAGCGGCCGCGTCGTCGGGGTCGAGGCCCTGCTGCGCTGGCACAGCCAGGAGCTCGGTCCGGTGTCGCCGGCCAAGTTCATCCCGGTGGCCGAGGAGATGGGGTTGATCGTGCCGATTGGCGACTGGGTCTTGCGCACAGCCTGCACACAAGGCCGGGCATGGTTGCAACAGGGCTTGGCGCCGCTGACGATGGCAGTCAACCTGTCGCCCCGCCAGCTGCGCGATCCGAAGCTGATCGACAAGATCGGGTCGGTGCTGAGCGAGTCGGGCTTTCCTGCCGAGCGGTTGGAACTCGAACTGACTGAAGGCCTGATCATGGACAACGTGGCGGGTAACCGCGACACGCTGGCCGCCATCCGCAGCCTCGGTGTCAGTCTGTCGATCGACGACTTCGGCACCGGCTACTCCTCGCTCGCCTATCTGGCGCAGCTGCCAGTGCAGACCCTGAAGATCGATCGGGCCTTCATCGCGGCGCTGGACGATGGCCCGCATGCCGTGGCTCTCGTCACCGCCATCATGACCCTGGCCCATTCGCTCAAGTTGAGTGTCGTCGCCGAGGGCGTCGAAACGGCAGCGCAGCAAGACCTGTTGGCCCAGTTGCAGTGTGACCAGCTCCAGGGCTATTTCTTCAGTCGCCCTGTGCCTGCGGATGCGCTGGCGGCCTTCGTGCAACGCAATAGCAAACTCGGCCAGTGACAGCTGTCGTATGAGATATGAGCCAGTGGGGCTCAGTTCAAAATTTGATATTGGCTCATAGATGCTGGTGCCAACCGAAATTGAGCCACTGAGCCGAAGGCTGAGACTCAGCCCGGCCTTGGGTGGGTCCACATCACCATAGATTTAGTATGTCCCTACCCAAATTATCCATCGCCTGATAAAACTTGATGCCGAGTATCCATACCACAGTGACGGCGGCCAGTTTGGACTGATGAAGTTTATCTGCCACACGCAGCGCGGATACATTACTGGCGGCACGCCACGCATAGTGGCGTGACAGGCCACGTTGCTGGGCAAGCGATTCGGCCAGGCAGTTCAATTGGGGGCTCAGGCCGTGGCCACACCAGGCAGGTAACGTTCGGGCGTCACAAAGGTCAAGAATTCACCTGATTTGAGCCCCAGCGTCATCCCGATTTCAGCGACAGGCTGGGCATCAAATGACAGCCACAGCATGCTAACTACTTGGATATTCTTGATGGCGAGCAGTACTTCTTTGCCAGCATCCCGGCGCTCGTCAATGAGCTGATGGCTCAGCCCAAATTGATCTACCAGATCAGTTCGATATCGTTCAATGATATCGGGGGTGCCGATCACCAGATGAAAATTCTTGGTCGTGGTATGGTGAAAGTGCAGTTGATCAGCCACGTCGTGCACAAAGAAATATATTCTTTGCACTTGAATCAACTTATTCAAAATGGCGCGCAGACCTTGCAGTGCCGTCCAGAGCCGCTGGTGGTTGCGCAGCCGATTTTTCAGCGTGACGCTGGTTTCACGTGAGCGGATCGCCTCCTGTGAAGCATGCATGGTCGAACTCTCCAATAGCCAAGGTTTCTGACTCCGCCATGCCCCGAACGAGACAACTCACATAGGTCGGCTGATGGTCGCGCAGTGTCTCTTACTTTGAGGCCCCCAAGCCATCTTGGTGCAGCCATCCTTGTTTTTGCATAAGCAAAAATCACGTCATTTGAAAAAACAATCGTTTGGAAAACCCTGTGCACCGGCTCGATGTGAGTCAATCACCGCACAGTTAAGTAACTATAAGGCATCAAGTCTAATCGTACCAACCCGACGGGCGGTCGGATTTTTGCTCTGCAGCATTGTAGGTGTGCCGCCAACCTGCAATGAGCCCTTGGGGGCTTCGCCGACATTCTGAGCTGGGTCAATCGACAACGTGAGCGCTCCCCCCGGTAGAACGCGTCGACATAGTGCAACACGGCATCAGCCGCGCTCACCTGTTCACGCTCGTCGGCCTTCATCAGCTCGGGGCACCTTGAATCCAAGAATCAACTGGCCAAGATGACCTGCGTTTTCGACTTCTTGGCCATCGGCTTTGACCTAGTCAAATAGGGTACACCCATCCTGGCCAGTCGTCGGTCTGGTTCAGTGAAGGTCGTCTGAACCGTGTCCGAAGAGCTTTGTTGCTGGCATTTCGCCCCAAAAAAGTGCAAATGACTTATTGGCTATCTAAGTTGACCTTTTCCACTGGACCCTAGACCCCATGATCGATGCTGCACTGGGCCTGCTTGCAGAAGAGTTGAATGCGCACTTGCGGCGTACTTTCAGCCTGGCTGAAGATGTTGTGGTGCTCTCGAACCTGCAAGACCAAGACGGCTCTCCGGTGTCGACCCCCAACCGCAAGGTGGTGCTGTTTCTGGCCGGGATCGAGTGCGAGACTGCTGCACACCGGACACCTGAATGGTCGGCGGGCGGTGCCAGCCACGTCACCGAACCGGCACCCGTGTATCTGAATCTGATGCTGATGTGTGCTGCCAACTTCAGTGGTGTCCACTATCCGGAAGCCTTGAAGTGCTTGTCTTCGACGATCAAGTTCTTCGAGGGCAAGCCGGTCTTTGACCGCAGCAACTCCCCCGACATGGCTGACGGGCTGGATCGGTTGACGCTGACAATCGAGAACCTGAGCCGCAGCGAGATGCACAGCTTGTGGGGTATCCACAGCGGACGTTATCTGCCGTCTGTGCTCTACCGTGTGCGCATGGTCACCCTCGATTCGCAGCACGTCACGCGGCGCGATTCCGTCGTGCGCCAACCAGGGGTAGTGACCACATAGCTGCCAAAAGTGCCATTTGCGAATGCGAACGGCACACTCGGCCTCAGGTCTGCGACCGAAAACAGTTTGCCGCCGCTACCCTTGACTGATTCGTGGATGTCCTTGGCATCACCGGTGAGTACCACCTTGCCGGTCTTGGTGTCCTGCACACGAGCCAGCTTGATGAAATAGAACAGCGTTTCCTTACCGGTTTTCGTGTCACCGGTGAGTGTAGCCAGGTCAGCGCCGAGTACCGTCGTGCGCTCAATCAGGCGCACCCTCAGAAAACGGATTGCAAAGTACATTAAGACTTGCGCGCCCTCTCAGAAACGATCGTTTGAGAGAAGTCCACGTGAGAAGGCGACCACGCCAAGCGGCCGGGGCAAGGGGTGTTCTCGAAAATAGTTCTCACATCAACCGTGGTGGAGCGACGGGTTTCTAGAAGCCAGGACGGGTCACGGGGTCCGTCCTCGGACTTACCCGCACCGCTGCACCATGAACCAATGGAAATCCTCTGTCACGAGCCATTGCAGACACGCGGTCACCCAAGTCAGGGGCTTAACGTACTTTGCGATCCGTTTTCTGAGGCGACCCCAAAAACAGGCCCAGGGCCAGCGTCCATGCCCGAACCCCTGCCGGCATCGGCTCGGCAGCCGGCGTGCGCCAGACCAGCCAGACGGCCACCGCCATGGTGCCGAACAGCGTCCTCTAGACCGGCGCGAACAGCCAGCTGGTGACGCGCAGGTGGTGCCCTACGGGGCGGGGCGCCCCGGCGCGGTGTGCCACGGCCTCGATCCGCAGTGCCACACGCGCTGTGTCCAAGGGTAAACGCAGTCCAGGACATCATCACCTCCCTGGCCGAGCACCGTGGCCGGCCGGCGAGCTGGGCGCCGAGACTGGCCGTCAGAGGCCGGATGGCTTGCCCTGGCCCCTGCTGCCAGCCGGCGCGGGCCTCGTGTTGACCGGCAGGCACAGCAGTGCTGTCAGCAGTGCCAGCGTGATGTGGACGGCGTAGAGCCGATCGAAGTCGGCCCGCTGCAGCCCGGCATGGCCGAGCAGCGCGATCGTGATTGCCACGCCCAGGACCGACCCGATCTGCCGGGTCGCCTGGTTCACCGCGCTGCCCACCGCGTAGTGGGCGGCCGGCAGCCGGTTCACGGCGGCTGCCGACAAGGCCGGCAGCACCATGCCGACACCGATGCCGCTGAGCAGCAGCCCTGGCAGCCAGTGATGCAGGTAGTCTGGCGTGGGCCCGGGCACGAGCAGGAACCACAGGCTGCTGCAGGCGTAGATCAGCCCGCCGCCGACCAGGAAGGGCCGGTGCCCCAGCCGCGCGGCCAGCCTCCCGGTAACGATGGCCGTCGGCATCACCAGCAGCGGCCCCGGCGTCACGGCCAGCCCGGCGTGCGGCAGCGAGAAGTGCCAAACGTTCGTCATGTAGAAGAAGAAGGTCAGGAACATCATCGAGAACGCCGTGCCGAACACCAGCGTGGCGAGGTTGACATAGCGGTAGGTGCGGTGCTGAAACAGCGCCAGGTCGACCAGCGGCGCGGCCGTGTGCCTGGCCCAGACGATGAAGCCGATGACTGCGGCCAGGCCCAGGCCGGCCACCCCGGCCAGTTCGCTGCGCTGCCAAGCCGGCGACTGTGATTCCACGATCGCCAGCGCGACCGCGCCGACCGCCACCATCAGCAACACCATGCCGACCCCGTCGATGCGGCGGCGTTCGCTGGGCTTCACCGATTCGCCCAGGATGGCCGAGCCGCGCCACAGGGCCAGCGCCCCGAGCGGCAGGTTGATGTAGAAGGCCCAGGGCCAGCCGACGCTGTCGACGACAAAGCTGCCCAGGCTCGGGCCCACGGCCGCAGCTAATCCGCCGACCGCACCCCACAGGCTGACGGCCACCGAGCGCTTGTTCTGCGGAAACGCGGCTAGCACGATGGACAACGACGCCGGTGTCAGCAGCGCTGCGCCGATGGCCTGAAGCACACGTGCGGCGATCAGCGCGTTCACGCTGCCAGCCAGCCCGCAGGCAGCCGATCCGGCCAGGAACAGCATCACGCCGAGCATGAACACGCGCTTGCGCCCGTGGGCGTCAGCCAGACCGCCAGCGGGGATCAGCATCGCCGCGTAGACCACCGTGTAGGCGTTCAGCACCCACGACAGCTCGGCAGCCGACGTCTGCCCGAAGGCGCGTCGCAGCGCGTCGAACGCCGCGAACAGCATAGTCGTGTCCAGCGACACCAGGAAGACCGCGATGCTGGCGACCCAGAAGGTCGGCCAGGGCGAGGTCGCCGCGTCAGGCGACGTGTGCAGCGGCAGTGCCGCAGTCGAGGTTGTCATCACGTTCAACCGCGCGCTTGCAGGTAGACGCCGGGGTCGGCTGCCAGGCCCTGCTTGACCTGCCGGGTGATCTCGTCGGCCAGCACTTCGTCGGCGCCGGCTTCGAGCGCATCGAGCGCGCGTGCGACGATCGCTTCAGGGCTTGATTTGGGCGCATCAATGCCGTGTGTCAGCTCGGTGTCGACAAAGCCCATGTGCAGCGTCAGCACCTGCGTGTGCTGCTCGCGCAGGTCGTTGCGCAGGCCGTTGCTCACGCTCCAGACCGCCGACTTCGACGCCGCGTAGTTGGCTAGCAACGGCCCGCTGATCCAGCTGGCGACCGAGGCCACGTTAAGCAGTGCCCCACCTCCATTGCGCGCCAGCACCGGCGCGAAGGCCTGGCTCATACGCAAGGTGCCGAAGACGTTGACCTCCAGATGGTGACGCAAGCTGGCTTCGGCGCCGGGTGCCAGAAAGCTGCCGAGCTCGGCGATGCCCGCATTGTTGATGACCAGGGTCACGTCGCCGGCCGCTGCGGCGGCCCTGGCCACGTCATCGGCCGAGGTCACGTCGAGCTGGATCGGCGTCACGCCAGGCAGCGTGATGCTGGCCGGGTTGCGTGCGCCGGCATAGACCTTGCATGCGCCGCGCGCCAGTGCGGCCCGGGCGAAGGCGAGGCCGATGCCGCGGTTGGCGCCGGTAATGAGGATGGTGGCGTTGGCGAGCTGCATGGTTCTATCCTTCGGACTGGTTAAATGATGATCGTCATATGACGTCGCAAAAAAAGAGGCTGGTCAGCCGCCTTCGTACTGTGAAATCAGGTTCTGGCGCGCCGTGGCGAGCAGAGCCTTGCCGGCCTTGCCGCCCAGCGTGCGCGCCAGCTGCACGCTGCCGACCATGGCGGCGGCGATGGCCGCCGCGTGTGCGGGGTCGGTGCCGTCGGGCAGCACCCGTTGCACCGCACCGATCAGCGCCACGACCCGCTGGCGGGCCGCGTCGCCGACCTCGTCGGTCTGGCGCGCAATCTCGGAGGCCAGCGCCGCGACCGGGCAGCCGAATTCGGCGCTGGCCAGTTGCTGCTCGGACAGGTAGGAATTCACCAGTGCACTGAAGGGGCTGGCACCTTCGGCCTGCTTTTGCGCCATGCGCTCGGCCAGCACCGCAGCGCTGTCACGGCCGGCGCGCTGCATCGCCTCCACCAGCAAGGCGTTGCGCGAGGCGAAGTGCGCGTAGAAGCCGCCGTGCGTGAGACCGGCCTCCTTCATCACCTCGGCCACGCCCACGCCCGCATAACCGCTGCGGCGCAGCGCCCGTGCGGCGACCTCGACGATGCGATCGTGGGTGAGTTCTTTGCGGTTCGGCGTCATTGACATGATGACTGTCATATTACGATCGTCATATCCGCCTGTCAATAGAGAGCATCAGGAATCGTGGGAGGCACGTCGATGACACTGGGGTCTGAGGTCCAGTGGTGTTGGCGTCGGCCAGAGTTTGAGCCACTTTGGCCCTTGATGCCGACTTTCTGGTGAGCCTGTTGTTGGCGTCCAAGAGCCCGCCGCCGTTAAAGATTAGCCGAATCGCATGGCTCAATAACCTATCGGCGCGGTGGATCATTTTCGTGTCGGCGACAACAATTCGCGACCGAACGCGACTGGGCGTAGTTCCACTCGCCCAAGAACCTGGTCATGGCCTTGAGTTGCGAGGTCGGCGAGCTGACCGAAGTTTTCCAGTGGATGAGCGAGGAGGCCTCGCGGACGGCGGCCACGGATCCAGCCATGGCTCAGGCCGTTCGAGAGGAACTTGCCGATGTTCTGCTGTACCTGGTCCGCCTCGCCAGCGTGCTCGGCATCGACCCCGATGCCGCAGCGCGGAGCAAGTTGGCGATCAATGCGAGCAAGTATCCGGTCGACAAGGTACGCGGCAGCAGCAAGAAATACAACGCAGCTTGATCAGCGCGGACCACCGCGCCCGGGCGCGTCATGATCGTCTGCGAGGCCGACAAGCGGCCGTTCATTCAGTTCCACAGGTCCGTCAACGCCGGCAGCGACATTCCATTTGGGTGCGCGTAAAATGTAGCCATGTACATACATCACGCACAAGCTGGAGGTGACGGCATGATCACGACCATCACAAGCCGAGAGTTCAATCAGGACGCCAGCGGCGCGAAGAAGGCGGCACAGAACGGGCCCGTGTTCATCACCGATCGCGGCCGTCCGGGGCATGTGCTGCTCAGCATCGATGACTACAGACGACTGACGGGCGAGGTGGGCAGCATCATTGACCTGCTGGCGATGCCTGGGATCGAGGAGGTCGAATTCGACCCGCCAAAGGCTGTGATCCAGTGTCGAGCGGCGGATCTGTCCTGATGTTTGTGCTCGATACCAATGTCGTCTCCGAGCTGCGCAAAGTCAAAGCAGGCAAGGCCGATCCACGCGTGACCGCTTGGGCCCACCTGGTCTCGCCAGGCGGTCTATTTCTGTCGGTCATGACCGTTTTCGAGTTAGAAATGGGCGTGTTGCAGACAGAGCGCCGCGATCCAGCACAGGGTGCGATTCTGAGAGCCTGGCTGGATCGGCATGTCCTGCCGGCTTTTGCGGGCCGTATCCTGGCCATTGACGCTGCGGTGGTCTTGCGCTGTGCCGCCTTGCATGTGCCCAACCCTCGCGCTGAGCGCGATGCCCTGATCGCCGCCACGGCGCTGGTGCACGGCATGACCGTCGTGACTCGAAACATCGCTGACTTCACGGCGACCGGCGTTGCGTTGCTCAACCCCTGGGAATAGGTGCCGATCGTTCAGCTGGCGAAGACTGTCAAGCTGAACCGCCCAGTTTTCGTGGCGGCGTCAATACGCGACCTTGAACGTCGGCGAATCCTCCGGCCGGCTCTGGCGCCGGTCATAGATCCGTGTCGTGGCGATGTTGGCGTGGCCGAGCCACTCCTGCACCTTGGCGATGTCGGCCTGGTGGTCGAGTGCGTTGGTGGCCGCCGTGGCCCTGAGCGCATGCGCGCCGACCTCGAAGCCGAGCGCGGCGGTGTAGCCCCGCACGATCTTGTAGATCGCATCCGGCGACATGCCCGCCGCCGGTGCGCCGGGATGCAGCCCTCTAAACAGCGCCCCCGCGCCGTCCCCGCCATGCCCGGCCGCGTCCAGATACTCCGCGATCAGCCCCCCGGCGGCCGGATGCAGCGGCACGAAGCGCGTCTTGCCGCCCTTGCCCTGCACGCGCAAGTGCACCACGCCACGGCGCTGCTGCTGCGCGTCCTTGACGGCCAACTTGCACAGCTCCTCGCGGCGCAGCCCGTGATAGAGCAGCGTCGCCAGCAGCGCCCGATCGCGCCGCCCCTTCACCGAGTCCGGCGCCGGCGCATCGAGCAGCCGGCGCGCCTGGTGATCGCCCAGCGCCGGGGTCTTGCCTTCATAGGTTTCGACCGCCGGGCGCTTGACGCCCTTCACCGGGTTGTGCGTCACGGCGTTCTTCTCGCACAGGTATTCGAACAGCGAGGACAGCGCCGCCAGCCGATGGCGCACCGTCGAGCCACTCAAACGCCGTCCGACCAGGTCGTCCCGCCAGGCGATCACATGCGCGCGCATGACGACCCGGAACTCCTCGACCCGGGCCAGCCCGACAAAGCGCATGAAGTCCTGCAGCGCGGTCTCATAGGCCCGGCGCGTCGCCGCATTGCCCAGATTCGCGAACCATTCCACTTCCGGCGGCACCTCCGCCAGACGCTGGAACGCAACGTCCGTCAGCAGCCGGCCGGCGACCGGCGCCATCAATTCGTTTTCGTGGACCATCAGTCCACCTCCGGCCCGTGCAGACCCCAAGCGGCGCAGATCGCCTGAACGCGGCGCTCGCCGTCAGGGATCAGCTTGAACAGATCCGCCTTGCCCCAGCGCAGCGCATCGAGGCAGGTCAGCATGTCATCCGAGATCGTGATGTCCACGCAGCGCAGCTCGAACGGATCGAGCGGAAACGTCGTACCGTCGTAAGTGCTGGCGAGGAACTGCGCGACCCGGCGCACCTGCCCGCTGTCGTGTGACTCCGCCAAGTGGACCAGCCGGGCATACGCCTGTGCGGCCGCCGCCTGGGCCCGGGCCGCGCGCTGCGCCCAACCCTCACTCTCATCCCGATCGCCCGCCATGCCAGCCTCCAGTCCTTGAACTATTGATAACGTATTTTATCGATAACAAGACCGCCCAGCCAGCCCACAGAGCCGCCCCGAATACCAGTGGTCATCGGGCTCGCCCAATGTGGCCGACCGCCCCCTACCGAGCATGGATGAGCATCCATGCTCGAAAACACTAAATACAAAAAACGCCAAAAGTTGCACATTACAACCATGGAGTGTCTTGACAAGCAGCCGCGCATTAGCTGCATGAAAAATAAAAAACGAACGACACGGATCGAAGGGGACGCGTATGCCGTCAGGATGACCGTGATGAATAATTGCTTTATATCCGATGGCAGAGCATGAATTAGTGATGATCATTCAAATATTTTCGATACCGATGGCATAAGGTGTTGCACTTCAGCCTTGAGGGACCAATGAGACAAATTTTGGTAATGATATTTGCTCTTGCATCTGGAGGTGCGCTCGGAATCGAACGTATGTGCATGCCTGATAAGACACCAGATGGTTTTATCGCTACAAGCTATGAGGCCGATTTCGTAAAATGCCCACCTCCGCCGCATTCACTGATTATTTACACTGTAAAAATTGTTGAGGCACACCACAATAAACCTATAGATAGCACCATGGATGTATGCTACCCCGAGCCTACTCCGAATAACTGGATTGTTATTGGCACTTCTAATTCTACTCAATGTCCCCGCAACCCTGGAGCACCTGTGGGGGCGCCAACTGTCAAGACGATCAAGCGAATGAAATAGTCCACCGTCGGCATAGCATGCTATCTGGTGCGTGCCGACCTTAAGAAAGGTGTGATCATGGAAAATACCAATACCGTGCTTGTGCTCAATGGCCTGCAGTCTATCAGAGACTTCGTTGTAGGATATATGGTGCCGCTCGCGGCTGCGAGCGGTCTTACGGTTGCACTCCTTGAGGCATTCAAGAAACTGTTCAGTATTCGTGGTGCGTTTCATCGCCGTGCAGTTGCACGCTGGCTGGCCGAAGATCACATGGCTATTCAGGATGGGGGCAACCGGGCTTTGCAGTTGATCCACGGAACGGCGCACTATGACGTGGTTCAGGGGAGCCGGACCGCAAAAGCGATGGGGGAAGCGATTGCTGCGGGTCGCAGCCAGACCGGTCAGTACAGTAGCGCGCCTGAAGTATTCGCAGTCTATGACTCAAATCTTGCCTATCAGCAGCTCAGGATGCTGACGACCGGCATTTATCAGCCGGACGTGAAGATCAGTATGCCCCGGAAGGGGCGGTTTCGTTCCGTTGAGCGTGCAGTGTTCGAGCTCGAACTGGCACGCATGATGTCGCAGATCCAAGACGCAGCCGATGCGGTTTTGCAGGAACCAACACGCATGTCAGTCAGCGCTCTACTTGTTCTTCACGCGCGGCTGTGATCCGGCTGATGTGCTTGCGTGGGCAAATCAGATGGCCAATAAACCTACTGAGGCGGATCCTGGTCGCCATGCCTCTACGGCGGAGCTCTATGGGCGCGTGCGCTTGCTGGTCAAGCGTCATTGGATTCATTCCAGACAGTAACGTCATTTCGCTGGGACGATCTCAATCAATTTTGGGCCATCGTCGTTGGCGCGTTCGTGCTGTATCTTGCGCAGTGGCTCACGGGCAAGGTTGAGTTTTTTTCACTGGGGCATCTTCATGCCATCGCATACTCGTTATTGGGTGGGGTATTGGCGCCGGTTGCCAAGGATCTGATCACGTCGCTTTCGACTATCAAGCTTGGCAAGTAATGGGGTAACATATGTCACGCTTTGATGCGCCTCTTCCCGAAACCGAATACTCGCCGTGTCTTGTGCTCTCAGCACGGGAGCATGACGAAGGAGGCGGTGTCCGTACCCAAGTAGCGGTCAGTGGGCGAGCAAGCGGATTGCCATGCACTGAACTTCTCGTTCTCGTGCATGGGTTCAATAATCATGTGCGCGAAGCGCAGGAGGATTACAGGTGGTTTCGATACGGGCAGGAAGCGATGCTTGGAAGAGGCGATCGGGATCGACTGGAAGAGCGGCTTGGTGACTTTTTTTGGCCAGGCGACGCAAAGTGGCCCGGTCTTCTTGATTATGTTGATTTTCTTGTCTATCCAGCGGCGGTGGGAAATTCCATGGCCACAGCCCAGCGACTTGCAGATTATTTGCGGCAACGTACAGATGCGTTCGTTCTGCACTTTGTTGGGCACTCGCTTGGGTGCCGCGTGATCTTGGAGACAATCCGCCTGCTGCGTGCGCGGGGCGGTGGGCCAACTATAGGCAAGGTTTGTCTGATGGCTGCCGCTGTTCCGACATCGAAGGTCGTGAACGGCGGTGACCTGTTTGATGCAATCACTGCTCCTTCTCATCTTCGAGTCTTGTATTCCCCGGATGACATGGTATTAGAGTTTGTCTTCGGGCCTGGACAGACTATCTCTGGCCAAGGCGAGGGTTTCTTCCCTACGGCTGTTGGTCGCTATGGCGATATTCCACTAAGTCCCGGTCATCTTTAGCGTGATCATATCGAGGGAGCTGGACATGGAGACTATTGGGGCGCAAATGCAGAAAAACCTTCACCTGAGGGGAACGCCTCACGGCAGTCCGTTACGTCCCTGTCTGAATTCCTCGGAATCGGTCCAATCTTTCGTGATTTAAGGTCTCGTCCAAGTACGCCAGAGCGTCCGGACTTACCGATGCGGGCTGTAGCCTCGCAGCGTTGCATTTGACGTTCACCGTCCATAATCCAAACTAATTCGCAATGCGCCCTTAGCCCGCTGAAGTGCCGATTTCTGCGATACTAGGATCGAGGCGATTATGCTGCCCACGCGCCGTGCTTGAGATTGCAACTATGAAGCCCTGCCCGTACTGTCGAGAGGAGATCCAGGACGATGCTATCAAGTGTCGTCACTGTTCTTCGTTCCTCGTTCCGCTATCGAGCCACGCAAGCGAGCCCGCGCAGAAATCCGAAGTTGCTTCTAAGGAGATCATGCTAGTACTGGATCGGGGTTTCCTTTACTTCGCTAAGTTCGTTGCGGGCGCAATTTTGCTAATCCTCGCCTCAGGTGCCGTCTTTTTTGGCTTCGATTTCAATAAGGCACGCGAAGATGTACAGAGGATGCGTGCCGAGATAGAGCAGATAGCTGAAAAGGCCAGCAAGATGTCAACGGAGGCGGAGCAGAAGCTTGCCGAAACTGAACGCAAACTTGACGAAATCTCGAAGGCCGCAGAAGAGAAGAGCCATGCGTTTCAACAGCGACTTCAGGTCTTTGAGGCAAGCTTGTCATCAACGCCGGCGGGCGGCAACGGCAGGAGTCAGTCGTATTCGCTACCGGAGATCGCAGCGCTCTACGAATTCCCGAAGAGTCTTACGGGCGCAGGTAAGACGATTGGTATCGTGGAACTCGGCGGCGGCTACCATCAAGCAGACATGGATCGATATTTTTCCCGTCTGCATATTCCGCCGCCGCAAATCAGGGTCGTATCGGTTGACGGTGCCACCAATCAGCCTAGCTCGATGGGCGGGTTTGTGAATGGCCAAGTCGAAGGCGACATCGAAGTAATTGGCGCGTTGGTGCCAAAGGCACGGATCAATGTTTATTTTGCGCCAAATACCGCGAAGGGCTTTTTCGATGCGATCATCGCTGCAACGCGCGATCACGTTTCGGTGCTGTCAATTAGCTGGGGGAGCCCCGAGAGCAGTTGGACAAGCGACGGCGTCGCCAGTTTGAACGCGGCGCTTAAGCGCGCTGCTGATGCTGGCATCACCGTTGTGGTCGCCGCAGGCGACAATGGCGTCACGGATGGCGTCACGGATGGGCAACGCCACGTAGATTTTCCTGCTTCGAGTCCATGGGTGATAGCGGTCGGTGGCACCAGACTTGCGTCGGCAGATGGGAAGAAAATTTCTGAGGCTGGCTGGAGTGATGGCATTAGAAGTGCAACTGGCGGTGGAGTCAGCGCATTGGTACCATTGCCTGAGTGGCAGCGAGACATTAACGTACCTAAGCTTCGGAATGGCGTCCGCGGGCGGTGGCTTCCAGACATCGCTGCTAATGCTGCACCGGAAACTGGATATCGACTCATTGTAAATGGGGAAGACGTAGTCTTGGGTGGGACCGCGATGGCGACGCCGCTTTGGGCGAGCCTAATTACTGCGCTCAACGAAGGATTGCCAAAGGACATTGGCTACTTCAACCCTCGCCTGTACAGAGAAATCGGACCAGCTGGTGTACTTTCAGGCATTATTTCCGGGAACAACGGTGTCGCCTCGGATCCAGGCTATTCTGCGGAGCCAGGTTGGAACGCAGTGGCGGGATGGGGTACCCCACGCGGCGGAAGACTGCTAGAGTGGCTTCGCGCGCACCCCAACTGAGTTCTGTGATATTCGCAGACCCGCCTACTCCATCGCATTACACGCAAGTCCCCCATGAAGCCGAGCCAGCCAGGCGAGGCAGACTATCAAGATGATGAACTGGGCTGAAGAAGAGTTGAAGACGCTGGATCTGGGCGACGCGAGGCTAGTGTCACGTCAAAACTCTAGTCTGGGGTCCAATGCCACGGCCTGCGGCGGTGCACTATGACTTTTTGCACTACAGGCGTTGCGCAGGCAAGCGCTAATGTCCTTCGCAAAGCATGGTGATGCTGGCGTGGGAATGAGCCGCCAGGACTCCAGTCATTCGGAGCGCTGTGGTATTCGGGATGTGGCACCTCCGTGATTCACGGACGAATGGGGGAATTGATGACCAACGCCACACGGACCAGCCCAGCCGCGCAGGCCGCCGAAACGATCACGGCAGCCTCGGCGCAGGATGCACCGGTGATGGACAAGATCATCGTCGCCATCCATGGCATCGGCAGCCAGTTGCGCAGCGACACCATCCGCTCTGTGGCGCGGCGATTCGGTGATCGCAGTTGCCCGCCCCTGCCCGTAATGCCACTGGGCTACTTCAATCTCGGCTCGAACGCGACCGTGCGGATCAGTCGACTGGAGGCCCGGCCCGACGATCCCCTGGCGCGCATAGGATTTGCCGAAATCTTCTGGGCCGACATACCCGAGCAGGTCGTGAAGGCCAATGACACACTGGAGGAAACGAAGGCGTGGGGCCGTACCGTGGTCAGCCGCGCCGAAGCGGAATACGGCAGGAGTGTGCCCAACGGCCTGTTACGGCCCGAGGATTTCCAGCTCGGCATCGGTGTCGTGGACGAAGTCGTCGAGACAGTCGGCGTACTGGAGAACCTGCTTGCTGTGTTGTCCAAGATGGGGCTGTTCAAGTTCGAGCTCGCGCCCTTGTTGCGCGACTACGTTGGCGATGTGCAACTCGTCACCGATTTCCCCTACTACCGCCAGAAGATCATTCACCGGTTTCACAGCGCGCTGGCGCAGATCCTGTCGACGTTTGCCAAGCTGTACCCGGGGCATACACCCGAGATCTACATCGTGGCCCACAGCGAAGGCACGGTGATCAGCTTCATTGGGTTGCTGCAGGCGCTGTCGGGGCGCGCCGTCAGTGACCCGGACGACATCTCGGCCACGCCGGCGGTTGTCGATGATTGCTGGATCCAATGTGTGCGTGGCTACATGACCATCGGCTCGCCAATCGACAAACACATCGTGCTGTGGCCGGCGTTGTGGAAGGATCTCGTCCTGAAGAGTGAGTTGCAGCCCGGCGGCGGAGTCATCTTTGCTGATGGGGCCGTCAAGCGCCTCGAACTGGCCCGCCAGATCCAGTGGCGCAACTACTACGACCTCGGTGACCCGATTGGTTTCCAACTCGATACGGCCATGGCGCTGCTCGCAAGCCATCAGTGCCAAGCCTTCGATTTCGATCGCACGCACGACTACGGATTCAGCCGCTACTGGTTGCCGGGTAAGGCTCACAACGACTACTGGCAGGACGCTGCGGTGTTCGGCCATTTCATTGACGACGTCGTGCTGCCAACTGGCCGGGCCGTGCCGCCGCAGAGCCGGTTGCTGGCCGACAAGATCAGTCTGTCGATCCCGTACGCTCTCACCTTCTTGCTCCACTTTGCAGCGATCTTCCTTCTGTACAAGGCAGTCACGCAACTGCCCGCCGGCAGCCCACCCGCCCACTTCGATCACCTGCCGATGCAGATTGCGCTTCTCAGCGTCATGCTGATGAGCATCACGGTCGCGGCGCGGCTGCCCCGGTTGGTCAAGATCGGAAACGTCCGATGGTTGCTAGCGTCTTTGACCGTATTCCTGATTGGTGCAGGCTCGTCTGTCTGGTTCATTCCCATCGGCGCAGCCAAATTTCTCGGTGACGCACTCACCGGTGCAACGGACAGCATTGCCGAGAGCACCTCCCGGCTCGCGCTGTTCACGCTGGCCTTCATCATTGCAGCCAGTGGCTGGCTCGTGCCGCGTCGGCACAAGCTGGGGCGACGTTGGCTGATCGGTTTTGGCAGCGCGGTGATTGCAACCATCATCGTCCTGCGCCTGCTGGACGACAGTTCGGTGGCGCCGATCTGGCCTGTCACGCTGGCTGGTGCGGCGTTCCTGTACCTCTGGTGGCTGGGTATCCTTCTGTTTGACCTGACCTTTGTCTGGCATCGCTACATCCGTCGCTCCGTGGCCCTGGAAACGTTGCGGCAGTGGACTCGCGGGCGCGACGCCCAGGCCGGCCCCCTGATGGGCCTGGTGACGCCTGCGCCGCCATCGTCACCACAGGTCAAGGAGCAGAAGTCGTGAGCACCTGGTTCGCACGTGTCCCCTGGCGGTGCATGGCGCCGCTGTTGTTTGTCACGCTGTGCGGCTGCACCAGCGTGGCAGAAATCCGGACGCACCACGGCCCCGGTGGTGAACTTCCCGTAATCGATGCCGAGAACCCCAGCGAAGGTTGCGCCTCTGCGGCCAGCACCGCCGATGCCCGCGCCTATACGATCGAAGACTACAAGGACTATTGGGCTGGCTTCATCGAATTTGACGACGAGGGCTGGCTCTACAACGCCAAGGGTCAGCCGAACCAGATGCAGGTGGTGCAGGCCAGGTTGAAGCGCGAGTTGCAAGATCCGGCCTTTGCTGAAAGCGACTTCCTGGTCGTCGCCTTTGTCCACGGCTGGCATCACAACGCCCATGACACAGACTGCAATGTGCATGAATTCCGCGCGATGCTGAAGTTGGCCAACGAACGCTATACCGCAGAGGCGCAACGCAGCAGCACACGACGTCCGCGTCGCATTGTCGGCATCTACGCGGGCTGGCGCGGAGAGTCGATCGACGTCGACTACCTTAACGTGACGACCGCTCTGGACCGGCGCAACGCTGCCGAGCGAGTCGCGAAGGGAGATGTGCGTGAGCTGTTTGCGCAATTGCGCAAGCTACAAGTCGGTGAATCCCAGAAGCCCGAGATGCGCTCCGACCGCATGCGCACAATAGTCGTCGGTCACAGTTTCGGTGGGCTGATTGCGTTTCACGGCCTCTCGCCGGCCGTGCTCAACGAACTGACGCTGACCAAGCCCGAAGAAGGCTGCAGGCAGACGGTCTACCGCGCGCCTGCGGTACGGATGCAGAATGGCTTGATGGCTGAGGAGGACGAATTTGCCCCTGCGGGCAAGGACAGTTCGCCGCCGGTTTTTCCGGACATGCTGGTCCTGATCAATCCGGCTTTCGAGGCCACGCGCTTCGAGACGCTGCACAACCTGATGCGGCCGATCGAAGGCTGCAAATACCCCGAGACCCGACCCAAGGTCGTCGTCGTGACCGCTGACAACGACTTCGCGACCGGCCCGATCTTCCACGCGGGCCGCCAGGTGCTGACGCTGCTTGAGGCATACCCGCGCGAGGGCAATGCCGGCGATGTTTCGCGCGAACGAGACGCCAACACCCACGCGATCGGATTTACCGATCGCTACAAAACCCATCGTCTGTGCTTGGTCAGGGCTGCCGACGGCACCATGAAGGCGGTCGCTGCGTTGACAGTGCCTGCCAGCACCGACTGGATGCCACTCGATCCATACGCGCCCGTCTGGGTGATCGGTGCGCCACCTGAAATCGTCGACAACCACAACGGTTTCCTTTTCGCGAAGCGCGATCCGGCACTAGGCAAACAGCAGCCGTACCTGCTAGATTGGCTGGTTGGTCTTCACCTCAATGGCCCCGGGCCTGG
This sequence comes from Leptothrix sp. (in: b-proteobacteria), assembly GCA_041083665.1. GTDB lineage: Bacteria > Pseudomonadota > Gammaproteobacteria > Burkholderiales > Burkholderiaceae_C > Sphaerotilus. The sequence continues at coordinate 23,900 of JBFPGZ010000057.1, forward strand.
CTCTCCGGTGATGACGCAGGACAACGGCTGCAATGCACCCAGCCTGGTGCCACACCTGCCGTGACGGACGTGCTGCTGAATCGGGCTGAGCCCGCCTGATTGGGGTAGAAGGGGTTTGTGGTCCAGTGGTGTCATTATCATTCCTGATTAGCAATGATCCTCCGCAAACCCATGGCGGGGAGGCGGGAGTAAGGTGAAAGGTAAGCGCCACAGCAGGAGCCTGATCATGGTGATGAACCGCATCCAGTTTCAGCACGGCATGTCGCT
>JBFPGZ010000041.1:0-6629 GCA_041083665.1 Leptothrix sp. (in: b-proteobacteria)
GCGCTGAGCTGCGCCAGCTCGTGCAACCCGGCGCCACGACGCCCGAAGCCGCCGCTGCGGCTGCGGGCACCGCCACGGCGACCGGCCGTCCGCCCGGCGCGATCGACCCGGCCGGCGACTGGCAGATCTCGCTGCGCTTCGGCGCCGACGCGCTGCGCAACGGGCTCGATCCGCTGTCGTTCATCCGCTATCTGGACACGCTCGGCCAGGTGCTGCAGATCCGGACCCTGGCGCCCGAGCTGCCGGCGCTCGACGCGCTCGACGCCGAACACTGCTACCTCGGCTTCGAGATCAGTTACGCCAGCAGCGCCAGCCAGGCCGAGATCGAGCAGGTGTTCGACTTCGTGCGCGACGACTGCGAGATCAGCATCACGCCAGCTGCCTGTCCGGAGCCGCCGGCCGCCAGCTTTGAGCTCGCGACCCTGCCAGCCGCGCCGGTCAGCATCCCGCAGGCAACGGTTGAGCCGCAACCCACCGTCACGCCGATCACCGACCCGACGCCAGCCAGCGAGCCCGAGCGGCGCACCGCCACGCGCGACCGGCGCAGCGAAGACGCCCGCTTCATGCGCGTGCCGGCCGACAAGCTCGACCGCCTGATCGACCTGATCGGCGAGCTGGTGATCGCCAGCTCCGGCGCGCAACTGGTGGCGCGGCGCGACAACTCGCCCACCTTCGCCGAAGCGGCGCTGCGCATCGCCACGCTGGTCGAGGAAGCGCGCGACGAAGCGCTCGGCCTGCGCATGGTGCCGATCGGCGAGACCTTTGCGCGCTTCCAGCGCGTCGTGCGCGATGTGAGCAAACAGCTCGGCAAGGGCGTCGAGCTGCAGATCACCGGCGGCGACACCGAGCTCGACAAGGCGATGGTCGAAACCCTCGCCGATCCGCTCATGCACCTGGTGCGCAACAGCCTGGATCACGGCATCGAAACCCAGGCCGAGCGACTCGCCGCCGGCAAGTCGGCCACCGGCCGACTGGCACTGCACGCCTATCACGAGTCGGGCTCGATCCTGATCGAGGTCAGCGACGACGGCCGTGGCTTGAACCGCGAACGCATCCTGGCCAAGGCGATCGAGCGCGATCTGATTCCGGCCGACAGCCAACTCAGCGATGACGAGATCTATCAGCTGATCTTCCGGCCGGGATTCTCGACCGCCGAGCAGGTCACGAATCTCTCGGGACGCGGCGTCGGCATGGACGTGGTCAAGCGCAATGTCGAGTCGCTGCGCGGCCAGATCCGGGTCGCCAGCCAGCCGGGCCGTGGCGCGCTGATGCAGATCCGCCTGCCGCTGACGCTGGCCATCATCGACGGCTTCCTGACCAGCGTCGGCGGTGTCAGCTACGTGCTGCCGCTCGACATGGTGGCCGAATGCCTGGAAGTGCCACCCGAATGCGCCGAGCACCCGGAGCAGGTCGCCGGCCACTTCGACCTGCGCGGCGAGGTGCTGCCCTACCTCGACGTCGGCCGCTACTACCGCCATGCGGCGCCGACCCAGGGCCGGCGCAGCCTGGTTCTGGTGCGTGACGGCGCGAGCCGCATCGGTCTGATCGTCGATCGGCTGCTCGGTGAACACCAGACCGTGATCAAGCCGCTCAGCCCGGTGTTTCAGGACATCCGTGGTCTGGCGGGCTCCACCATCCTCGGCAGCGGCGAGGTCGCGCTGATTCTCGACGTGCCCGGCCTGGTCGCCCAGGTGATTGCGCGCCGTGGCAAGAGCAGCGCCCACCCCATCCACTGAGCAGGAGCCCCCGTGCGACTCAACGAACCCGTGACCCAGAAGGAATTCCCGCTGCGCGCCGACATGCAGATCGCCTCGCGCACCGACCCGAAGGGGCGCATCACCTGGATCAACGAGGACTTCCTCGAAGCCAGCGGCTTCACCGAAGCTGAACTGGTCGGCAAGCCGCACAACCTGGTGCGCCACCCGGACATGCCGGAAGCGGCCTTCGACGATATGTGGCGCACGCTTCAGGCCGGTGATCCGTGGAGCGGCGTGGTCAAGAACCGGCGCAAGGACGGCAGCCACTACTGGGTACTGGCGCGCGTCACACCGCTGCTGGAAGGCGAGCGCCTCGTCGGCCATCTGTCGGTGCGCGTCCCGGCCACGCGCGAGCAGATCGCGGCGGTCGAGCCGATCTACCTGGCGCTGCGCACGGGTGGCACTGATCTCAAATTGGCCGCCGGGCGCGTCATCAATGCGTCGCAGGCGCGTCGCACCGCCTTGCTCGACCGCCTGCTGGGACGCCGCAGCGTCGCGCAGCAGTTCGGCGTGCTCGGCGCGCTGGCAGCCGGCACGCTCGCTGCAGCCATCGCTGTGGCAGCCAGCCAGGCCTATGCCTGGCTGCCGCTGCCGGCGCTCGCGGCGCTGGCCACCGTCCTGGCGGCACGCCAGCTCGGCACCCGGGTCAGCAGCATGCTGCAGAGCGCGCGCAGCCGCATCGAGCGCTGCAGCGAAGGCCACTTCGATCGCCTGGCCCCGGAGCTGGACGGCAACGACGAGGTGGCGCAGCTGCAGCGCGCCATCACCCGACTGCAGACCCGGCTGGGCTTCGAGGTCGCCGACACGCGGCGGCGCGCGCTGGCGAACGAGCGTTTCGAGCAGGCCCTGAGCGCCGCCACCGCCAGCGTGATGATCACCAACGCCGACCACCAGGTGATCTACACCAACGCCTCGCTGCGCCAACTGCTGCTGCGCACCCGGCCGGCGCTGGGCGCCGTGCTGCCCCGGCTCGATGGCCAACACCTGCTCGGCCAGTCGGCCCAGGAGCTGCTGACCGACCGCGACGGCCAACGCCGGCTGCCACCGCTGGAGCGGGCCGGCACGACCCGCCTGGAGGTGAACGATTGCCACCTGCACCTGTCGATCACGCCGTTCCACGACCCGCGCGGCCGTCACATCGGCGCCGTCATCGAATGGCAGGATCAAACCGCCGAGCGCCAACAACGCGCCCGTGAACAGCTGGATGCGGCCCGCACCCAACGTGAGCGCGACGCCGCCTTGCGCGTCAAGCAGGCGCTCGATGTGGCATCGATGCCGGTGCGCATCGCCGATGCCAGCGGCACCATCGTCTACGTCAACGACGTGCTGCAGGAGATCCTGCGCCGCGACGCTGCGGCGTTCCGCAAGGAGCGCTCGGACTTCGATCCGGAGCGGATCGTGGGCGGCTCGATCGGTGCCTTCTACAAGGATCCGGCGGCGGCGCTGGAGCGGCTGGGCCATCTCAAGAGCCGCGTCACGACCCAGATGACGCTGGGCGGACGCCTCTACGACGTCACCACCACGCCGATCTTCGGACCGGACGGCAGCCGCCTGGGCAGCGTCGGCCAGTGGCTGGACCGCACCGAGCAGATCGGCGCGGAAAACGAGCTGCGCGACCTGGCCAGCGCGGCAGTCAGCGGCGACTTCAGCCGCCGCTACCGGCTCGACGGTCGCGCCGGCTTCTACCGCGAGGTCGGTGCACTGCTGAATCAGCTGGTCGCTTCGGTGGGCCAGACGCTGCTGGCGGTGCGCGAAGCGGCCAAGCGGCTCGGCACTTCAGCCGAGCAGGTCTCGGTGACCTCGCTGGCGCTGTCGGAGTCAGCCCAGGCGCAGGCCGACAACGTCGAACAGACCAGCGCGGCGCTGCGCGAAATGGCCACCTCGGTGCAGCTGAACTCGCAAAACGCCAGCCAGACGCGCGGCATGGCGACCCATGCCGCCGACGAGGCCATGGAAGGCGGCGAGGCGGTCCGGCAGACCGTCTCGGCGATGCAGGACATCGCCACCCGCATCTCGATCATCGACGACATCGCCTACCAGACCAACCTGCTGGCGCTGAACGCCGCCATCGAGGCGGCCCGGGCCGGCAGCCAGGGCAAGGGCTTTGCGGTGGTGGCCGCCGAGGTGCGCAAGCTCGCCGAGCGCAGCCAGGTGGCGGCGCAGGAAATCAGCCAGCTGGCCGGCTCCAGCGTCAGCATGGCGGAGAAGGCCGGCGCCATGCTGGCCGACATGGTGCCCTCGATCCGCAAGACCAGCGAGCTGGTGCAGGAGATCGCGCAGGCCTCCGGCAGCCAGGCCGAGGGGGTGCGCGATGTGAACCGCGCGATGGACCAGGTCAGCCACGGCACCCAGCGCAACGCCGCCGCGTCGGAAGAGTTGTCGGCCACCGCCGTGCAGCTCAACGAGGAAGCGGTCCAGTTGCTCGAACTGGTGGCGCAGTACCGCTTCGAAGCCGACACCGCACCGGACTGGAGCGCACCCGAGCCGCAGCCAGCCAGACCGACACGCCATCTGCCCACCAGCACCCGCTCCTCGCGCCCGTCTCCGGCTCCGCTAGCCGCCTGAACCCCACCCGTCACGCCCCGAATTCAACCAGGACATCGTCGCATGGACCGCACCTCGACTCCCGCTGCCGGATCACGCAGCACCTCGCGCTCATGGCTCTTTGCGCCGGTAGCGCCCTTGCTGCAGCGCATGACATTGAGCGGCAAGTTCGCCTTGATCGCCACGGCACTGGCGATCCCGCTGGCGGCCATGCTCTCGACGGTGGTGATCCGGCAGAACAGCGATCTGAGTTACACGCGTGGCGAGTTGGCCGGCGGACCGATCGCCCACCATCTGCAGGATCTGGCGGTCGTGATGGCCGATCACCGTGGCCTGAGCGCGCTGAGCGTGCATCAGCCGGCCCAGCACAGCGCCGCACTGGCACAAGCCAAGGCCGCGATCGGCCCGGCGCTCAAGGAGCTCGATCAGCAGGTGGCGAGCCAACCCCAGCTGGAGCTGGACAAGCCCTGGAACGCCCTGCGCAGCGAGGTGCTGGCGCTGGAGAGCAGCAAGTCGACCTCCAGCGCCGAGACACTGCAAGTGCACACCGCGCTGATCCAGCGCATCCATGCCCTGGTTGATCTGACGGCCGAAAAAACCGGCCTGCTGCTGGAGCCTGACGCCGCGCCCTTCATCTTGATGGACATGGCGTTCGTGCGGACCAGCGCCCTGGTGGAAGCCGTGGCGAGACTGCGTGGCAGCACCGGCGCCGCCATCGCTGATGGCAGCTGGAGCACCGAGGACAGCGCCGCCCTGACTGCCGCCAAAGCGGATGTCGCACGGGCCCAGCTCGCTGTGCAGATGCGCATGGCCGCGCTGGAACGTGCCGGTGCCACGCTGCCGCCGACCTGGCGCGAGGCCACCGAAGCCGTCAATGCCTATGTCAACCAGCTCGATACGCTCGGCAAAACCGGTGCCGTCCAAGCCGATACCACCGCCCTGTTCAAGGCTGGCTCGGCCGTGCTGGAAAAGATCGACGCCTTTCATAACGGGTCGATCGAGCAGATGGACGGCTTCCTGCATCAGCGCATTCACCGCATCGAACAGGAACGCCTGCAACTGGCCGGCATGGTGGCGCTCGGCATGCTGGCGGCGCTGTATCTGTTCCTGGCGATTCGCCGCTCGATCCGCCAGTCGGCGGCCGCCTCGATCGATGCGGCGTCCCGCCTGGCACGCGGTGACCTGCGAGCCATGGCGAGCGCCACCGGCGCCGACGAATTTGCCACCGTGGCCCGTTCGTTCGAGCAGATCCGCACCAGCCTGCAGAACCTGGTCGCCGAGATGAACCAGATGAGCACCGAGCATGAGCGCGGTGACATCGATGTCGTCATCGACACCAACAAATTCGACGGCGAATACCGCGCCATGGCGCAGGGCATCAACGACATGGTCGGTGCCCACATCGAGACGAGCCGGCTGGCGATGGGCGTGATCGCTGACTTCGGCGCCGGCCGCTACGACACCGCCATTCCCCAGTTGCCTGGCAAGAAAGCCATCATCAACCAGACGATCGAACAAGTGCGCGGCATTCTGCATGCGGGGGCGCTGTCCGCCGAAGAGAACCTGCGCATCCGCCTGGCGCTCGACGAGGTGCCCAGCGCGGTGCTGATCGCCGACGCCCAGGGCCTGATCCGTTACGCCAACAAATCGGTGCTGGCGTTGCTGAACCGCATCCAGTCCGATATCCGCGCCATGCTGCCGAACTTCGACTCGAACCGGATCGTCGGCTCGCACTTCGATGTCTTCCACCGCAATCCGGCCCATCAGCGCCAGTTGCTGGAGCAGTTGAAGCAGTCGCACCGGGCCCAGGTCAAGTTCGGCCCGAACACGATGCGCCTGATCGCCACGCCGATGTTCGACAGCGCCGGCCAGCGCGCCGGCACGGTGGTCGAATGGATCGACCGCACGGCCGAAATCAGAGCCGAAGAGGATGTCACGGCGGTGGTGGCAGCGGCCGCACAAGGCGAGTTCTCGCGTCGCATCGACGTGAACGGCAGCGAGGGCTTCTTCCGCCTGCTCGGCGAGCACATGAACAATCTGCTCGGTTCCACCGAGGACAACCTCGGCCAGATGAGCGGTGCTCTCAACCGCATCGCCCAGGGCGATCTGACGCAAGAGCTGGACGGCAACTACCAAGGTGTCTTCGCCCAGCTGCAAGCCGATGTCAACAAGATGACCCGGCAGCTGGTGAGCACCATCTCCGACGTGAACGCCGCCGCCGGCGCCCTGACCGCCGCCGCCGGCCAGGTCTCCAGCACCTCGCAGTCGCTGTCGCAGTCGGCCTCCGAGCAAGCCGCCAGCGTGGAGGAAACCACCGCCTCGCTGCAG
>JBFPGZ010000053.1:0-21077 GCA_041083665.1 Leptothrix sp. (in: b-proteobacteria)
CGAATCATCTGCACGACTTGCAGCTTGAACTCCGCCTTGAAGGTCCTTCGTTCTCTCTTGCTCATGTTCCTCGTCCAGGTGGATTCCACCTATCGAGGTGTCCGGGGAAATTAGACCAGCACACAGAACTTCTTGCCGGATTTGAGGACACCGGCGGTTTCCAGTTCGAAGCCGGAGACTTCCGTGAGGTCGCGGTAGAACTCCAGCACTTCGCGTGGTTGCACGACGTGGTAGCGGCCACCGACCACCGACAGCGCGGCCTTGGTGTCGCTGCGGTAGAGCACTTTCTGCTCATCAAAGGAGCAGATCTCGCGCAAGGGGCCGGACTGGCTGACGACGTACTGGACCGGGGCTTCTTCGATGGTCCAGTTCATGCCGGCGCGATCCATCCAGACGTCGATGGATTGTTGGGCCGGCAGCTGGTTGCCCAGACCGTGCCAGGGGGTGTCGCCAACGTAGGCCATTTGTTCGACAAGGTGTGCCATGGGGATGCTCTTGAGGTGAAGGGAAACGGGAACACCGGGCGGACCGGCCGGGGGGCGGCCAGGTCGTCCGGTGCGGAGGAAGGAAAGGGGGAAGCGGAACGCGGTGCGCCATGGAAAGCGCCGCAGCAGGACGGGGGCTGTCCTGCTCGGGTGGGTGTCACGCGGTCTTCAGCGCGGGTCGTCGAAGAGGTGATCGCAGTCGAGGCACTGCCAGGTGCCGATGATGTGTTCATCAACGGCGTCGCCCATGCGGGCCCCCAGGCCGCAGCCAATGGCGGCACCGATCAAGGCGCCGAGCAGGCCGCCGACCGGACCCCCGGCGGCGCCGATGGCCGCACCGCGCGCGGCACCGCCAAAACCGCTGACCACGCCGGAGAGCAGGCCGAGCGAGCCGCCGACACGCCGGCCGATGGTCTGGCGGTGCACGCGGGTCGAGTCGCAAGCCGGGCAGCGCGGGCTCATGGGGTGCCTCCCGAGGGGGCGGCCGAGGCGGGGTGCAGGGGTGGCCAGGTCGGGCCGCAGCGGAGGCGACCGGTGAGCACACCGGCGCCGAAGACGAGCGCAAAGGCCGCGAGGTGGGCCAGGGGGGATGGGCATGAATGAGCCATGGGGCGATCTCCTGCAAATGGACCCGAAGGTCGGGAGGTGCCCGGATCAACACGCCGCGACTCCCATGGAGCCGGGGCGTGTCGGTCCAGGTCATGGCAGTGATATGTGACTGGAAAAGTCTGGAATCGACTTCTAGCCGAGCGGCAGGTCACGGGCTCAGTCGGCCCACGGCCGGTTTACCCCCGACTTCTGTGGATAAGTCGGTCAGGATCAGACAGATTCGACTTGCAAGTGCTTGATTTGATGGGGGTCGAGGTTGGTTGCCTAAAATTGAGGCAACCCTACAGCACGCCACGCAGCCGCTCATGGCCACTGCAGCGGACCGGAATGCGCTTGCCGCTGCGCAGCCGCGCGACATGGCCGTGCGTTCGATGGCCTGCAACTGGCCGAGGTTGATGATGAAGCCACGGTGCACCCGCACGAACTGGAGCGGATCAAGCTGGGCTTCCAGTTCCGAGATGCGCTGCACGCGACCGGCGTGATGGAAGGCCACGTAGTCGGCCTGGGCCTCGATGTAGTCAGATCGGCAGCGGTTCAGCCTTGTTAGATCTGGTCGGCCCCTGCATGGAGCCTTTGCTTTTGGTGCCGCAGAATCAGTGCGTGACCACACGACCAAGCACCCTCGCCGGGAAGCGCGTCGCTCAGACTCTCTCAGCCACCTGCTGCAAGCGGATTTCGTTATCCCGGCAGATCCCCCTGAACGATTCACTCAGCCGCTCATCCTGCGCCGCCCGTGACCAGAACCGCCGCGCCGCAGCGCAAGCCTCGATCCAGCAAGCGCGCTGCGGCGGCAGCGGCAGCGCCGGCTCGAACTCCCGCACCGGCAGTTCGCCGCCAGGCAACGGCGCATAGAGCATCGGCAGCATGTCGTAGGTCGGGGCCAGGGTGAGCCGGCCGTGCTGCGGACGCAGGCTCAGGTTGCCGGTGTGCATGTCGCTGTTGGCGATCAGGCGGCCGAACCACCAAAGCCGCTGCACCACTGTCACGGCATCGTCGGCCAGCCAGCCACCAGCCGCCAGGCGGGCGGCCAGTCGGGTCCAGTCGTGGCTACCATCGCCCAGCAGGGTGGCGTCCAGCGTGCCCAGACTGGCCAGCCGGCTGCGGCCCCACAGGCCATGCCGGTCGAAACGCTCGACTTCGAGGAAGGTGCGCCCGCCGTGCTGCAGCACGCGGCTGCGAGCGCTGCTCACGCCGGGCAACGTGGCGGCAGCATCGAGCGCCAGATGCTCGCAGACGAGCAGATCGGCCCAGCGCTGCACTGGGGGTGAGCCATCGGCACCAGAGAACTTGACCAGCACGTGCGGCGTGTCGGTGGATCCGGTACCGGCACGCAGCACACTGAACTTCGGAAACTCGCCGGCGGCACTCGACCCCGGGACACCCGCTGCCAGGGCCCGTTCAGCCAAGGCGGCATAGGCCGCTGGCAGACCGACTTCCGGCAACGGCTCCGGGGGCTGCAGCAAGGTCTGTTGCCAACGCTCGAAGGCAACATCGCCCAGGATCAGCGAACCGCTGGTGTCGGCGCCGATGCGGCTCAGCACGATCAGGACTTCGTCATCATTCCAGGTGTTCGGATCCGGTGCAACACCCAGGGCTCGGTGCTCTGCACGAGCAATCTGGCGCCCGATGTAGCCTTGCGGGCGCATGTCGTGCAACGGGTAAGGCAGTCCGTCCCACCAGCCATCACGCGACTCCTGCGGCACCGGCCAGCCGGCTTCGGCCAGACCGGCACAGGCGTGCCCCTGGGGCAGCACCGCAGACAGCGCGCCGATCACCCCGGCGCGGCCATCGCGGTCGATTTCGTAGAGCGGCAGATCAGTCTGTTCACCCCGCAGCGCTCGGCGCACCGCATGGCGGGTGCGCCGCGCCCGACCGCACGTGACGATCTGGGGCCGGCACTCATCAAGCAGCCGGTGCAGCGTCGCCACACTGACGCCAAGCTGCTCGGCCAATAGGGTGGCACTCACTGGCCCCAGTCGGCCCAGCAGGCTCAGCAACTGGTCACGGGCGATCTGGTTCCTAGGACGCATCAACAGTTATGAGAAGTTTCATGAAGTGATTTTGCAACCACTTCAGCTCTTGTCATGCGACTTCTTGATACTTATTTGAGAAGATAAAGTCAAAGTTTTCAGAAAACTGGATCAGCAACAAGTGCCTGTCCCGTCGAAACAGCCCAGACCTGCAGTTCCTCGACCGTGAGCCTCCAGTGTGGATCCTGATGCGCGATCCAGCCGAAGAACCTGGCAGCCAGCGGAGGTGAGCCGATCGCGACTCGCTGCCAGGACTGTCGCTCCCGATTCGTCGTCAGGGTCGTACCGAAACGATGTTTCAGATCGGTCTGTTCGGCTTCAGGCAGATCCGCATATCGCTGGCGTGCCTCGGCAATCAGAGTTCGCTCGTGATCACGTCGCAGGGCATCCTGAGCCACCCGGTCCGCCGCCACGCGCGACGCAGGCGAAGAGAAATCCTGACGCGGCCCAGCGCTGCTCTCCTGAGACGTTGTAGCGGCAGGAGCATCCGCATAACCCTGTTGCAACACGGTGCGCAGGTAGGCTGCAGGTGATTCCAGCTTGCCGATCCTGGCGCGGGTGTATCCGATGGCGGCACGAATGCGGTCGTGATCATCGCTGCTGAGCAAAGCGTCTGCATCGATGTCTCGCATGCCCAGACTGGTGAGCTGCTCCAGAAGCTCCAGGTCGATCGGCCGAGGTTTTTCAGAAGGCAGTTCATCCTTGGCTGCCGACAGGGCGCGGCTGCGATGCACACGGAACTGCAGATCGACCACCTTGCGGCCTTCACGGTGCTCCAGAAGCTCCAGCTCGAATTCCGACTGGGTCTCATTCACCTCGCGAATCCCTGGAAGGAGCGTGTCGCGCTTGAAGAAGCGGTAGTCCACCGGCTTCTTCAGAGGCTGACCTTTCAGAACGCCTGCCCACCAGTCCACGCTCTCTCGCATCGTCAGCTGTCCAGGCGATGTGAGGTACTGGAAGCCGATCTCCAGCAACACAGCAGCGCTGTACAGACTCAGCTGCGTGCTGATTTGCAGCAGCAGCCGTGTGTACTGCTTCGGCTCGATCAGCTCACGCCTCACTCCAGGGGCGTATGACCAGGTCAGGGTGATCGGCTTACCTCCACGCGCTGGCGTGATCTTGGCTGCCAGCAAACTGGCGATGTTCCACTCCTGTTCGCTTGGCTGGCCCGTCGGGTTGGAGTTCCACTCGATCGTGGTCGAGGCCATTTCTCTCAGCCGTGCCTTGATGGAGGCGTTGTTCTCGCTGGTACTGGTCTGGGAGACCACCTGCGACAGCGGCAGGCTGTACTCCTCACGCTCGATGCCTTGCGCCTGTGCGTGGTAAAGCAGCAAGTTGTAGATGCGACGCGACACGATCGTGAGCTTGCCCGCAGTCGGTCGGATCGCGATCGCTGGGTTGGCCTTGCGTACGACCGCCGGGGCATCTGTGAGCTTGGGAGCTGCCATGCGCACAATGCTAGCGGCTATTGTGAGTCAAATCAAATTTCTACTCACAACAACATCTGCTGTTGTTGTTGAAGTAATTGAATACATTGAAATACTTGGTGATCGGAAAACTTCAATGGTGACAATGACTTACGCGAACAATTGTGAGACGAATTGAGGTCAACTGTGAGACGAATTGAGGTCAACTGTGAGATGGATTGAGGTCAACTGTGAGATGAATTGAGGTCCATGATTGTGGATAACTTGTTCATTGTGAGATGAATTGAGGTCGATCGTTAGGCATCCCGAACATGGCTAATGTGAGCTGCTTTGAGGTCTTTGGCGGACCTTCGTGACATGCCCATGCGCCGACTGGGCTGCTGGCGGAGAAGGAGTGCCCTCAAAAGCACTCACATGAGGGAAACCACGGGATGTGCATCTGTCGTTTTGTCGTTCCAAGAAGATAAAAAAGATTTTTTGCTTTGATGGCAAAAAATGTATTATTTCGGCAGGAGACGACCATGTCTGATGATCCTGTCGAGATTTCTGAAAAATTGGAGTTGGCTGATGCTGATGCACCTCGTGGCGCGATCAAGCTGAAGCTGGCGATGGAGCTATGCCGCTGGGCCGGCACGGCGCAGTCGTTCCGTGCCTTCTTCCCTGCCCCGCTCAAAGGCAACGGCGCATATCACAACGTCTACACCCCGTTGCAGATCCGCCAGGCGCGATTGCGCATGATGGACATCGACGAGGATCCCTGGCGTCCGCCGGATTCGATGCCGCCGATCATCTACTGCCGCATGGCCAAGGGCGGGGTTGGCAAAACGACGATTGCGGCCAACATCGCCTCCTGCATGGCAATGCAGGGCTATCGAGTGCTGATGATCGATGCCGACCCGCAGGCCTCACTGACCAGCATGTTCGGCATTGACTGGACGGTCGAGCAGATCCGGCACATCGGCCACGCGCTGCGTGACCATGAGCAGGGCTATCCAGTGGTCTTCGACGAATCCATCATCCGCCCGATCTATGCCGACGGCATGCTGGACCTGATTGCGAGCGACATCACGCTGGCCAACATTGAGTCCTGGCTGACCACGGTCATGAACCGCGAAGCCGTGGTCGAGCGCCTGTTCAAGGCTTATGTGGAGCTCTGGTCGGCCTATGACGTGATCGTGATCGACTCGGCGCCTGGGTCGTCCCAGCTCAGCAACGCGCTGATGTACGCGGCCAAGTGTGTGCTGGCGGTGGTGATGCTGGATGGTCAGTCGATCAAGGCTATGGAGGTGCTGGCCCACAACGTCCACGAGCTGAACCGGGCCTATCCGGAGCTGAAGACGAATGTCCATCTGGTGGCCAACGGTTTCGATGCACGCCAGACCACTTGCCAGGCGTCGCTGGAGATCCTGCGTGCCGCCTATCCAGGAATGATGGACCCGTGCATCGTCCCGCGCTATGCCGCGTTTGCCAGGCAGGTGTCGCTCTACAGCGATGCCGAAAGCGGACCTATCCTGGAGCGCGAACCGAACTCGCCGGCGGCGAAGGCCATCATCGATCTGACACGCTCCCTGGTGGGCTACTACGACGTCAAGCTCGCCAACCACTTCCCTGTGGTGCCCGAGTCGGTGCGCAGTCGCAAGAAGGGATGAGCGCGATGGAGCCGAGAAAGATCCAAGTCAAATCGTCCGGACTGCTGAGTTCTGACCAGCAGTCAGAGCGCGAGCGTCGTCTGGCGATGGCCGTCAACCGCCTGCCCTCTTTCTCGACGGCCGCGCCTACCGCTGCAGCTGAACCGAAAGGGACTGACGAGGCACCGGCCGTGCACGTCGCCCAGCGACTTGATCCACGCCTGATCGTGCGCAGCCGCTGGGCGAATCGCCATGAGCTGAATTTCGACGGTGCCGAGTTCGCCGAATTGCGCGAGGAGATCCGCCAGGCCGGCGGCAATGTGCAGCCAATCAAGGTGCGCCCGCTGGCCGAACTCAGCGCTGCCAAGCCCGGGGAAGTCGCTCCGCGCTACGAGATTGTCTTCGGGCATCGTCGTCACGAGGCTTGCCGGCTGGAAGGCCTGCCCGTGCTGGCCCTGATCGTGCCACTGACCGATCAGCAACTCTTCGTCGAGATGGATCGGGAAAACCGGTCGCGCAAGAATCTGACCGCCTGGGAACAGGGCGTCATGTATCGCCGCGCGCTGGAGACGGGGCTGTTCACCTCCAAGCGGGCCCTGGCGGGTGCTTTGGGGGTCGATCACAGTGCGTTGTCGAAGGCGGTCGTGCTGGCAGAGTTGCCCCAACAGGTCGTGGACGCTTTCCCGTCGCCACTCGAACTTCAGTTCCGTTGGGGGCAGCCTCTGGCCGCTGTCTTGGCCATTGATTCGAACGCTGTGCTGCAGCGTGCTCAGAACCTGATGTCCCGGCGTGGCGAGTTGTCAGCCAAGCAGGTTTTCGAGTTCTTGCTTGGCAACCAGTCGGTGGCGCCCGAACAGGCGGACTCGATCGAACCGATCCGGATCGAGCAGTCTGGCCGAAGGGCAGAAGTGTCGATGACTTCCAAAGGTGGAGCTGTTGTCAACATTGAGCCTGGATCGATCCATCCCGATCGGATCAAGGAACTGGCCGATCTGGTGACGCGCTTCCTCGCCGAGGATTGATGCACATCCGGTGTGGAACCGTTCCACACCGGCGACAGCTGATCCGATCAAGGAACCTGGGTGTGGAACCGTTCCACACTCGGTTCCGGTTGGACTCGCGCCTTCGCAGGCTTTTGAGCGATGCCCAACCACACAGGGCATTGAGAGTGTGGAACCGTTCCACAGTGACCCATCTTCGGGCGAGAAAGACAACGCCTTGCAGGTCACGGACCGCAACTCGGACAATCGGATGAGTTCTTCACCTACACAGCGCCGGCTGGCACTGGGCGCGGCGGGCGTCACTTCTGCCGTCGGATTGGCGATGGCTGCTGCAGCTGCCATGGAGCGTGGCGGTACGCTGCTGGACCAGACCCTGATCGTTGCGATCGCCTGCGTCCTGGTCCTCGGGGCTCATCTGCTGCCTTCCCTGTCGCGCAGTCCGCTGGCGCGGCTGCTGTGGCTAGGGTGTCTGCTGCTGACGGCCTGGGGTCATGCCACGTTCTTTACGGCGGCATCCCATCGGGCCGGAAGCGTGCGTGCCGATGCGGTCGTCACGACCAGTCGGGCCGAAGCGCTGCGCGCTGAACTGCAGGCCATCCAGGCTCGGCCGCTGGCGATGGTTTCGGCCGAACTGGCGGCCACCCAGGCCCGTGCGGGTACAGCGGCCACGGCGGTCGAGCGGTGCCAGCGCACAGCGCCGTCGGAGCCGAGTTGCCAGCGCTTGAGTGCAACGGCAGAAACCAGTCGTTTGCGCGCCGTGGCGCTGGCTGACGAGATGAATGAATCCCGTCGTGCCGCCGAGCTGCGCAATCGACTTGCCGAGGCCGCCGGGGAACAGGATGCCGCGCGTCAGGTCGCGGCGGCTGACCCGATCGCGCAGTCGATCGCGCGGCTGATGGGGCTGCCGGCCGAGTTGCTGAGCACCGGAGTGTCTGTGCTGTCGGCGATCGTGATCGAGTTGATGGCCGCGTTGCTCTGGTCGATCGGGTTGCAGCAGGAGTCGTTCCGGGCGGCGGAGCAGAAGCCGGTGAATGGTGCGGGTGTCGGTTCATCTGCCAAGCCCCGCCGCTTTCCTGCGTCGGTGCTGGAAGGCATCGGTCTTCGATACTCAGCTTGGCGCGCTTGGACGCGCAAGATGCAGCGGGCGTTCAGTACTGCCGACCCGACGGCAAGCAACTTGTCAGTTGACCAGGCTGGAGCAAGTCTGCGGTATGGGGGCGTTCCTGCGGTTTCACGACGCAGTCGAAACCCAAATCCCCCGCCATGATCGCGATGCTGCGTATTTCAGCTCATCGTCGAATGGATTGCCTGACTTAACCCAACGGGCCGCCATGAAACCCGGGGTGGTTCAGTTCCGCCTGGCGGTCTTCGAGCGCACCGTGCTTGATCTACCAAAACTCTCGGCAGTGCTGAGAGAAATGCATGGACGCTGTCGTCTGTCGGGCTTCAACAAACTGCCGCATCGAACCCGTGGCGGTTAGCAAGATCTTTTATCCACCATGGCACGCAGCAGATCCTGCGCCGCGATAAAGCTCTTCCCATACGCCTTCTGCGACCCTTCCCGTGTTGTCCACTTATGGCTGAGATCTGTCAAATCGTCCCACCAATGACTCAGGGGCATCTTCTCGACAATGCCTGGGTATGCATCCCCATCGAAGATAGCTTCTGCGAGTTTAGGGTCGATGAGCCGGCCAAGTAGCTGGTAGTCCGGGGAATCCTTGCGTCCTCGCCCCAGCCAGCCACAAAACAAGTCATACAGGCTTAGAAGCTGTCCTGATCCGAAACCGCCGACATGGTCGCTGACATGCCAGACGCCGGGCAACAGAAAGATCTTCAATGCATCCTTCTGAAGGACGATGAAAGTTTCGCCGATAGTCGAGTTGCTCCGCACCAGATAGACGCAGTCAGGGGCCGCTTCGTCAATCAGGCTCAGATAGTCTGCTGGCAGCAGTCTGTGTTCGACAGGTGAGGTGTACGGGTGCCCACGGCCCGTTGTAAGCCAGTCCTTGTCAATCGCGAATCGGGCACAGAACTGGTCCAGTATCGAAAACGTCGGTGCCTGGTGGCCAGCGAAGATAGCGTCCAGTTCGGCCGGGGCAGCCAAGCCCATGGCTCGTGCCAGATCGACGACGGTCACAGGCTCATGCCGGTTTGTGTTCATCAGCTCCAACACGCGATGCATGCGCTGTCCGATCAATTTCGTCGAAGGCACTGAGATAGAACTGGCACCACTTGCATAGCGCAGGCGAAACACCTGCTCAACTTCTCCTGGTTCAGCAGGGCGTGACGTGGGGCCACGCCGGATGATGGGCCGTTGAGTCGCGTAGTAGAAGGCCTCGAAGCCCTTTTCGACCGTCACGACGCAGGCGATCTTTTCTTCGTGGATCGCCCATGCCAATGTGGGATGAACGGGAGGCTTGACCTCCCTGGCCGCATGCAGGATGCGCTGCTGAATTCGGTCTCTCTCCTTCGGATCGCTGGCCTCTGCCAAGCCGACGATCTCTCCGCTGTCGGCGATGCCATAGATCAGAAGGCCGTCATTTGACGATGCGAATGCCGCAATCGATTTCGAGATGTCGTGACCTTGCGCGGGCAGATTCGATTTGAACTCAAGGCTCTGGCCCTCTCCCTTGGCGCAGAGTTCAGGCAGGTCCGCACTCAGTTGCGCATCTGCCCACGGCGGTAATGATGGTGCGTGCATCCCTGCATCTTCGCATTGCCATGCGAGTGATCTGACCGATCAGATCAGGACACCTGGGATGGGTTCAAACGTGTCCATTTCCGACCCGGCTGCGTCGTGCCAGACCCAAAATTTCTTAAGGTATAAAGTTGCATCATCAATGATGATGCGTTGAAAGTGTTGATACCAATTTGTTCCATAGGCATGATTGCACCATCATGAATGATGTAAATTTTTCGATGGTTGCCAATCTTGCCGCCATCATGCCGGGCTATCCCTTCCGGGGTTCGATCCAGCCGGAAGTTTCTGGTGATGCACTGGTGGTCCAGATGAAGGACATCGCCCCTGAAGGGGGGGTGGACTGGTCCGGGACGATGCGCTCAGAACTGAAGGGCCGCAAGACGCCCGATTGGCTCTGTGCGGGGGACGTGCTCGTCCTGGCGCGCGGAACCCGGTTCATGGCGGTCTGCCTGGATGAGCCTCCTGCGCCGGCGGTGTGCGCACCGGTCTTCTTCCATCTGCGTGTGCAGCGCGCCGAGCTGGATCCTGCCTTTCTGGCGTGGCAGATCAACCAACCACCGTGCCAGCGGCAGCTCGCGCAAGGGGCTGCCGGCAGCCTGCAGCTGAGCATCACTCGGCCCGTGCTGGAGTCGCTGCGGGTGGCTGTCCCGCCCATCGCCCGGCAGCGGGCCATGGTGGGCTTTGCCGCCGCTGCACGGCGTGAGCGCCACGCGATGGAACAACTGATCCGAAACCTTGAGAGCCAGGAGCAGTTCCTGGCCGAAGACCTTCACCGTGCTGCAGAAGCGGCCAACGACAGCAGCGAACGACCGGACCTGACATGAACGACAACACCCAGCCTCTTGCCGATGACGTCGGCCTCAGCCAAGACACCATCAACAGCGCCGTCTGGGCCGCGTGCGACACCTTCCGTGGCACGGTCGATCCGAGCATCTACAAGGACTTTGTCCTCACGATGCTGTTCCTGAAATACGTCTCCGACGTCTGGCAGGACCACTACGACGGCTACAAGGAACAGTTCGGCGATCACCCCGAGCTGATCGCGGAGATGCTCAAGAACGAGCGCTTCGTGCTGCCGGCGACGGCCAACTTCTACGCTCTGCACGCCCTGCGCCACACCGCCGGCAATGGCGAACGCATCGACAAGGCCCTGCACGCCATCGAAGAGACCAATCTCTCCAAGCTCAAGGACGTTTTCCAGGACATCAGCTTCAACAGCAACAAGCTCGGCGACGAGCAGCAGAAGAACGACATCCTGCGCCACCTGCTGGAAGACTTCGCCAAGCCCGAGCTGAACCTGCGCGAGAGCCGCGTGGGCCAAATCGACGTGATCGGCAACGCCTACGAGTTCCTGATCAAGAACTTTGCCTCGACCAGTGGCAAGAAGGCGGGTGAGTTCTACACCCCGCCGGAAGTGTCCAGCCTGATGGCGCGGCTGGTCGATCCGAAAGCGGGCGACGACATCTGCGACCCCACCTGCGGTTCCGGCTCCCTGCTGCTGAAGTGCGGCCGGCTGGTGCGCGAGAAGGTTGGCAGCCGCCGTTACGCGCTCTACGGGCAGGAAGCCATCGGCAGCACCTGGGCGCTGGCCAAGATGAACATGTTCCTGCACGGCGAGGACAACCACCGCATCGAGTGGGGCGACACCATCCGCAACCCCAAGCTGCTCGACAGCGACGCCAGCCTGAAGCACTTCGATGTGGTGGTGGCCAATCCGCCGTTCAGTCTGGAGAAGTGGGGCTTCGAGGGTGCCGAAACCGACCGCTACAGCCGCTTCCGCCGGGGCGTGCCGCCGCGCACCAAGGGCGACTACGCTTTCATCTTGCACATGGTCGAGACCATGAAGCCCTACGCCGGCCGCATGGCGGTGGTGGTGCCGCATGGTGTGCTGTTCCGGGGCGCCGCTGAAGGGCGCATCCGCCAGAAGCTGATCGAGGAGAACCTGCTGGATGTGGTGATCGGCCTGCCCGAGAAGCTGTTCTACGGCACCGGCATCCCCGCCGCCATCCTGCTGCTGCGCAAGCGCAAGACGGACAACAAGGTGCTTTTCATCGATGCCAGCCGCGACTTCGAGGCCGGCAAGAACCAGAACCAGCTGCGCGAAACCGACCTGCAGCGCATCCTCGACACAGTGGCTGCCCGGCGCCCGGTGGAGCGCTATGCCTACCTGGCCACGCCGAAGGAGATCGCCGAGAACGACTTCAACCTTAACATCCCGCGCTACGTCGATACCTTCCAGGAAGAAGCCCAAATAGACATGATGGCTGTGCGCCGCGAGCGCGTCCAGCTCAAAGCCGAACTGGCAGCACTGGAAGAGCAGATGGACGCCTACCTGAAGGAGCTGGGTTATGAGTGAGAACCTGCCCTGCTCGACAGAAAGCAAGTGCGAGGCCAATCCGGAGGCAACTTGTCAGCACGGCTTGCAGGTCCACCAAGGGTATGGCCGATACCAGCGGATTACGCAGAAGGGGAATATCAATGCTGCCTGAAGGATGGCGATATGCCAAATTGGGTTCAATTGCAAATGTTAGAACTGGCATAGCAAAGGGAAAGTCTTCGCTTCGCAGTCAAAAATTATTGCCATATCTGAGAGTGGCAAACGTGCAAGATGGTTATCTTGATCTTCGTGAAATCAAGCAAATTGAAGTTGAATCTGATCAGATTGAAAGATATAGCCTAAAAGCCGGTGATATTCTGATGACAGAGGGTGGCGACTTTGATAAACTCGGGAGAGGAACTGTTTGGCTTGGTCAGATCGAACCGTGCCTTCACCAGAATCACGTCTTCGCTGTGCGTGTTAACCCGGAAATCGTCGATCCATATTACTTGGCCGCTCTATCAGCGAGTGAATATGGGAGATCATATTTTCTTGGTTGTGCAAAACGTAGCACAAACTTGGCTAGCATTAATTCATCGCAACTGAAGGAGTTCCCCGTACTATTGCCGCCAATCGCGGAACAGCGTCGAGTTACAACGATCCTTTCGTGCTGGGATGAAGCGATTAATGCTTCTGCAATTCACACCGAGCGACTGAGGACTGAAAAGGCAGCCCTCATGTCCGACCTGCTCACCGGCAAACGCCGAGTCCGCCTGCCTGAAGCCGAGGAGGCCACGCCATGAAGCGCGGCCAGCCTAAAACTTCGCCGACGGTCGTGGCAACCGTTCCTGACGCCGCTCCGGCCTCACTGCTGTCCGCCCTGCGCGAGCTGATCCACCGTGGCCGCCAGCAGGTTCTGCGGGCGGTGGACATGGTGCAGGTGCAGACCTGCTGGGAGATCGGGCGACACATCGTGGAGTTCGAGCAGGGCGGCGAGGCACGGGCGGCCTACGGGCAGAAGCTGCTGCCCCGGCTGGCCGAGGTGCTGACACGGGAGTTCGGCCGGGGCTTTGACGAGCGCAACCTGCGCCACATGCGGGCGTTCTACCAGAGCTTCCCGATTTGGAACGCAGTGCGTACCGAATTGAGCTGGACGCATTACCGCCAGCTGCTGCGTGTGGAGTCCGCCGAGGCACGTCAGTGGTACATGACCGAGGCTGCGGCGCAGGGCTGGAGCTCGCGGGCGCTGGATCGGCAGATCGGCACGCTGTACTTCGAGCGACTGACGCGCAGCACCGACCGGGCTGCCGTCAGCGCCGAAGCAGCGGTGAATCTTGCGGCGCTGCCAGCCACACCGCGCGACATCGTGCGCGACCCGGTGATGCTGGAATTCCTTGGCCTGCCCGGCAGCGGCCGGCTGCTGGAATCGGATCTGGAACAGGGCCTGATGGACCAGCTGCAGGCATTTCTGCTGGAGCTCGGCAAGGGCTTCGCGTTCGTGGCGCGGCAACAGCGCATCAGCACCGAGTCGCAGGACTTCTTCATCGACCTGGTGTTCTACAACTACCTGCTCAAGTGCTTCGTGCTGATCGACCTGAAGACCGGCCGGCTGACACACCAGGACATCGGGCAGATGGACATGTACGTGCGCCTGTACGACGACCTCAAGCGCGGCGAGGGCGATGGCCCTACCGTGGGTCTGCTGCTGTGCGGCGACAAGGACCAGTCGATGGTGCGCTATTCGGTACTCCACGGCTCGGAGCAGCTGTTCGCCAGCAAGTACCGGCTGGTGCTGCCCAGCGAAGAAGAACTGCGCGCCGAAATCGAGCGCGAACGGGCTGCCAGTGACACGGCGGCACGCCTGACCAGGGATTGAGGCGATGACGCAGAGCACCCCGAACACCCGAGAGCAGTACAGCGCGCATCTGCCGGCGCTGCACCTGCTGTGCAACCTGGGCTGGAACTTCCTGACCACCGCACAGGCGCTGGCCATGCGTGGCGGCACACGGGAGGTGCTGCTCAAGGCGCGGTTGGTCGAGGTGCTGCAGACCCGGCGCTACGAATACAAGGGGCAGCGCTACCCGCTCTCGTCCAGCGGTATCGAGCAGATCGTGCGCGAGCTCTCGGCGCTCAGTCTGGCCGAGGGGCTGCTGGTGGCCAATGAGAAGCTCTACGGCAAGCTGGCTCTGGGCATCACGGTCACCGAATTCATGCCCGACGGCAAGAAGCATCAGCCGACCATCCCCGTGATCGACTGGAGCGACCCGGCCGCCAACCGCTGGGACGTGACCGAGGAGCTGCAGGTGCTGTCAGCCCACGGCACGCACACCCGCAGCCCGGATGTGGTGGGCTACGTCAACGGCCTGCCGCTGGTGGTGATCGAGGCCAAGCGGCCCGAGGGCTCGCACGGCCGCGAGCCGATGGTCGCCGAGGGCATCAGCCAGCAACTGCGCAACCAGCGCACCGACGAGATTCCGCAGCTCTTCGCGGTGGCTCAGCTGCTGCTGGCCATCAGCCAGACCGAGGCGCGCTACGCCACCACCGGCACCCCGAAGAAGTTCTGGGCCAAGTGGCGCGAGGAGGAGTTCAGCGCCGAACAGCTGACCGAGGCGAAGAACCGGCCTCTGTCGGTTGCCACCCAGGCCGCACTGTTCAGCGGCAAGCCCCAGGCGCTGGCGGACTACTTCACCGAGCTGTGGTCACAACCGATGCAGCCGACCGAGCAGGACCGCCTGATGGTGGGGCTGCTGACGCCGCAGCGCCTGCTCGCCTTCCTGCGCGGCTTCGTGCTGTTCGACCGCAAGGTGGGCAAGGTGGTGGCACGCTATCAGCAGTTCTTTGGCATCCGGGCGCTGCTGGCCCGGCTGGTCACTTTCGGTACGGACGGCGCACGCCAAGGGGGCGTGGTCTGGCACACCACTGGTTCAGGCAAGAGCTTCACGATGGTGTTCCTGACCAAGGCGTTGCTGCTGGACGCTCAACTGGCCGAATGCCGCGTGGTGGTGGTGACCGATCGGGTCGATCTGGAAGGCCAGCTCGCACGCAACTTCCTGACCGGCGGCGCCTTTGGCTCGGCCATCGCCTCGCAGAAGGAGGGCGAGCGCGCCAAGGCCGCCACCGGGCGCGACCTGGCCAAGCGCATCGGCAGTGGCACGGACCGCATCACCTTCAGCTTGGTGCAGAAGTTCAACACCGCGTCCAAGCTGCCCGAGTGCCGCAACGAGTCGCCCAACCTGCTGGTGCTGGTGGACGAAGGGCACCGCAGCCACGGCGGCGAAACGCACGAGCGCATGAAGAAGGCGTTGCCCAAGGCCGCCTACATCGCCTTCACCGGCACACCGTTGCTGAAGGACGAGAAGACGACCAACAAGTTCGGCCCCATCGTCCATGCCTACACGATGCAGCGCGCCGTGGAGGACGAGACCGTCGCGCCGCTGCTCTACGAAGAAAGGGTGCCGGCGCTGACGATCAACGAGGAGGCCGTGACCCGCTGGTTTGACAAGATCACCGCCGGCCTGAGCGATGCCCAGCGCGCCGACCTGAAGCGCAAGTTCGCCAGGAAGGGTGCCATCTATGGTGCCGCCGGTCGTATCGAGCTGATCGCCTGGGACATCGCCAGCCACTTCAGCCAGAACATCAAGAGCCTCGGCCAGGGGCTCAAAGGCCAGGTTGCCACCGACAGCAAGCTCGACGCCATCCGCTACAAGAAAGCGCTGGACGACACCGGTCTGGTCAGCTCGGCCATCGTGATCTCGCCGCCGGACACGCGCGAGGGCCACTCGGACGTTGATGAGGACAGCCTGCCCGAGGTGCAGCGCTGGTGGAAGCAGACCGTCGTGGCCAGTGGCCAGGACGCCGAGACCTATGAAAAGCAGCTGGTGGCGGATTTCGGCACCGACGACGGACCAGACCTGCTGATCGTGGTGGACAAGCTGCTCACCGGTTTCGACGAGCCACGCAACACAGTGCTCTACATCGACAAGCCGCTGAAGGGGCACAACCTGATCCAGGCCGTGGCGCGCGTGAACCGCCTGCACGATGCCAAGCGCTACGGCATCCTGGTGGACTATCGCGGCATCCTGCCGGAGCTGGACACCTCGATCCGTGCTTATCAGGATCTGGAGGCCCGTACCCAGGGCGGCTTTGACATTGCCGACCTTGACGGCCTGTACCAGCGCTTCGGCACTGAGTACAAGCGCCTGCCAGCGCTGCACGATCGGCTGAAGTCGTTCTTCAAGGACGTGGTGAACAAGCTTGACCCGGAGCAGTACCGGCAGGTGCTGGTGCCCCGTTTCGTGACCGATCCAGACGATCAGAACGGACAGGAATACGACGAGCGCCAGAAGCTGCGCGACGACTTCTACGCCGCCTTGACCGAATTCGGCCTGTGTCTGCAGGTGGCGCTGTCCTCCCGCAGCTTCTTCGAGGACAAGAGCTTCAGCGAAGCGAAGATCGCCGAGTACAAGCGCGACCTGAAGTTCTTCTCCGACCTGCGTGCGACTGCCCGCCGGGACGCCCTGGAGACGGTGGACTACAGCGTGTACGAGGAGCAGATCCGCCGCCTGGTGGACCGCCAGGTGATCGGCGAGGAAGTGCGCGAGCCGGAGGGTGTGTACCTGGTCCATCAGCTCGGCCAGGTCGAAGATTCCAAAGAGTGGTCGGAGGAAAAGACGCGCAACGAAACGGACCTGATCCGTACCCGCCTGCGCAAGACCATCGAGCAGGAGCTGGCCGACGATCCCTATGCGCAGAAGGTGTTCGGCGAGTTGTTGCGCCAGGCCATCGAGGAAGCCGAGGCGATGTTCGACCATCCGCTCAAGCAGTACGCTCTGTTCAAGGCCTTCGAGGAAAAGGTGGCCGAGCGCCAGGCCCCCGGCGTGCCCGACGAGCTGGCCGACCAACCGCATGCGCGAGCCTACTTCGGTGCCATCCGGCTGGTGCTGGGCGAAGAGGCGTTCGAGGCGCTGGACGTGGCCGCACGCACCGTTCACGTTCAGCGGTCGCGCGACATGGACCGGATCGTGCGCGATGCCGTGGCCGAGAACTCGCTGAACCCGCAGAACATCGAAGCCGCCATCCGCAAGGGACTGCTGCCGATGCTGTTCACGGCCCTGGGCTTGGACCGCGCCAAGCAGGTGGTCGAGCAGGTGGTGCAGATCACGCGGGTCGGGTTGGGACGGGCATGACTTCCACACAGCAGACCGCGCCGATGCAGGTCCGGTATGGCGACGAGGTGATCGCCTTCGAGGTGCGTGAGCAGCCGGGCCGAGTCCAGCGCCGGATCGCCATCCATGTCGAGCCTGACGGTCGTGTCCTGGTGGATGCTCCGCAAGGTGTCTCCGGCCAGCAGGTGCTCGACGGCGTGAGGCAGCGGGTGCGCTGGATCAGCCAGCAACTGGCCGGTTTCAGGGCACAGCAGGTCCACGCCCTGCCGCTGGAGTACGTCAGCGGCGAGTCACTGCTCTACCTGGGGCGGCGTTACCGGTTGAAGGTGCGGATCGAAGCTGGGGTCAAGGCCGAGGCTCGCATGCGCGGTGCGTTCATCGAGGTGACCGTGCCGGATCGTGACGCTGATCTGGTGAGTGCGGCCTTGAGTGGCTGGTACCGGCGGCGGGCGGCCGAGGTCTTCGGTGCGCGGTTGAAAGAAGTGGCCGAGCCGCTACGCTGGGTTCGCCAGCTCCCGCCGACCCGCCTGCAGTTCATGACCCGCCAGTGGGGAAGCTGTTCACCGGCAGGCCGGTTGACGCTGAACCCCTGGCTGGTCCGGGCACCGAGGGAAGCGATCGACTATGTGCTGCTGCACGAGCTCTGCCACCTGCGGCACCACGACCACAGCCCGGCGTTCTACGCCTTGCTGCGGCGGCACATGCCGGACTGGCGACAGAGAAAAGAGCGGCTGGATGGTCGGGCGGAAGAGCTGCTGAGGGTTTAATGTCCATCACAAGGTTAAATCCACCGGCTTCAGCCGGTGAGCTTTAGCTGTGAATATTTTGTTCAATGGTCTGGCAGAAGAAGTGATAAAAGATATCTTGAACATCGCTTTGAATTGAATTCGGGAAATCAGCTCTGGGAGGGGTTTGACAATGACGCGTCGTTCTGGCGACGCGTATCCGGATTTTCAGTCCGCGATTCAAACCCACCAGCTTTAGCTGGCGGTTGTTTAGTTGTTGGGGTGGACTAGAAAATGAATTCGTTGACTACGATCGGCAACTCGCCAATCAGGCCGTCACAGTGGTGGCCTGACTTAAACCAAACAGCCTCCACGAAATCCGGGGCGGTTCAGTTTTCGTTGAAGCGGGTATCTCCTGACACGACCGCTGAGCGGCCGCCGTAGTCAATTCGATACCCGTAAGCCGGCTTGACCAGATCGCCGTGGTTGACTTCAAAGGCGGTGACCTTCACGCCGCTGGTGTCGAACACCGTGCCTGCCTTGATTTCGGTAACGGCTATCTCGACGTTCTCCTTCGCAAGCTTCTGGTCGGCGATGCGGGTTCTGATGTCCCACTCGAAGGCCTTCTCCAAGTGTTCCATCATGTTCTTGGTTCCTGCCGGCCCGAAGACTTGAAACGCCCCCTTGCGCTGCGCAGACGGAATCTCCAGCCAGCCTGTGAGCCACAGATCGGGGATGCCGACAACATGATCCGAATGCAGGTGGGTGATGAAAAGCTTGTTGACTGATCCCAGCTTGATGCCGGCTTGAACCATGCGCATGGTGATGCCACGCCCACAGTCGATGAGCAAGGTTTGATCGCCGGCCTGTACCAGCACACCTGGGCCAAATCGGTTGATCGTCGGCTGGGGGCTACCGGTGCCGAGCAAGGTCACTCGGAAATCGTCGCCATCGGCTGCACTTTGCGCCCACGCGCCAACACATACCGACAGGGCGCATAGACCTGCAATTGCCGATGCCCGCAGAGTTTTCCACCCTGAGTTAACCGACCCGCTGAAGTCACACCTTCGCGGCGACGGATGCAATGTCGTCACGAGGCAACGTAGACGCGCAGCCCAAATGTCGATTCTCATGATGCACCTTTCGGGGTAGTGGCGACACTAGCAGCGAAGGCCAAGTGTCATCATTTCTAGAAGTTGCGAACGGCCATGCTCCCTGAGTCCGTACGAATCATATGGCTCATCGTACCGTCCTGATTGACGTGCCCGTCCCAGTGAATCCAGAACCAGGATTTGCAACTGAGCCAAACCTCATCGGTGCAGCAAGTTTCGGGGTCACACTGGCTGACGCCCGACAGGCGCGCACGACGTGGAGTGAACCGCCGTGCAGCTGTCAGTCGCCAATATCGGGAAGTGGCCGGGACCGTGAGCAGGCGGCAACAGGTAGCTGCCGTTGGCCGATGTCGACGGTCGAACGACTGCTTCCGCCGGTCGCTGCGGGCGCGAGTCGACCCGTAGCCGACATTGAGCTCATGCGACGCAGCATCCGAAAACGGACATCAAGAGATCAATGGCGGTGGTAAGGCCAAGGGTCGATGAGTAGGCTCCAAACCTGCAGGAAGAGAGATTAATAAGGATAGGGGCACGCCCCAAGAGTCAAAAACCCCCAGGTTTATTCACCTCGGCCAAGTACATGAAACGCGAGACAACGTGTCGTTTCGATAAGTCGACAAGTGTTTCCAGGTAATCCTGTTGGCGTGTAACCGCCGAGGCTCCGGACAACTGTTCGAGCTCGGGACGGTGGGCATTCATTGCGGCCAGCCGGCCGCTGGCGTTCCTGAGGACGCTCGCCGTTCTGTCCTCCGATTCGACCAAGCGGAAGCCTGCGGCTGCAAGAAGTTGTTCGTTCCATCCAGGAGTCACAAACTGCGTGTAGCCGTGGACACTGCGTTTGCGAACCTCCTCGTTGGATATCGGACCCGTGATGACCCCGGCGTCTGTCAACAGGAACCGTCCGCCAGCAGGCAGCAGCCTTGCAACGTCGTGGAAGAGCCTCGCTCGGTCGCGAAGGTGCAGCACCACGTCGAGTGACGCCACTGCGTCGAACGACTCAGCGCCGAAAGGAAGTGGGTCATTCAGATCCGCTTCTTGGGTGAAGAACAACGATTCGATGCCGAGTGTGATGGCTCGCGTGCGGCCGACTTGAAGGGCTGAGGGGCTGAGTTCGATACCCGTTCCGTGACAGCCGGTCGCTTTGATCATGAACGTGAGCGGGCCGCAGGGACCGCAACCGAGGTCGAGCAAGCGGCTCGCGGGCGACAGACCCAGTCGCTGGATGTCCCCGCGCAGTTCTGTGGCACTTACCCATGAGTGCTGTCCGATGTCTTCGCCATAGGCCTCGCGACGGAGCTGGTGCATCAGTGGCGAGTCGAATTCTCGGTAGAAGGATTCATATCCATCCACTCGCGGTTCGGTGGGAGTGATCATCAATCATGCGACCTTTCAGTATCCAACCGCATCCGATAGAAACGACCTACTTTGCCCGTCTTAGCAAAATGTGAACCGTCCCCCCGCCTACCGCAGAAACCGGACTGATGATTGTTAATTCATCTTCAACGATTTCAACGAATCGAAATTGATCTTCTCCATCCCAGTTCGGATAGGTACTGCCGTCGTAGTGCAGATTTATTTTATGCTCTTTCTCATCAATCGCGTATCTGCCAAAATAAGCGATACTACCTTGGACAATCGCCTTGTTTTCATCAGGTGTGCCCGCTAGGCGATTATTGGATGCGAACTTGGGTAGCGTGGCCCGCTGTAGTACCACCGCAAAGTGTCCGTTGGAGTCATAGACCTCGATGCCCCAGTGCTTTCAAGGTGGCCTGAGCCCCCCGAGCGGAATGCAGTCCCGACAGTGAAGAAGCGACACTGCGGGGCATGACGATCGAACTGAGCCCGATATTGCAGAGGTTTGCCGAACGCAGCGCGCT
>JBFPGZ010000028.1:0-6212 GCA_041083665.1 Leptothrix sp. (in: b-proteobacteria)
ACCGAGGCACTCGACCAGGCGGTGGGCGCGGCTTGGCTGCGCTTGAGCGACGATCCCCAGCGGCTGCGTCGGCTCACCCACTTCGACTGGATTGACCCCGCCCTCGCTCAGCTCTCTTCAAGTCCAGAAACTTATTGAGATTCGTATCATTTGGGAGCAATACACGCGACCATCGCACTTGAACGAGTTGACACTGCCCGCCCCGCTCGGTGCGGGCGCACCAGAGGCGCCGTTCGGGTTCGAGGCGAGAGACTTGACAGCTGCCGCTGACGGCCAGCGGTACCTCTCCCCTGTCGCCCACCTGAGGCGGTGCCTTCTGCCGCTCGGCATTCAGCTGGTCCACCGTCGGAAGCTTTCTTGGCGATCCTGAGGGACAAGGATCGTTCTGGTAACTGACCGAGCCGTTGATCGTGCACTTGAAGACCGATGTCGCCGCCTCAAGCGATAGCGGCGCCATGAACACAGCCACCACCATGGCCCACGTGAAATTTTTAAACATTGAAAACGCCGAAATGTTGAACCGAACCGCCGGCTCAAGTGCAGGCAGGGCAGTGTAGGTTTCAGATCCGGCCGTCAACAATCCCTCGGAAGGTGGAGCGAAGCTGCCGCAGTGCGATGGCGGCGCAGAACTGGCGAACAGGCGGGTGGCGAGCCGTTACCATCGGCGCTCCTTGCTGCCCTGCCCGCCAGTCCTTTGTCCATCTGCCTTCCATGAGCTCCCGCCGTGCCACTGCCGCGCCGCTGAACGCTTTTGTTCTGCACCACCACGACTGGAGTGAATCCAGCGTGATCCTGGAGCTGTTCAGCCGCGAGATGGGCCGGCTGGTGGCCGTCGCCAAGGGTGCCAAGCGGCCGCACTCGCAGCTGCGCGCGGTGCTGCTGCCGCTGCAGCGCATCCACATCCAGCTCGGCCGCACACGCGGCGACGAGGTGCCCGACGTGCACCTGTTGCGCAGCGCCGAATGGGCCGGCGGCTCGGCCATGCCGGGCGGCGACGCGCTGCTGGCCGGCCTGCACCTGAACGAGCTGCTGCTGCGCGCGCTGGCGCGTCACGACGCCCATCCACGCCTGTTCGACGCCTACAGCGCCTGCCTGCACGCGCTCGGCCAGGCGCACCGCGCCGGTCTGGACGCTGCCTTCACGCCGACACCGCAACCCGGCAGCCGCCACGTCGGCCAGGACGATGAGGCCGATCCGCCCGAACACCAGATCGGCGCTGCGCTGCGCGCCTTCGAACTGCTGCTGCTGCAGGAAACCGGCGTGCTGCCGCAGCTCGGCTGCGTCACGCTGACGCAGCAGCCGCTGCAGGCCGGGCGGCGCTACCAGTTGCAGGGTGAAGCCGGCGTCTGCGCCGTGACGGACGACGACGCCGGCCTGGCGCCCGTCACCCTGGCCGCGCTGCAAGCCGCGCTGGACGCCCACGACGTCGCCGCGCTGCAGCAAGCCTGCCGCGCCGCACCGAACGAGCTGAAGCTGCAACTGCGCGGCCTGCTTCACTATCATCTCGGCCACCAGCCGCTGCGCACCCGTGCGCTGATGGCCGATGTCCAGCGGCTCATCGACTAGACCGCGTCAGCCCCGTCCCACACCATGAATCCTCTCGTCGCTCCCGAGCCGCATGTCCACGGCGGCCGCACCGCCTTGTCGGTCAATCTGAACAAGGTCGCGCTGCTGCGCAACACCCGCCATCTGGGCATTCCGAGCGTCACCAAGGCGGCGCAGATCGTGCTGGAGGCCGGTGCGCAAGGCATCACCGTGCACCCGCGCCCGGACGAGCGCCACATCCGTGCCGCCGACGTGACCGACCTGGCTGCGCTGCTGCAAAGCTGGCCCCACGTCGAATACAACATCGAAGGCAACCCTTTCCACAACCTGATGGACGTGATCCGCGCCATCAAACCGCACCAGGCCACCTTCGTGCCCGATTCGGTCGGCCAGTTCACCTCGGACCACGGCTGGAGCTTTCCGGCCGATTTCGAGCGGCTCGCGCCGGTCGTCGCCGAAGCCAAGGCGCTCGGCGTGCGCGTGAGCCTGTTCATGGACCCGGCGCCCGAGCAGATGCGCGCCGCGCGCGAAGTCGGCGCCGACCGCGTCGAGCTCTACACCGAGGCCTATGCCAGCGCCTGGGGCACGCCGCAGCAAGCCGCCGTGCTGGCGCGCTACCGCGCGGCCGCCGAAGCCGCGCTGGCGGTCGGGCTGGGCGTGAACGCCGGCCACGACCTGAACCGCGACAACCTGACCGACTTCCTGCGCGAAGTACCCGGTGTGCAGGAAGTGTCGATCGGCCACGCGCTGATCGCCGACGCGCTGGAGCTGGGCTACACGGAGACCATCCGCGACTACCAGCGCTGTATCCAGCGCGCCTACGCGCCCTGAAATTCCCTCTCCCCTGCCCCTCTCCCCCTGCCCCTCTCCCAGAACGGGCAAGGGGTGATCACAGCAAACCATGATTTACGGCATCGGCACTGACATCTGCGATATCCGCCGCATCCGCACCACGCTGTCGCGGCGCGGCGAACGCTTCGCCGAGAAGGTGCTCGGCCCGCGCGAGATCGAGGTGTTCCGCTACCGCCTGGCGCGCGTCGAGGCGCGCGGCATCGCTTATCTGGCCTCGCGCTTCTCGGCCAAGGAAGCGTTCTCCAAGGCGATCGGCCTGGGCCTGCACATGCCGATGACCTGGCGCGCCTGCGAAACCCTCAACGCGCCGAGCGGCAAGCCCGAGATCCATCTGCACGGCGTGCTGGCCGAATGGTTCGAGGCACGCGGCCTGCGCGCCCACGTCAGCATCACCGACGAAACCGACTACGCGACCAGCTTCGTCGTCGTCGAGACCCGCACCGAGACCACCCCATGACGCTCCACGCCCCCGTCGTCCTCGACATCGCCGGCACCACGCTCAACGCCGACGACCGCCGCCGCCTGCAGCATCCGCTCACCGGCGGGCTGATTTTGTTTGCGCGCAACTGGCAGGACCGCGCCCAGCTCACGGCACTGACCGCCGAGATCAAGGCGGTGCGCCCCGACGTGCTGATCTGCGTCGATCACGAAGGCGGCCGGGTGCAGCGCTTCCGCACCGACGGTTTCACGCACCTGCCGCCGATGCGCCACTTCGGCCAGCTCTGGCGTGACGACGACGGCGGCCAGAGCGCCTGCAACGCCGCCAGCGCGGCCGGCTACACGCTCGGCGCCGAGCTGCGCGCCTGCGGGGTGGATTTCAGCTTCACGCCGGTGCTCGATCTGGACCATGGGCGCAGCGG
Organism: Leptothrix sp. (in: b-proteobacteria); assembly: GCA_041083665.1. GTDB lineage: Bacteria > Pseudomonadota > Gammaproteobacteria > Burkholderiales > Burkholderiaceae_C > Sphaerotilus. The sequence continues at coordinate 3,258 of JBFPGZ010000028.1, forward strand.
CGTGATCGGCGACCGCGCCTTCGGCCGCGACCCGCGCATCGTCACCGCGCTGGCACGCAGCCTGATGCACGGCCTGCTGCTGGCCGGGGTGAGCAACTGCGGCAAACATTTCCCCGGCCACGGCTGGGCCGAAGCCGACAGCCACGTCGCCGTGCCGGTCGATGACCGCAGCCTCGACGCCATCCTCGCCGACGACGCCCTGCCCTACGGCTGGCTCTCCGCCACGCTGGCCAGCGTGATGCCGGCGCACGTGATCTACCCGCAAGTCGATGCGCGCCCGGCCGGATATTCGAGCCGCTGGCTGAACGACATTCTGCGCGGCCAGCTCGGTTTCACCGGCGCCATCTTCAGCGACGACCTGAGCATGGAAGGCGCCCGCCGCGTGCCCGGCGTCAAAGACAGCGCCGTGTTGAGTTATTCAGAAGCCGCCACCCTGGCCCTGCAAGCCGGCTGCGATCTGGTGCTGCTGTGCAACCAATCGCTCGACGGCGGCCGGGCGGTGGATGAATTGCTGGATGGGATGGATGCGGCGCTGCAGCGGGGGGAATGGCTGCTTAATGCAGAGAGTGAAAAGCGGCGGCGGGCGTTGTTGCCGCATGGTATGGCTCTCACTTGGGATGAGTTGGCACGATGATTACTAAAATTTCAGCAATGGCAATTTCACTGCTATTACTCTCAGTTCATTGCAGTTCAATCGCCGCATCAAATGACGCATGTGGCACCAGAGTCACTCAGCAAGCCCTGCTACCGTTTAAACAAAAAATAAACCAATCTCTCAGCAATTACAGCAAGCAAGAGCTCTCCCCAAAAACGCCAGCACAAGATTTGCAGGAGACCAACCGTTGGTTCATCGAGATCATTTACACGATCGAATCAATAGATTTGGGAGAAAAAATGATTCTAGTCAAAGACGCCGTCACTAATGAGCAAGATCGCCAATTGGTTGCATCGCTCATCAGCAGCCATTACCAACACATAAATTTCAGAGCAGCCGAGATCATCAACGGCCTCAATAACGCAAGTACACACCTCAAATCCAGAGAACTCATTTCAGAATCCCAAAGAGCCAGCAGCAGCCTGCAAGATCTCAGGGAAAAGCTCATATCAATTTCATGTAGCTATTAATTCAAGGAAATGTCACTCAGCCGCAACAGCGAGCGGCGTTGATCGTCACTCAAACCGCCACCGCCCGCAACACCCCACGCAACGCATTACAAACCACGATCTCCTCCGCCCGCACCAGATCGTCACGAGTAATACACCTCTCCTCGGCCGCCCAGGCCGGATCAGCCAGCAGCGCCGCGCGCATCACGCCCGGCAGCAGGCCGGCGCTCAGTGGCGGCGTGAACCAGCGGCCGGCCAGTTTGACGAAGACATTGCTGCGGCCGCCTTCGGTCAGCTCGCCCTGGGCGTTGAAGAACAGCGTGTCGAAGGCGCCGGCCGCTTCGGCGTGGCGGATGGCGGCGTCGTAGCTCTGGCGTAGCGAGGTCTTGTGCGCCAGCAGGGCGCGCTCGGGGGCGGGCAGCGGCTGCTCGGCCAGCAGCAGGCGCACGGGCTCGGGTGGATTGGCGGCGAGCGCACCGCTCTGCACGCGCAGCGTGCCGTCGAACGCCAGGTCGAGGCGCAGGCGCCAGGCGGGGCGTGGCGGCGCGGCGGTCATCTGGCCAACAGTCGGGGTGGCGGCCTGAGCGGCGCCAGCAGCGGGCGCCGTGAGCCGCGCGGCTTCTGCCAGCACGGCGGCGCGCGCCTCGGCGGCGTCGAGCACAAAACCTAATGCCTGCGCGCTGGCCGCCAGCCGCGCCAGATGGACGTCGAGGCGCGCCACGCGGCCGTCGGGCGCGACGCGCATGGTCTCGAACAGCGTGAAGCCGGGGTCGAGCGTGGTCAGGAAGCGCGCCTTCAGGCGGCACTCGGCCGCTTCGTCGGCGGCAACCGAATCGAGCACGATGCCGGCGCCGACGCCGAAGGTCGCCGCGCGCAGCCCCTGCGTTGACGCCGCACCGAGCGTGAGCGTGCGGATCGCCACCGACAGGCAGAAGTCGCCCAGCGCGCGCTCGGGTTCGGCCGGCGCATCGAGCCAGCCGATCGCGCCGGTGTAGAGGCCGCGCGGCGAGCGCTCCAGCCGCTCGATCAGCGCCATCGTGTGCAGCTTGGGCGCGCCGGTGATTGAGCCGCACGGAAATAGCGCGCGCAGCACGGCCGGCAGGTCGGCGGCAGGCGGCAGCTCGGCCTCGATGGTCGAGGTCATCTGATGCACGGTGCGGTACGGCTCGACCTGGAACAGCTGCGGCACCCGCACCGAGCCGGTGCGGGCGATGCGGCCCAGGTCGTTGCGCAGCAGGTCCACGATCATCAGGTTCTCGGCGCGGTTCTTGGCGTCGGCGGCCAGCCAGGCGGCGGCAGCGGCGTCCTCGGCCGGATCGGGCCGGCGCGCGGTGGTGCCTTTCATCGGCCGGGTCAGCAGCCGGCCAGCCTGATGCTGCACGAACAGCTCGGGCGAGCACGACAGCACCCACTCGGGCGCAGCGGCGCCGTCGGCAGCGGCGGGCGCCTCGACCGGCGGCAGCCGCATCAGCGCGCCGAACGGCACCGGCTGGCGTTCGCGCAGGCGGCGATACAGCGCCAGCGGCGCGCCAAAGGCCTGGCCGTGCAGCCTGTCGGTGAAATTGACTTGGTAGGTCTCGCCAGCCTGGATCCACTCGTGGATCTGCCCGATCGCGGCGGCAAAAGCGGCCTCGTCCTGCTCGGGCTGCAGCGGCAGCAGGCCGGCGGGCGACGGCGTGGCGTGGCCGCCGTCCTGCTCGGCCAGCCAGGCATCGACGGCGGCGCGGTCCAGCCGGGCACAGTGGCGGAACATCAGCAGGCGCAGCGCGCCGGGCGGCGCCTCGGGCGCGGCCAGCACCGCCGGCCGGCCGAGCTGCAGCGCCACGCCCCACTCGTAGTCGGCCAGCAGCA
>JBFPGZ010000029.1:0-126682 GCA_041083665.1 Leptothrix sp. (in: b-proteobacteria)
ACGCACCAAGCCAGCCGAGTATTTCTGAGCTACCTATCCGGCAGTTCAATGCGATGCGCTCGGCATGGGCGGTCTTTGCGTTTTCTGAGCTACCTATCCGGCAGTTCAACCTGCACGCAGTAATACTTGCATACGCCCGATTTTCTGAGCTACCTATCCGGCAGTTCAACGGGTGAGCAATTTCGCGCTGGAACAGCAACTTTTCTGAGCTACCTATCCGGCAGTTCAACTCATTCCGGCCGGCCGCACCCTGCGACAGCATTTCTGAGCTACCTATCCGGCAGTTCAATTGCCGCCGACTAGGTGCACGCCGTAGCAGTATTTCTGAGCTACCTATCCGGCAGTTCAACTTTGTTGGGCGGAATACCTCGGCCTCAATCATTTCTGAGCTACCTATCCGGCAGTTCAAGCCGCGCCGGTCACGTACCCTCTTTTTTTGCATTTCTGAGCTACCTATCCGGCAGTTCAACCCGCGCCCGCGCCAGATCAGCCCGGGCATCTTTTCTGAGCTACCTATCCGGCAGTTCAAACGCTATAAAGTCGGACCCCGGCTATCAGTTTTTTCTGAGCTACCTATCCGGCAGTTCAATCGAAGATGGCGTGCGCCTTCAGCATCCGGTCTTTCTGAGCTACCTATCCGGCAGTTCAACGTGCTCGTTCGTTTCCTCGTCCACCAGCTCATTTCTGAGCTACCTATCCGGCAGTTCAAAGTATTTCTGCCTTGGTCTTCTCGCCGCCGATTTTCTGAGCTACCTATCCGGCAGTTCAACAATCATCACGGGTTGCGGCGAGCTCCCCGACTTTCTGAGCTACCTATCCGGCAGTTCAACACAGACAGCAGCTCACGAGCACAGATCAGGATTTCTGAGCTACCTATCCGGCAGTTCAAGATGGGATCAGCACTCAATCATCACGGGTTGCTTTCTGAGCTACCTATCCGGCAGTTCAAGCAGGGTGTCGGGGTCAGTCAGTGCGCGCGTATTTCTGAGCTACCTATCCGGCAGTTCAAGACGGGCAGGTTTTCTTCCTGGTTTTCTTCCTTTTCTGAGCTACCTATCCGGCAGTTCAAAGGGTCTTCGGTCGTGAATTGCCTGAGCATGCTTTCTGAGCTACCTATCCGGCAGTTCAAGTCGGCTGCACTTCGGGCGACACGTTCAAGAATTTCTGAGCTACCTATCCGGCAGTTCAAATTGCCAGTTGGGAGGCCGCCGTCATACCAAATTTCTGAGCTACCTATCCGGCAGTTCAAGTACTTCCAGATGGTCTTGGAGACGGCGCTGCTTTCTGAGCTACCTATCCGGCAGTTCAAATGGGCCGGTACTTGCTCGGGTCTTTCTCCCATTTCTGAGCTACCTATCCGGCAGTTCAAGGCAAGCGGCCAGGGCCGCCGTAGCGCCCAAGTTTCTGAGCTACCTATCCGGCAGTTCAAGCGCTTGCCACGGCAGTCGAAGAGACCCGCACTTTCTGAGCTACCTATCCGGCAGTTCAACACCAGCTGATCGGCCGTCAGCGGTGTGCCGTTTTCTGAGCTACCTATCCGGCAGTTCAACAACTGGTCATCATCAGCTGACTCACGACATTTTTCTGAGCTACCTATCCGGCAGTTCAATAGAGCAAAAAGAGCGTAAGTCCTTGATGCGGAACGGATTTTGCCACAAAAGGAGTGCGGCCCCAAAATTTTGAGGGGCCGCTAAGTGCTTGATTTTTAAGGAGCGGGGCGTGGGCGCCAGAAAAGGGTCAGAACCAGGGCACGGTCGCGCTCGGGCTCAGGCCGTAGGCGCTGAACGTGCCTGATGCCTGCTCGCTGCGCAACGGGCCGTGCTCGATGAACAGGCGGAACGGCTGACCTGTACTCGTGCTGCGCAATTGCACAAAGGGCAATTCAAGAAACTCGGCAGTGCTATCGGGAATGCGCAATCGGGCTTGCGCTTCATCGATTTGCTGGCGGCGCATCAGGCGGCGGCGCATGCGTTCGGGGTTGCTGTGCGCTTGCACACGTCGCACGATGCGAAATTGAGAGTTACCAGGCACAGCCGCCGGATCGGCTGCCTCGACGTGATCACGCATGCCCGTCAGCCACGCTGAGGCCATGAGTTCTGATACCTCGCTCAACTCCCCGTGCAAGCGCAGGCACGTGCCCAGATGCGGTGCTTTTGCGTCGAAACCAGGAAAACTCACGCCGATATCAGCACTGTCCCTTGCCACCAAGGCGCGGTGCAGTTTGGCATAAAGTGCGCTCATGAGTTGATTCGGTGGAAACTCCGGATCCGGTCGCAGATCAATATCCACGTAATAGTTCATGGCTCAATCCTTGCCGGCATCACCGAACACGCCGCCACGAATCAGCGTGGCCATCACGAAATGCTGCTGCTCAGTCGCAGGCACTTGATCCTTGATCAGCCAGTTGTCGAGCAGCGTGTAGAAATCAGCCTTTTCTTTGGGTTGTCGGTAAGCCTTGCCTTGCGTTGTCACCGAGCCGTACGGTTCCACGGCGATCGGCCCGAGTTCGGCCGCGCCGGGATACCAGGTATCAACGGTGCGCAGTGCATTACCGAGTTTCTGTGAGTGGATGCCGGCGATGCCGCTGACGGTGTAAAGCGTCTTGCTCTTCTTGCTCTTTTCCTTGTCGAGGATGAGTTCCTGCGACGGAAATACTTCTTGCCCCGCGCCGGCACGCACAAACGCCGTGACCTGCAGCAGCACATGGCGGTTGCCGGCCAGGCCATCGGTGAGCAATTGCGCCAGTTCAGCCAGTGCCGCGCCGGCCTCGGCGTTGGCGTCGAAGTGGCGCAGCGACAGCGCCAGGGCGTCGAAGGTCCAGACGCGGGCCGGCTGGCCGTCTACCAGTTGCGCGATCTGTACTTCCACCTGTTCGGCGCCCACCCGGTTGCGCCACAGAAAGCGGCCGTTGGCCAGGTTGGTGGCGTAGCGCCGCGCCAGCTCGCCAAAACCTTGCGCATCGACATAACCTTTCACCGTGTCGAGCAGCTTGCGCTGGTAGTCGGCGTTGTTGCAGGCGGACGGTGTGCCGGCGCCGCCCAGCACCCGCAATGTGAAGCTCACCTTGAGCGTGTCGGCGTCGCTCGGCAGCGTCGCCACATCGACGGTTTGCAGGTTCGGGTTTTCGATGGCGGCGTCGAGCTTGGCGGGATCCTGATCCTTGGTTTTCAGGCGGTTGGAGATGGTGCCGCGCACTGATTTCTCGCGCACCGCCACCGGCTGCCAGCGATCTGCGGCTGCGCGGTCAGCCCAACCGCCGGCAAAGAACAAGGCGTCGGAAGGGTCCAGCTTGCGCTCGAACGCCAGAACGGATGCGGTCTTGAGGGTGATCGTTGTTGCCATGAGTGAACTCCTTGAATTTAGTCAACGTGGGCCGAGGTGGCTGGGAAAGCGGGCAGAGCAGGGGGCTGGTAGCTGTTGACGCAGCGGTAAAGCCCGGTGGCGGCGTCGTGTCGAGGGCTCCATAGCAGGTCGTTCACGTCGCGCAGGCGGTGCGGGCTGATCCACTGGCCGATCGAATACACGCTCTCGACGAAGCGCAGCGGCGTGGAGGCATCCCGCGCGCTGGCCACCGTGCCCGAAGCGTGCAGTTCGGACAATGCGGCGTACCCGACCGGAATCGGCACCGTCCAGCCCTTGGGCCGCTGGGTCACCCATTCGATGCTCTCGGTGGTTTCGCCGGTCTTGCCGTTGGTTTGCGGTACCCGCGTGGCGTGGTGGTTCAGCCGAGAAAGATCCAGCCAGGCATCCAGCACGGTCACCTCGGGATCGGCTTGCTTCAGCTCGGCGTGCCGGGTTTGCAGCAGGTCGTCGCGTGAAACCAGCGCAAAGCCGGGCAGCCAGCGGCGGCTGATGCGACGGAACTCTTTGGCGCGATCCTCCGCGTCTTCCGGCATCAGCCGCAACTGCGAGCGTGGCGGGTAGCGCAGCACACCGGGCAGCGCCGGCATGACGCTGCCGCCCGCCACTCGCATGCCGGCGACCAGCTCGCCGATCTGGCGCGCCAACTGCCCACGCTCGGCTTGGCCGAGCAGCGCCGACACCACTTCCACGTCGAACACCAGCGTGATGTCCAAGTGAGCGCGGCCCTCTTCCACGATGGCGGCGGTGCCGCCGTCCTGCAGCACCGGATTGCGGGTCAGGTTGAAGCTGCGGGTATAGCCGCCGTGGGTGACTTGCGGCTCGAAGCCGTGGCAGATCACGCCGACGCCGTAAAACGCAGTGCCGGCGTCGCGGCCGAGCTTGCGTTCCAGCGCCGTCATCAGGCCGGTGAAGGCGGTGATGGCCGGAAAACCCCAAGTCATCGGGCTGGAGATGGTGTTGGCGTTCTGTACCCGCAGGCGCGGCAACACCAGCAGCGCCTTGTTGGACGGTTGTTCAGTCGTCATGGCGACCCTCCCGCTCTTCAGCCTCGATCTGTTCCAGCAGCAGGTCGCGCCAATGCAGGAACTCCGTGTCGCCCATCGGCAGCGGGTCGCGCAACTGGGCGTTGAGCCAGTTGCCAAAGGCCATGCTCAGTCGCTCAGCGCTGTCGCTGGGCAGCGACTGGCCGGCCGCCGCACACGCTGCAGCCACGCCGTCGGGATCCAGCCAGTGTTTTTCTGCGCTGCCAAGGCGGCATTCGGGCGTCTCGCTCCAGCCGGCCGGCAGGCTGCGCAGCTCGGCCGAGAACTGCAGCAACTCGTCGATCAGTCCGTTGACGAGTTCCTCTCGATACTCGCGCGTCTCGATGTTGCGAGCTGGATCGGACTTCAGGAAGTCGAGCAGCGTCTTGAGCAACCGCCTGACCTCGGGGCGGCGCTCGTAGCGGCGGAACATCGATTCGGTGCCGAGCGGTGGTGTCACGGCGGCCGATTTCCAGATCGGCGGCAGCGAGGCGAGCAGGCAGTTGTTGCCACGTCGCTCGCTGTTGAGCTGGCTGATGTTCTGCGGTTTGGTGCCGCCCAGCTGCTGGATCGCGAGCTGCGGGTACTCGCGCACCGGCCGCTCGCTGAACTCGCCATCGCGCCGGGCTTGGCGCGCGGCCTTGGCCTCCTCGCTGAAGCGGTCGTCCTGGATGGTCAGATAGACCTGATGTGCCAGCGAACTGGCGTACAGCGGCGCGATCAGGTGAAAACTGGCGTCGTCGTGCGGATCGTCGCCGGTCAGCCAGTAGAGCTGCTTGGCGTTGGTGTGTGAGGCCAGCCGACCGCGCGCTTGGGTGATGCCGGCAAAGGCGTCCATCCAGTCCTCGGCCTGGGCTGGGTCGTCGCTCAGCGCTGCCGCCAGATCGGCATCGCGGGCCAGCACCAGCTCCAGCAGGCTGCGGCCCTGATGTGCCAGCTTCAGGAACTTGTAGATATCAAGCGCGGCGGCATTGCCTACCACGTCGCCAGCGAAGTCGGCTCCCAGGCAGTGGCTGCCGACCAGCGGCAGAGCAGGCAGCGCTTGTGGCGGGCTGTAGAGATTGGTGCCCTTGGCGTCCGGATGGATCGGCTTGAGCGAGTGGGTGACAGCCTGAATCTGGCCGACGCGACGTGCCGCGTCGTCAATCCAAGTCTTGAAGTCGAACTGCTGCTGCAGCTCGGTGCGTTTGGGATCATCAGGGTCGAGCTTGTCCAACTTGCCTTCCAGGCGTTCCGCGAGGAAGCCTGAGATAAGTAAACGAAGCTCTGCCTGACGCCCGAAAAGAGGCGATGGCATAGAGATTCTTCCCTGTCTTTTGCGGCCTGACTGCCGCAGATAGAATGTTCCGAGGCAATGCCTCGGAACGCGGATGAGACAAGCAGTGCTTGTCGGAAGTCATCTTCTGATCATGTGATGTGTCGTCACATTCGCATCCCCCTTCGGACATCAACCTTGCCCGTAGGTGCCTGGCCCTTCACTGCCGTTGGCGTTGCTCGGTCTTGCCTCGATGGTGTTCCCGCACCATCGAGGCAAATTTTATAGAGACTGGCAACGATCATAGACCATGATATCTGTTTTGTTAAAAATTTTTAGTCGCCTGTTACAGCAACTCTGTACGGTAAGCTAGAGATCTGCCGGAAGGCAGCTCAGGAAATGATGTCTTTCTTGTTCTTTCAACTGCCGTACAGGCAGCGGGCCAGCGAATTCGCTGGCCCTTTTCTTTCATGGCGTCGCCTTCGCAAAGCCCAGCGTCGGATGGAAGCGCCATCCGTTGTCGTTTTCCGGCAGGGTGACGGTGCCGAAGCGGCGGGCGCAGACGCCGAGCGACAGATCCAACTCGGTGGCCAAATCGGTCAGCGCCTGCAGGTAGTCGGTCTGGCCCCAGGGCTCGATGCCGGGGCCTTGCACGGCTGCGTCGGGGATGCGGTGGTTCTGTGACTTGTCCACCGGCACAAAGAAGCTGTCGCCACGCCGGCCCTTCGGGTTGTCCATCAGCATGCCGAGTTCGTAGTCATCGCCGTCGTCGTTGGGGCGCAGCAGCAGATCGACCCGCCGGGTGGTATCGAGGCGGAATGGCTGCTGCTGCGACAACACGGCGGTGAGCAGCGCATCGGCGGGTGGCAGGCTCCACCAAGTGGCGGCGTTGAGCGTCGTGGGGGTGGCGACCCGGGCCGAGCCGCGTTGGCGCTGGCCGGGTGTGGCTGGTGCAGCGACCGTGCTTGGCACCAGCATGGTCTGGCGCATGCGGGTGTGCTCCAGATCGACCAGCCGGCTGCGCGGCTGCAACTGTTCAGGCGGCAGCGAGACGATGCGCGGGCGCGCGTCGATCACTTCGCGTTCGGCGGCGGACAGCAGCACCGAGAGGGAGTGGTTTTCCAGCCGGAAATCGGTGCTTTCAAAACCCGGCCGACAGAACGCTGCTTGTCCCGGTGCGCGGAAATGACGCAGGTTGGTGTCAAACACCAGCAGATTCGGTGTCGTGCACTCGCCGATCCGATGCCGTCGCACCCGTCCAGCGAGCTGGATCAGCGAGCGCATTGAGGACGGCTCCACCACCGCCCAGTCGTAATCGTGGTCGCGTCCCACTTCGGTGACGGGCGAGCCGAGCACGATGAAGAGCTGATCCGGCTCGGGGTGTGCATCCAGCCGCTGGCGGATGTCGGGCAGGCTGAACACGGCATCCGGCTCGCGGCGGTTCAGCGCTTGATCAAGCTGATGCTCGATCGCCGAGCGGATCAGCAGCGGAAACTGCGAGTGGTAGACGCACAGATGGATGCGTACGCCCGCCGGTGCACCGAGCCGGTAGAGTGCCAGCGCCACGTTGTAGAGCGGCTCGATGTTGGCCATGCGAACGAGGCCGAAGCTGACCCGCTTGCCGCTGCGTGGATCGGTGCTGTGGTGCCGGGCGTGCAGGGTCAGCGCGGCGTCGCGCGCCAGTTCGGCAAAGCGTGCGGGCTGTTGCTCGTGGCTCAGGCCGCTGAGTGGCAGCGGCAGCAGCTCGCTGCGGCGGCGCACCACTTCCTGCGCCAGCCTGGCATGGCGCTTGGCCGCAAAGGCTTGGTGTGCGACCTCAAAAGCAGGTCCGTCGGCGCAGTCGGCTTGTGACTGGTGGAATTCGTCGATCCAGGCGCAGCAGATTGCTGGCGGTCGATCCGATGCGCCGGGTAACTCGCCACGGTTGCGCTGAAAATGTTGCCGGCCGTTCCGGTACGCTTCAAACAAACCTTGTATCAATGCCGGTGGTAATGTGGCCGATGACAGTAATACTCGTGCACCGAGCAGTCCGGCCCAATGCACCAGGCGGGTGAGGGCCGGTAAATCACTGATATCAAAATCATCAGGCTCGTCCAGTACCAAGTCTCCGCTCATCAGCCGCAGCATGGGTGCAATTTGCCGGCCACCGCGCTGGCTTTCGGTGGCGGGCGTCAGATGGTCGATGGTGCAAACCAATACGGGTGCGGTGATCAGCGATCGCACCTTCGGGTCGTGCATGACGCGCTGCAGTAAAGGGTGCGCGTCCGGGTCGCCTTCAAAAACCACATGGCTGTCTTCGTCCAGCAGTTCTTGAGTTGAGGCCGAGCCGCTGTTTTCTGCCTGCCGTTCATAATGCTCGAACAGGGCTCGGCTGGCGCTGCCACCAACACGAATCGCCAAATCAGCATCATCCAGATTGAGCAGATCGCGAAATGCACGGCCGGTTTGCAGCGTGAGCGTGCGCAGCCCCATCGCAAAGGCGCAACGCATGCCGCGCTCGGGGTCGGCCAGCGCATACATGATGCGAGCATTGGCGAGGGTCTTGCCGCAGCCGGTCGAGGCCATATTGATGATAAAGGCACCATGCCGTGTCGAGCGTTCACGCATCGCGGCGGCCAGTTCGGCTGACTTGTCCTGCCAGCGAAAGCGTTCGTCTTTTGAGCGTTTACGCAAACCCTTGTGGCGCGCCAGGCGGGGTAATTGCTCGGCAAACCGAGGCAGGGTGCCGGTAACCGCACCGCTGTGCTGTGCGACGCCCAGCAGATGTTCATCCAGCGTCTGGTTGAGCTTGCCGTCTGCGGTGTTGGCGTAGGGCAAATAGCCTTTGGGAACTTTTACCCGGCCAGCAGCATCACCTTTGAGGCTCGAATAATAGTGATCCGCCAGCATCAGACACAGCCGCGACAGGTGCATCACATACGGGTTGGCCAGCCAATCGCCCTTGCCGGGTTGGGCGCAGAGTTTCAATAATCGCTGAGCCAGCTTGGTCGCTCGTTTGCGCCAGTGCTCGGTGGTGACGGGCAGACCGTGCGGAAATTGCCAGTATGGATCGATTGTGGATTTGTCGGTGGCAGTGGTTTTCTCGTTCCAGCCAGCGTCGATGCGCGTCAGGATGTCTTTCAAATGGTTGGTGGATACTCCAGAAACTTTGGCTCCGAGGGGTTTGTAGGTTTCTTCTGCATCCTGCTGCGGCATGACGGGCAGCCGGTGATGCGTGACGATCAGCCAGCCGATGGCTTGCGCCAGCGGGGCATGTGACAACGCAGCAAAAGGGGGCAGAACGTTGGCGTCCAGTCCATCGCGTTTCAGGCGCTGCTGCTGGAGCCAGCTTGCATCGTCTGCGGCGGTGGGGGCGGCCAATCGTGCCAGCCAAGTGGCATCGTCGTCCGTGCCGACAAACGCTTCAAACAGCCGTAGTGAAACCCATTCGTGGCGATATTCGTTGCGTTCCTGCAGTTTGCCTTCCAGGCGCCACTGAAATGCCAGGCAGGCTTTGCCCAGATCGTGCAGCAGCGCTGCCAGGCCAGTCAGCAGGTGAATGTCTTCGCCGGTGTGCCAATCGTTTTCATCCTGATGGCGCAGAACATTGCGCGTCGTGGTATTGGTGGGAACGGCACCCTGAGAATTGAAGCGACTGGCGTCGCCGACGATCCAGAGTAATTCGCTGTGGTCAATGCCACGAATCCAGTGGCAGGCCACGGCCGTGTTCTTGCGCGCCGTTTTCCGAAGCAGGCGACGCAGGGTATCGAGTCCGTCCTGCGTGATCGGCGTCTGCCAGGTGCGCTCGCCACGGCGCTCGGCAAACTGGTCGAGGACGCGGCGGGTTTCGGTCAGTGCCCGCTTGTCGCATTGCGAGATGATCAGGATATTCATGGCGCCGTCTTTTCCTGCGCCAGGTGGCCGAGTTTGGTGGCAACGGCCTTCACTGTCTCGATCATGAAGTCGAGTGATTCGCTGCGTGTCATGGTTTCGATGCAGGCTTGACGAAACTCCTGCTCGGTATCGCCGCGCATCGCTGAAATAAAAGCCTGCGGCAGGATCACGGCATCTTTCACCAAATCAGCCACGTCGAACACCAGCCCGCCACGCCTTGTCTTGCCGTGCAGCACCGCCAGTCCGTGCGGTAGCCCCAGAACCCATGTGGCCGTGGCGGCCAGACCGTAGGCAAGATAGTTGCCGTGATCGAGAAACTGATTGGCAGCATCGCTGCTTTCACCGCGCTTGCTGCGGACAAAATCACCATACCGGGTGGCTTTGGTGGCGAGCCGATAAAGCTGCTTGGTCAAGCGACCTTCCTCGGTGAGCAGACTCATGTGATCGCCCGCAGAGGTAATCGCTTGGCTGGACTGCGTCAACAGCGCATCAAGGGTCGCTACGTCCGCATCGTAGTGCTGCTCTTTCAATCGCTTGCTTTCGGTCCAGGATCGGCGCACCCGCTCTAATCTGATCAGCTGGAATTCCTTGGCAGCCTGCAGGCGCAGCGCGTCATCAAACCAGAAACGAACCCAGTGCTGCAGATATTCAGTCGGACGATACTCGCTTTGCGGTGAAAACCAGGCAATATCCAGATCCATCTCCGTGCCGGAAAAAAGTGGCGTGCCGCCACCACCGCAGAATCCAACCAGTACACCGGCCTTGGCCAGTTCTCGCATCGCCGCCTGGGTGACAGACGTTCCCGTGCCGAGCAGGACGGTCGTGGTGTTGGCAATCGGAATATTCCAGTAAAGAGATTGTTTGCCTGCTTCGGTCACATACTCGACCCGCCCACCGTTGACGAGCACCCGGCAGTGCTCCAGGTAATAGATGTTGGCGCGCTTTGAATGAAGTATCGATTTGAGATCGCTTGGCGCTATGTCATTCATATGAGCTTCCACCCTGGGTGACACGCCGGCAGGTGCTCGGTGCGGCCATCTCTGGCGCCGACAACGATAGGCCCCGTTGCCCGGCGTTGCACTCCCCCTAAAGACTGGGTTTGTGGCGCCGGGCGCACGGGGCCGGTGTTGCGGCCGACGCCGCTGGTGGTGGTGCGGAGCTCAGTCCTGGCTCGGGATGTTTCGCAGCGCGGGGCTGAACTGATCCACCGCGTCGCTGATCAGGCCGTCCACGCCGAGGTCGAGCAGGCGCTGGGCCTCGGCTGGGTCGTTGACGGTGTAGGCCAGCACGCGCAGGTTTTCATCGCCCAGCTGTTGCATCAGCCGGGCGTCGATCAGGTGGTGGTTGAGCACGATGGCGACGCATTCCAGGCGTTCGGCCACAGGCAGCCAGTCGGTCCAGAGTGTGTCGAGCAGCAGGGCGCGTGGCAGCTCGGGCGCGGCGGCGTGGGCGGCGGCGAGCGCTTCGGGCGTGAATGAGCTGAGCAGCGGCCAGGCGCTGCGGCCGGCGTGCACGGCCGCGCCCCACAGGTGGCGCACGGTTTGCGCGACGACTTGGCCGGTGCGGGCCTCGTCACCCGGCACGGGCTTGATCTCGATGTTGAGCGCCAGGCCGTTGCGCAGGCAGTAGGCGGCCACCGCTTCCAGGCTGGCGGGCGGCTCGCCGGCAAAGGTGCGGCCGTGCCAGCTGCCGGCGTCCAGGCGGGCGATGTCGCTCCAGCTCAGATCGTTGGGGCTGCCGGCGGCGTCGGTGGTGCGGTCCAGCGTGTCGTCGTGCAGCAGGAAAGGCAGGCCGTCGCTGCTGAGCTTGACGTCGCATTCAAAGGCGCGCCAGCCGTGGCTGGCGCCGACCCGCAGGGCCGCCAGGGTGTTTTCCGGCGCGAGCCGGCCGGCGCCACGGTGGGCCAGCCAGAGCGGATACGGCCAGGGCTGGGCGGGGCTGCCGCTGGGGCTGTCGAGATCGTCCGCAAGTTCACTGGCAAGCTGGTTCATGTCGGGGCTCCGAGGCAGTCCGGGAACGGGCTGCATAGAGTGTCGCGCGACCAGCGCTTCAGGTGTTGTGTCTTGTCAGTGAGCCGGCGGCGAAACAGGGCTTGGCGGCGTCGGACTCGGGCTCGGAAGGGCAATCAGCCGGCCGACATGGCGCGAAACTTTGCTGCGGTACGATCGCCAGTCCGGCGCCCGCGCTTTGACGACTACCTGCGCCGGCGCCTCAATGAATGCTCCGCTCTCTCTGAACCAGCTCCATCCTGATACGGCTCAAGCGCTTGTCGCTACCGATGCCGGCGCGCCTCGCCTGCGCGAGATTCCGTACAACTACACCTCGTTCTCCGATCGCGAAATCGTGATCCGGCTGCTCGGCGCACGTGCCTGGACGCTGCTGGACCAGTTGCGCGCCGAACGTCGCACCGGCCGCTCCGCCCGCATGCTCTATGAAGTGCTGGGCGACATCTGGGTTGTGCAGCGCAACCCGTACCTCGAAGATGACCTGATCGACAACCCGAAGCGGCGCCAGCTGCTGATCGCGGCGTTGCAGCATCGTCTGGCCGAGGTCGAGAAGCGCCGCTCGGCGGCCGAAGATCCGGTCCGCGACGCCTCGGTCGGCGAGCTGCTGGCCTGCGCCCGCACGGCGGTGGACCGTTTTGCCGAGCGTTTCCGCCACGTCTACGACCTGCGCCAGCGCAGTCGCAAGGTGCTGGGCCGCGCCACCGCCAAGGACAACATCAAGTTTGATGGCCTGAGCCGCGTCTCGCACGTCACCGACGCCACCGACTGGCGGGTCGAATACCCGTTCGTGGTGCTGACGCCCGACACCGAGGTCGAGATGGCCGCGCTGGTGGCCGGCTGCATCGAGCTCGGGCTGACGATCATTCCGCGTGGCGGCGGCACCGGCTACACCGGCGGCGCCGTGCCGCTGTCGTGGAAGAGCGCGGTGATCAACACCGAGAAGCTGGAGCAGATGACCGAGGTCGAGATCGTGCGTCTGCCCGGCCTCGACAACCCGGTGCCGACCATCTGGACCGGCGCCGGCGTGGTGACGCAGCGCGTTTCCGACGCCGCCGAGCGCTCGGGCTACGTCTTCGCGGTCGATCCGACCTCGGCCGAAGCCTCCTGCGTCGGCGGCAACATCGCCATGAACGCCGGCGGCAAGAAGGCCGTGCTGTGGGGCACCGCGCTCGACAAC
The DNA here is from genome assembly GCA_041083665.1 of Leptothrix sp. (in: b-proteobacteria). Classification (GTDB taxonomy): domain Bacteria; phylum Pseudomonadota; class Gammaproteobacteria; order Burkholderiales; family Burkholderiaceae_C; genus Sphaerotilus. Next base: position 12,697 of record JBFPGZ010000029.1, read on the forward strand.
CTGGCCAGCTGGCGCATGGTCACGCCCGACGCGCACTGGCTCGAAGTGGTGCGGCTGAATCACAACCTCGGCAAGATCCACGACGTCGAGACGGCCAGCTTCGAGCTGCGCTACTTCGACGCCGACAGCAGTCGCATCGACTGGGACAAGCCGAACCGCGTCGAGCGGCTCGATATTCCGGGCCGCACCTTCCGCAAGGAGGGCTTGGGCAAGGACGTCACCGACAAGTTCCTCGCCGGTCTGCCGGGCGTGCAGAAAGAGGGCTGCGACGGCCTGATCACCAGCGCGCGCTGGATCGTGCACCGGATGCCGAACCATGTGCGCACGGTCTGCCTGGAGTTCTTCGGCAACCCGATCCAGTGCGTGCCCTCGATCGTCGAGATCAAGGACTTCATGTTCGCCGAGATGAAGAAGCCCGGCGGCGCGATCCTGGCCGGCTTGGAGCATCTGGATGACCGCTATCTGAAGGCGGTCGGCTACGCGACCAAGAGCAAGCGCGGCGGCTTCCCGAAGATGGTGCTGGTCGGTGACATCGTCGGCGACGACGAGGCGGCCGTGGCACGCGCCACCAGCGAGGTGGTGCGCCTCGCCAATGGCCGTTCGGGCGAGGGCTTCATCGCCGTCTCGGCCGACGCGCGCAAGAAGTTCTGGCTTGATCGCAAGCGCACGGCGGCCATCAGCAAGCACACCAACGCCTTCAAGGTGAACGAGGACGTGGTGATTCCGCTCGAGCGCATGGGCGAGTACACGCTCGGCATCGAGCGCATCAACATCGAGCTGAGCCTGCGCAACAAGCTGGCGCTGCTGGGCAAGCTCGAAGAGCTGTTCGCGGCCGGCAATCTGCCGCTCGGCAAGACCGACGACGCCAGCGAGATTCCGAGCGCCGAGCTGCTGGAAGACCGCGTCCAGCAAGCCATGACGCTGCTGCGCGAGGTGCGCACGCTCTGGCAGGGCTGGCTGGACGGGCTCGATGTGCCGCAGCCGGACGCCGCCAGCGCCGGGCGCAGCTTCTTCGACCAGTTGCAGGACGTCAGCCTGCGCGCGTCGTGGAAGACGCAGATCCTCAAGCCGCTGCAGCAGCAGATCTTTGCCGGCGAGGCCTTTGTGCCGGTGCTCGACGCCTGCCGTGCGCTGCACAAGGAAGTGCTGCGCGGCCGCGTCTGGGTGGCGCTGCACATGCATGCCGGCGACGGCAACGTGCACACCAACATCCCGGTCAACTCCGACAACTACGAGATGCTGCAGACCGCCCACCAGGCGGTGGCCCGCATCATGGTGCTGGCGCGCAGCTTGAACGGCGTGATCTCGGGCGAGCACGGCATCGGCATCACCAAGCTCGAATTCCTCACCGACGACGAGCTGAAGAACTTCGCCACCTACAAGGCCAAGGTCGATCCGCAAGGGCGCTTCAACAAGGGCAAGCTGCTGCGCACGCAGGATCGCACCACCGATCTGGGCGACGACACGCGTTCGGCCGACCTGAGCGAGGCCTACACGCCGAGCTTCGGCCTGATGACGCACGAGTCGCTGATCATGCAGCAGAGCGACATCGGCGACATCGCCAACTCGGTGAAGGACTGCCTGCGCTGCGGCAAGTGCAAGCCGGTCTGCGCCACGCATGTGCCGCGCGCCAACTTGCTGTACAGCCCGCGCAACAAGATCCTCGCCACCTCGCTGCTGGTCGAGGCCTTCTTGTACGAGGAGCAGACCCGCCGTGGCGTGTCGATCAAGCACTGGGAAGAGTTCGAGGACGTCGCCGACCACTGCACGGTCTGCCACAAGTGCCTGAGCCCCTGCCCGGTCAAGATCGACTTCGGCGACGTGTCGATGAACATGCGCAACCTCTTGCGCAAGATGGGCAAGAAGAGCTTCCGCCCGGCCGGCGCGGCGGCGATGTTCATGCTCAACGCGACCAACCCGGAGACCATCAAGCTGGCGCGCTCGGCGATGGTGAACCTCGGCATCCGGGCGCAGCGCATCGCGCACGACGTGCTGAAGGTGGTGGCCCGCAAGCAGACCAGCGCACCGCCGGCCTCGGTCGGCCCGGCACCGATCAAGGAACAGATCATCCACTTCATCAACAAGAAGTTGCCGGGTGGTTTGCCGAAGAAGACCGCGCGCGCGCTGCTGGACATCGAGGACAAGGACTACGTCCCGATCATCCGCGACCCGAAGCACACCACGGCTGAGACCGAGGCGGTGTTCTATTTCCCGGGCTGCGGTTCGGAACGTCTCTTCAGCCAGGTCGGTCTGGCGACGCAGGCGATGCTCTGGCATGCCGGCGTGCAGACGGTGCTGCCGCCGGGCTACCTGTGCTGCGGCTACCCGCAGCGCGGCTCGGGCCAGTTCGACAAGGCCGAGAAGATCATCACCGACAACCGGGTGCTGTTCCACCGCGTCGCCAACACGCTCAACTACCTCGACATCAAGACGGTGGTGGTGAGCTGCGGCACTTGCTACGACCAGCTGCAGGGTTACCAGTTCGACAAGATCTTCCCGGGCTGCCGCATCATCGACATCCACGAGTACCTGCTCGAAAAAGGCATCACGCTGCAGGGCAAGGGCTCGTTTCTGTACCACGACCCTTGCCACACGCCGATGAAGCTGCAGGAGCCGATGAAGACGGTCAAGGCGTTGCTCGGCGACGGTGTAGTCAAGTCAGACCGCTGCTGCGGCGAGGCCGGCACGCTGGCGCTGAACCGGCCCGACATCTCGACCCAGATCCGCTTCCGCAAGGAAGAGGAGATCAAGAAGGGTGAGGCGGCCTTGCGCGCTGCCGGCCATCAGGGCGACGTCAAGATCCTGACTTCCTGCCCGGCCTGCCTGCAGGGCCTGAGCCGCTACGGCGATGACCTGAACAACGGCCTGCTCGAAGCCGACTACATCGTGGTCGAGATGGCGCGCCAGCTGCTCGGCGAAAGCTGGATGCCGGACTACGTGGCGCGCGCCAACGCGGGTGGCATCGAACGGGTGCTGGTTTAAATGACAGCCACCCAATCAACCCAACCTGGCCAGCTGGCTGGCTGCGAACTGTGCGCACCGGCTGAATCACCCGCCTCGATGCTGGTGTTTGCCAATGCCCACCTGCGGGTGGTGCGGGTGCTGGATGCGCCGGATTTTCCGGCTTTCTACCGCGTGATCTGGAATGCGCATCGGCAGGAGTTCAGCGATCTGTCGGTGTCCGAGCGCCTGCATTGCATGGACGCGGTCGTGGCGGTGGAACGGGCGATGTGCGCAAACTTGACGCCGGATAAGGTTAACCTGGCCAGTCTGGGCAATGTGGTGCCGCATCTGCACTGGCATGTGATCGGCCGCTGGCGCTGGGACAGCCACTTCCCGCAGCCGATCTGGGGTGGGGCACAGCGCCTGTCCGACGTCTCCCGACTGGCCGAGGTGCGCAAGCGGCTGGCCAGCCTGGATCAGGCGGTGGAGACCACGCTTGCGGCGTTGTGACTATGGTGACTGCTTGCGCCAAGGTGGGGCCGTACACTGATCACCAATCAAAGCGCAGGCACCAACAGCCTGCAACCCCTTGTTTTCGTGAGCGGAAAGCCGTCGCTGATGCGTACTCCTGTTGCTGACAAACCTGTTCCGACGGCATTGACCGTGCACCAGCAGTCCCGTGTGCTGGAGGTGAGTTTTTCCGATGGTGCCAGCTTTCGGCTGCCGTTCGAGCTGATGCGGATCTATTCGCCGTCGGCCGAGGTCAAAGGGCACGGTCCGGGCCAAGAGGTGCTGCAGACCGGCAAGCGCGACGTCGTGATCACCGAGCTGGAGCCGGTCGGGCACTACGCGGTGCAGCCGACTTTCAGCGACGGGCACAACTCCGGCCTCTACACCTGGGACTATCTGTACCAGCTGGGCACCAACCAGGCGCAGCTGTGGCGCGATTACGAGGCGCAACTTGTGGCGGTCGGCGCGGATCGTGATGCGCCGATGGGTACGGCCAGTGGCGGTGCCTGCAGTTCCCACCCTCATTGATAGCAAGCGCATGGCTGATGTCAGCCATGTTGCGGCACGCCGATGGCGTCCCGGCCTTGACGGATTTTCACCATGAGCGATACACATTTCGGTTTCAAGACAGTCGATGAGGGCGACAAGGCGCAGATGGTGCGCAGCGTGTTCGACTCGGTCGCGACGCGCTACGACGTCATGAATGACCTGATGTCGATGGGCATGCACCGCCTCTGGAAGTCCTACACGATGGCGGTTTCGGGTGCCCGCGAAGGTCACCAGGTGCTCGATATCGCGGCCGGCACCGGCGACCTGACGCGTGCATTCGCTCGCCGGGTCGGGCCGAGCGGTTGCGTGGTGCACACCGACATCAACGAAGCGATGTTGAGCACCGGTCGTGACCGTCTGATCGACGAAGGGCTGGCGCTACCCACCGTCATTTGTGATGCGGAGCAGCTGCCGTTTCCGGAGGCCCGCTTCGACATCGTCAGCGTCGCGTTCGGGCTGCGCAACATGACGCACAAGGACCGCGCGCTGGCCGAGATGTGCCGTGTGCTCAAGCCGGGCGGCAAGCTGCTGGTGCTGGAGTTCTCACGCGTGAGCAAACCGTTGGAGAAGCTCTATGACTGGTACTCCTTCAGTGTGCTGCCCAAGCTGGGTCAGATGGTGGCTGGCGATGCCGAGAGCTACCGTTATCTGGCCGAGTCAATCCGCATGCACCCGGGGCAGGCGGAGCTCAAGACGATGATGAAAAATGCTGGTTTTGGCCACGTTGATGTGCACAATCTAAGCGCTGGAGTGGTGGCTTTGCACGTTGGGCTGAAGTGTTGACAGCGCCAGCTATCAAGCTCGAGATTTCTGCAACTTTCGCACTCGGCAAGTGAGTCGATGCAAGGCAAGCTGTGCATGTTGCAGTTCGAAGGCATCCGGCGTCCGAGGACAAGACCCCCTGAGTCAGCGTGATAAGTTCACATAAAAATGAGTTTCCGCACTTGAAGTGTTGGTAACGTCAGTTAGAGGGTTTGTAGTTGCGAGTGAAGTGCCGAAAATAAGAATCCTTAGAGCCGCATAACTATTTCTGAAGCCCGCGTAAGACGAGCTTCTTGCTGACCTAGAGGGGTCCTACGATGTTCCGAGTCTTCCAGCACCGTACTTCCAGCACACATTTCATTGAGCTGTTCGCCGATGGCATGCTGTGCTTTGTCGCCGCTATGCTGGCTGCTGTCACGCTGAGTCATCCGGCGCCAGGTGGCAGCGCGCTGGCGGAAGCGATCACTCCGGCCATGCTGCTGACGGCGCTGGCGTTTTCGTTGGTGATGGCGCTGCTGTACTCATTCGTCGGCCTCTATCGGCATCGCAATCTGGGCGTGGTGCCGTTGGTGTTGCGGGTCGGCTTGGTGTTTGTTGTCGGTGGCTACATCACTTATCTGGCGTCCAAGTACATCAACTATGAAGGCTACGCGAGCCGGTTGGTCGGTTATGCGCTGCTCTATCTGCTGGGCGGGTTGACGGTCTATCGTGGCACCGCGTGGATGGTTCGCCAGGCCGTCGGAACCCGTCGGGTGCTGATCGTCGGTGCCGGCAAGGACGCGCAACAAGTCTGGCAAGACATGCGTGGCGGTGATCAGTGGGCAGGCTATGAACTGGTGGGCTTCTTCCCGACCACCGAGCAGACGTCTGTTTCGATTGTTGACGGTAAGGCTCAGGTGTTCGAGCGTAGCCATCGCCTGATTGATCTGGTGCGTCAACACAAGGTGAACGAGATCATCGTCGCGGTGCGTGAGCAGCGTGGCGGTGGCGTGCCGATGGACCAGCTGCTCGATTGCCGCATCAGTGGTGTGCCTATCCTGGATTTGGCTGGTTTTTATGAGCGCACCAAGGCTGAAGTGCCGGTTGACAGCCTGAAGGGCAGCTGGCTGGTGTATGGCGATGGTTTTGTGCAAGGGCATGCTCGCCAGCTGACCAAGCGCACGTTCGATATCGTTTCTTCGGCCACTCTGCTGGTGCTCGGCGCTCCGCTCATGGTGCTGACTGCACTGGCCATCAAGCTGGAAGACAGTCGTGGTCCAGTGTTCTACAGCCAGGAGCGGGTTGGTCTGGGTGGCAAGTCGTTCATGTGCATCAAATTTCGCAGCATGCGTACCGATGCCGAGAAAGATGGCGTGGCCCGCTGGGCGTCCAAGAACGATTCACGCATCACACGTGTCGGCGCCTTCATCCGCAAGACCCGCATTGACGAGTTGCCGCAGCTGTTCAGCGTGCTGCGTGGCGAGATGAGCATGGTCGGACCGCGCCCGGAACGCCCCTCGTTTGTGTCTCAGCTGCGTGAACAAATCCCCTACTACGATCTGCGCCACACCGTGAAGCCAGGCCTGACCGGCTGGGCACAGGTGCGGTATGCCTACGGCGCCTCGGTCGAAGATGCGCGTCGCAAGCATCAGTTCGATCTCTACTACGTCAAGAACAACTCGCTGCTGTTGGACCTGCTGGTTTTGATTGAAACCGTCAGTGTCGTGCTGTTCCGCGAGGGTGCGCATTGATCAATTGCGGAGTTCGATCCCTGCAGTAAAAACACGGGCCTTCGGGCCCGTCTGCATTTCCAGAGGTAATAAGTTTCACTTTGGGTATCGCTATTGATGGTGTGCTCTCTATAGAGGGCCTGCTTGTGGCGAATTGCCCTGTATTTCTGAACTCAGGTTCTATCGAGGCACTGTACGATCGTGCCCTGCAGATGGCTCATGCAGCCATTTCACAAAGAGAGGAATTCCCATGAGGATGATTCTGAATCATGCTTTGCGCGCGATGGTGTGCGCACTGGCCGTGGCAACCACCTTGACTGGTTGTGGATCGCTCAACAGTTACCCACCTGCTCCGCGTTCAGCTGAGACGCCTGATCATCGCTACAAGATTGGCCCGCTGGATACGCTCAACATTGTGGTCTGGCGCAACCCCGAGCTGTCGGCAACTGTCACGGTGCGACCAGACGGGCGCATTTCCACGCCGCTGGTTGAAGATGTGCTGGCTGCTGGCAAAAATCCGGCCGATCTGTCGCGTGAGATCGAGCAACTGCTCTCGCGTGTGATCCGTGATCCGGTGGTCACTGTCGTGGTAGCCGGTTTTCAGGGGGCCTTCAGCGAGCAGATCCGCATCGTTGGCGAGGCCAGCAAGCCCCAATCGGTGCCGTATCGCCAGAACATGACCATCCTTGACGTGATGATCCAGGCGGGCGGCCTGACCGACTTCGCGGATGGCAACGGCGCGGTCCTGGTGCGCGGTTCCGAGGGCGGGAAATCTTATGGCGTGCGGCTCAAGGATCTGTTGAAGCGTGGCGATATTTCGGCGAACGTCGATGTGAAGCCTGGCGACATCGTGATCGTGCCGCAGAGCTGGTTCTGACTGACGATGACGGTCGGATGATCGTTATCAGTAGCCCCTTGCATCGGCACGCTTGAGCGTGTCGAGGCGGAACGGCGTGTACACCCGATCGGTGTGCCGTCCGCGTGCTCGGGTGTTGTGGATGTTCTACAGGTGACAAGCGCGAATGAATGAGCTGACCCGACAGATAGGAACCATTGCGCATGGGGTCTGGCGGCACCGCTGGATGGGCATCAGCGTGGCGTGGGTAGTGGCATTGCTGGGTGCTGGAGTGGTCTGGGTGTTCCAGGATCGCTTCGAAGCCAGAGCACAGGTGTATGTCGACACCCAGACCGTGCTCAAGCCGCTGATGGTTGGCCTGGCGTTCCAGCCTGATGTGGATCAGCAGGTTCGCATGCTCGGCAAGACCCTGATCTCGCGTCCCAATATTGACCGATTGGTCAACGATAAATCGATCGGACTGCTCAAGACGGGTAGTTCAGTCGAGCAGGATCAGGTGGCTGAATCGTTGATGAAAACGATCAAGGTGCAGCTCACCGGTGGCAACAACCTGTACGCCATCACCTATCGCGACATTGATGGGCAGCGCGCTCAGCGTGTGGTTGAGGGCCTGGTCAATTTGTTCATGGATTCAGGTGTTGACACCAAACGGCGTGACTCGCAGGAGGCCAGCCGTTTCATTGACGAGCAGATCAAATCGTACGAAACCAAGCTGAGTGACGCTGAAAATCGCGTCAAGGATTTCAAGCTGCGCAATCTGAACGCAGGCGCGGCCAACACCAATCAAGATTATTTCGGGCGCATGTCGGCCCTCACGGACGAAATCAATCGCTTGCGCATGCAGCTCAGTGCTGCCGAGCAGTCGCGTGATGCGCTCAAGCGCGAGCTGGCACTGGAGGTTCCGAACCTGCCGGTCGATGCGGCTTCGGCGATTTCCATGACGCCCGAGCAGGATGCCCGCATTGAGGTTCAGAAGCGGCAGCTCGACGAGTTGCTGCGTCGCTTCACCGAGGAGCATCCCGACGTGATCGCGGCCCGGCGCACCATCCGGGAGATCGAGGCCCAGCGCAAGGAAGCGCTGCTCGCCAAGGTGAATGCCATCAAGGCGGCGAGCAAGGCCGGTCAGACGGCTGCGACCAATCCGGTGTTCCAGAACATTCGCAATCGGCAGGTCGAGGCTGAAGCAGCGGTGGCTTCTTTGCGTGCCCAACTCAGCACTCAGCAGGTTCGTCTGGAAGAAACCCGTGCCCAGGCTGGCAAGGTGCCGCAAGCCGAAGCCGAGCTGGCTCAGCTGAATCGCGACTACGACGTCATCCGCAAAAATTACGAACAGTTGGTGACTCGGCGTGAGGCTGCTTCGCTCGGCGTCAAGATCGATCAGAGTTCGTCGATGGCTGAATTCCGGCTCGTCGAGCCGCCACGGGTACTGCCGCAACCGGTTTTCCCGGGCAAGCGTCAGCTGGCACTGGGATTGATGGTGATCGCCTTGTTGATCGGCGCTGCTTCGGCCTACATCAAGACCCTGGTCAATCCCTCATTCGCCTCGGAGCGCGAGTTGCGCGAGTTCACCAAGCGCCCGGTGCTGGGTGCGCTGTCTGTGGTGGCCGATCCGCGTGCCGCAGCGGTGGACCGGCAGGATCGGCTGCGCCTTGCCGGCGTGTTTGGGCTGTATGTTCTTGCGCATGTGGGATGGCTGGGCGTGATCGTCCTGCGTTCCGGCGCTTAAGCGAGAGAAGGATAAGCGCCGATGAGCCTCATTGAGCAGGCCGCCAAGCGGCTCCAAGAACTGAAACGTGCCGGGATCGAGGTTTCACTGCCGCCGCTGGCTGCTGACCCTGTGCCCGCAGCACCACCGGTTGTTCCTGTTTCGGTCGTGACGGCTGTGCCGCCCGCCGTTGTCCCACCCGTGCGACCCGATGTCGCGGCTCAGGCGAGCGCATCGGCGGCCCTGGCGCCCGCAGTCAAGGACGATTCGGTCCAAGCCGCACCGCGCCGCTCGCGCGAAGTGCATCTTGATCTGGCCAGGCTGGAGCGGGAAGGTTATCTCGTGTCGGCCCAGGCGCGCTCGCAGCTGGCTGAGCAGATGCGCCTGATCAAGCGGCCGCTGCTGGCAAATGCCCGTGGCGAGACCGCGCAGCCGATCCATCGGCCCAATCTGATCCAGATCGTGAGTGCGATGCCGGGCGAGGGCAAGACCTTCTTTGCCATGAACCTGGCGATGAGCATTGCGATGGAAGTCGATCACTCGGTGCTGCTGGTCGATGCCGACGTGCTGCGGCCCTCGGTGCTGGCACGCTACGGCATCGAGCCGGCGCGCGGCTTGATGGATGTGCTGAGCTCGTCCACGCTGGATCTGGCTGATGTGCTGCTGCGCACCAATGTGCCCAAGCTGAGTCTGCTGCCGGCCGGGACCGCTCATTCGCAATCCACCGAAATGCTCGCCAGTGCGGCCATGGAGGCGCTGCTCGACGAGCTGGCTTCCAAGTATTCCGATCGCATCGTCCTGTTCGATGCACCGCCCTTGATTCCGACCACCGAGTCGCGTGTGCTGGCCTCGCGGGTTGGTCAAGTGGTGATGGTGGTCGAAGCGGATCACACCACGCATGCGCAGGTGACACAAGCGTACGCTGCGGTCGAACAGTGTCCGGTGGTCCTGTCGGTCTTGAACAAGTGTCGCAATCGGGCGGGCGAAACCTATGGCTATTACCAGTCACCTTCAGCGTGACCGCCACGGGCTTGCTCGCGACCATCTGGCCGCTCGGGTGAGCCGGCTAGGCGGTCGGTATCTCCTGACCTGCATCGCGGGCTTGTCCTTGGCCGGTTCGGCCTGGTCGCAAGCATGGCGTGTCGAACCAACGGCAGCAGCGAGTGTCGTTGCCACCGATAACGTCACTCTGGCTGCCAGTGCTGCAGCCCAATCCGATCAGATCCTGACTTTTGCACCGCAGCTGCTGCTGCGTGGTTCGGGTGCCAGCTACCGGCTCGATGGCAGCCTTGGTGCGACGGGGGTGCATTACATGCGTCATACCCTGTCTGACCGTGTGTTGCCCAGCGCCCATCTGGGCCTGAATGCCCGCGTGGTCGATCGGCTGTTGTTTCTCGACAGTCGAGTCGATGCCGATACCACCGGTGTCGATCCGTTTCGCTCGGTCGGTGACGGGGTGACGACCTACAACAAGCAGACCGTCTACCGCAGTCGCCTGAGTCCGTATCTTGATCGTGAACTCTCGTCGCAGACCCGCCTGACGCTGCGTTCAGACAATACCTGGGCCCGCATCGGGACCGCTGAGACCACCAACGGTGTTGCGACCACGACCGTTACACCGCCGAATGCCAGCACCTATGTGCAGACCGATCTGCTGCGGCTGGAGACCCAGCCTCGGCCGCTCGGGTATCAGCTCGAAGCGACACGCCTCGACACCCTGACACGTCAGCAAGGCACTGAATCGACCGTTCTCAACGACACCCTGCGAGCCGTGCTGCTGTATGCGCCGGATCCGGATTTCTACGCCGGGGTGCGTTTCGGACGGGATAAGGTCGACTACAGCACGGTCCATATCGCCGACACCTTCACCGGGTTCGGGTTGCGCTGGGCGCCGTCGGCGCGCACCAATCTGGATGCGCAAGTCGAGAACCGATTCTTCGGGCGTGCCTGGCTCGCCAATCTGGTACATCGTTCGCCGTTCATGACGCTGTCGGCCAATTTTTCGCGTCAACTCACCTCATACGCCCAGAGCCTGGCGACGCTGCCGACGGCGGGTTCGACCAGTACGATGCTCGACCAGATCTATCGTGTCTCGATCCCTGATGCCAGCAAACGGGCCGATGTGATCCGTAGCCTGATCACCAAGTACAACCTCCCCGACACCACCTCCGGGCCGCTGGACATCTTTTCCGACCGGCCGCAGATCCAGGAGTCCGGCGGCCTGAGCGTGGCCTTTTTGGGGGTGCACCACACGGTGACATTCAACATCTTCCAGCAGAAAACCATCGACCTGCCTGGCTCCGAGCAGGGCGTGACGCTGCCGTCGCGCGACGTGCTGCAACGTGGCGCGACGCTGGGGCTGATCCGCCGACTCGACCCGAATACGGCACTCGACACCGGCCTGAGCTATACCCGTAGCGATGACCTCGGCGTGGTCGGGCGTGAGACCACCAGCCGTGGCGTACGGCTCGGGCTGTCTCACAAACTCTCGCCACGCTCCGATGCGACCGCCGGGCTGCGCCACAACCTGGTGACCTCCACCGTCGGCGTTGCCGAGGCCAAGGAGTCGGCTGCTTATGTCGGCATGACCCACCGTTTCTGACGCAAGTCCACGATGTACGAATCGCATTTCGGTTTCAGCAGTCCGCCCTTCCAACTCAATCCGGATCCGGCCTTCTATTACAACAGCCGTGGTCACGGCCATGCCCTGGCCTATCTGCAATACGGCGTGGCGCAGGGCGAAGGTTTCATCGTGGTGACCGGTGAGATCGGCGCCGGCAAGACCACCCTGGTGCGCACGCTGCTCGACCAGCTTGATCGGCAGAAAGTGTTGGCGGCCCAGATCGTCAGCACCCAGCTCGAATCGGGTGATCTGCTGGAGGCGATCATCACCGCCTTCGGCATTCCGGTGCAGAACAGCTCCAAGGCGTACCTGATCGCGACCTTGGAGGCTTTTCTGACCGCCCTGGCCACGCAGGGTCGGCGGGCGCTCCTGATCGTCGATGAAGCGCAGAACCTCAGCCTGAAGGCGATCGAGGAGCTGCGCATGCTGTCCAACTTCCAGCTCGGCAACCATGCCTTGCTGCAGAGTTTCCTGGTCGGCCAGCCAGAGCTGCGCAAGCTGCTGGAGTCGCCGTCGATGGAGCAGCTGCGCCAGCGCGTCATGGCGTCCTGCCACCTCGGGCCGCTCGGGCTGGAAGAAACCTGCGCCTATGTCCAGCACCGCCTGATGCGGGTTGGCTGGACTGGTCGGCCGCGTATCGGCGAAGCGGCTTTCGAGCAGATCTACAGCTGGAGTGCCGGCGTGCCTCGGCGTATCAATCGCCTGTGCAACCGACTGCTGCTGGCCGCGTTCCTGGAAGCGCGCGAGGAGATCGACGCCGCGCTGGTCGAGCTGACCGCGCGCGAGCTGCGCAGCGAGATCGGCGAGTCCTCGTTCGAGCCGCTCTTGCCTGCACGGCCGGTGAAGCCTGCTGCCGCACCCGAGCCTGCGCCGGCACCGCTGCCGGCCGCACCCGCTGAAGTCATCCCTGAGGCGCAGGTGTCGGCGCCGCCACCCCGGACGGCTGAGCCGCTGGTGATCGAGCCGGCAGCCGTGTCTGTGCCAGTGGCTCCGGCGCCGATCGCGGCACCCGCGCCGGTTGAACCGAATGCCTACGCTGCGCTGGTGCCGGATGCCCTGCGCGAGGTGCAGGAGTTGGCGCAGCACGAGGTGGCCGACCATCAGGTTGCGCTGGACGCTCTGACGCAGCTGTCAGCTGCCGTGGCCCAGGATGTGGTTCGGGTCGAACATATCCTGCGCAAACAAGGCCATGGCGTGCTGCTTTGCCTGGCCGACACCAGCAGCGCCGCGCTCAAGATTGCGGTGGTCGCCAAGGCGCTGTCGGCGCTGCCCGATGCACCGCGCATGCTGCTGGTCAATCCAGGCATGCAGGCGCAGGTCTGGCCGTGGGAGAACATGGAGAGCATCCTGCCGGCGCTGGAACTGGGGTTGCATCTGGGCGTGCCGACGGCGCCGTTCGAGCAGATTGCGCCGGTGCTGTTCGAGCGGCTCGGCCATGTGATCGATGAATTTTCGCCGATCGGCATCCTGTCGCTCGGTACCAGCGACGCCTTGCTGGCCTGCAGCCTGATGGCCCGCAAGCGTGGCTTGCCGCTGGTCCGGCTGGAAGCTGGCATGCCTGGCGCCAGCAGCGACGGGATTTTCAACGAAACCCTGATCGAGCAGCTCTCTGATCAGCTGTTTGTCGACAGCGATCCGGTGGCGCTCTCGCGGGTGTCACGGCTCGCGCTGCCGGCTGAGCGTGTGCATCGCCTGGCCGGCCGGCTGGCTGCGGACGTTTGCCATGCGGTCGAGCCGTCGATGACCACCGCCTATGGCGCCTGTCTGCGGCACAAGCTGCCGATGTTTCTGGGCCCGCGCTGGTCGTCGGTCGAGGACGACGAGCGGCCCTACGCCGTGGTGGCGCTCTCGCTCGATCCCCAGCAGCCGCAGCAGGTGGCTGCGGTGACCGATGTGCTGGCACGCGTGACCGCGACCCACAAGCTGATCTGGCTTGCCAACGCACCGACCTGCCAAGCCATCACCGAATGGATGCAGCGCTGCCCGGAACTGGCGCCACGGGTGTTTGTCATCGAGCCCGAGATCAGCAGCAAGGCGCTGCGTGGTGCGCTGTTTGTGCCATATGACGCAGCCCATGTGCTGTGCTGCGATGTCCGATCGCTGCCTGACCAGTTCAGCTTGTTGCGCGGCGCAGTGGCTTTGCTGACCGAGCCCGGCCATGTGCTGGCCGATGCGGCCGGTCTGCTGGGCGTGCCTTGTGCTTTGTGGTCGCCGCAAGGCCGGCTGACGCTGCGTGCAGGGAGTCCATCCCGTAGCGAAACCCTGGCCTGGGACACGGCGATCCTGGACAACTATCTGCAGCAGTCGATCGAGCGGGGTTACCCGACCACGATGCCGACTTTTGATGTCGCTGTCGCTGGGACGGCGGCCCAGATTGCCAGCCGGCTGCGGCCATGGATCGAGGCTCAAGCGCACGCTGCCATGGCTGAGCCGACTGCCGAGCCGGCCTGAGCTGACGGCAAGACACGAGGCTTGGCCTCGTGTCGGCTCAGTTCAGCAACGCCTGGGCAAACTCGCGGGCGTCGAAGGTCTGCAGATCTTCCAGACGCTCGCCGACGCCGATGAAGTAGACCGGCACCACGCCCAGGCCACGCGCCTGGCGTTCGCGGCACCAGAGCGCAATCGCGGCCAGCACGCCACCCTTGGCGGTGCCGTCGAGCTTGGTGACGATCAGCCCGGTCAGGTTCAGGACGTCGTCAAAGGCCTTGACCTGTGAGAGCGCGTTCTGGCCGGTGTTGCCGTCCACCACCAGCAGGACCTCGTGCGGCGCGCCTTCCATGGCGCGGCCCAGCGTGCGGCGGATCTTGCGCAGCTCTTCCATCAGATGCGTCTGCGTCGCCAGGCGGCCGGCGGTGTCGGCGATCACCACATCGCAACCACGCGCGCGTCCGGCGCTGACGGCGTCAAAACAGACGGCCGCCGGATCGCCGCCTTCCTGGCTGACGATCTCGACCCGGTTGCGGTCGGCCCAGACCACCAGCTGCTCCTTGGCAGCGGCGCGGAAGGTGTCGGCGGCCGCCAGCAGTACCTTGCAGTCCATGCTGGCGAGGTAGCTGGTCAGCTTGCCGATGCTGGTGGTCTTGCCGGCGCCATTCACGCCGGCCACCATGATCACGGTCGGCTGTGTGGCGCCCAGCACCAGCGGCGCCTGCAGCGGCTTGAGCAGATCTGTCAGTGCGTCGGCCAGCAAGGTCTTGACGGCGCGCGGATCGGTGGTCTTGCTGTCCTTGACGCGCCGTTTCAGGTCGGCCAGCAGATGCTCGGTGGCACCCACACCGGCGTCGGCCATCAGCAGGGCGGTTTCCAGCTCTTCATAGAGCTGGTCGTCGATCTGGGTGCCGGTGAAAACCTGCGCGATGCTGGAGCCGGTGCGCTGCAGGCCGGTCTTGAGTCGTGCCAGCCAGGAGCCGCGATTGGGTTTTTCCTGCTCCAGGGCCGGCGAGGCGGTGGGGTTTGCAGCCGAAGCGATTGGCGCAACCGGCTGGTCGAGCGCTTCGGCAGTGATCGGGGTGGTGGCGGGAGACTCGGGCGCTGCGGGAGCGGCCGGCGTCTCCGCAGCGGGCGAGGTGCCGAGGACGGAACCTAACTTGCGTCGGAGAAAACTGAACATGCGAGAGGCGGTGACCGCGAAGCTGAACCGCTGATTGTAGGCAGGCGGCGCTGGCGCCATCCGGGTGTATCTCTAGAATGTCGGCGTGACCCGATTTGTCCCCCCTTCCACGCCCACGCCAAAGCGGGCAACGCCGCAGGAAGTCCGCCTGATCGGTGGCCTGTGGCGGCGCAGCAAGCTGCCCGTGCTGGATCGACCCGGCCTGCGGCCCACCCCCGACCGGGTGCGCGAGACGCTTTACAACTGGCTCGGCCAGGATCTGGGCGGCTGGCGGGTGCTCGACGCCTTTGCCGGCAGTGGCGCGCTCGGTTTCGAGGCCGGCTCGCGCGGCGCAGCCCAGGTGGTGTTGCTTGAATCCGACGCTCAGATCGCCGCCAGCCTGCGCGCTTCACAGCAGCGGCTGGCGGCACAGCAGATCGAGGTGCATCAGGCCGATGCGCTGGCCTGGATGCGCCAGGCGGCGGCCGGCAGCTTCGATCTGGTGCTGCTCGACCCGCCGTACGCAGCCGACCTGTTTGATCAGGCCTTGACGGTGGCCCGGCCGCTGATCGGCGGCGAGGGCTACATCTACCTGGAGGCAGATCGGGCCTATACCGATGCGCAGCTTCAGGCGTTTAATCTGCGCTTGCGTCGTGCCGGTCGTGCCGGCACGGTGCATTTCCACCTGCTCGAACCGCTGCGGAGCGAGTCGTTTTTGCCCGCAGCGCCGCTTGTCTGACCGATCTGGAGTCCTCCCCTTGTTATCCGGCACCCAACTGACTGCGGTCTATCCCGGCACGTTCGACCCCATGACCCTGGGCCACCAGGATCTGATGCGGCGCGCCAGCCAGCTGTTCAGCCGACTGATCGTCGCGGTGGCCGCAGGCCATCACAAGCGCACCATGTTCAGCGTGGAGGAGCGCCTCGAAATCGCCACCGAACTGGCCGCGCAGTATCCGAACGTGCAGGTGATCGCCTTTCGCGGCCTGCTGCGTGACTTCGTGGTCGGACACGGTGGCAAGGTGGTGGTGCGCGGCCTGCGCGCGGTGAGCGACTTCGAGTACGAATTCCAGATGGCCGGCATGAACCGCCAGCTGATGCCCGAGGTCGAAACCCTGTTCCTGACGCCCAGCGATCAATACCAGTTTGTCAGCGGCACCTTTGTGCGCGAGATCGCGGTGCTGGGCGGCGATGTGTCAAAGTTCGTGGCTCCTTCGGTGCTGGAGCGGCTGCGTCAGCGGGTCGCACAGGGCTGAAGTCATCAGGAAAAATCCATGGCCTTGATGATCACTGCCGAGTGCATCAACTGCGACGTCTGCGAGCCCGAATGCCCGAACCAGGCCATCTCGATGGGCGAAGAGTTCTACGTGATCGACCCGGCGCGCTGCACCGAGTGCGTCGGCCATTTTGGCGAGCCGCAGTGCATGCAGGTCTGCCCGGTCGAGTGCATTCCGATCAACCCGGAGCACGTCGAAACGCGCGAACAGCTGCAAGCCAAGTACGAGCAGTTGCAGCTGACCGCGCAGCCGCGCGTGACGATCGGCTGAGTTGAGCGTGCGTCAGCTGGCGGTGTCAGCCGGCTTGGCGACAGGTGGCCGTGGCGGCTTCGGGCGCTGCGGCTGGGCGTGCACCAGCGTCAGCGCGCGAGCCATGTCGCCGGCCAGAAAGGCGTCCGATGCGCCGAGCGAGCGGTCGATGCACAGGTCGATCGCGATGCGGTCATCGATCGACGGCTTGCTCAGCACGTAACCCGCCACCTCGCCACGCGCGCCCGGATGGCCGATGCCAAGCCGCAAGCGCCAGAAATCCAGGCTGCCCAGTTGCGCCTGCATGTCTTTCAGGCCGTTGTGGCCGGCGGCGCTGCCACCCTGCTTCAACTTCACCTGACCCGGCAGCAGGTCGAGTTCGTCGTGCGCGACCAGGATCTCGCTGGGCGCGATCTTGAAAAACCGCGCCAGCGCTGCCACCGACTTGCCGGACAGATTCATGTAGGTGTGCGGCTGCAGCAGCCAGACCGGCCCGCTGGCGTGGTTCACGCGCGCGACCAGGCCGAAATAGCTGCGCTCGGGCTGCAGGCTGGTGCGCCACTGCCGGGCCAGCGTGTCGATCCACCAGAACCCGGCGTTGTGGCGGGTCTGCTCGTATTCAAAGCCCGGGTTGCCCAGGCCGACAAAAAGACGAATCATGGTCTGATTATCCGTGGCTGCATCGCAACGCCTGGCACGTGTGCAGGAAAACGCCGCCCCAAAGCAAAAGCCCCGCCGGAGCGGGGCTTGAGTGCCGGAGCGAGAAGATTACTTCTTGCCCTTGGCGGCCTTCTTGGCCGGAACCGCAGCGACCGGCGCAGCGATCACGACTTCTTCTTCCTGGGCCACCACGGAGGCGATCACCAGATCCTTGCGGCCGTGCAGCATGACCTTGACGTCATCCGCCAGCTTCAGGTCGGTGACGTGCAGCGACTGACCCTTGGCCAGACCGCCCAGATCGACGCTCAGGAACTCAGGCAGCTTTTCAGCCAGGCACTCGATTTCGAGTTCGGTGACGACGTGATTGATCACGCACTTGTCGAACTTGACCGCTTGCGATTCGGCTTCGTTGATGAAGTGCAGCGGCACCTTCTTGTGGATGCGGGTGGTCGCATCGACACGTTGGAAGTCGACGTGCATGACGATCGGGCGGAACGGGTGGTACTGCACATCGCGCAGCACGACACGTTCGGTGTTGCCAGCCAGTTCCATTTCCAGCACGGACGAATGGAATACTTCCTTCTTCAGGGCGTGGAACAGGGCGTTGTGATCGAGTTCGATCGAAGCCGGTTGGTTGCCTGCACCGTAAACGATGCCCGGCACCTTGGCAGCCTTGCGCAGGCGGCGGCTCGCTCCGGTCCCCTGCAGCTCGCGCGCGAAAGCGACGAATTTCATGATGTGACTCCAAAAACAAAGAACAGCGCCCGCGACCAGGCGCAAAAAGGCGCGCCGCAGTGGGCGCGCCTTGCGATCCGGATCAGAAGTTGTTGTTCTGTTCCGAGAAAAGCGAAGTGACCGATTCGCCGTCCGAAATGCGGCGGATCGTTTCTGCAAACAGGAAGGCGACCGACAGCTGGCGAATGTTGCCGGTGTCGATGGCGTCACCGCGCAGCGGAATGGTGTTGGTGATGACGACCTCGTCGAGGTGCGAGTTCTTGATGCGCTCGATCGCCGGACCCGAAAACACCGGGTGGGTGCAATACGCGAACACGCTCTTGGCGCCACGCTCTTTCAGCACCTCGGCGGCTTTGACCAGCGTGCCGGCGGTGTCGATCATGTCGTCCATGATCACGCAGTTGCGGCCGTCGATCTCACCGATGACGTGCATCACTTCCGAGATATTGGCCTTCGGACGACGCTTGTCGATGATGGCCAGGTCGCAGCCGAGCTGCTTGGCCAGCGCACGGGCACGCACCACGCCGCCGACGTCAGGCGAGACCACCACCAGGTCTTCGTAGCGCTTGCTCTGCAGATCAGAGAGCAGCACCGGCGAGGCGTAGATGTTGTCGACCGGGATGTCGAAGAAGCCCTGGATCTGGTCGGCGTGCAGGTCCATCGTCAGGACGCGGTTCACACCCGCCACTTCGAGCATGTTGGCGACGACCTTGGCGCTGATCGGCACGCGGGTCGAACGCGGTCGACGATCCTGGCGGGCATAGCCGAAGTAGGGCATCACCGCCGTGATCCGACCTGCCGAGGCGCGCTTGAGCGCATCCACCATCAGGAGCAGCTCCATCAGGTTCTCGTTGGTCGGGGCACAAGTCGACTGAACCACGAAAACGTCGCGAGCGCGCACGTTTTGCTGGATCTCGATGGTGACTTCACCGTCAGAGAAGCGGCCGATCGCAGCGCGCCCCAGATCGATACGAAGATCACTGGCAATTTCTTGGGCCAGGGCGGGATTGGCATTACCCGTGAAGAGGACGGTATCGGCGAGCATGCTGCGCTCCGTGACTGAAAAAGCGTCGATCAAGAAACAAGCGCCCCGCCGGTAAGCCGACGAGGCGCTTTTTTAGATGTTTTGGCAGGGGAAGAAGGATTCGAACCTTCGCATGTCGGAATCAAAATCCGATGCCTTAACCAACTTGGCGACTCCCCTACACCGGAAGCTTGCGCTCCCTTTAACCTGTCTTGCCTTCAGCCTGCCGCCCACTGAAGCAGTGGATGCGCTGGCAGACCGCGACACAGTCTTGCTTGCCAACCTTCAGGCATTGTCGCCAACAAATGCTGAAAACTGCTCTGCAACCAATCTGCATCGGGATGACTCCCGGCACTTGCAAACACTGCGCTTCCCGAGCCGCTCATGCGAGTTGCTCCAAATGCCCGCGCCAACATGTTTAGCGCTTGCCCGACTTCGCTGCTGTGTGCTTCTGCACAAGGCTGCAAATCGTTTTTGTTGAAAAGCTCTTTGTCTGCAAGAAAGAACGCTATTGTAGAAGGCTTTGTGTCCCTGCGCAAGAGGGGACTGGAAAAAATTGCTGCGGTCGGAATCGCCGCGCTTGGCTTGAGCACGGCATAGGTGCTTGGGGGCAACTCGATCGGGGTCAGTTGTTCGCCGATGCCTTCCACCCAGGCGTTGCGGCCACCGACAAAAAACGGCACATCCGCCCCCAGCGCCAGGGCGATCGGCAACAGTCGTGTGCGCGGCCAGTGCAGGCCCCAAAGCCGGTTCAGCGCCAGCAGGGTGGTCGCCGCATCCGAGCTGCCGCCGCCCAGGCCGGCGCCCCACGGCACTTGCTTGTCGATCGTGATGTGCACGCCGTCCGTCACACCGCTGGCGGCTTGCAGCGCCCGCGCGGCGCGGGTGCTCAGATCGTCAGCCGGCAGTTTCGGGCCGAGATCGGTGCGGCTGATGCGGCCATCACTGCGGCGCTCGAAGTGCAGTGTGTCGCACCAGTCGATCAGCGTGAAGACCGATTGCAGCAGGTGATAACCATCCGGACGCCGTCCGACGACGTGCAGGAACAGGTTCAGTTTGGCCGGCGCCGGCACGTCCAGCAGTTGTTTCAAGCTCATGGCGGAGGCAGATGGTTCAGGGCGGGTCGAGCTTGGCGCGCACGCTCACCACAGGCGCCGGTGAGCGGCGTGTCGCCACCACCAGGCCATCGCCGTAGCGGTCGAGCAACACGTCCCAGCCGAGTTGGCTGAAGCCTTTGGCCGGTTGTCCGGCGTCCAGCATGGCGCTGGGAGCGGCAGGCCAGGGCCGCGCTTGCAGCCAGTCGATCAGGGCCGCCAGCGGAATCGGCTCGCCGAGCGCTTCGACCGCCAGCGATTCCAGATCGGCAAACCGATAGCTGCCATCGGTGGTCTGCAGATGGATCTGGCCCGGGGTCCATTGCGCGCGCGCCAGCGAGGTGCCGAGTGCCGAACTCAATTGCAGCCGACCCGTATCAGCCGTGCCTTGCAACTCGAAATCGGCCGAGAACGAGCGTGAGCTGTCACCCTCGATCCGTACCGCCATGCGTCCGTTCAGTCGCGGACCGACGACGGCAGCCGAGGTACCGCCAGCGGGTGCCGGCAAGCTGCTACAGGCGCCCAGCAACAGGCTGAGCGAGGCACACAGGGCCGTGATGGCAAGTCGGCCCGATCGCAGCGGCTTCAGAGTTTCACTCCCAGACGGTGCAGGGTTTCCTGCAGCACATCGTTGGCGGGGTCACGCGCTTGCCCGGCGCGCCAAATCCGTAGTGCCTCGTCGTGTTCACCGCTGCTCCAGAGCACTTCGCCCAGATGGGCGCCGATCTCGGTGTCGGGGCGTTTTTCGTAGGCGCTGCGCAGCAGGCGCGCTGCTTCGTCGCGCCGACCGAGGCGGAATTCCACCCAGCCCAGGCTGTCGGTGACGAACGGGTCGCCCGGCGCCAGCTCGATCGCCTTGCCGATCAGCTGGCGTGCCTCGTCGAGGCGCAGGTTGCGGTCGGCCAGGCTGTAGCCGAGCGCGTTGTAGGCATGCTGCTGATCCGGCTTGAGGGTGATGACCCGGCGCAGCAAGCGTTCCATGTCATCGAGCCGGACCAAGTGTTCCGCCAGCAGCGCTTGCTCATAGAGCAGATCTGGATCGTCCGGCAGCTTGGTGCCGGCCTGCTCCAGCACGTCGTAGGCACTGGCCCACTGGCGGGCCTCGCGCAGCACCTGGACTTCGCCCAGCACCTTGCTGCGCAACTCGTCCGGCGTGCGTTCAGGCAGCCGCTGCACCAGCGCCCGTGCCTCGGCCAGCTTGCCCTGGTGCGCCAGCAGCGAGGCGCGCCGCAGGATCAAGCCCGGCGTGTTCTGGGTCTCGCCGAGCTTGTCGAGCCAGCCTTGTGCGCCCGCGTAGTCCTGGCGCTGCTCGGCCACCTGCGCCAGCATCAGATAGGCTTGAGCGATTTCCTGCTCGGCCAGCGGGGTGGCGGTGTCTTCGGTGTCGGCATCGGACTCGGTATCGGAGTCGTCGTCGCTGGTGGCTGCCGGCGCTGGCGGCGTAGGGGCTTGCTTGAGGGCGAGATAGCGCAGCAGCGAGTCCTGCGCCGCCTGCGGTTGGCCAAGTTCGATCTGCAACGCGCCTTGCATCAGCCAGGCGGTCGTCACCTCGGGGCTGCGGCTGGTGACCTGCTGGACCACTTCGAGCGCATCAGGGTAGCGTTGGGTGCTGGTGAGGCGACGCGCATAAGCCAGCCGCACCAGGGATCCCTGTGGCTGAGCCTGCAGATAGGTGGTCTTGACGGCGGCTTCGGCCGCTGGTGTCTTGGCCATCAGATCCAGCGCGAGCAGTGCGGCCGATTCACTGCCCGGGTCGATGCGCTGGGCTTGCAGCGTGTAGTCGAGCGCTTTGGTGGCATCGCCTGCCGCCAGCCAGCCTTGGCCTGCCGCGACCAGCGCGGCAACCCGGGTGGCGCTGTTGTCGCGCCAGGGTTTCAGGACCTCATCGACCACCGTCGCAGCGGTTTTGGCGGTGTTGTCATTGGCGCCGTGAGCCTGCACCAGACGTGGCAAGGCGGCGATCACGCCGGTGCGCTCGGCCGCTGGGGTGAGTTCGATCAGGCTGCGCAGCGGCTCCAAGGTTTCAGTGGTGCGATTCAGCGCCACCAGGATCTGGGTCTGCATTTCGGCGGCGGCGCGTGAGCGCGGCAGGGTCTGGCGCCAACTGCGCGTGGCGGCCAGAGCTTCTTCGCCCGCTTGCGCGCCGATGGCGATATCGACGCTGCGCCGGAACAGCTCCTCCGTGTGATGGCGCCGTGCCGCGTCGAGCAGCACCTGATAAGCCACACCGGCCTCGCCGTCGCGCAGTTGCAGTTCGCCGACCAGCAGTTGATAGAACAGTTCACCGTCGAGAGGCGAGTTGTTCACCGTTTTGCCAGCTTCGGCTTGTGCAAAGGCGCCGGGCATAGCCAGCACGCCGGCCAACAGCAGGGCCAGAACACCGGCACGATGACCAACGGGGCGCAAGGGCATAACGATCTCTCCTAGATGCGTTTCATTCTAGGCGGTCATGTTGCGATGCGCAGGTTGCGGGTTGGTTGGGCCTGATCGGCTGGCAGGATAATTCCACTCATGCCTGAATTGCCTGAAGTCGAAGTGACCCGATTGAGCCTGGTCAGCCGCATCGAGCAGGCGCAGATCCTGTCAGTGCGCCTGGGCAAGCCCTTGCGCTGGCCCTTGGGTCTGGACGCCGCCGCGTTGGTGGGGGGCCGGACGGGCGTGATGGAGCGGCGCGGCAAATATCTGTGGTTGCCCGTGCGGCGTGCACCTACCGCTGCCGATGGTGGCCTGCTGCTGCACCTCGGCATGTCGGGCGCGCTGCGTTTCGAGCAGGCCTTGCCGCCGGCCGGGCCGCACGACCATTTCGAGCTGGTCACCGATCGAGGCACGTTGCGGCTGACCGATCCGCGCCGCTTCGGGGCGGTGGTCTGGTCCGCCAGCCGCACCGAAGGGCGGGCGGCACAGCTGCTGGCCGGCTTGGGGGTCGAGCCGCTGGAGCCGGGTTTCACTGCAGCGCATCTGCATGGCCGGCTGCAAGGCCGGCGCGTTTCGATCAAGCAGGCGCTGCTGGCGGGTGATGTGGTGGTCGGGGTCGGCAACATCTATTGCTCGGAAGCGCTTTTCGTGGCGGGGATCGACCCGCAGCTTGCTGCCGGGCGCTTGAGCCTGGCGCGCTGCGCCCGGTTGGTCGAGTCGGTGCAGCAGACCTTGCTGCGCGCGCTGGCGGCGGGCGGTTCGACCTTGCGCGATTTCCACGATGCCAGTGGCCACGGTGGGGCTTTTCAGCAGCAGGCCCAGGTCTACGGTCGTGAGGGCTTGGCGTGCGTGCGCTGCCTGGCGCCGGTGCAGCGCATTGTCCAAGGCCAGCGAGCCACGTATTTCTGCCCGCACTGTCAGCGCCATTGAGTGCTCAGATCGCCTTGGTACCCCCTGAAGAGGGCTCCTGACGCCTTCCAGAAGGCTCATTTCTGGGCAGGAAAATGTTCGATTACGTCACCCCTTGGCCTATTGTGGATAAGCCTGCGCTAACATGAAAGATGCTTATCAGCTGTGCACGGGGCACTATCGATGTCCGAGCTCTCTACCGATTCTGTGAATGAGCCTTTTGTGCGGAGTCTCGACGCACTGGGCTTGTGGCGAGCCGCCCTTGACGAAAGGCTGCGCGAGCTGCAGCGTTTCCTGCGCGACAGCACCTTGCTCGACGAGGCAGCGGGCGACTTGCTTGAGTCGCTGCGCCAGCGTTTGTCGGGCGAAAAACTGGTGCTGGCCTTCGTCGCCGAGTTCTCGCGCGGCAAGTCCGAGCTGATCAACGCGATCTTCTTTGCCGATGCCGGCCGGCGCATCATGCCGGCCTCGCCGGGGCGCACCACCATGTGCCCGGTCGAGCTGGGCTGGGATCCCGAAGAGCCGCCCGGCTTGGCGTTGTTGCCGATCGAGACGCGTCTGGATGGCGCTTCGCTGGCCGAGCTGCGCACGCAGCGCCGCGCCTGGGTGCGCCAGACCATTGATCTCAACCATCCCGAGGCCCTGGCGCAGGCGCTCACGGCCGTGATGGGTACCCGTGCTGCGTCGGTCGATGACGCCCGCGCGCTCGGGTTCTGGAGCGACGAGCAGCTCGGTGACAACCCGCCGCAGAACGACGATGGCTCGGTCGAGGTGCCGCAGTGGCGCCATGCCGTCATCAACGTGCCGCATCCGCTGCTCAAGCGTGGCCTGGTGGTGATCGACACGCCCGGACTCAATGCCATCGGCGCCGAGCCCGAGTTGACCGTCGGCCTGCTGCCCAGCGCCCATGTGGCGGTGTTCGTGCTGAGCGCCGACACCGGCGTGACCAAATCCGATCTGGACATCTGGCGTGACCATCTGGCGGCCCAGGCGCTGACGCGCTACGTGGTGCTCAACAAGATCGATGCGCTGGTCGATCCGCTCTCGCCGCCCGAAGTGGTCGAGGAGCAGATCAACCAGCAGTGCATCCAGGTCGCCAAGACGCTGGGCATCCCGACCTCGCGGGTGTTTCCGCTCTCGGCCCGGCAGGCTCTGGAAGCGCGGGTCGAAGGCAATACGCGCCTGCTGGCCGAAAGCCGCTTGCTGGCGCTCGAAAATGCCCTGGCGCAGCAGCTGCTGCCGCAGCGGCGCGCGGTGTTCGAGCAGCTCACCATCGAGGCGCTGGCGCATGTGCAGCGCCAGACCTCGCGCAATCTGGCGGATCTGCGCCGGCATCTGGCCGAACAGGCGCTGGAGTTGCGCGGTCTGCGCGGCAAGAACAGCAGCAAGGTGCAGCTGCTGCTGCAGCGTGTCGCCGCCGAAACCACCGAGTTCGAGCAGTGCACCACCCAGTTGCAGGCGCTGCGCACCGTGCACACCCGCATGCTCAAGGATTTGCTGGTCGGCGTCTCGGGCGAACCAATCCGCCATCATGTGGACGCGCTGGTGCAGTCGATCCGCGACTCCTTGCTCAAGCTCGGGGCCAAACGGGCCTTTGCGCAGCTGTTTGTCGAGCTGCGCCGCATGCTGGATGAGTCGCAAAAGCGCGGCCAGGACATCCGCGACATGCTGGCGGCCTCGTTCACCAAGCTCAATACCGATTTCGGTTTCAGCCTGGCGGTGACTGGCTCGCCCGATCTGACCAATTTCCGCGACGATCTGGCCGTGATCGAGCGCAACTACACCCAGTACCTCGGCCTGGGCCAGGCCATGCGGCTGGCGCAGCCACGGTTTCTGGAGCAGTTCCGGCGCATGCTGATGTCGCGGCTGCGGGTGGTGTTTGAAAACGCCAGCAGCGAGATCGAGCTCTGGAACCGCACCGCTTCGGCGCAGGTGGATGCGCAGTTGCGTGAACGTCGGCGCGCCTTCAAGCGCCGGCGTGATTCGCTGGAACGCATTCAGGCAGCGGCCAGCGAGCTGGAAGCACGTCTGTCCGAGCTCGAATCGAACGACGCCCGGCTCGGCAGCATGGAAAACCGGCTCGGCACGCTGTTCGAAGAGACGCGGCGCACGGCGGGTCGGCGCGAGCTCGGCCGCGTGCCATCGATGGCCGCCACCGTCCCCATGGCGGCCGAGGCTGATTTCCCCACCCTCAACGTCACCGACCTGGACATCACCCTGTCGGCGCCGGTGCCGCTGGCTTCGCAACACTGATTTTGAATCTGCAACCGATTGCCCCTGCGCTGCTGGCCTGGCAGCGCGTCCACGGGCGGCACGAACTGCCCTGGCAACGCACCCGCGACCCGTACCGGGTCTGGCTGTCCGAAATCATGCTGCAGCAGACCCAGGTGGTCACGGTGCTGGACTACTACGAGCGGTTTCTGCAGCGCTTTCCCGATGTGGCCGCGCTGGCCGCCGCCACGCTCGACGAGGTGCTGGCGCTCTGGGCCGGGCTCGGCTACTACAGCCGGGCGCGCAATCTGCACCGCTGTGCGCAGACCGTGGTTGCCGAGCATGGCGGCGAGTTTCCGCGCAGCGCGGCCGCGTTGCTGCTGCTGCCCGGCATTGGCCGCTCGACGGCGGCGGCGATCGCGGCGTTCTGCTTCGATGAGCGCGCCGCCATCCTGGACGGCAACGTCAAGCGGGTGCTGACACGCGTGCTGGCCTTTGATGGCGATCTGGCCCAGGCCGCCCAGGAGCGAGCGCTCTGGCAACACGCCGACGCGCTGCTGCCCGAGGCCGGCGCCGACATGCCGGCCTACACCCAGGGCCTGATGGATCTGGGCGCGACGCTGTGCCTGGCGCGCGAGCCGCAATGCCTGCTCTGTCCGCTGCAACAGCCTTGCCGGGCGCGTGCGGCGGGCAATGCGACGCGCTATCCGATCAAGACCCGCAAGCTCAAGCGCAGCCAGCGCGAAAACTGGTGGCTCTGGCTGAGCACCGGCGAGGCGCTGTGGCTGCAGCAGCGCCCGGCCACCGGCGTCTGGGCCAGCCTGTGGAGCCTGCCGCTGTTCGACTCGGAAGCGCAACTGCAGCAAGCCGTGGCCGAGTTGCAGGCCACGCTGCCGCTGCAGGCCGCCGAGTCGGCGCCAGGCGCCGCGCCGGCCTCCGTCGTGGCGCTGCCTTCGGTGCAGCATGTGCTGACCCATCTCGACTGGGCCTTGCATCCGCGCCGCTGGCGGCTGTCGGTCCAGCAGGCCACCTGCCTTGATCCGACCCAGAGTCTGGGCGAGTCCGGTCGTTGGGTGACGCACGCCGAGCTGGACCGCTACGGCCTGCCGGCGCCGCTGCGCAAGTTGCTGCTGCAGACGCCTGCTTGAGCCAGGCGGCTTTCAGTCGCTGATGATGGCCTGCTTGCGCAGGAAACTGTCCACCAGCCGCAGCCGCGCCACCGGCTCGGGCAAAGCCATCAAGCCGAGCTTGGTGGGCAGGGGAATCGTCAGCAGCTCGCACCAGCGGTTCGCGACCCAGCCAGCATCGTCGAGTCGATAGGGCGTTAAAAACGGCGTCTGGCCCTGCGCCTGCAGACCCTGGATGGTGTTGTGCAGCGCCCGCACCGTGGCGCCACATTCAGGCGGTGGTGCCAGCGCCGCATCAGCGGCCTGGGTTTGCACGTCGGCGCGCCAGAGTCCGTCGCGTTCCTGGTGCGGTGTCTCCAGTGTGAAACGCAGCGTGCCACGGCAGCGCACTTCCAGCAGGCCGGCGTGCGGGCTGTCGCAGTCGATCAGTTCGGCCAGGCAGCCTTGTGGCTCGAAGTGAACCGGTTCCTTGCCGGCGCGCACCTCGCCGCCGCGCGTCAGGCTGACCACGCCGAAGCTGGCCCCCGTGCGCAGGCAATGGCTGATCAGATCCAGGTAGCGTGCCTCGAAGATGCGCAGGCTCAGCAAGCCGTCCGGAAACAGCACCGTGCCGAGTGGAAAGAGCGGCAGGTCGGCGATGCGGGCCGGTGATGGTGCGGTGCTCATGAGCCGGCAGCTTCCTTGGCCTCCAGCTCGCGGTGGCGCAGCAGCGTTGGCACCCGATCACGGAAGCGCTGGGCGAGCTGCTCGGCGCAATACACCGAGCGGTGCTGGCCGCCGGTGCAGCCGACCGCCACGGTCAGGTAGCTGCGCTGGTCCTGCTCGTAGGACGGCAGCCAGCGCGACAGGAAGGCTTCGATCTGCGCCAGCATCTCGGTGACTTCAGGCTCCGCCGCCAGAAAGGCGATCACGCCGGGGTCGCGGCCGGTCAGCGCGCGCAGCTCGCGCACGTAGTGTGGATTGGGCAGCACGCGCAGGTCGAACACCAGGTCGGCGTCGCGTGGCACACCGTGCTTGAAGGCAAACGACTCAACCACCAGCGTCAGCACCGAATTGGCCGCGCCCACCAGCTGGCGCACCCAGGTGCGCAGCTGCACCGGACGCAGATCGCTGGTGTCGATCACGGTCGAGGCCTCGCGCAGATCACCCAGCATGCTGCGCTCGTGTTCGATCGCGTCCACCAGGGCTGAGCGCGAGGTGCCATCCTCGTCTTCGACGCTCGACAGCGGATGGCGCCGGCGCGTTTCCGAAAAACGCCGCACCAGCGTGTCGGTGCGCGCATCCAGAAAAATCGGCAGCACCGCCCAGCCTTCGGCGCGCAACTGCTCGATCAGCGGCAGCAGCTTGGGCAGCGAACTGGCGGTGCGCACATCGGCGGCCACCGCGATGCGCGGTGAGATCGGTCCTCGGTCGAGCCGCAGAAAATCGTGCAGCAGCTCGGGCGGCAGGTTGTCGACGCAGAAATAGCCGGCATCTTCCAGCGCGTTGAGCGCGATCGACTTGCCGGAGCCGGAGATGCCGGAGATCAGCACCAGCGGTGTGCGCAGGTTCGGGGCGATGGAGGACGGTGCGGTCATCGGCGTGCTCAGGAATCGATGGCAGGCCGCGTCAGCGGTCCGGCCGGATGAGGGCAAGCGGGCCGGTCTGGCGCCCGGTGGCGAGCATCTCGCGGGCGTGCGCCAGACTGGCGGTGGAGTGGGCGCCGCCCAGCATGCGGGCGATTTCGTCGGTGCGTTGCTCGGTGTCGATCGGGCACACCGTGCTGGTCGTGCTGACCGCGTCGGTGCGGCTGGTATCGCTGTGGTTGGGGCTGGCCTTGCTGACCAGGTAATGCTGATCGGCGCAGGCCGCCACCTGCGCCAGGTGGGTGACCGCCAGCACCTGGCGATCGTGGCCGAGCTGCTGCATCAGGCGGCCGACGGTGTGCGCCACCGCGCCGCCGATGCCGGCATCGACTTCGTCGAAGATCAGCGTGCCGGCGTCGCCCAGCTGGCTGGTGGTGACGGCAATCGCCAGCGCGATGCGCGACAGCTCGCCGCCCGAGGCGACCTTGGCCAGCGGCCTCGGCGTGCTGCCGGCGTGGCCGGCGACCAGGAATTCAATCGCTTCCAGACCATGCGCCTGTGGTTCGGCAAGCGGCTCCAGCGCGATCTCGAAGCGCCCGCCAGCCATGCCGAGCTCCTGCATCGCGGCCGTCACGGTGGCGGCCAGCTGCGGCGCGGCGCGCTGGCGGACCGATGAGACTCGGTCGGCATCGCGCAAAAACAGCGTGCGGGCGTCTTGCGCTTCGGCGGTGAGCAGCTCCAGATTGGTGTCGGCGTCGAGCGCGGCCAGCTCGGCCTGCCAGCCGGCCAGCGTGGCGGGCAGCTCGTGCGGCTGGCGGCGGTGGCGCCGCGCCAGGCTGACCCAGGCCGAAAGCCGGGCGTCGAGCTCGGCGAGCCGGTCCGGGTCGAGTTCGGTGTGGTGCAGCGCGCCTTGCAGCGTGTGGGCGGCGTCCTGCAGCTGCGCCTGCGCGCTTTGCAGCACCTCGCGGGCATCGAGCAGATGGCGGTCGTAGTCGGCCACCGCGTCGAGGGCCGCCAGGGCGTGGCCGGTCTGGCTGCTGGCGCTGAGTTCACTTTCGCTCAAGGCGTCGAGCGCGTTGCGCAGCGCGTCCAGGATGGCCTGCGCATGCGCCAGGCGCTGGTGCTCGGCGTTCAGCTCGTCCCACTCGTGCTCGCCGGGCGCGAGCTGGTTGATCTCGCTGATCTGCCAGGCCAGCCGCTCGCGCTCGCGCTCCAGGTCGGCGCTGCGCAGGCGCGCGGTGTCAAGCCGGGTCTGCGCGGCGCGCCAGCGCTCCCAGGCGGCCAGCAGCGGTCGGGTGTCGATGCCGGCGTAGGCGTCGAGCAGCTCGCGCACCGAACTGCTGCGCGTCAGGCTCTGCCAGGCGTGCTGGCCGTGGATGTCGACCAGCCAGCCGCTCAGTTCGCGCAGCTGGCTGATGGTGGCGACGCTGCCGTTGATCCAGGCGCGGCTCTTGCCCTGGCTGTCGAGCTGGCGGCGGATCAGCAGCGACTCGTCGGCGGCAAAGCCGGCCTGGTCGAGCCAGCTCAGCAGCCCGGCCGGCAGCGGTTCGAATTCAGCGCTGATCTCGGCGCGTGCGGCGCCTTCGCGCACCATGCCGGCGTCGGCGCGGGCGCCCAGCGCCAGCTGCAGCGCATCGATCAGGATCGACTTGCCGGCGCCGGTCTCGCCGGTCAGCACCGAAAAGCCGCCGCTCAGCTCGATGTCGACCGCGCTGACGATTGCCACATCGCGCAGGTGCAGGCGTTTCAGCATCAGCCGCCTCCGCCTTGTTCAGGCATGGCGCCTTCGTTCCAGTGCAGCTTGCGGCGCAGCGTGGCGTAGTAGTTCCAGCCGCGCGGGTGCAGGAAGCGCACCCGGTGCTGGGAGCGCCGCACCACGATGCGGTCGCCGTGCAGCAGGCTGGTGAGCGACTGCATGTCGAAGTTGACGCTGGTTTCGCGGCCCGACACCAGCTCGATCGACACCTCGCCCGAGTCGGGCAGCACGATCGGGCGGTTCGAAAGCATGTGCGGCGCGATCGGCACCAAGAGCCAGCCGGCCACGCCCGGATGCAGAATCGGCCCGCCGGCTGACAGCGCATAGGCGGTCGAGCCGGTCGGCGAGGCCAGGATCAGGCCGTCGGCGCGGAAGTTGGCGACAAACTGGCTGTCGACCTCGACACGTAGCTCGGCCATGGTGGTGGCGCTGCTGCGCACCACCACGTCGTTCATGCCGAGCGCTTCAAAGATGGCACGACCGTCGCGCACGACGCTGCCTTCCAGGATGGCGCGGTACTCTTCCTCGTAGTCACCTTCCAGCACGGCGCGCAGCGCGGCACCCATGCGGGTCACCGAGATGTCGGTGATGAAGCCGAGCCGGCCCTGGTTCACGCCGATCATCGGGATGTTGTAGCGCGCCAGGTGGCGCGCGATGCCGAGCATGGTGCCGTCGCCCCCGACCACGATGACCAGGTCGCAGCTGCGGCCCAGCTCATCCACCGTCAGCGAGGTGTAGCCGGTCAGACCGGTGTTGAGCGCGGTGGTTGACTCGACCGACACCTCCAACCCGCGACGTGTCAGCAGGTGTGCGATGTCCTCCAGCAGCGGACGCATGCCGTGAGCTTGATATTTGCCTACCAGCGCGGCGTGGCGGAATCGACTGACCATCGGGAAATTACACCACAGCGATTCGATACTTCCGTGACGCCGACCGTACATGAGTGGTCGGGCAAACCAGAGCGTGGCAAGCCACCTACAATCTGATACATGCTCGATGATCGCGCAAGAATGCTTTTGAAGACGTTGGTCGAGCGCTATATCGCTGATGGCCAGCCGGTGGGCTCGCGCACCTTGTCCAAAACCTCCGGCCTGGAGCTCTCGCCAGCGACGATCCGCAACGTCATGTCGGACCTGGAAGAGCTCGGTCTGATTGTCAGTCCGCACACCTCGGCCGGCCGGATTCCGACCGCGCGCGGCTACCGGCTGTTCGTGGACACCATGCTGACGGTGCGCTCGCGCTCGCTGGCGACCGGCCCGGACAGTGTGGCGCCGTTGCGCGAGCAACTGCAGCCGGATCACCCCAAGCGAGTCATCGCCAACGCGGCGCATC
This sequence comes from Leptothrix sp. (in: b-proteobacteria), assembly GCA_041083665.1. Taxonomy (GTDB): domain Bacteria; phylum Pseudomonadota; class Gammaproteobacteria; order Burkholderiales; family Burkholderiaceae_C; genus Sphaerotilus. The sequence goes on from JBFPGZ010000029.1 coordinate 44,297, forward strand.
TGCTGTCCAGCCTGTCCAACTTCGTCGGCGTCGTGACGGCGCCGAAGAAGGTGAGCGTGTTTCGCCACATGGAGTTCCTGCGCCTGGGCGAGCGCCGCGTGCTGGTGATCCTGGTCTCGCCGGACGGTGATGTGCAAAACCGCGTGCTGTTCACCGCGCAGGACTACACCCAGTCGCAGCTGATCGAGGCGACCAACTACCTCAACGCCCACTACGCTGGCCTGACTGTCGAGGAGGTGCGCGAGCGCCTGCGCGGCGAAATCGACGCCCTGCGCGGCGAGATCGCCACGCTGATGCAGGCGGCGGTGCAGCTCGGCAGTGAAGCCGCCGCTGACAACACCGACCAGGTGGTGGTCTCCGGCGAGCGCAATCTGCTGGAAGTGATCGACTTCGGCGCCGATCTCGGCTCGCTGCGCAAGATGTTCGACCTGTTCGAACAAAAAACCCAGCTGATGCGCCTGCTCGACGGCTCCAGCCGCGCCGAGGGCGTGCGCATCTACATCGGCGGTGAGAGCGCGGTGGTGCCGATCGAGGAGCTGTCGATCGTCTCGGCGCCCTACGAGGTCGATGGCCAGGTGGTCGGCACGCTCGGCGTGATCGGCCCGACCCGCATGGCCTACGAGCGCATGATCGAGATCGTCGACATCACCTCGCGCCTGGTCGGCAACGCGCTGAGCCAGAAGTAAGCGCCAGCGCGACAGATCTCGCAATTTCGACACACCTGCGCGCCCGGCAAGACCCCCGCGAGCTCCTACAATACGCGCCTTGCTGCAGGCCGCAGCGCCAGTCTGGCGCCGCAGCCGTCCCAGAGGGCCGTTAGCTCAGTTGGTTAGAGCAGAGGACTCATAATCCTTTGGTCGTAGGTTCAAGTCCTACACGGCCTACCAATGAAATCAATCACTTACGTCGATTCAGGCGTGCCGCTCAGCTATTCGTTTTGATTCTGTAGGCATCCTGTAGGCGCGGTGAACCTGTAGGCGTTCTGTGTCGCGCCGAAAGCGACAAAGCCCGGACTGTGCCGGGCCTCGTGGTGGTCATGGGGTGGCTCAGGCTTCGGTGTGCGACTCGGCGGGCTCCCCGCGCGCGATGCGTTCAAGCTCTTCGTCGGTCACGTCGAGCGGCACACCAGCGATGCGGCACAGCTCGGCGTCGGTCATCTCGGCGGCGCTCTTGTGCATGGTGTTGCGGTCGGCCTCCAGGGCGTCCACTCGACGTTTAAGTGTTGCCATCCAACGCCCCCATATCCTTCAGCCGGCTTTTCAGTTCGTCGGCTCCGAGGGCGCCCCACTCCGTCAATTCGGCCGCCATGGGTTCCCGTCCTGCGGCCAGCCGGAAAATGCGCGCGGTCAATTCCTCATCGGTCAGGTAGGCATACGGCCGCCCCTGTGTCCCGCGCTGTCGTTCCAGCACCTGCAATCGCTTCAGTCGAGTGTTCATCGTGCCGCCCGCCTTGGGCGCAAGCAATTGCCTCGGCCACGATGCCTGCAATCGCTTCAGTCGAGTGTTCATCGTGCCGCCTCCACCCGGGCCTTGAACGCTGCGGCGCTCTCGCCGGCCTCGCGCTTGAGCTGATGACCGCCAACCCGGGCCGGCGTGCCGATGATGTAGGCAAGTTGGATGCTGTCATCGTCGGCTGCTGCGCCCTTTGGACCAAGGAACGATATGAAGATGACAGATGGCCCTTCAGGCGGCGTCTGTGCGGCTTCCAGCGCCAGCAATCGGCGATTCAGTGCAGTACTCATGGTGTCGGTCCTTTCTGCTCACGGGTCAGTGGCGCAGGTACGGTCGAGCGCACGGGATAATTCATCGGTTCCAATCAGGGGAAACACATGAAAGCACTCATCACCGTTGCCGCAGCCGTGCTGCTTACCGCCTGTGCATCGTCCGGCGTTGTTCAGACTGATAGGGACACGTACATGGTTGCCATGAAGAATACCGGTGGCGTCTTCGGCAATATCGACAAGGTGAAGGTGGATGCCTACCGTGAGGCGGGTGAGTTCTGCGCGAAAGATGGCAAGGTCGTTGAGACAGTGTCCACGACTGCTGAAGGTGCTGTTCCATTCGTTCGAATGGGTGGTGCTTCTGTCACGTTCAAGTGTGTAAAGCCGTGAAGCACTCGGCGATTCAATGCGGTGTTCATGGTGTCGGCCCTTTCTGCGCCTCAAGGGCGGCAATTCGTTCTTCCAGCTCGGTCACTTCCTTGATGTGCGCCACGCTTGCCAAGCCGGACAACAGCGCGTTCGCCTGTGTCGGGGTGACGCGGCCAGCCAGCGCGGCTTGCATGACGGCCTGAGCCTGTTCGGCCAGCGTCGCCGCTTCTGGTGTCTCGATTGACTCGGCCAGCAGGTCGCCGGGTTTGCCGTGGGCGCGCTCCAGAACCGCAAGGGCAGCGGCAAGGCGGGTGCGGTCACTGTCGGCGGTCGTCATCAGCCCGCGCACGGTGTTGAAGGCGTCCGCGCTGGCGTCGCGTGCCAGGTTCTCTATCTGGCGGTCAGCGGTTGACTTGCGGCGCCGGCCTCCAGGGTTGCCGCTGACACCCTTCGGCCAGGGCTTCAGTGCTTTGCGCCTGCTGTCAGCGTCGCCGGGGTTGTCGTGTTGTTCGCTCATGCTCGAATCTCAGTGAACACGCCGACCCTTGCGAGCTTCGGCCGACAGCAGGCCGAGTGCGAATGCAAAGGGGCGCGGATTGGTCTTGATGGCGTGCAGCACACCGGGCCAGGTGGCTGATTTGGTCGCCGGGTCTTGGATGCGCTGCAGCTCGTGAATCACGGCCTGCGCGAGTGCTGCGGCGGTCATGCGGCACCCTTTGGCGAAGTGAACCCTACACAGGCTAGGGTTCGTGTTTTCTCTGGCAGGCATTCAAGCTCACGGCTTGAGCCTGAATAGTCACCCGGCAGTGACTCAAACCCTATAGGCATTGACCGCTTCAGGGCGCAGTCGCGGTGCGCCTGCTCGGCGTGCGTTTTCGCTCCCTTGCCCCGGCCGGTCATGATGCCGGTGAAGGTTTTGCCAGGTTTTGGGGCGGTGCTGACGCTGCTCACATCGAACCCTAGTGTTTGCGCGAACGCCAGCGGGTCGCGGTCGATGGCGTCGCGGATAACAGGCCAGACGGCCGACTTCAGCGCGAAGTCGCCGATGGCCTTCAGGTGCGCCAGGACGGCGGCGGCAACGTCTTCCCGTGTCCGGCCTGCCAGGCGAGCCGTGCCACGCTTCAGGCCGAACGCTTGTGCGACCTTGCCGTGAAAGTCCGTCTGCAGGGTGCGCAGCCGCGACGGCCCGCCCATCAAGTCAGAACCGACCATCCGGCCATTGACCAGCGGCAGGCATAGCACGTGCACATGCGGCGCGGCTTCGTCGTGGTGGGCATCAGCCGACAGCACCGGGCCGAATGTTGCGCTTGCCCATTCGACGCAGCGGGTGAAGTAGGCGGCAGCGTCCACACCGGCACCATCTGTTGCCGGCAGGCTGAAAACCGCTTCCACGGCCCGCACGGCGTCGCGTCTGAGCTTGCCAACGCCTGCAGCATCCATGAGGCTTTGAGCCAGCTCGGTGACCCCTTGCGGGGTGTCCGGGCCGGCCATCACGATGTTCAGCCGGCAGCGGCTCGGGTCGATGTGACCAGCGGCGCCAAGCTCGGCCGCGATGGCGCGGCGGTTATGCATCGCCGCAGCCTTGACGATGCCGGGGCCGGTCAGCTTCTTGAGGCGAAAGAATGCGGCGGCGCTCATGCGGCTGCCCTCGCCAAGATGACGCAGGCCAGCGGCAGCAGCACAGGCGCCAGGACGACGGCAGCGACGGCGATGCGCAGCGCCAGAATGAACAGGCGTGCCTTCATGGCTGTCCCCCTTCGCTCTCGAACAGCCCCCATTGCCCCGGATGCGGACGACTACGGCGGGCGGTGTTGGCACGCTCAGCGGTGCGTTTTGCCTGGGCAGCTTTGGTTCTCAACAGGAGGCGGGCGGCGCGAACCTCGGCGCACCAGGCTGCAGCGCCTGCGGTCATGGCGGCGGCGATGACGTCGGGGGCCAGGAAATAGACCGACACCCACGCCACGCGGCCATCGCGGCAGCCGGCAGCCTTGTCGGTGCGCTCGACCGGCCAGCCGTATTCGGTCGTGAGGTAGTGAATCACTGCGGCCAGGCGGGTCGTGCTGGCGCTGGATACTGCATCCAGTCCGGCCAGGCGCTCGCCGGCCAGCAGGCGGGTCAATACTTCAGCGGTGACGGTGGCACGCTTGATGGGCAGGCGACCAGGGGCGACAATCTCGGCCCCCATGCCGGGTGCGCCTGCTTCGTCCTTCGGGTTCGGGGTGGGCGTTTTCATTTCGCCACCTCCAGACCGAGCGCTGCCTTTATTGCGGCCACCGGCCACGCAAGGCGGCCATTCACGCGAACAGGGCGAATCGGACCATGCTCAAAGCACGCCCATTCCCGAAGGGTTTGAGGGCGGCGGTTCAAGTAGAAAGCTGCGGCTGTCGTGTCCAACGTCGGCCGCGTGACGGTTTCGAGCGGCGGGAATGTCGGCTCGCTCCGAGTTACTGCGTTCACAGTGGTTTTCTCCAAACACCAGCGAATGCCGATGTATGGTTCCCCATTCTGTGAATACGCGCTGGCCCATCAACGCCCGTGCCGGAACACTGCGCAACATGCCCGGCAGACTGCTCACCCTCCCGGCAGGGTTAGGTTTTTTTGGCCTCTAATTTCCAGTCTCGCACCCACCCTTCGATGACTGGCTGACTGGTGAGATGGTCTGGGTACTTGTCCAACATCACCCGAGCGAAGGCGGCGGCGCTTCGGTACAGCGACGGCTCACGCTGCCACTTCTCCCACCAACCTTTCACTTCTGCCTTCACGCCTTGCTTCCCGTCTCGGTCCTGCGCGTAACGCGCTCGTGCTCGGGCGCTCTGCTTCTGTCTGAAACCCCGGTCAATCGCTTCCTCGGAAACCTGCGGACTGAGTTCGCGCAGGTGTCGCCTCAGGTCCACTTCGCCTTGGAGTTCCTGCGCCTCTTCCAGCAAGTGGAAACCGTAAGCCAGGTCCGTACTGGCGAACTGCATCGCCTCGTCCAGGCACAATAGCCCGGCTGCAATTTCCAAGTCTTCGTAGCTCCGCGCTTTGCAGAGTCCGAGGAAGCCCTTGACGCCTCCGGTGTCCGGGTCTGGCCCGTATCCAATCAGGTCAGAAAACGAGAAACGTGCAGGCGTGATGGGTTTGTTGTTCACATCGAACCAGCCCGGAAGGTTGTCGCCGTAGTGTGCCGGGTTATCCCGTTCCTCAATGAGCCGCTGCGCAACTTCGCAGATGTAGCGTTGCGCATCGTCAGAGCGCGCCATGTAATTGTGATGCGCCCACGGGTCGGCGGCTTTTTCCTCGTCGGTTGGCTGCTGCACGGAATTCAGCACATAACCAACCAACCTGCAATGGCAACTACTCACGGAACGCACAAAGTATCCGAAAACACCATCCGATGATTCCGGGATAGATATTCCGCAGATTGTTTCCTTAAACCACAACCTGCCGTGTGCTGGAACCTGCATTACTCGCTCCCCCTTCAGGTTTCCTCCAAATGGTTGTCTCGGCAGGCTGGCGAGGTCTTCCAGCTCTTCGGCCCGGTTTCGACGCGGGCCTATCCGGGGCGAAACTCTCAGGCGTTCAGCTCGGCCGGTGCCGGTCAGACATTTGCGGGGATGGGGCGCGCAAGAGTCAGGTGCAGGCCCATCCCGTGGAGCACGGCCAGCAGGGTTTTGGCGGTCGGATTGCCACGGGGCGACAGTGCGCGGTACAGGCTTTCACGCGGAATGCCTGCCCGCTCCGCCACGGCGCTCATGCCCTGGGCTTCAGCGATTTGACGCAGGGCAGCCAGCAGGGCAACGTGTCCGCCCGGCTCGCTGACTTCATCCAGCGCGGCGGCTAGGTATTCATCAGCAAACGCAGGGTCTGCCTTGAGCAGTTCCACCACGGCTTCATCGTGTGAGCGGTTCGCGGGTGCGTTCATGTGGTTTTCCTCCGGCGCTGCCAGTCATCCCAGTACGCCAGCGCGGTGTTGATGTCAGCCTGCTGCTTGCGCTTGTCGCCACCGACCAGCAGCAGAACCAGACGCTTGCCAGCCATCGCGTAATAGACGCGGTAGCCCGGCCCCCAGTCGATGCGCAGTTCCCACACGCCATCAGACAACGGCTTGCAGTCACCGAAGTTGCCGGCACCCATGCGGGCAACCCGGACCAGCACACGGGCGCGTGCCTGACGGTCTGCCAGTGCCACAAGCCATTGCGCATAAGGGTCTTGTCCGTCTCCGGTCAGGTAGTCCTGAATGTCGTACATGGGTCTGTGAATTATACGTTACACACAGCCGACATCAGCGACCAGCCACCACACGCAACCCGGTAGGCTCTTCGCTGGCGCTGGGTTGTTCAATGCCTGCCTGTTCCAGCATCCACGCTTCGGCCCGGATGTGCCACATGCGCAACAGGTCCAACGGGCGGCGCCGGTAGTGCTTCTCGGCGGTGGCGCTGGGCTTGTGGCCTTGAATCTGCGCGACGACACCGGCCGGCATCTCGACCCATTCGCACAGCGTGCCGAACGAGCGGCGCAGGCCGTGCGCGGTCAGGTGCGGCAGGCCGGCCACCTGCAGCGCCTTTTCATGCGCAATGCGCGGCTCTTGAATGCGGCCACTCGCAGCGGTCGGACTGCTGAACACCCATTCGTTGCGACGCGGCAGCGCGACCAGCAGGCGCGACACGTAGGGCGTGAGCGGAATGACCCGCACGCCGTCCACCTTGTCGCGGATGCTCAGACCGCACCAGCGGAAGTCCACATCATCCCAACGCAGGCCGGCCAGCTCTTCACGGCGTGCGCCGGTCAGCAGCAGGCATTGCAGATAGGCGCTGATGACCGGGTTCTGAATCTGGCGCACGGCGTCGAACCAGGGGCCGAGCTGTTCACGCTGCAAGCAATCGTCCTTGGTGCCGACCTTCGGCAGGTGTTCCCGGACCCGTCGCGGCTTGTGGGCGTCGGCCTGCACGATGGCACTGAACTCGGCGTGCTCGCCACACCAGCGCAGGAAGGCACGCAACAGGCGGAAGTTGCGCGCGGCCACGGTCGGCCGGGCGGCCGTCTCGGCCTTGAGCCACGCTTGCACGGCGTCGGCATCGACCAGCGCCAGCGGACGCGACAGCAGCGGGCGCAGCGGGCCGGCCTGGGTCTTCTCGGTCTTGCTGCGCTGGCGCTGCTCGCCCCCTTCCTGCACGGCGCGCGCATGGTCGCGGCAGCTCCACTCGCCCCACTGCGACGCCTTGGCGGCGGTGTAGGTGTCCCATGCGTCCAGGCCGGTGACTTGCTGGCGCTGCTGCTCGACCTTGGCGGCGTCGCGGTCGGCCACGTCGCGGGCCATCGTCGCGGCCTTTTCGGCGCGCGGGTCGGTGCCGGCTTTCACCAGCGCCAGCAGTCGCAGCGCCTCGCCGTCAGCACCGGGGCCGGTCGGGTTGCCCTTGCGGTCCCTGGGGACGCGAATCGGCATCGATGCCGGGCCGATGGTCACGCGGATGGTCTGCCGTCCGATGCGGCCCTCAAAGATGAACGAACTCTTGCCGCCAGCGGTCACACGCAAGCCGAGCCCCGGTTGCTTCGTGTCCCACAACAACGCCTGAGACTTGCCGGCCGGACAGGTCGCCGCATCCACGCGGGTGCGGGTGAACTCGAAGTGTGTCGGGTCGCTCATGAATCCCTTGGTCAAAAATCTGTAGGCATCCTGTAGGCACGGATTATCTACCGACATCAACACACATCAACAGTGCAATATTCGTAAGCTGTTGATTTATAAGGATTAATGCTGTTGGCTCAACACGCATCAATACCCTGAAATTGCCACTTTTGGGGACTCATAATCCTTTGGTCGTAGGTTCAAGTCCTACACGGCCTACCAGCAAAAATCGTGACCAGACAAGGGCTTGGCGTTGCCGTCAGGCCCTTTTTGTTTGGGCAGCGCGCTTGTGAAAGCGCGTTGCAACCCCCGCCCAGATTACCTAAGTCACACGTAACCGCCACACCTGCTGACTATGCTTCCGGGTAGCGCAATAGCTTCAATTGCAAGCCTGGGGGTCTGCCGTGACGCCGAGTCAGCGATGTTTGGAGGGTGTGGATCGCCTGGAGCGGCGTCGGCTCGGGCTGCTGCTCGGCTTGCTGCTGGCCGGCGCGGGCTCGGGTTGCGGGCTGCTGGGGGGCAAATCAGACCCGGCGGCAGGCAGTGCGCCGTCGCCGCTGAGCGGCTTGTTCAGCAGCGGGCCGCCCGAGCTGACTGCGATGCTGGAGGCCAGTGCCAAGGTCAATCCGGACAGCCGCCAGCGGCCCTCGCCGCTGCTGCTGCGGCTCTATGAGCTGAAGGCTGCGGCGGCATTCAACAATGCCGACTTCGTGTCGCTCTACCAGCGTGATCAGGCCGAGCTGGGCGGCGACTTGCTGGCGCGCGAGGAATACCTGCTCAGCCCCGGCGAGAAGCGGCCGATCAAGCGCCAGCTGACGGCACAGACGCGCTTTCTGGGCGTGTTCGCGGCCTATCGGGATCTGGAGCGGGCGCGCTGGCGCCTGCTGGTGCCGGTCGAAACCAAAGGCAAGCTGCAGATCACGATCCGGGCCGACGAGCTGGCGCTGACGCTGGTGCCCGCCGCATGAGCTGGGTCGATCCGGTCGTCTGGTCGCAGGGCATGTTCCTGCAGCCGCATCATTTCCAGCAGGAGGCGCGCCATGTCGGGCACCGGCTCGACGCCCGCCTGCGCAGCCTGCGACCCGACGCCTGGGGCTATACCGAGCTGCTGCTCGACGACAGCCTGCTGGCGCTCGGGCGGATCGGCATCGCGCGCGCCACCGGCGTGCTGCCCGACGGCACGCCGTTTGCCATTCCGCAGCTCGACGCGGTGCCGGCGCCGCTCGACGTGCCGGCCGACAGCAAGGGCGAGCTGATCTATCTGGCCGCGCCGGTCAGCCGCGAGGGCGTGACCGAGATCGATTTCGGCGATGCCCGCGCCGACGAGCTGCGCCGCTACCGCGTCGCCACCGAGGAGCGCCGCGATCACGTCAACGCCAGCGACGAGCCCGAGCCGATCCAGACCGCCGCGCTCAACCTGCGCCTGCTGCGCGCCAAGGAGCTGAGCGACGCCTATGCCGGCCTGGGCGTGGTGCGGGTGATCGAGCGCCGCGCCGACGGCCAGCTGCTGCTCGACCGCAGCTACATCGCGCCGCAGACGCGCATTGAAGCGAGCGGCCAGCTCTCGTCCAGCGCCACCTTGCTGCATGGCCTGGTGCGACAGCGCGCCCAGCTGCTCGCCAGCCAGATGGGCCAGATCGGCGCGGGCGTGTCGGAGGTGGCCGAGTTCCTGATGCTGCTGGTGCTGAACCGCAACGAGCCGCTGCTGCGCCAGTTTGCCGGCGCGCCCAGCGTGCACCCGCGCGAGTTCCACCTGGCGTGCCTGCAACTGGCTGGCGAGCTCAGCACCTTCCGGACCGAAGCGCGCTGCGTGGCCGACTACCCGCTCTACCGCCACGACGATCTGCAAGCCACCTTCCTGCCGCTGATCGAGGACTTGCGCCGCATGCTGGCCACGCTGGTCGATCGGCAGGCGCTGCAGATCGAGCTGGTCGAGCACCGCTGGGGCCGCACCGCGCTGGTGGCCGACCTCGACCTGTTGCGCAAAGGCGCGCTGGTGCTGGCCGTCAACGCGCAGCTGCCGGGCGAGCAGGTGCGCCAGCGCTTTCCGGCCCAGTCCAAGCTGGCACCGGTCGATCGCATCCGCGATCTGGTCAATCTGGCGCTGCCGGGCATCAACCTGCGCAGCCTGCCGGTGGCGCCGCGCCAGCTGCCGTTCCACGCCGGGTTCCATTATTTCGAGCTGGAACGCGGCGGCGAGCTGTGGAAGCAGCTCGAAGGCAGTGGCGCGCTGGCGCTGCATGTGGCGGGTGAATTCCCCGGGCTCGAACTGGAACTGTGGGCGATTCGGAGCTGAGCATGGATCCTCGCGCGACCAATGATTCGAACGACCCGCTGGACCCGTTCGCCTCGCTCGACGAGCAGCGCACCTTCATCCGGCCGACGCCGGGCGGGCGGGCAGCGCGGCCCGCCACCGGCGTGTCGCCCCGCGCGGCGGCTGACGCGGCCACCGATCTGCCGGCCACCGAACATGGATTGAACCCGCTGCTGGCGCTGGCCAATCGGCTGCTGCTGGCGGTGCCGCAGATCCGCGCCACCCGTCAGCTGACTGACCCGGCCGAGCTGCGCAACACGCTGGCGCAGGGTCTGCGCGAGCTGAGCGCGCAGGCCGCCGCCCGGGGCGTGACACCCGAGCAGGTCATGGCGGCGCGCTACGTGCTGTGCACCGTGCTCGACGAAGCCGCCTCCGACACGCCCTGGGGCGGCTCGGGCGTCTGGGCCAGCTACAGCCTGCTGGTGATGTTCCACAACGAAAACTACGGTGGCGAAAAGGTGTTTCGCCTGATGGCGCGGCTGGCCGAAGACCCGGCGCGCAACGGCGATCTGCTGGAGCTGATCTACGCCGCGCTGGCGCTGGGTTTTGAAGGGCGCTACCGCATCATCGAGAACGGCGCGGTGCAGCTCGACGCGGTGCGCGACCGGCTGGCGCAGATCATCCGGCAGCAGCGCGGCGACCATCCGGCCGCGCTGGCGCAGCACTGGCAGGTGCCGGCGCAGCGCCAGCGCCGGGCGCTGAGCTGGCTGCCGCTGCTGGCCACCCTCAGCGTGGTGGCTCTGGTGTTGCTGCTGTTGCATCTGGGCTTGTCGGCGGGCCTGAGCAATCAGTCCGACCCGGTGTTTGCGCAGATCCAGAGCTTGCGGCTGACGCCGCCGCTGGTCGCCACCGCGCAGGCGGCGGTGCCGCCACCTGCCGCGCCGCCACGGCTGGCGCAGTTTCTGCAATCCGACATCCAGGCCGGGCTGGTGGTGGTGCGCGACGAAGCCGATCGCAGCATCGTCACGCTGCGCGGCGACGGCCTGTTCGAGCCCGGCAGCGCCAACCTGGCCAGCAGCCGCGAGGCGCTGCTGGCGCGCATCGGCGATGCGTTGGCCAGGCTCGGCGGCACCGTGCTGGTGACGGGACACACCGACAGCCAGCCGATCCGCTCGGCGCGTTTCCCGTCCAACTGGCATCTGTCCGAGGCGCGCGCCCGCAGCGTGCGCGAGCTGCTGATCGGCCGCCAGGTCGCACCCGAGCGCCTGCGCGCCGAAGGCCGCGCCGACGCCGAGCCGCTGGCCGCCAACGACACGCCCGCGAATCGCGCGCTGAACCGCCGGGTCGAGATCACGCTGCTGGTGGCGGGCGGCGCCAACGCGGCAGCGCCCATCACGCCAGCCAGCCAGCCGGCGGCGCCGAGCGGGAGCGCCTCATGAAAAAGCTGCTCGCCTTCCTGTTCAACCGCTGGACGCTGGCGCTGATCGCGCTGCTCGCCATCTCGCTGGTGATCTGGCACGGCGGGCCGCTGCTGGCGCTGGGCAGTTACCACCCGCTCGACACCGAGCGCAGCCGCTGGATCTGCATCGGCGTGCTGACGTTGCTGGTGCTGGGCCTGCTGGCCTGGCGCAGCTGGCGGGCCCGGCGCGGCAACCAGGCGGTGGTCGAGCAACTGCTTGCCAAACCAGCCGATGCCGCCGCTCCGGCCGAGAGCGCCGACTTGCAGGCGGTGCGGCAGCGTTTCGAGGCCGCCCTGCAGACCTTGCGCCAGGCCCGCTTTGCCGATGGCGCTGCGGCGGGCGAGGGCGGCTTGCTGTCCGGCTGGGCCGGGCGGCTGAACGGCCGCTATCTCTACGAGCTGCCCTGGTACCTGATCATCGGCGCGCCCGGCTCGGGCAAGACCACCGCGCTGTGCAACTCGGGGCTGAAGTTTCCGCTCGCCGAGCAGACCGGCTCAACGGGCGGCGCGCTGGTGCCGGTGCAGGGCGTCGGTGGCACGCGCCAGTGCGACTGGTGGTTCACCGACCAGGCGGTCCTGATCGACACCGCCGGGCGCTTCACGACCCAGGACAGTGACCGCGACAACGACCGTGCCACCTGGGCCGGTTTCCTGGCGCTGCTGCGCAAGTCGCGGCCGCGCCAGCCGGTCAACGGCGTGCTGGTGAGCGTGTCGGTGAGCGATCTGCTGACCCGCAGCGCCAGCGAGCGCGCCCATCACGCCGCCACCGTGCGCCAGCGCATCCAGGAGCTGCACGAGCAGCTCGGCATCCGGTTCCCGATCTACCTGCTGGTGACCAAGGCTGATCTGCTGGCCGGCTTCATGGACTACTTCAGCACGCTCGACAAGGCGCAGCGGGCTGACCCCTGGGGCGCGACCTTCGATCTGGACGCGGCGCAGCACACCGACATCAAGACCTTCAGCGCGCACTTCGACGCGCTGGTGCAGCGCCTGGATGCCGGGCTGGTCGAGCGGCTGCAGCAGGAGCGTGACCCGGCCCGGCGCGCCCGCATCTATGGTTTCCCGGCCCAGCTGGCCGGCTTGCGCGAGCTGCTGCAGGAGTTCATCGACGCGGTGTTCTCGGCCTCGCGCTTCGAGGCGCATCCGTTGCTGCGTGGCGTCTATCTGGTCAGCGGCACCCAGGAGGGCTCGCCGATCGACCGGCTGCTCGGTGCGGTGGCGCGCAACTTCCGGCTCGAGCGCGCCATGCTGCCGCCGCAGCAGGCCAGCGGCCGCAGCTATTTCCTGACCCAGCTGCTGTCCAGCGTGGTGTTTGCCGAGAGCGCGCTGGCCGGCACCAACCTGCGCTGGGAGCGCCGCCGCCGAGGCCTGACGCTGGCGGCCTATGCGGCGCTCGGACTGGTCGGGCTGGGCGTGCTGACGATGTCGGTGGCCAGCTATGTCAACAACCGGGCCTATGTGGCCGAGGTGGCGCAGCAGGTCCAGCAGGTGCGCAACCAGGTGCAGGCCAGCCCGAACCGGGCCGGCTCGGAGCTGCAGCCGGTGCTGGCGGCGCTCGATGCGACCCGTCAGGTGGCGAGCGTGCCGGCCGCCTCAGGTGGCCTGCTGGGCACGCAGGGCTGTGGCCTGTATCAGGGCGACAAGCTCGACGCTGCAGCGCGCATGGCCTACGAGCGCATGCTGGCCGACGCGGTGCTGCCACGGCTGGCGCTGCGCATCGAGGAGCAGTTGCGCGACGGCGCCGCCACCGCCACCCAGAACGAGGCCCAGTACGAAACGCTCAAGGCCTATCTGATGCTGCACGATGCCGAGCATTTCGATGCCAGCGCGTTGAAAACCTTCATCGAGCACGACTGGGATGAACGGCTCGGCCGCAGCCTCGACACCGAGCAGCGCGCCCGCCTGAGCGAGCACCTCGACGCCCTGCTGGCGCTCGGTCGGGTGGTTTCGCCGCTGCCGCGCGACGAGGCCTTGATCAGCGCCACGCGTGCCCAGCTCGCCAGCGTGTCGCTGCCGCAGCGCATCTACAACCGCATGCGGCGTCAGGGGCTGGGGGCCGAGTTTCCTGATTTCAACGTCGTGCGCAGCGCCGGTACGCCGGCCAGCCTGGTGTTTGTGCGCGCCAGCGGCCAGCCGCTGACGCAGGGCGTGCCGGGGCTCTACACCTTCGAGGGCTATCACCGTGGTTTCCAGCGCCAGGTCGAGCGCATTGCCAAGGCGCTGGCCGATGAGCAGCCCTGGGTGCTGGCCGTCCAGCTGCCGGCCGCCGAGGCCAGCACCACCCGGCTGGGCGAGGAGGTGCGCCGGCTCTATCTGAACGACTACGCCGCCACCTGGGATGCCTTCATCGCCGATGTGCGGCTGCAGCCGATCACCAGCGTGCAGCAGGCCATCCAGATGGCGCGGCTGCTGTCGGCACCCGAAACGCCGCTGGTGCCGCTGCTGAAGGAAATGTCGCGCCAGACCACGCTGGCCGCACCGCTCGACAAGGGCGTGCTGCAAAAGGCTGAAAACCAGGCCAAGGGCGTGCTCGACAAAGGCCGCGATGTGCTGGCCGATCTGCAAGGTCGGCCGACGCAGCTCGACACCGGTGCCATCAAACCCGAGCAGCTGCTGGTCGATGACCGCTTCACCGGCTTGCGCCAGTACGTCAGCGCGCCGGAGGGCGGCAAGCCGCCGATCGACGCCACCATTGCGCTGCTCGGCGAGGTGCATGTGTTTCTCAATGCGGTCGATACGGCCATCCGCGCCAACCTGCCGCTGCCGGCTTCGGAGGTGTCCAACCGGCTCAAGGCCGAGGCGCCTCGGCTGCAGGCGCCGGTGCGGGGCATGCTTGAAACGCTCGCCAACAGCAGCTCGCATGTGGCCATGCTGGCGGTGCGCCAGACGCTGGCGCGCGAGGTCAAGGCCAATATCGGCGAGTTCTGCCAGCAAGCCATCGGCGGGCGCTATCCCTTTGATCGGCGCTCCAGCCGCGACGTCACACCGTCCGACTTCGCGATGCTGTTTGCGCCGGGCGGCAAGTTCGACCGTTTCGTGCAGGACAAGCTGCTGCCGTACGTCGATACCAGCACCAAGCCGTGGCGCTTCCTGGAGCGCGATGGCGGCGCACTCGGCAGCGACGTCGGCACGCTGCCGCAGTTCCAGCGCGCGGCCGCGATTCGCGACGCCTTTTTCTCGGCCGGCAACATGCCGCTGCTGCGTGCCGAGTTCAAGCCGCTGGAGATGGACAGCGGCATCACCCAGCTGGTGCTCGACATCGACGGCCAGGTGGTGCGCTACAGCCACGGCCCGCAGATCCCGACTCAGGTGCAGTGGCCCGGCCCGCACGGCAGCAACCAGATCCGGCTGCAGGTCACCCCGGCGGGCGTCACGGCCGGCCAGCTGATCGAAGGGCCGTGGGCGCTGCTGCGGCTGTTCGACACGCGCCGCATCGAGCCCGGCCGGGCGCCGGAACGCTTCCGCAGCGTGTTCGATTTCGATGGCCGCAAAGCCACCTTCGAGATCACCGCCAGCAGCGTGCGCAACCCGTTCACGCTGCGCGAGCTGAGCGAGTTCTCCTGCCCGAACGGTCTGTGAAGAGCGCGCTGCCATGAGCCATCTGCCACCCGCCCATCTTGCCGGGCCGGCCACAGGTGCCGCCGCTGCGGTGTCGGCGGCCGTGCTGACGGGGGCGGCGTCCGGCGTTGCCGCTGCAGCGCCGGGCTGGTACGGCAAGCTCGCGGCGCTGGGTGACTTCGCCTCGCGCCGGCTGCCGCAGCCCTGGGTGCAGGCGTGTGACCAGTGGCTGTCCGAATGTCTGCTGCGCAGCCGGGCTGAGCTTGGCGCCGACTGGCTGGACCTGTACCTGACCGCGCCGCTGTGGCGCTTCGCCTGGGCGCCGGGCGTGATCGATGCGCAATGGTGGTTTGGCGTCCTGATGCCGAGCTGCGACAACGTCGGGCGCTACTTTCCGCTGCTGGTGGCGCAAGCCGGCCGTAGCGCGCCGCAGCAGGCTGCGGCACTGGCCGAGCTGGAGCGCTGGTATCTGCACATCGCCGCTGCCGCGCTGCAGACGCTGGATGGCCGCACTGCCGTGGACGCTTTCGAGGCGGCGCTGGCGTTGGCACCCACCTGCGCCAACTTGGCGGGGGTGTTGGCCGATCCGGCCGGTGGCGCGAGTTCGAGCTGCAGTCGCCCCGCAGCGCTCACCACGGCCGAGCCGGCGTGCGAACCGATGCTGCGCCACGAAACGCTGAGCGGCTGGCTGGCGCGCGCCGCCGCCTTGGCGCTGCAGCGCCAGTTGCAAGGCTGCAGCCTGTGGTGGTCCTGGTCGCCTGACGAGCCGGCCGGGCCGGTGCGGGTGTTGACGGGTTTGCCGCAGCCCACCCAGTTCAGCGCCATGCTGGACGGCCGCTGGTAGGCCGGGGGCGCTCAGGCGTTGCCATCGGCCATGCTGCGAGTGGTCTCGGTCGGGTCGTTGACCCAGATGGCGACCGCGCTGTAGTTGTCCTGATGGCGCAGATTGCGCGCGATGATCTCGCGCTGCATGGCTTCGAGCCAGGCTTGCGGCGAGGCCGCATCCCGATAAAGCCGGGTGATGCGCTCATTGCCGAGCGGCTCCCACCAGCCGTCCGAGCACAGCAGGAAGGCGTCGCCGTCCTCGACCTCGGCCAGCGCCGGCAGGGCGTGCGGCTCGACGGCGTCTTCAACCCCGAGCGCGGCGATCAGCTGGTGCCGTGCCGGATGCACCAGCGCTTGCTCGGGGCTGAGCAAGCCGGCCTGCACCATGTGCTCGACCACGCTGTCGTCACGGCTGATGTGGTCGATCACACCGTAGCGCAGCCGGTACAGGCGCGAGTCGCCCACATGCGACCACAGCGCCAGCTGATGGCGCGCATGCAGCCACAGCGCCACCACGGTGGTGTGCATGCGGTCGAGGCCGCTGGTGTTGTGCTGCGCGGCTTGCAGCTGGCGGTGTGCCTGCACGATCAGTCGGCTCAGATCGGCCGGCTGCAGGCGCGCCTGCGGGCTGCAGTAATCGGCCTCCAGCGCCGCCTGGATCTGCTCGACCACCTGCTGCGAGGCGATGGCTCCGCCACGGTGGCCGCCGGCCCCATCGGCCAGCACGGCGTAGCAGACCGGGTCGCGCTGACCGGTGCGCAGCGCGTCTTCGTTGCTCTGGCGTCGCCCCGGGTCGGACAGCGAGGCGAGTTCGATCTCGAACATGACGCTGCCTCAGTGTTCTGCCAGCGGTGGTGGTGGCTGCTGCTGGGCCCGCAGGCGCTCCAGCTGCTGCTCGTAGGCGGCCAGGAAGGCTTTGCCGAACAGGGTGTGGAAGTCCTCCTGGGCTTCGGTGCGGATGCTCTGGAAGTGCTGCAGATACAGCTCCCACAGCTTGGCTTTGCGGCTCATCGGCAGCAGGCTGTCGAGCACCGAGCTGGTGCCGAGCTTGTGTTCGAGCTCGGCCGGCGTGAATCGGTCGAGCACGCCGTCGAGCGCGGCGCGCATGCCAACCATGGTGCCGATCGAGTGGCCGACCAGATCGTTCATGGCATCGGTCATGGCGGCCGGGCCGCTCAGGAAGCCGCGCATCGGTGGCTGCAGCAACTGCTCCAGCGCGGCGGTGCCGTCCGGTGCGAACTTGAGCGGGTTGTTGTTGCGGGCGTGGATCATCGTCACATGGGCGCGCAGCTCGTATTTGGCGGCGGTGCGGATGCTCATCAACTGCTGGGTGCCATCGACCGCGCTGCGCAGCAAGTGGCCGAGCACCCGCATCAGCTCGGGCGTGAGCCCTTGCGGCAGATCGACATGCACCCCGGCGGCATCGCAAAATGCGGCCCACAAGGGGTCGTTGCTCTGCGGCGATGGCGCTGCAATGACGGGCGGCACGGCCGGCTGGCGTGCGGCGGCAGGCTGTGGCTGGCTGGCTGGCCGTGGCAATGGCGGGTCTTCTGGCGGGGGGCGCGGCTGCCACTGCGCCTCGGCCTTGGGCTGCGGTCTGGGCGCTGGGGTCGGCGGTGCCAGTGCTTTGGCCGCTGCGCGGGGCGCCGCACTGGGCGCAGCACCCGGGCGTTCGGCCAGGAAATCGTCGAGCGGATCGGCGCCGGTCGGGCTCAGGCCGAACAGGTTGTCGATCGAGTTGGCC
Organism: Leptothrix sp. (in: b-proteobacteria); assembly: GCA_041083665.1. GTDB lineage: Bacteria > Pseudomonadota > Gammaproteobacteria > Burkholderiales > Burkholderiaceae_C > Sphaerotilus. The sequence continues at coordinate 61,835 of JBFPGZ010000029.1, forward strand.
TGGGCCGCATTCAGTTCGGCCAGCACATCCAGCTCTGGTGCGGCAGTGGCCGCCGCCGGTGGCTGGGCGGCAAACGGATCGAAATGGCGCGGCAGCGCCGCCGCAGGTGTCACGGGTGCTGGTGGTGCCGGTCCGGCTGAACTGAGTTGCCAGCTGCTGGCGGCGGCGGGCGGCAGCAAGTCGGCAAACGGATCATCCAACTGCCAGCTTGCCGGGGCGGCGGGCGGCGCGGCGTTGCGGGCGGCGCGTACCAGGGTCTGGGCGGCTTCTTCCGGTGCCTGTGCCGGATGGGCCTCGATGCTGGTTTCGATCAGATAGCCACCGATGCGGATCACGTCGCGGTCGCGCAGGGCTGAGCTTTCGCCATGCACCAGCTGGCGGCCGGCCACCACGATCGGGTTGGCACGGCTGACGTTGGTGATGAGGTAACGCTCGGGCTCTTCGAGGCTGATCTCGGCCTGGATGCGCGAGATCACCCGTTCCGGATCGGGCAGGGCCAGGGTGTTGTGATCAGCTCGACCGATCGAGCCGCCGTGATCGTCAAAGTGGGCGACCAGCGGCTGTGACAACGGCTGCTCGTTCAGGCTCAGCGCATGCAGGGTCAGGGCCATGATGTGGACGGCTCGCTGCGGGGTGGGGACAGACGCTCAGGGTCGGATCGATACGGTTTGGCGGCAAGCAACCAAAGTCATCTTGTGACCGATCCGCCCTGGTTTGTCAAAGCGGGTGCCACCTGTTTTCGGGTTGGCTGGTGCGGTGCACAATCGGCGCCCATCACGCACATGACGCACCGAAGGGACGTTCACCCGATGTCATCCGCATTGCTTTTACGCGCTCGTCACCGGTTGCCCCTGGCGCTGCTGGTACTCAGTCTGTCGGCGGGCGGGTTGCTGGTGGGTTGCAGCACCCAGAAACGACAGCCCGACAAGGTGCCCGAGCCGGCCGAAACGCCGCCGGAGCTCAAAACGGAGCCTGCGGCTGGCTCCAAGCCGGTGCTGCCGCCGGCATCGATGTCACGCGTGATCGACTTCCTGAACGCCGGGCAGGAAGAGCTGGCCCATGCTGATTTGCTGCGCATCTTGCAGCTTGAGCCGAACCACAAGCTGGCGAACCAGTTGTTGCGCCATTTGCAGATTGATCCGGTCCAGCTGCTGGGGCGGGAGTCGTATGCGTACACGGTCAAGCCGAATGAAACGCTGTCCAGGATCGCGCAGCGGGTGCTGGGCGATGCGTATGCCTTCTATCTGCTGGCGCGCTACAACGACATCAAGATTCCCCGACAGGTCACCGGTGGCCAGGTGATCCGCCTGCCAGGCAAGGCGCCCGCGCCACAGCCTCAGCCGCCAGCACCGCCACCACCCGCGCCGCCGGTGGTGTCAGCGCCGCCACCGGCCCCGCCGCCAGAGCCGCCGCCCGCCGAGCGCAAGGCGCGGATCGACGCTGCGGTGCGGCGCGGCTACGAAAAGCTCAATCGGCAGGATCTGAAAGGCTCGCTGGAGCAGTGGGATCTGGTGCTGAACCTTGAGCCTGCGCATGTGGTGGCACGTCGCGAGCGCGCGCGGGTGCTCAAGCTCTGGGGTTCGCTGTGCAGTCGTGATCCGGCCAACAAGCCCGCCAACTGTCCTTGACGCGTCGCCCCTGCTCAGATGTAGGTGGTCGGCTTGGGTTTGATTGCGCCGGGGCTGGTCAGCGGATCGATCGGCCGCCTGATGTTGCTGGGCGGATTGGGGTTCGGCGGCGTGCTGCGGGTGTTGGTCGGCGGGTTGTTCCTGGCCACTTCGGCTGCCGCCCATTTGCCGGTGTTGGACAGCGGTGCGGGCGCGCTCCGACTGGCGGTGCTCGGGTTGCGCGGTGCCAGTGCTGCCGTGTGGGGTGACATGGGCGCGCGCCCGGGCGCGCCCGGGGCCGCACCGGCGCGCAGGATCGCGCTGTCCGGTGTCGGTGCCCGCATCGTTCCTGGCGGCAGGGTGAGCGAGTTGGGCGGTATCCGGCCGGGCGCCTTGACGATCGACGAGGCCGACATCACCACCTTGCCGGAGGCGCCGGCGCGGGCCATGCGCAGGGCGGTGCTCATCTCGCCCGGCGGTGGCGGGCGAGGAATGTGGCGCTCCTGCAGCGCCTCGGCCATGCGGTCAAAGGCCCGGTAGAGCTGACCGAATTCGTCGCGCCGCTGCTCGTTGATGCGGTGGTCATAGCGGCCCTTGGCGATCTCGACCATCGAGTCGCCGAGCAGCCGGATCGGTTTGGCAAACCAGGTCGCCAGCATGTACATCGCCACCGCCACCGCCAGCACCGTGACCACCACCAAGGTCGCCATCAGCGACAGCGTGTAGCGTGCCACCCGAGTGAGGGGCCGCTCCGGGATGCCCAGCGCGACCCGGCCGAGGGTGCGGCCCTGGAAGATCACCGGCGCCTCGAAGCCCAGCACGCCATCGGCACCGACCTGATAGCGCCGCACCTGCACGCTGCTGCCTTCCCGGCTGCTGAGCGTCTCGCCGTGGGGCGCCTGGTAGGCCCGGCCGACCAGCGCGGGCTCGCTCGACACTCGCACCACGCCGTCATGGTCGAGCACCGAGATCGACTGGAAATCGCGCGTGCGCATGATTTCCTGCACCGACACATCGACCGCGACCCACTCGTCGCCCAGCACCGCCAAGGCGTTTTGCGCCGCAATGAAGCGGGCCAGCGAGGCGCCGTAATCGGTCACCTGGCTCATCAGCGCGCTGTACTGGCGCTGCGTGATGAAGGCGGCGGTGGCCGCCATCACCACCGCGACGATCAGCGCCATCAGCCCGGCCCACTTGTAGCGCAGCGGCACGATGCGCGGCCGGCTCTTCTGGCGCTGCTCGTCCATCAGCTCCCAGAGCAGGCGTGACAGCGCCTCGGCCAGTTCCTGACCGTTCTGGTAGCGCTTGTCGACCGGCTTGGCCAGACAGCGCTCGATCACCCGGCGCACGGCGGCTGGCAGCCCCGGGCGGCGCTTGTCGATCGGCACCGGCTCTTCGCGGGTGATCTTGAGCGCCAGCGCCACCACGCTATCGGCCTCGAAGGGCCGCTCGCCGGTGAGCAACTGGTAGAGCACGATGCCGACCGAGAACAGGTCAGAGCGGCCGTCGATCTTCTGCCCGAGCGCCTGCTCGGGCGACATGTACTGCGGCGTGCCGATCACGTCGCCGGCCTTGGTGTGCTGGGCACTGGCCGAGTTGACGTGCGCGATGCCGAAGTCGGTCACCTTGACGGTGTTGGTGTTCTTGAGCCGGATGATGTTGCCCGGCTTGATGTCGCGGTGCACCACGCCGCGCGCATGGGCGTAGTCAAGCGCGTGGGCCAGCTGGATGCCGATTTCCAGCACGTCCTTGACCGGCTGCGGCTCGTTCTTGGCCATCAGATCGCTGAGCGGAATGCCGTCGATCAGCTCCATCGCCATGTAGGGCCGGCCGTCGATCTCGCCGACATCGTGCACCGTGACGATGTTCGGGTGCGACAGCCCGCCGGCCGCGCGCGCCTCGCGCAGGAAGCGGTCGCGGTATTCCTCGTCCTCGCAGAGCGCGGCGTGCAGGAACTTGATCGCGATCGGTCGGTCGATGCCCGGGTCGTGCGCCTTGTAGACCGTGGCCATGCCACCGCGACCGAGCTTGTCGATGATCTGGTAGCGCCCGACCTGGCGGAACATCTGACCGAGCGCTGCATTGCCGGCCGGCAGCGTCTCGCTGGCACGCCTCGACATGGTCTGCGGCATCACGCGCGTGGCCTCCTTGTCCTCGCGGGATGGGCTGGCAGGGCGTTCGGAGGGGGGATTCGACATGACAGCTTTCATCGTGCAGGCTGGCGTACTGCGAGTGACGCAACCAGGATCTGAGCACTTGACTGCCTGCCGCCGTGCCGATCTTCATCGTCGGCTGGCCCAAGCGCCAAGCAACGAAAGTCATGTCGTGCTTCGGGCTGCATCCCTGCTGTCATCGTTACCCCCTCTGGTGAACGAGTCGTTATGAAAAGTTCATCGTAGAAGCAATGGCTGACGGTCTGGCAACAACGCGTAACCGCCAGATTTGACATCGATCAGCGCTGACAAGTGCCAAGCTCAGTGCAGCAGTTTAAGCAGATCCAGGCGCAGGGCCGCGACATCGACTTGCTGGCCCAGTTGCGCCAGCAGCAGTTCCAGAAACTCGTCCGGGTGGCGGCTCTGGGCGGCGCAGCGCCGGATCAGGATCTTGGCGATCGGGCCGATCACGCGGGTCAGCATGGCGCCGACCCGCTCCAGATCGTCAACGTCGAGTTGTGCTCCAGCGATCGCCTTGGCTTGGCGTGTCGACGGCTGGCCAGTCTGGTGGCTGATGTTGGTACCGAACGCCGAGACTCGCGGCGTTCCATGCGTGCCGGGCCGTGGGGCGGCCAGCGGTGCATCGATCAGCGCCTGGGTTTCCTGCATGAAATGCTGCCGCTCGGTCGGGTTGCTGATCGATTGGGCCACGTCGAGCCGCACCGCTTCCAGTGTCGCAAAGTGGCGCGCCGCCTTGCGCACCACCACCTTGGCGATCGGCCCGACATGACGGGCCAGATCGTGCTCCAGCCCGGACAGGGTGGCTTCATTCCAACCGGTCGGCAGTGTCAAGGGGTGCGGTGTGACGTGGCTGGCGGTGCCTGATGGCGCCCGCTGTGGTGCCGGAGGTTCACGCCCCGGCATCGGCATCACGCAGGTGACCGCGAGCAAGCGCTCCACCGGCAGGTCGCGCACCAGGCCGGCCAGCGCTGCCTGCATGGCGCGGGCATCCGGGTAGCGCCGGCGTGGATCCTTGGCCAGCGCGGCCAGGATCACCGGCCAGAAATCAGCAAAGTCACGCCCATCGTGGTTGGGCGGCAGCGGCTCGGGCGGCTCGTGCATCACCTTGTACATCACGGCGTCGTTGGAGCCGCTGAACGGCATCTTGCCGCTCAGCAGGTGATACAGCAGCACCCCGGCCGAAAATATGTCAACACGCCCGTCCAACGGCTCATCGCGATATTGTTCCGGCGCCATGAAACCGGGCGAGCCGACAATCATGTTGGCGCGGGTCAGCTGGGTCGATTCCAGCCGGGCAATGCCGAAGTCGGTGATCTTGAGCCGGCCCTCGCGTGAAATCAGCAAATTGGCGGGCTTGATGTCACGGTGCACCACGCCGTTCGCATGGGCAAAATCAAGTGCCTCCAGCAATTGCTGCATCAGGCACAGCACGTCTTCACGCGAAAAGCGCGTCGGTTTGGCCAGGTAATCACTCAGATTATGCCCGTCGACATATTCCATCGCGATGTAGGCGCAGTCGTGGTCCTCGCCGAACTGGTAAATCGACACGATGCCCGGATGATGCAGCCGGCCGGCCGCCTGCGCCTCGATGCGAAAACGATCGGCAGTATTGTCATCGCTTGACAACTCGGTCAGCAATTGCCGATGAATGGTCTTGATCGCCACCGGGCGGTTGATGGCCGGATCATGGCCGAGATAAACCAGTCCCATCGCGCCGGAACCGATCAGGCGTTGAATGGGATACGGCCCTATTTTGGCCGGCAGCGGATGCGGCATGATACTCAGGCCGTTTCAAGCATTTTCAAGGCCTGTTCCAAACTGCGGCGCATGCGGGCCAGCGATTCGGCCAGCACACCGATTTCGTCATGCGATGCGGCCGCGAATTCGGGTACCTCCATCTCGCCCAGACTGACCTGATCGGCCAGCTTGGACAATCGGGTGATGGGCCGAATTACCAAGGCCCACAGCATGGCGTTCAGTACCAGCCCGATCAACAGGAAAATACCGATCAGAGAGCCGATGAAGACCTTGAATGTTTCTTCGGCGCGCGCCATCGGCACCGCCATCGGCACCGACACGATCTGCGCGCCGACCGCTTCATGGAGTTGCCAGCCAAAGCCATTCGCCGGGCCGTATCTGTCGAGCAGGGTCTTGGGCGCGGCATCCACCGTGCTGTGGCAGATCAGGCAGGCCGGGCTGCCGATGCGCAGTGGCCGCGCCACGTACAGCAGGCGGCCGTTCGGGCTGTCGCGTTGGCCGACAAATTCTTTCAGATCGGCCTCGGTCCGGAAGCGCGTGATGATATCGACCTCCCAATCGACGGCCCGATCGCGTGGGTTGGTCGGGTTCAGGGTGGCCTCCTTGTAGCTGTACTCGGGGTATTTCTTGGCGAGCTGGTTCAGCACCTCGGTGGCTGAATAGGCCGGCACTGACTGCGGCAGAAAGGTGTATTTCATCTGCGTGTCAAGCAACGGTCGGATCTGTTCGGAGGTGTAGGTGCGCACCGCCACCGCCTTTTCCATCGTCAGGCGTGCGTGATCCAGAATTTCGGCCTGTGCATTGCGTTGCAGCAATTCACGCGAAACATAGGCGCTGCCGAGAATACCCACCAGGAACACCAGCACAAAAATCAGATTGAACTTGAATAGCAGTTTCATGGTGATTCCCTTCAGGGCCTGCAGCCATCGCGTGCGTTGACGTGGCCATCGGCATGGCGCACACAAAAACGTTCCGGATAGACCACCCGTTCCCATTCTGGATGGGCCGCCAAATTGGCAATGACACCGGCCCGAAAGGTTTTGTCGGCGACCCGACTGTGCCAGCGCTCCAGCAGGGATAAGCGCAGCATGGTCTCGGCACGCAACCATGGTGCAACCTCGTCGTAGCTGATTTCACCTAGCGCCTTGGGTACGGGTTTCTGCTCGGCATAGCGGGCGGCCCGGGCTGGCAAGGTGTCGCGGAACGGCACGGGGATGCGCTGGATGAAGTCTGCCGCCGGTCGCGCCGCCACCGACCACTTGGCGTTTGGCTGGCCGCTGCCATATTGGCCAGCCAACACCGGCACGCCTGCCTGACGGTTATTGCGAAACTGCAACTTGACACTGCCGCTTTCCACAAATACGGCCAGATCGGGTGGATTCGACTGCAGCACCAGGGTGGCGGGCGGGCTCCAGACATCGACTTCGGGTAGTCGGTACACCGTTGTCGTGGCGCGATTTTCGGCGGCGGTGATCTTGAGCCAACCTTGCAGCAGATAAGCCCGTGGCGGTGGGGTCTGGGCCTCGTGCGGCAGGTGCGGCAGCAGCATCAGGCTGGTATTTTCACCGACGCCGAGCCGATCGCCACCTTCAAACTCGATCTGCACAAAAGCCCCGGGCGCCGTTTCGATGATGTCTTCGTTTTGCAACGCCAGACCTTCGACCAAGGCCAGCCGAGCCGAGAGCCGGATCAGTTTCACCGGACCTTCCACAATCCCCGCTACCGCGACAGCGGCCCCCGTGGTCGGCGCTCGTGCGCAGGTTGGCGTTTGCAGCACCAGGATTCCCAACATCAGCAATGCCAACGCAGTTGATTGCAGAAGTTTCATCGAGATATGACCTCGCGCTGGCCCGGCTGCCACGCCAGCCGCCCGGCGAGTGCCGCGACCGACGTCAGTTCAGCTTAATGGTGGCTGGGCTGGATTCAAGCGACCAAAGTCATAGGGGCCATGGTGTTGGCGGAAGTCCGCTCCTAGAATCGGCGCCTACAGCGGCAATTGCAAAAAATGCAGCGCTGAGTGCGGTGTGGTTGGCGCGGATCAAGGCCAATCCCGACCGATCGGCGCCGACTGGTGCCGTCACATTTTTGTGGTTGACCTCACTTCACCATGACGCCCAGCACGCCCGCCGATTTGCCCGAACACGACAACGCCTTGCAGCCCGGTGCCCGCTTGGGCGAGTTTGAAATCCAGGGGGTGATCGGCGTCGGCGGTTTCGGCATCGTTTACCGCGCCCTCGACCACGACCTTGAGCGTGATGTCGCGATCAAGGAATACATGCCGGGCCAGTTTGCCGGTCGTGATGCGACCGGCGCCGTCACGGTGCGGGCGCGCAGCCACGTCGAGACCTTCGGCATCGGCCTGCGCAGCTTCATCAACGAAGCGCGCCTGCTGGCGCGTTTCGACCACCCGGCGCTGCTCAAGGTCTACCGCTACTGGGAGGCCAACGGCACCGCCTACATGGCGATGCCCTTCTACGACGGCAGCACGCTGGCCCAGGTGGTGCAAGGCCTGCCGATGCCGCCCACGCAGGACTGGCTGATGGGCGTGATCGAGCCGCTGCTCGGCGCGCTGGAGCTGCTGCACAGCCAGCAGATCTACCACCGCGACATCTCGCCCGACAACATCCTGCTGCTGCACGACGGCAAGCCGGTGCTGCTCGATTTCGGCGCGGCGCGGCGCGTCATCGGCGACCGCACCCAGACCCTCACTGCGATCCTGAAGCCCAACTACGCGCCGATCGAGCAATACGCCGAGATCCCCGGCCTCAAGCAAGGCCCGTGGACCGATCTGTACGCGCTCGGTGCGGTGGTCTACGCCAGCCTGACAGGTAAGCCACCGTCACCCGCCGCGACCCGCGCGGTGATGGACGATCTGGTGCCGCTGGCCCAAATTGGGCAACTGCTGGAACAGCGCCACGCCCAGCAGTACAGCGACCACTTCCTGGCCGCCTGGCAAGCCACCCTGGCGGTCCGGCCGGTCGAGCGGCTGCAAAGCATTGCCCAGCTGCGCGCCGCTTTGCGCGGCGAACACGTTGCTGTGATGGCCAGCACGGCTCCGGTCGCCGTCACAACACCGCCAGCGCCGACGGCACCTCACCTTGCCAACCAGGCGGATCCGGATGAGGTCGATTCGGAGCGCACCGTGATCCGGCTGCCGGCTGGCCGGCCGAGTGTGCCTCCGCCCCTGGCCAGTGCCGCCGCTGCCGACGAGGACTCCGAGCGCACCGTGATCCGGCCCAGCCACCGTGGCGCCACCACCGGGCCTGCGTCGGTGGCGCCGCCCCACGCACCGCCACCGCCGACGATTCGGCCAGAGCCCGTACCGCCTGCGATCAAACTCCCGCCACCGCCACCGCCACCGCATGCAGCGCAGCCGAGGCGTGGTGCTGGCATGTGGCTGGGTCTGGGAGCGCTGGCACTGGTGGGTGTCGGCGCCGGTGGCTATCTGGCTACGCGGAAGTCGGCCGAGCCGGTCGCGGTTGTGGTGGCCGCTCCCGCACCAGTTGCTTCCGAGGTGGCCAGCGCCGTGCTGCCGCCGGTAGAGCCTGCCTCGGCGGCGGCTGTACCGGCCAGCGAGCCGGCCGCCTCGGCTCCGATGCCGCAACCGGCTGTGCCGCCGATCGCGTCCGCTCCGGCACCATCCACGACCCGAGCGCCGGCCACGTCTGCCTCACCACGGCAAGGGGCTACTTCAGTCGCTGGAGCATCGGGGCCATCCGGCAAACCGAACAAACTGAAAACGCCACCAGTTGCGCCATCGGGCCCAACCAGCTCGATCGTGGTTGAGCCTCCGCCGCCACCTCCGCCACCGGCTCCGACCGGCCCCGCGACAGCCACCGAAGCCTGCGGCTCAAAGTATCTGTTCGCGCTGTGGACTTGCATGACCGAGCAGTGCAAGAGCCCGAAGTTCGCCAGCCAGAAGGATTGCGACGTCTATACCAAGACGAGGACTGAGCAGCCGTGAGTCGGCGCTATCCGTCCGCCAGCCAGCGCTGCTGCCGCCAAGCTGGCGCGGCGGTCTGGAACAACTTGGTGCCCGGCGCCAGCAGACTGGCCCACTGCGCCGCCGCGATGCGCTGGCGCTGCCCGCCCTCGCGCAGCACCTTGAGCGAGAGCGCCGGGCTCGGCGCCGCGCCCATGAAGAAGCGCTGCCCGGCCGGGAAGCGCGCCTGATTCGCCTGCCACCAGCCCTGCACCCGCTCCGGGTCCGGCCACGACAGGCTCTCGTCCTCGTCGAGTGCCACAAAGTCGTCAGCCGGATCCTCGTTCGGCCCGCCGAACTGGCCGTCGCTCGCCCCTTCCGGCGGCTTGCGCTCCAGATCCAGCTTGGCCAGATCGGCGCCGGTCATCAGCGTGAACGCCTCGCCGGCTAGCCGGCTGACCTGCAGATCCGCCATCTGCCCGATCAGCCAGGGGATGAAGTAGGCATCGCCCAGCACGCCGCAGCGCCGGATCAGCCGCCGCCGCGCCGCCGCGCCAGTCGGCCCCGGTGCCTTGGCCCGCTCCGACCAGCCGCGCAAATGCTGATGCGCCGCGCCCACGTCCAGCACCTTTAGCAGCCACTCGGCCGCCGTGTCGCTCCACGCGCCCGAGCCTTCGGCCAGCGCTGCCAAGACCGCCAGCACCGCCGCCGACCGATCGCCCAGCAGCAGCGCCGAGCGCGCCGCCCAGAACCGCAGCGCCTCGTCCTCGGCCGCGCCATCAGCCACGCAAGTCGCCAGCATCTGCGGCAGCAAATCGACCCGCCCCGCCTCACCCGCCACCCGCAAGGCCCGCGCTCGCAGCCGTGTATCCGGGTCCGCCAGCGCCGCGACCAACGCCGGCCCCGGATCGACCCGATGCATCACGCACGCCACCAACCCGGCCGCCCGCTGCGCCGCGTCAGCCGACGTCAGCAGCGCCCGGATCGTCCCCTGCAACGCCTGCGCCGGCACCCAGCCGAAGGCGCTCAGCAAACCCCGCTCGGCCGCCGGCTCAGCTGCGACGATGGCAAACAGCCGCTGCAACAACGCCGCATCCTTCAATTTCAGCGCCCGCACCGCCAAGGTGAATACCGCCCCGGCGCTGGGAGTTTCCAGCGCTGCGAGGCAGAGTTTCAGGCCGAAATCACCGGCGACGGCGATGCCGTCCAGATGCGCGGCGATGCGGTCGTCGAGGCGTTGCAGGCGGTGGAGTTGGACGTGAGGGGAGCGCGTCAGCACGCTGCGGACGTGGCGGAGGTGGGTGGATTCCTCGGCGTGCTGGGACACGACGACGGGGATCTGGAAGAGGCTTGGCATGTCCATCAGCACGACCTATTTATTCCGGTCCTTACGGCTATAGCGCATCTATTGGCACACCGAGGGTGTACGGGGTACCTACCTTCCATCACGGCGTGAACGACGTTTCAGTCCATCTCAACCAGAACGATTTTTTGTCTGGTATTACATATTTGTGCCAGACCTTGCAGCATTCCTTCGAGAATATTGTCCGGGTGGCCTTGAGCACCGAAAATTTGGAACTCAACACTCTGCTCGCCCACCTGTACTGCCTCACCTTCAGGCGCCTCGGCACCCAGCTGGTCAGCAATTGCCACGTTTGCTCCAAGCCATTCCTTGAGGATATTCGTTAATGCATCCAGCGTGTCTAGTTCGACTGCACGATCACAGATGATGCGAATCACCATCGACGCGGGGAGTGGTTCAACAAGGTCGTCTTCAACGATGAACGGCAACACTATGTTCTCTAGGAGTGTGGGGGGGCAACTCGGTATCGTTGGGTCGGGTGTTGGCCATGCCAGCCCTTCTAGTCAAATCGTGCTGACCAAGTGGCCATCTGTTCATCTGAACCGAAGAATGCTGCATGGTTCTGCAGACGCAGCGATGCCAGTGTGCGGCCGACTGCCTTGATATAGGAGAGATCCCCCTTTCTGTTGACGTCGCCGACCGTGGGTGCGGGGCCGGCCTGAATTAGTAGGCCAGTCCTGGCTTCATGCACCGTTGCCAACGCAGGAAGTGCCTTTTTAACCTGGTCAGTGCCACCGAATCGCTCAATCACGGACATACCGAGGAACGTTAGCCACTGGACCGTTTTGATGCTAGGCGACTCGCAGTGTTGGAATCCCAACACGGTCGCGTTTATCTTCGGTAGATCGATTCCTTGAAAGCGACCGGCGATGCTGGACATACGTGCTTCTGCATCAATGGCGCTGTCGCTACCAAGATCCCATGAAATCGAATAACCACAGTGACCGCTCTCGAAGTCGGCACACTCTGCGATGTCGCGCATCAAAGCAACTAGTTGCTCAGGCTGATCCGTGGTGGAAACTGGAAGGGTCAGGGTTACTGCGCCTGCGGGAGGATCTTCCTCTTCGTCACCGAAAAATTGCAACCCAACGTCCGATGGCTCATCGGCGTATGGTCCTCCTTTTAGTTGCATCATGTAAATATCCTCACGCCGCTTTCCATTATGTAGCCAGAATGGAACCATACCTAGGGAATCTGCCTTAAGCTTTTTCGCACCGGCCATTGATCCCGACTCGAAAAAGACTAATTTGTCTTTTATCAAGGATAGTGCATAACTATACGCGTCGGTCAGATGCTCAGCACGATCAAACATTGAGCCGCGCCAGTAAAAGGTCAAGTCTATGCATAATCGCGCGAAGGTCGAATCATCAGTTTCGAACACCAGTTCACGGGGCAGAGAATTCATTTTGTAATCCTCTAGGTACAATCACAAGTCTTTGCACTGATGACGACGAGCTTCTTCCCGCCAGCAAGTTTCTCCTGACGCACCCGCTGAGTACCACGCAGTCTATCTCCTGGAAATTTGAAGTCGAAACAGCGCTTTATGTTGCCTGCCGCATCTTTGAGATTGACATCAGGAATGGTCTTTGCCCGCTTCGGTGGTTTCGGAAATCTTTCGGATGCCTGAACAGGCTTGCCCTGTAGGCAACTAGCTGCGGACTTCTTTGGTGGCAATGGCGCTGGCGCGTTGATCTCGTCCTCGAGATCTTTCGACCAGTTATGACGGCGAGAATATGATATTTTCTTCCTGTAGCCACCCTTCGGGCCTTTTTTGAAACCCTTCTTCAACCTGTCGCAAAAGCCATCGCAAAGACAATTGGCTAATTCAATTTCATCAATGGATAGACTCGCACTAGCTGCGACCGTGGGCTGTAGTGTTCCACCTAAGTCAACGGTATTTTCGTGATTCTGAAACTTTTTATCCGTCAACCGACATGCATTTTCCCCATCCATCTTCACATCGAACGAGTACAGGATCCACGTACTCTCCTTCATGAAGGTGGATGACTTCACCCCGCCGGCGACACCAGGTTCGTCACCATTCGAGAGCGAAAACTCGCTACCCTTGATGGCGATCATCATGCCGCCGTCGGCCTTGACGGTGGTAGTGCCCTTATCGAGGGTGGCCGACTGGCTGATGTTCGGGTATGGAATGGGTATCGGTCCGCCGGGCGAGGGTGTCTTGCAGACGTCCGGGATGGTGGCGATCGAGACGCCGTTGCTCCCCTTGTGGACCAGCGAGTTGGCGACCCCGTTGACTTTGATAGTGACGGGCATTGCTCAGCCTCGCACCGCAGTGATGGTGACGGGCGTGGCACACGCAAGCAGCACTGCTGCGCGCTCACCCATTTCGGCGCTGGCCCACGTGAATACGAGTTCGCCCTTGGCATAACCCTTATGCGAGGCGGCTGCGGCCAGCGACAGGTGCAACAGCCCGCCGGCGGCGCCCACGTCGCCCCAGCAATCGGCTGGTGAACTGAAGTCGCTCGCCGATTCAAAATACTCTTTGGTGCGCAGCGCCGTGAACCCGAACTCGTCAGCACGATAGGGTTCGCCGTTCATGTCGCAGTAGATGTCAGTCACGAGTGCGCCTGACGGCAGTCCAGCCAAAGTGGCTCGAAATGCGGCAGTCAGACCTTCACCAATGCAAACTGTCTCGGTCTTGATTCGTTTGGGCTCATGCGCCGTGCCAACAAACAGCACTGCTGCCAGTGGCTCCAGATGGTATTTTTTTACTTCGCTCTCGCGCATGAGTAGTAGCGCTGCACCCGCCTCGCCCGGAATAAATCCCCAGGCATTGTTGAGCGGTCCAGCACTGTGCAGCTGGTCATTTTCTTCCAGCCACTCCAGAGTTTCAGGTTCAATCCAGCTATCAACCCCAGCGACGATGCAGCCATCCAGACCACCGCTGCGCAGTTTATTGACTGCTGCCTGCAATCCTATCAGACCGGCTGCGTGGCCGTTTTCGAAAGTGGCTGCGCTGGCAATTGAGTTGCTGAAGCGGCGCCGTGCGCGGACCAGTAGGTCGGGAGCCAGATTTTTTGGGAGGCCGGGGCGGGGGCTTGGGAGGCCGAGCGCCAAGGCCCAGCGGCGTGAATCAATCGTTTGACCATCAAGAATGGCCAGGGCTTCTTCGATGGCGGGGAAAAGAAGTTCCTCGAAACGGTCAACGCCTTGCACGTTGATATCGATCCACGGGGCAATCGCCGCCCGCATCGGTTCACCGGCGGTGTCGATCATGTACGGGTGCTGCGTGAAACCTGCGATACCCGCCCGCACGGCGGCAGCACTGGCCCAGGCGCTGCGGCCAATAGCTGTGCAAGCACCAAGTCCGACGATGAAAACAGCTTCACTCATCACGGGCCTCAGGTCAATTCCAGCTCGTCGTCATCGACGAGTGGCTGGCCGGTGTTGAGATCGGTCTTCAAGGTGATGACCGTGCGTTCGAGTTTCTGCACCTTGAAATGACACGGCAACGCGCTGTGCCAGACCAGCGAGACGCGCGGGAAATCAGGCTCCAGAATGACCGTATGCAACTGCTTGTTTTGGTGGGTTTCGCGGCTGCCATCGTAGAAGCGAGTCTCGAATCCGAAATACAGCTTTGGCAATGTGAAACGTAGATCCTGCCCCGGCGTCAGTTTCAGCAGCACGACTGGCTCGCCGCCGCGGAGCCATTGCGGCGCTTGCTGGTCGAGCGGGGCGCACTGGAAATAACGATCGTCCAGATCTTCGGCCAGCAGGGGCTGACGGGTTTTCATCCAGTGTTCGTCGTAGGTGCCGGCAAAACTGACACGTGGTTGCCAGTGGCTGGCAATCGCACCGAAGCCGGCCGGTGAAGGTCGATTGCTCCAGCTGCCTATCAAATCCTTGGGGTTCTCGATATTGGGCAGCGCCAACCCTGCGGCGTTGCGGCTCGATACGGCGAAACCGGTGCCGACCGGGTTGCACCATTCCCAGTCTGTTTCCGGCGTTTTTGATGCTGTGGCCACGCCACCGAACGAACGCTCGTAGACGATCGGCATCTTCAGAAAAGGCTCTGGAGCGGTCATGCTGCTGCCCTTCCAGCGCCGGTCGCCAAAGACGCGTAGTATTTTCTGCACTGGCCCGACCTTGAATCCGACATCAGCGTGCGTGACGGACATGCCAGGCGGAGCATAGGCATGGCCGACGACGATGACGTCGGTCGTCTTCTTCGTCAGTACCAAGTCGGCGTCGTATTTGATGCTGCTTTTGCCTAGCTCGCCGAAATGCTCCGGCAGACGCAGCACCGGCTGCTGCTCCTTTGTCACCTGGGTGTTGCCATCCGGCAGGATATCGAACGTGGCCTTGACAGCGACCAGCCAGATTTCAGCACCATCACGATCACGTACCCAGCCGCGCTCGGCAGCAAAAGGGGTGCGATTGTCGATCTGCCACATGATGGTGCGGAATCAGCGCCGGCTCAGTTGATATCGATGGCCGCACCTTTGATCTTGTTGTAGCCGGTGGATCGGCTCATGATGTAATTGCCTTTGATAATCACTTTGCCAGCACGAGTCAGGGTGATGCTGGCATCACCACAGCGCAAGACGATTTCGCGTTCAGCCTGAACAACATAACGTTCATTATCAACCTGCACGGTGATTCCGGGTTCTGGGGATTGATCCATCGGTGGATGAATTTCAATGACGCCCATGATGATGGGTGATTGCAGTTCTCCACTGTCAAACCATACCACCACATCACGTCCAATCATGGCGCGTTTGAGCGGTACGGTAGTGCGTGCAGGAAGTACTTGCCCAGGGCAGAGTGGAATGTTTGAGATCAACGGCTGTTCGAGTAAATCAAATCCGTGCAGCTTGCCCACAACGGGTGACTGGAGGGCAAGGTGAGTGCGAAGCGGAGAGTCAATCGGCTTGTGCTGTTCGATATCTGTTATCCGATCAGCGGGAATCTCGGCTAACACGATGAACGGGTCTTGTGCTCGATCCATACTGGATGCCTTTTTAGTTAATACCCACTTTCGAGCCCTTGATCACCACATCACTGCTCGCCTTGACATTGATCTTGCCCGAGCCGTCCAGCGTGATGTCCTTGCCCTTGATGGTGATGGTGCCGTCTTTCTTCATCGTGATACTGGCGCTGCCGGTCTTGATGGTCACAGAGTCACCAGCGTCGATCACGAGGTTTTTACCAACTTTCAGGGCGTCGTCATTGGCAATTTGGCTGCTGCGGCCTTTGCCGACCTGGGTCGATTGGTCGCCGCCGACCTGGACACTCCGGTTCGAGCCGACGTTGGTAGTTTGATTCGCACCGATGTCATTGCTCTGGTTGGCGCCCACATTGGTCGATTGATTGGCACCGACGCTGATGCTTTGCGCCGCGCCCACCGCCACCACTTGCGCCGCGCCGATGGCAATTTCCTGTGCTGCGCCGATCGCGATGGATTCATTCACCCCAACCGCGTGGGTGCGCTGCAATGCGACCGTGGCAGTTTCGCTACCACCCACGGTGATGGAGCGGTTTGCCGCGATCGTGATGGTTTCATTTGCGCCGACCGCCTCGGTCCGATTGGCACCAATGGTTATTTTCTCGTTACTACCCACCATCTCGGTGCGGTTCACGCCGATGGTGATCTTCTCGTTGTTGTCGACCGTTTCAGTGCGGTCGTGCTTGACATGGGTGGTTTCATCGTGGTCGATCGTCTTTTTGCGATCGTGGCCGACCCAATGGGTTTCGTCGTTCTCGACCTCGATGTCCTGATTCTTCTCGGCATGAATCCAGAGCTGCTCGCTGCCTTTTTTATCTTCGAAGCGGATTGCGTTGGCGTTGGCGTAGGCGCCTTCCTTGCTGGAGCGGGTCAATATGCCGGACTGGGTCGCGTTAGCGGGTAAGTCCCACGGCGGCATCTGCTCGGCGTTGTAGACCCGGCCGGTGATGAGTGGCTGATCCGGGTCGCCTTCGAGGAAATCAACCACCACTTCCTGGCCGATGCGCGGAATATGCATGCCGCCAAAGTTCTTGCCGGCCCAGGGGTGCGAAACTCGCACCCAGCAGGAACTCTTTTCGTTCTTTTCGCCGTAGCGGTCCCAGTGGAACTGCACCTTGACGCGGCCATATTTGTCGGTATAGATCTCGTCACCGCTCGGGCCGACCACCACGGCGGTTTGCGGGCCTTGCACGAAGGGTTTTGGCGTGTGCCGGGCCGGGCGGAATTGCTGTGTGGCGGGGATTGATTTGAACTGGCATTCAAAATGCACGCCCGCCGCTTCGCGCTGATAAATACCAAGCTTGGCCTGAATCTGCTGGTGCGTGATCAGGTATTCGCGGTTCTGGTCCTCGCGCGGGTGTTTGGTCAGTTTCAGGCGGCGGCCCACTTCAATACCGAGGGCATTGGAACTGGCCTCTTGCTGTTCAAAATCAGTCTGTTCGGCGTCACCACGGTTATCGACGTACTGGCTGCCATCGGCGGCCTGCACGTAGTTGCCTTCAAAATCGAATTGTTCGTAATCGGCCAGCTTGTGGCTTTGCGGCTTGCCGCCTTTCACTAGCAAGCTGGTGGAGGGGCGCTCGAAATCAAAACTGGTCAGCGCGATCTTGCCGGTTTCCACGCCCTGGCTGTAGCGCCATTGGCAAATGTATTGCTCGTCGGGTGGGGCGTGGTGCGGGTCTTCGATATAGCGCAGGCTGGCGCAGTCGGGGGCGGCGTCGTGGGCGCTCTGGGCATCGACCAGAATCAGTTTGTGCTGACCATCACTGTGTTCAAAATACCAGTAGATGCCTTCCTGTTCCAGCAGCCGGGCGACAAAGTTGTAATCGCTCTCGCGGTATTGCACGCAATAAACACGCGGGCTGTAATCCCTGAACAGCTTGCTCTGGAAATTGGCGATGCCGTGATCCTCGAATACCTTCTTGACGATGTCCGGCACGCTCAGATTCTGGAAGATGCGGCAGTCGCTGGTGCGCGTCAAAAACCACAGCCAAGGCCGCACGGTGGCTTGGTAGGCGTGATAGCGGCCCTGTTGTACCCCGAGTCCGAAGCGGGTCACGTAGCCGTTGAAGTGGCGCTGCACGTCGCCGCTGAGCTGCATGCTGACGGTGAGCGGCTGGCCGAGCAGGTCGGTCGGCTTGAGGTCAGGCTTCTCGCTCAGCAACTGCAATTGCATCTGGCCCAGCATGCTCAGGCCGGCCGACAGCTGCATCGACTCGAAAAACAGATCCGCTGCGGGCAGCGGTGACTTCAAGGTGATCGGCGTGGCCATGGCGGGGTTGACGCGGGGTGCCTGTCAAGCGGCGTCTGCTGCAGCGTAGGCCGTCGCCACGCAGCGGCATAGCGACCAAAGTCATACCCGCGCGGCGTCATCTTGGGTTAGCAACGCGTGGCGGCCACCAGCCAGCCCGGCACCGGTTTGCCGCCTTCCTGCCGTAGTACCTCGCTGTGCAGCTCACACAATTGCAAACCCGCCGCTGACAAGACCGCCGCCAGATAATCGCGCCCATGCGCATAGCGCCCGTGCGGTTGCAGGTGATAGGTGTCGGGTGTTTCGAAGGCTTCCACCGTATAAACCAACGTGCCACCCGGTCGTAATGCTTGCGCTGCCGCCTGCATGACCGGCTGCAAATCGCCGAAATAACACAGCGTGTCGGCCGACACGATCACATCCCATTGCCCGGGCGAGAGCCGCAAAAACTCGGTCAGCTCGGCCTTGTAAAGGTCGTTGTAAACCCCCTTGGTTTGGGCTTGATCCAGCATGCCGCGAGACAGATCAACCCCTGCCAGCGTTTTGGCCCAGGGCGCCATCAGCGGCCCACATAAGCCAGTGCCACAGCCGGCATCCAGCATCACATATTGCTGCTCAGGTGCCAGCAGCTGGTGCGTCAGCATGGCGGCACATAGCTGCGGCGCCTGATAATTGAGGCGCTCATTAAGCACCGACTCAAAACTCTCTGAGAACCGATCAAAAGTCTGCTCGACATAGTCATCGGCCGCCCGGTCCGGCACATTCAAGCCGGTGCAGGCGGCGTACAAATGGCGCGCCATCGGCTGCTCGGGTTCCTGCTCCAGCCATTGCCGATATACCTCGGCCGCTTCATCGATCTTGCCCAGTGTGTAATAGGTGATGCCCAGCAACTTGCGCGCCGACGCATTGCCCGGCATCAGCTCCAGCGATTTGACGTAATAACCAATCGCTTGTTTACGATCGCCCAGTTCGGCATACAGCAGCCCCATGTTGTTATGGGCGTTGATATGGCTCGGGCTCAGTTGAATGGCACGTGCGTAGCAGGCATAGGCGTCATCAAAGCGCCGCTCGGCTTTGTACAGCGCGCCGAGGTTGTTGTGCAGATCCGCTTCATCGGGCGCCAAACTGAGCGCGCTTTCATAGGCCTGGGTCGCGGCCAGCACGCGGCCGTGGCAGGCGTGGATATTGCCGAGATTGTTATAAAAACCGGCAAAGCGCGGCTCGATCGCAATCGCTTGCTCGATCAACTCGATGGCCTCGTCGCTGCGGCCCATTTGGTGGCGCAGCATGCCGAGCAGATGCAAGGCGTCGGGCTGCTGGGGCTGGACGGCGAGGATGCGCTGATACAGGGTTTCGGCGCCGTCGTAGTGGCGGTTTTGCTGCATCTCGACTGCCATGCGCAGCGCCTCAGGCAGGCTGATTTCAGTCGGGGCGTTGGGGCTTTCAGCAATCGGTGTCGTCATGGTGGGCCCTCGATGGGTTTGCGACCTGAATCACACCAATCTTGCCACCACCCGAGCGCGGCGTGTTTAGCCAATGGTCACTGGCGCAAGGTGCCGCGCTGCGCTATCGAGCCCCGGCGCGCGGCCCGGCGTAGTGATCAAACACGTGGGCATAAGCACGCGCGAGTTGCTCGGCTTGCATATCGCGTGTGAAGCGGGCTGGTAATTGGCGCAAGCCAAGTTTCATGGTTTGCATGACGCTGACGCGGGTTTGCTGGGTGGTGGTGACACTAAGATTTTATGCGCATGGTGATTCGAGAATTAATCATCCCATGTTCTTGATAATGTCCATCTTGTGTCGGATAAAATTTGTCAGCATGTGATGCTGAACTTGCCCAGTGGCGAGCAATGGGCACCGGGGTGACTCAATCACCACGGCGGACGCGCTGGAAAAATGCCTGCTGCTCGCCTGCGCCCGACAATACCCTCGTGTAGTACCCGCCATGGTTTTTTCCAAAAAATGCGCAGACACGCTCGTCACTGAATGTCCCGGAGAAGTTTATTTCTTCACCATGGTTGACCATCAGCGCATTCGAGATAGACGGTGAGCCGCCGGCAATTTTGGTGTTGATGAAGTTCGCGACCTTGAAGGTCAATGGGCCAATGTAGTCGTCTTGGCCCTGCTGAAGTCGGTCTTGCAGCGTTTGGCTAGGATGCGTCATGATGCCGCCGACCCTGTGTACCCGAACATCAGTCATCGCGTTGTAGCGATTTCCAATAGGTAATATGGCAAATAGATCATAATCACCATGAACATATTTCGGGGACACCAGCCCGAATTCGACCATCGCGACACATCCGTAATGCTTGTGACCAGGATTGGTTTGCACGATGTAGGGTGTCGGTACATTGATCCTTGAGTAATCATCAAACCCCTGCCTATCGGACGGCATGGTAATGAGTTCTTGTGCTTTATTCCACTCCTTGAAGACCTTTTTCATGTCTCTCCCGGCAAATGCGCCGGGATGGATTTCTGGCGAACACACCAATCCTGCCAATTGCCACTTTCCAACGTCCTTTTTCGCAGTCTTGGCCTTCAGATCGACGCGCTTGCCCGTATAACCTTCCTTGCCGATCCAATGAATCGCGGCAGGCCCGGTTTCCCGGACGAGGATGTGACACCCATGAACCTCTGCAGCTTCCAGAAATATGCTGACATGTCTTGGGTGGACAAAATGTCCAGTGGCGTCGTCGATCATTTTTGTTCCATCGAACAATATGGCATCTACCCCATGAAGTTCACATCTTCATGATCGAATTTATCTAACCTGGCGAGCCTTGCCAGAATATTTTGAGGCAATTGCTTCTGTCAGGTTTCTGACGTACCTGTAAACATCATTCGGTGTCCAGATTGAATGATCTGGCCATTTTACATATGTGTCGGCGCCACCCGCCCTTAGGCAATGGGCAACAGTCGTTGAGCAGTTTTGTGTCGCGCCGTTGTAGGCTTTTGGCTTGGCTAGCATAGATGTCTTGACTGATCCGACAATCAACTCATCAACGAACATGTGCATTAGAGGAGGACTAATTCCGGCTTCAATTCTGAATTTCCATTTGGCACTACCCTCTTCGCGATCCTTGTCAGTTACTCTGGCTTGATCGTCCTGATGATCATCTCTAGTGGCTTCTTTCCCTCGTGCTCCATATGCTCGAGGTCGATCATGTTCCATATTTCCAAATCCACCCTCGCCACCTTTGGGCCACCAGCTCAGGTAGGTTGTCTTGTTCTGGGTGCCATGGGATCCATCCGTACAAATCAATATCGATGTGTGTCCGACATTGCCACGACCGATCAATCCTCTGGGGTCAAACTCCCAGATATAGACCTTAACACCCCACTTCAAATCACCCCACATGACTCTCTCCTATTGTTGACTGCAGGTCAGATCTTGGCTTGTGCCTCAAATTAACAAAGCAAGGTGTCTAATCAGGCACTCAACTCAAGACGTTGTTAAAACAAATAGTCAAAATGGCCTCCTTTTTCACTGACTTTTACCATGTCAATCGGGTGTCCTTCCATCATCCGATTCAAAAACTCCCTGCTGATCTCCGGCAACATCGTATTCGTCAGAATCGCATCAATCATCCGTCCACCCGATTCACTCTCGGTGCAGCGGCTCACCACCAGCTTGACGACGTCGTCTGAATATTCGAACGGAATCTTGTAGCGCTCTTCCACGCGTTTCTTGATGCGGCCGAGTTGCAGCTTGACGATCTGGCCGAGCATGGCGTCGCTCAAGGGGAAATACGGAATCGTCACCAGCCGGCCGAGCAGGGCGGGCGGGAAGATATCGAGCAGCGGTTGGCGCAGTGCCTTGGTCAGTAGCTCGACATCGGGCAGATTCTGCGGGTCGCGGCACAGGTGCGTGATCAGCTCGGTGCCGGCGTTGGTGGTGAGCAGAATCAGCGTGTTCTTGAAATCGATGAAACGGCCTTCGCCGTCTTCCATGAAACCCTTGTCGAAGACCTGGAAGAAGATTTCATGCACATCCGGGTGCGCTTTCTCGACCTCGTCGAGCAGCACCACGCTGTAGGGTTTGCGGCGCACCGCTTCGGTCAGCACACCACCTTCGCCGTAACCGACATAACCGGGTGGCGCACCTTTCAGGGTCGAAACAGTGTGCGCCTCCTGGAATTCACTCATGTTGATGGTGACCAGATTCTGTTCGCCACCGTAAAGCGCTTCGGCCAGGGCCAGCGCGGTTTCAGTCTTGCCGACGCCGCTGGAGCCCGCCAGCATGAATACCCCGATCGGCTTGCTCGGGTTATCCAATCCCGCGCGACTGGTCTGGATGCGCTTGGCGATCATTTCCATCGCGTGGTCCTGGCCGATGATGCGCTGCGCCAGCAGTTTCGGCAGGTTCAGGATGGTTTCGATTTCATTCGCGGCCATGCGGCCGACCGGAATGCCGGTCCAGTCGCCGACCACGCTGGCCACGGCCTGGTAATCGACCGTCGGTAAAATCAATGGGGTTTCACCTTGCAACGCCGTCAGCTCAGTTTGCACCTGCTGCAGCTCGGCGAGTGTGTCGCTGCGTTCGGCATCGGATAGTTTGGGTACCGTTTCGATGCTGGCCGCTGCTTGGGCTTTCTGTTCCAGCGCGCTGCCGGTGCCTTCGACCGGCTCGGCGGCGCCGCGCAGTTTGGCGCGCAGCGCGAGCAGCCGATCGACCAGCGATTTTTCGGCCTGCCAGCGGGTTTCCAGGCCGTCGAGGCGGGTTTTCTCGGCGCTGAGTTGCTCTGTCACGTTGGCAGTGCGGCTGGTGGTATCGATGCCGATGGCGGTTTCGCGTTGGATGATGCCTTGCTCGGTTTCCAGTGCTTCGATGCGCTTGCGGCAATCATCCACCTCAGCCGGCGTGGCGTGCAAACTGATCGCGACGCGCGCGCAGGCGGTATCGAGCAGGCTGACCGATTTGTCGGGCAACTGGCGCGCCGGAATATAACGGTGGCTGAGTTTCACGGCTGCTTCCAGCGCCTCGTCAAGGATCTGCACCTGATGGTGTTTTTCCATCGTGCTGGCCACACCACGCATCATCAATATCGCCTTCGGCTCGCTCGGCTCGTCGATCTGCACGCTCTGGAAACGGCGTGTCAGTGCCGGGTCTTTCTCGATGTATTTCTTGTATTCGGCGAAGGTGGTCGCGCCGATGGTGCGCAACTGGCCACGCGCCAGCGCAGGTTTGAGCAGATTGGCCGCATCGCCGGTGCCGGCCGCACCACCGGCACCGACCAGGGTGTGGGTTTCATCGATGAACAGAATGATCGGCTTCGGACTCGCCTGCACTTCGTCAATCACCGAACGCAGGCGCTGCTCGAATTCACCTTTCATGCTGGCGCCGGCTTGCAACAGACCGACGTCAAGAGCGCGCAGTTGCACCTCCTTCAAACTCGGTGGTACATCGCCGCGTGCGATGCGCTGGGCAAACCCTTCCACCACGGCGGTTTTGCCGACGCCGGCTTCACCGACCAGGATCGGGTTGTTCTGTCGGCGCCGCATCAGGATATCAACCACCTGGCGGATTTCGTCATCGCGGCCGACGATCGGGTCGAGTTTGCCGCTACGCGCCTGCTCGGTCAGGTCGGTGGTGAATTTCTTCAGCGCTTCCTGTTTGCCCAAGGCCGCCGGGGCGATGGCGTCGCTGGTTTCGCCGGGCGCAGCGCCGGTTTCGCTGGCAGCCTGGTTTTGTTCCGGCGATTGCGCCAGCAGGCTGGCAAAACGCTCGGTCAAATCATCAAGCTTGACGCGTTCAAACTGTTTGGAAATGGCCAGCAGCGGGTTGCGCAGCGTCGGGGTTTTGAGCGCGCCGATCAGCAGATAACCGGTGCGGACCTGGGTATCGCCAAACATCAGCGAGCCGTACAGCCAGGCGCGCTCCACGGCGGTGTCGATCAGGCTGGACAGGTCGGTGATCGAGGTGGCGCCGCGCGGCAGGCGGTCCAGCGCGCGGGTCAGGTCGGTGGCGAGGGCACTCGCATCCAGCTCGTAGTGGCGAATGATGCGGTGCAGATCCGAATCGGGCGTGTTGAGGATCTGGTTCAGCCAGTGCTGCAGCTCCACATAGGGGTTGCCGCGCATCTTGCAGAACACGGTGGCACCTTCGATGGCCTTGTAGGCGAGCGGGTTGAGCTTGCCGAACAGGGCGGGGCGGCTGATTTCGCTCATGGCAGGCTCCTCTGTTGATCTAGTGGGGGCGCGGGGTGGGCGGCTGGTCGAGTCGCAGCGTCAGGTCGGCGCGATCCGGGTGCGGGCCGTGCCGGCCCAGCCAGGCGGTGCGGCCGAGCCGGCCGGCGCCGGGTGGTGTCGGGTGCGCCTGGTTGCCCGGGGCTGGCGGGGTGGTTGCGGGCGCGGGTCCGAGCCGTAGCGCCGGCACCTCGCTGCCGCGCAGCAGCAGGCGGGCGTCGCAGGCCAGGCCGAGGCCCAGGTAGTGGCGCACCCAGTCGCGCAGCGCGGTCTCGGCCGGTTGGCCGGGCAGAAAGCTCAGGTACTGGGCGTAGCTCAAGGGCCCGAGGTGCAGCCGCACGCGACCCTGCCGGTCCCAGACCTTGCGGCCGATCGCGGCGGTGCGGCCCAGCGCCAGGCGCCGCACCGAGCTGCTCGGCTGCAGTTGCGGGCGCTCGGCGGGGTCGAGCCAGAGCCACTGGCCGACATGCTGCTCCAGCCGGATCGGCACCCCAAAGTACTGGCGCAGGATCTTCACCAGCCCTTCGGCGTGGCGGCTGCCTTGCGCCAGGGTGCCGGCGTGCTGCAGCCGGGCGGCATCGGAGAGCGATTCGCGCTGCGCAAAACCCGGCTGGCCGAGCCCGCAGATCGCGCCGACCCAGCGTGAAAAGGCGTCGTCGCCGGGCCGATCGAGCTGGCTGGCCGGCTGCGCCTGCGCCCAGGCGCGGTAGAACAGCAGGCCCAGGCGGTGGTGAAAGATGTCGGCGAAGCGCTCCAGCGTCGGGTCGCCGTGCTGGTGGCTGCGTTCGCGCACGTATTCGGTCAGATGCAGCGGCAGCGGCCCCATCGGCCCGAACAGGCCGAAGAAGCGCTGGCCGAGCCGGGGCGGCGCGGTGGCTGAGGTGCGGAACGACTGCAGCGCGGCCGGCGCGAAGTCGAGCTCCGGATCCTGGCCGAGCCGGATCGGCTCGTCGCGCGGCTGGCTGGCTGCCCCGAGGCGCGGCATGTGCGGGTGCAGCGCCTCGATGCGGCGCAGGGTCTGGAAGAAGTCGTGCCGCCAGGGCGTCGCGCTCAGCGAAGCAAACAGCGCGTCGAGCTGGCGGGCGGTGTCGGGCGCCTGGTCCATCGCCGTGGCCTAGAGGATGCGGCGTGCGCCGATGCGCGCCGGCCATTGCATCAGGGTGCCCCGGCTGGCCGAGTGCAGCCGCGTCAGCGTGAAGCTGTTCAGCGTGGCCTGGCGCGCGAAGTAGTGCTCCAGCACGCTGCCGAGCAGAAAGGCGCTGCCGCCCTGGAAGGCCAGCTCGTCCACGTCCAGATCGATCTGCACGCCGCTGCCAAAGCTGAGCTGGCCGGGGAAGGGCAGCCGGCGCGTCACCGGCCGGGCGCTGACCGACTGGATGCCTTCGATCTGCTTGCGCCAGCTGGCGTCCTGCGGCAGGCCGTGCAGCAGCAGCAGGCTGCGCAGCGCGGCGGCGGCGCGTTGCGGTTCTTCATCGACGATCGACAGGTGGTTCTGCGTCAGCTGGCTGATGAGCTGCCAGCCGAGCTCGCCGCGCGGCAGCCGCACGATCGGCGCGGTCGGGCCGCGCAGGCAGTGCACCGCCTTGATCGGGCCGGGCGCTTCGAGGGCCCAGCCGGTGCTGGTGCTGCCATTGCCGCCGTTGTTGCCGGTGGGGTTGCGCGCCTCGCGCTGGCCGCCGCCGGGCAGCAGCAAGGGCAGATCGCGGTTCGTCACCAGCGCGCTGAGCGAGAGCTGGCGCAGGTCTTCGGCATACGGCGCCTGCCGCGCATCGACCAGCGAGAGGTAGACCTCGGTGCCGATGTAGGACGAGCGGGCGCCTTGCTGCTGCTGGCGCGGCGAGAGCAGGCGCGGCTCGCGTCGCACGGTGTAGTAGGCGGCGTGTTGCGCGCCTTCGGTGTGCACGCTGGTGTAGAGCGGCAGAAAGGTCTGCTCCGCCACCCGGCCGACGCCATGCCCGGTAACCGACTGCAGGCTGTAGACCTCGAAGTCGAGCGGCCGGGTCCGGTCCGGCACGACATGGTGTTCCCAGGCCGGCGCCGCGTCGGCCCCGGTGCCGGTCTGGATGCGGTCGAGTCGGCGCGGGAACAGGTTGATGGCCGGCGTGCAGTACAGCGCCAGGCTGTCGGCATCGACCAGCGCTTCCAGCGTCGGCTCGCTGCGGCTGAACAGGATGACGATCTCGGCCTCGTCGCTGGCGATGCGCGCCAGCCGGGCGCGCAGCTGGGCCAGTTCGACAAACAGGAAGCGCTGCGGCAGCGCGGCGTATTCCTGCATCAGCCGGTAGCCGCTGAAGCCGCGCAGCGTGTCGGGCAGCAGCGCTTCGTTGTCGGCGTAGCCGGGCGCGCGCAGGCTGTCGTCGGCGTGGCGCCATTGGCTCTGCACTGGGCTGGTGCTGCCGCTCGCAGCGCTCGGCAGCGGCACCCAGGTGCCGATCGCGGCGCCGTGCAGCAGCTCGTGCAGCCGGTAGCTGACCTCGTCAGGCGCGCTCAGGTGCAGCGCCAGGGCGTCGAGCGGCAGATCGCTGAAACGCAGCCCGCCGTGCAGGCGCAGCCGCAGCCGCAGGCTGCTGCGCGCCTGGCGCGCCACCGGCAGCTGCGCCAGTGGCAAGTCGGCGGTGTGGGCGCTGTAGCGCACCGCGCTGAGCTCCAGCGGCCAGAGCCGCACTTCGTGGGCGGTGCGGAATTCGCAGCGGGTGTCCTGGCCGCGCACCGGACTGAGTACTGCCGCGCCGCGTGGCACCACCGCGCCCTTGGCCAGATTCGGGTCGGCCAGATCGGGCTGCAGGCGCAGCACCGTCATCGACGGCACGGGCGAGAGCGCGTTCGGATAGAGCGTCTCCAGCAGGTGCTGCACGAACAGCGGGTACTCGGCGTCGATCTTCAGCTGCACCCGCGCGGCCAGGAAAGCGCAGCCCTCCAGCAGCCGCTCGACGTAGGGGTCGGCGACCTCGATGCCGTCCAGCGTCAGCCGCGCGGCGATCTTCGGAAACTGCTGAGCGAACTCGGCGCCGACGCTGCGCAGGTGCGCCAGCTCCTGGTTGTAGAGCCGCAGCAGGCCGGGATCCATCAGGCCCGTCCTCCGAGGCTGAGGTCGTGCACCTGCACCTGGCCGGCTTCGAGATCCAGCTCGGTGCGCAGCAGCAATTCGAGCGGTACCGGCTGGGCCCACAGAAAGCCGTGAATCTCGAACTCGATGACGTTGTGGGTGTCGAGCACGCCGCTGGCCTCGATGGCGCGCACCGAGAGCGCCTGCTCCAGCAGCCGTGGCTCGAAGCGCAGGATGGCGTCGCGCAGGCTGCGCTCGATCTGGCTGATGTCGATCTTCGAGGCCAGCTGGCCCGAGATCGGTGGCAGGCCGTAGTTCAGCACCGAGGCCAAGGCGTGCGGGTACTCGCGCAGCTGCTCGGCCATCGGCTGCACGGCGTTGAACAACCAGCCCAGATCGCGCAGCACCGCCGCGCGCAGTTGCGTCTTCGACATGAGCCGCTGCTCGGGCGCCTCGGTGCTGCCAGCCTGCGGGGCGTCGTCGGTGAGGCGGTCCAGCAGTGCCGGTTGCAGGCGGTCACGCAGTGCTGAGGTGGCCATGGGTGTGCGGGCTCGGTCAGGGTTCAGACCTGTGGCGAGACTTCAGCATCGAAGGTGTGGGCGCCGCGCCCGCCGCCGCCGCTGTCCTGCGGTCGGTACTCGATCTGCACTTTCCAGAAGGCGATGTGCACCTCCTCGCGCAGCTCCGGGCTGCCGTCGCTGCCGTTGATGCGGTGCGCGGTGATGCGGGCCTTTTCCATCGTCATCTTGAAGTACTCGACCGGCGCCGCGCCGCCGGCCTTGCGCGCCACCAGCACCGCCTTCTTGATGACTTCGTTGTTGCGCAGCGCCGACATCAGCGCGGTGCTGGCGCTGTCGACGCGCTTGAAGACGATCAGCTCCTGCAGCGTGGTGCGTGCGGTGGCCTGGCCGAAGGCACTGACGCTGCCGTCCATGCCCCATGACCAGGACAGCAGGTCGATCTCGCCGGTGTGCGCGGCATCGGCCGACTCGCCCTTGATCAGCCCCTGCTTGCTGCCTTCGATCCGCAGAAACATGTCGCCTTGCGCCATATGGCCCTCCTGCAGCCCGGTGCTGCGTCTGTCTGGGATGCGTCAGCCCATCGGCTTGTTGGCGGCGATGTCCCAGGCGGCCGTGGTGGTGGCGGCCTTGCCACCCGTCTTGGCTTGCGAGGTGTACTCGACCTTGAACTTGGCGAAGTTGAGCGTGACGTTCTCGGTCAGGCGATCTTCGCCGCCACTGCCGCCGGTCGACAGCGACGACACCAGGCAGTCTTCCAGCGTGATCTTGATGTATTCCAGCGGCGTGTCGCCGGCCTTGCGCACCGTCAGCTTGGCCTCCTTGATGTGGGTGCCCTTGCAGGCCGACACCACCAGTGCGGTCGAGCTGGCATCGACGTATTTGGTGAACGACAGATCCTGCACATTCACCTTGCCGGCACCGCCGCCCGAGCCCATGTGGGTGGTGCCGCTCTGGCTCAATCCCCAGCTCCACGCCAGGACGTCGATCGAGTCCTTGTGATCGCCATCCTGGGCTTCGCCCTTGATGTCGCCGATCTTGATAAACATGTCTACAGCCATGACTTCGCTCCTTGGGGCACACCCACCTGATGTTCAAAGGCCGGCGGTTTCAGGGTGGAGGCGCGGGGGTATCGCCTCCGGGGGCCGGCTCTGCCGTCTCAAGCTGTCTTTTGCGACGGTAGCTTGGAAACCAGCCGCAGCGAAACCGTCAGCCCTTCGAGCTGATAATGCGGTCGCAGGAAAAACTTCGAGGTGTAATAACCGGGATTGCCTTCCACGTCTTCCACCACCACCTCGGCGGCGGCCAGCGGGCGGCGCGCCTTGGTTTCTTCAGAGGAATGGGCCGGATCACCATCGACATAATCCATGATCCAGTCCTGCAGCCAGCGTTGCACGTCAGCACGCTCCTTGAACGAGCCGACCTTGTCGCGCACCATGCATTTCAGATAATGCGCAAAACGCGAGCAGGCAAAAAGATAGGGCAACCGTGCCGCCAGATTGGCGTTGGCGGTGGCGTCCGGGTCATCGTATTCGGCTGGTTTCTGCAGCGACTGCGCGCCGATGAAGGCGGCGAAGTCGCTGTTCTTCTTGTGCACCAGCGGCATGAAACCATTCTTGGCCAGTTCGGCCTCGCGCCGGTCGCTGATGGCAATCTCGGTCGGACATTTCATGTCGACGCCGCCGTCATCGGTCGGGAAGGTATGGGTGGGCAGCCCTTCGACCGAACCGCCCGATTCAATGCCACGGATGCGCGAGCACCAGCCGTACAGCTTGAACGAGCGGTTGATGTTGACCGCCATCGCGTAGGCTGAATTGGCCCAGGTGTATTTGCTGTGGTCGGCGCTGCCGGTATCTTCCTCGAAATCAAACTCGGCCACCGGGCTGGTCTTGGCGCCATAGGGAATGCGCGCCAGGAAACGCGGCATCGCCAAGCCCACATAACGGGCGTCGTCCGATTCGCGCAGCGAGCGCCAGCTGGCGTATTCCGGCGTGGTGAATATTTTGGTCAGATCGCGCGGATTGGCCAGCTCCTGCCAGGAACCCATCTGCATCAACGCTGGGTTGGCCGCAGCGATGAAGGGCGCATGCGCCGAGGCGGCGATCTTGCTCATCTCGCCGAGCAACTCCACATCGGGCGGGCTCTGGTCGAAATAATAATCCCCCACCAGGCAGCCGAAGGGTGCGCCGCCAAACTGACCATATTCTTCTTCGTAAACCTTCTTGAAGATCGGACTCTGGTCCCAAGCGGTGCCCTTGTAGCGTTTCAGGGTCTTGCCCAGATCGGCCTTGCTGACGTTCATGAACTTGATCTTCAACATCTCGTCGGTTTCGGTGTTGTTGATCAGGTAATGCAGGCCGCGCCAGTTGCTCTCCAGTTTCTGAAAATCAGCGTGATGCAGGACGTTGTTGAGCTGCTCGGTCAGTTTGGTGTCGAGCTCGGCGATCAGTGCCTCGATCGAGCCGATCACATCGCTGCTGATCAGGTTGGTTTGTGACAGCGCCTGCTGTGCCAGGGTTTGCACGGCCTGCTCGACGGCGCTCTTGGCCTCGTCGGTCTTGGGCTTGAATTCCTTGTTCAGCAGCGATGCAAAATCGCCACCTTCATATTCAATCCCTTGCAGCGCGCTGGTCTGGGTCGAGGTGTCTGCGGCCATCTGGTGCTCCATGCGGGGTTCAGGCGGTATTTGCCGGTGCCACGTT
Source organism: Leptothrix sp. (in: b-proteobacteria) (assembly GCA_041083665.1). Taxonomy (GTDB): domain Bacteria; phylum Pseudomonadota; class Gammaproteobacteria; order Burkholderiales; family Burkholderiaceae_C; genus Sphaerotilus. The sequence continues at coordinate 92,331 of JBFPGZ010000029.1, forward strand.
CAGGGGTTTCTGCATTAATCAGCTGCCTGGCTCGGTGCTGCCATCCGCCGCCGGGGCCGATTTGGCCGCCTGCGACAGCGATTGCAGCAGCGCGGCGTCCTTGATGACGCGTGCCAGCAATTCTTCCGCGCCGGTCTTGCCGTCCATGTAGGTGATCAGGTTGGCGAGCTGCTGGCGCGCTTCGAGCAACTGGCGCAGGCCTTCGACCTTGCGCGCCACCGCGCCCGGCGAGAAGTCGTCCATGTTCTCGAAGGTGATGTCGATGGCCAGATTGCCTTCGCCGGTCAGCGTGTTCGGCACCTGGAAGGCCACGCGCGGTTTCACCGCCTTCATGCGCGCATCGAAGTTGTCCACATCGATGTCGAGAAACTTGCGATCGGCCACCGGCGGCAGCGGCTCGGTCGGCTTGCCGGACAGGTCGGACAGCACGCCCATCACGAAGGGCAGCTGGACTTTCTTCTGCGCGCCGTAGGTCTCGACGTCGTATTCGATCTGCACGCGCGGCGCGCGGTTGCGGGCGATGAATTTCTGACTGCTGGTGGCCATGTGGAGTGCTCCAGGGGGTGATGTGCGTCAGGACCTCACTCGCGGTCCAGGCCGGCCAGGCGCTCGATCTGATCGAGGCCGTCGGGCACCAGGTCGCGAATGATGTCGAGGAAGTTCTTGCTCATCAGGCGCTGCGCGCGCTTGATGAGCAGCGGCGCCGGATTGCTGGGTTCGTTACGCTCGATCCAGTCGCTGATGCGGCCGAGCGCCCGCACTGCGTCTTCGCGGGAGCTGATCGCGCCGACTTCGTAGGCGCTGACACGCGCGGCGACCGGGCTGCTGGGCGTGTTCTGGTTCGGGGCGGCGGCGCTCGGCGCAGGCGCGGCGGCCGGGTCGTTTGCGCCGGCGGCGGCGCGGCGGGCTGCTTCGGCCGCGCCATGCAGCAGTTTCTGCAGCGGCACCAGGTCCGGCCCGAGACCGGCGCTGACGTGGCTGTCGATCTGCTGGTCGATGGCGCGCGCGCAGCGCTGCAGCGTCTGCAGTGCGTCGAGCAAGCCGGGCGTGCGCGCCTCGGCATCAAGGAGCGCCTGCAGTGCGCCGTCTTCGCTCAGCACGGTTTCGCCTGCGCTCGGCTCGGCGCGGTTGAACACCAGTTCCAGATCGCGCAGCCGCAAATCGATCGGCGCGCTGGCCAGCCGCGCGGCGCGCAGGTCTGCCAGCACTTCAGCGGGATGCGTCAGCGGCGCCAGTGCGTTGAGCCGCTCGGTCGGGTCGTCGTGGTCGCTGGCGTCGAGCTGCGGGTGCAGCAGCGGCCAGTGCCGCTCCAGCAGACCTTGCAGCAACTCGAAGCCGGTGGCGGCGCCCAGCACGCCGTCGAGCCGGGTGCTGCTGCGCAGCAGCCAGACGGCGATGCGCAGATCACGCGTGCGGCCGGCCAGCCGCAGGGCCTGTTCCTTGACCTGCCGCCAGTCGGGCTCGACCGCCGCGATGATGGTGTCGCCGTACTGCTGTTCGGGCTTGCCTTTGGCGGCTTCTTCCAGCGCCGTGAAAGCGGGGTCATAGACCAGATCGGCGCCGCAAGGGGCGTCGCCGGGCAAGGCGGTCAGCAGGGGCTCAAGCTCGAAGGTGTGCATGGGCAGGTTTCAGGCGGGAGGAGCCTTCACGCCTGTGACTCTAGGCACACCGCTGCGTACGCGCAGTGGCTGAAAGTCATATTTCGGGCCGGTGTTACTCGGCCGACTCGCCTTGCCCGCCGCTCGGCACCCGCACCACCGTGACGGTGCAGTCGGCTTGCGCCACCACCTGCGAGGACACGCTGCCCAGATAGCGCCGCAGCGCCGAGTTGCCACGCGCGCCCATCACGATGTGGTCGGCCTGGTTCTTGGCGGCAAATTCGACGATCGCGCTGGCGGCGTCCGGCGCTTCGAGGACGTGGAAGGTCAGGTGGCTGTCACTCAGGTTGAGCGCCTGCGAGATCGGCCGGGCCCAGTGTTTCAGGCCGACCAGTTGCTTGACGTGCTTGCTCTCGCCTTGGGCGTCGGTCAGCTCGTCCATGCCGATGCGGTTGGTGCGCATCACGCTCACGCACGCCAGGCGCGCGCCGGCTTCAGTGAAGACGATGCGGCGCACGGTCTCGCGCAGCAGGTCGAGCAACTCGTCGGTGGCGCCGTGCACGTCGACGGCGGCCATCACGATCGGCGCGCGCTTGAGCTGATCGGCCACACAGCTTTTGGCGGTCGGCTCGGCGCCGATGGCCCTGAACCAGCGCTTGAAGGTTTGCAGCCGGCCGGAGCTGCCGGTTTTGTCAGCGCGCGCGGTCAGCACGACATGCTCGGGGCGCTGCAGGTCGTGCGCCAGATGCGCCGCGCTCGGATGCCGCTTGTCGGCCTGCACTTCCAGGCAGCGCAGGATGATTTCCTGCAGCCAGGGCGGGCAGTCGGGCCGCAGCGCGCGCGGCGGCACCGGCTCCTTGTAGAGCCGTTCACGCAAACCGCGCACGCTGGTCGGCGCGCCGAACGGGCGCTCGCCGGTGGTCAGGTGGTAGAGCATGACGCCGAGCGCGAACAGGTCGGAGCGTGGCTCGCTGCGCACGAACTGCACCTGTTCGGGCGACATGTAGGGCCCGGTGCCCATCGGCAGGTTGAATTCCTCGTCGAGCAGATCGGGCAGGTGGTCGTGGCGGCTCAGGCCGTAATCGACCAGCACCGCCTCGCCCAGCTGGCCATCGACGCCGGGCCGGAACAGGATGTTGCTCGGCTTGATGTCGAGATGGATCACATGCTGGCGGTGCAGGTCGTGCAGCGCGGTGGCGACCCGGGCACCGATGGCGGCCACCTCGGCAATCGGCAGCGGCGCCTGCTCCAGGCGCGGCCGCAGCGAATCGCCCGCGATCAGCTCCATGACGATGTAGGGCCGGGTCGTGAAGTCACCCCTGGCGATGAAGCGCGGTACGTGCACGCCTTTCAGCATCGGCAGCAGCATCTGCTCGACCTCGAAGCCGACGATGGTGGCCGGATCCTCGCCGCCCTTGATGCGCGGCACCTTCATGATCATCGGCAGGGGATGCTCGGGGTGCGTGACACGCCAGAGGTTGGCCATGCCGCCCTGATGCAGCTTTTCCTGCAGCACGAAGCCGTCGATGACCTGGCCCGCCTCAAGCGGGGCGGTGGAGTGGGTTTTCATCTCAGGTGCCATGCTGCAGTCGTTCGCCCAGGCCGCGTGGCAGGCCGGCGGCGATGATCTTGGCGGCGGTGGCCTCGAAGTCGTAGGGCACGCGGTGGAAGGTCAATGTCAGGCGCGCGGTGTCGAACAGCGCCCAGCAAGCGGCCGGATTGCCGTCGCGCGGTTGCCCCGCCGAACCGGGAATCGCCAGCCACTGGCGGTGCGAGGGCACCGGCACCGCCACGCCGGGCGTCGGGCGGAAGTCGGCGATCTTGCCGGTGCTCGACATGTGATACAGCATCGGCTGGTGCACATGGCCGGCAAAGGTGTGGCGGCAGTGGGTGGCGTGCATGCTGCGCACGGCTTCGTTGCGACTGACGATGTATTCCCACTGCGTCGGTGCAAAGGCGTTGGCGTGCACGAACAGGCAGCCGCTGTCTTCCTGCTGGTAGGGCAGCTCGGCCAGAAATTCGATCTGCTCGGCGCTGAGCTGCTCGCGGGTCCAGGCGATGACGCGTCGGGCATCCTCGATCAAGTTCGGCGAGGGGCCGTTCACGACCGCCTCGTCGTGGTTGCCCTTGACGGCGATGGCGCCTTGCGCGACCAGATCCTGCACGCACGACAGCACCCAGGCCGGATCAGCGCCGTAACCGACGAAATCACCCATCAGCGCAATCCGGTCGGCGCCGTGCAGATGCGCCTGCTCCAGACAGGCCTCCAGCGCCTCGCGGTTGGCATGGATATCGGTGATGAGGGCGAGTTTCATGGTGTTCCTCCTTGGCGTGTTCTGGGCATCGATCGCGCGATTCGGGCCGTCATGGCGTCATGTTATGGCAACCAAGGTGCCGACCTGGCCGGTCGAGTTTGGATTCGGTGGCATGCGCCAGCGCGCCGGGCGATCACGGCGCAACCCGCGCATGTGCGGCCAGGCGGGCAGTTTTTCCCGCTGATCGGCTCACCTACAATCAGCGCCGCCGTGCTTAAGGGAGTTGTTTTCCATGTCTGATGCCACCTCTGCGTCCCCAGCCAGCGGACTTTCGCCGACCAGTTGCGATGTCCTGATCGTCGGCGGCGGCCCGGCCGGCTCGACGCTGGCCACCCTGCTGGCGCGGCAAGGTCGCAGCGTCACGATGCTGGAAAAAGCCCATCACCCGCGCTTTCACGTCGGCGAGTCGCTGCTGCCGGCCAACGTCGCGCTGTTTGACGAGCTGGGCGTGCGCGCCGAAGTCGAGCGAATCGGCATGCCCAAATGGGGCGTCGAGTTTGTCTCGCCGACCCATGCGCACCGCAGCTACATCGAATTCGGCGACGCCATCGACAAATCGATGCCCTACGCCTGGCAGGTGCGGCGCTCGGAACTCGACGAAATACTGTTTCGCCACGCGGCGGCGGCGGGGGCCCGCACCCTTGAAGGCCAGCGGGCCCGCCAGGTCAGCTTTGATGCGGACGGCGCCACGGTCGAGGTCGAGGCTGACGACGGCCACCGGCAGACTTGGCGCTGCCGCTATCTGGTCGATGCCACCGGCCGCGACACGCTGCTGGCCAACCAGTTCAAATCGAAGCACAAGCACCCGAAGCACAGCAGCTCGGCGATCTTCGGCCACTACACCAACGCGCGGCGGCTCGAAGGCAAGCAGGAAGGCAACATCACCATCCTGTGGTTCCAGCACGGCTGGTTCTGGTTCATTCCGCTGGCGGATGGCACCACCAGCATCGGCGCAGTGTGCTGGCCCTATTACATGAAGTCGCGCAAGACGCCGCTGCTGGAGTTCTTCCGCGAAACCATCGCGATGTGTCCCGATCTGGCCGATCGGCTGAAAGACGCCACCCTGGTCGATGACATGGTGCATGCCACCGGCAACTACGCCTACACCGGCACGCACTGCACCGGCGAGCGTTACGCGATGCTCGGCGACGCCTTCGCGTTCATCGATCCGGTGTTCTCGTCGGGCGTTTATCTGGCGATGAAGAGCGCGTTCGCCGCCGTGCCGCTGATCGACGCCACGCTCGATCAGCCGCGCCAGGCCGCCGCCGAGCGCAGCAAGTTCGAGAAGTTCATGCGCTTCGGCCCCAAGGAGTTCAGCTGGTTCATCTTCCGCGTCACCAATCCGACCATGCGCGAGTTCTTCATGTATCCGAGCAATCCGCTGCGGATGAAGGAAGCGCTGCTGTCGCTGCTGGCCGGTGATATCCACGGCAAGACGCCGTTGTGGGGGCCGCTGCGCCTGTTCAAGACGATGTATTACATGGTCTCGCTGGCGCACGGCAGGCGCACCTGGCGGGCCTGGCGCCAGCGCAAGATCAATATCCGCGACGTCGAGGCGAGTACCACGTGACCCTGGTTTTCGAGCGCACGCCGCACCGTTTCGACACGCTCAGCCGACCCGACACCCACCTGCTCGGGCAGCGTCTGCAGCGCGGCTCTGGTGAGGTGACGCCGGGCGCGCCGGCGCTGCTGCATCCGCCTGAGCCGGTCATCGAGCGTTGGCTGAGCAACCGGGCGTCGCAGCACGGCCAGACCGGCTGCATCCACCACGCCTTCGACGGCGCGTGGCTGTACGGCGCGGCGCGGCTCGATGTGCCGAGTCACGGCCGCGATCTGCAGGAGCGCACGCGGCAGTTGTACGCCGACCTGTTCCGCGTGCTGCGCAGCCATCCGGGCCTGCACCTGCTGAAGATCTGGAACTACCTGCCCGACATCAACGCCGATCTCGACGGGCTGGAGCTGTACCGGCACTTCAACATCGGCCGCCAGCAGGCCTTTCTCGACGCCGGCCAGAGCGCCTTCGAGGGCGCGCCGGCGGCTTGCGCGCTGGGCCATCACGGCGGGCCGCTGACGCTGGCGTTCCTGGCCGGGCCGGTGGCGCCACGGCCGGTCGAGAACCCGCGCCAGACCAGCGCCTATCACTACCCGAGCGAGTACGGCCCGCGCAGCCCGACCTTCTCGCGCGCGGCGCTGGTCGAACTGGCGCCGGGCCTCGAGACCCTGTTCATCTCCGGCACCGCCAGCATCGTCGGCGACGCCTCGGTGCACCGGGGCGATGTGGTGCGCCAGACCGAGGAGACGCTGCGCAACCTGGCTGCGCTGCTGGACGCAGTGCACGCCCGCACCAGCGCCCGCTTCGAGCTCAGCCGCATGGATCACACCATCTACCTGCGCCACGCCGCCGACCTGCCCCGCGTGCGCGCGGTGTTCGAGCAAGCGGTGCAGGCCGACTCACCGGCTGCCTGCGGCGCGCTGTATCTGCATGCCGACATCTGTCGCAGCGAACTGCTGGTGGAAATCGAGGTGCAGGGCAGCGCCCGTCTGGGAGCTGCCGCTTGAGCTCGTTGTCACGTTGCGCCCGTTGCAGCGTCGCGGTGCTGCTGGCCCTGGCGGCGTCAAGCTGCCAGGCGGCCGACGAGGTGGAAGGCCATCTGCCACTGTGGGAGCTGGGGCTGGGCGCTGCGGCGCTGCAGTTGCCCGATTACCGTGGCGCCGATGTCTCGCACCACTATCTGCTGCCGCTGCCGTACCTGATCTATCGGGGCCGCTGGCTGCGCGCCGACCGCGAAGGCGCCCGCGCGGTGCTGATCGACAGCCCGCAGGCCGAGCTGAATCTGAGCCTGACGGCCTCCGCGCCGGCCCGCAGCCGCGACAACCCGACCCGCGCCGGCATGGCCGACTTGCCGGCCACCATCGAGCTGGGGCCGAAGCTCGATCTGCACCTCTGGCGCGCCGCCGCTGGCCCGGCGCAGCTTGATCTGCAGCTGCCGCTGCGCGCCGCCATCAGCCTGACCCGCGAGCCGCAGATCATCGGCGAGGTGTTCACGCCGACCTTGAGTCTGGATCTGCCGCGCCTGGCTGGCGGCTGGAACCTGGGTCTGCAGGCCGGCCTGAGCTACGGCTCGCAGCGCTATCACGCGCACTACTACGGTGTTGCGGCGATGGATGCCACCGCAACCCGGCCGGCCTATGAAGCCCGGGCCGGCTACGCCGGCTGGCAGACGCTGGCGGCGCTGTCGCAGCGCTTCGAGCGCAGCTGGGTCGGCTGGTTTGTCCGCTACGACCGGCTGGATGGTGCTGTTTTTGCCGACAGTCCCCTGCTGCGCCAGCGTCAAGCCCTCTCGGTCGGGGTGGCCGTGGCCTGGGTGCTGGCTCGTTCCACTCAAGATGCTCGCTCGCATGACGACTGACTTGACTCGCCGCCCGGCCCTGCCGGTGCGTTGGCTGCTGACGGCGTGGATGCTGGTCCTGGTGACCTGGCTCGGCGTGATCTCGCTGACCTGGAACGCGACCGCCTTTGTGCTGCAGCCGCTGCTGCCGGCCGGGCGGGCCAAGAGCGTCGGCCGGGCCGGCATCGCTTATGGCTACCGGTTCTACTGGTTCTGCGCGCGCCTGAGCGGGCTGATGCGCCTCGATGCCGAGGCGCTCGATGTGCTGAACGACGAGCCCGGCGGCCTCATTCTGGCCGCGAATCATCCCAGCCTGCTCGACGCGCTGATGATCGTCGCACGCCTGCCGCGCAGTGTCTGTGTCATGAAAGGCTCGCTGATGCGCAACGTCTTTCTTGGCGCGGGTGCGCGGCTGGCCAGCTACATCGTCAACGACTCGGCCCGGCAGATGATCCGCAGCGCGGTGGATAGCCTGCGCGCCGGCGATCAGCTGATCCTGTTTCCGGAAGGCACGCGCAGTCCGGCGCCGGGGCAGATCCACCCGTTCCGGCCCGGCATCACGCTGATCGCGCACCGCGCCAAGGTGCCGATCCAGACCGTGCTGATCGAGACCGATTCACCCTATCTCGGCAAAGGCTGGCCGCTGTGGCGCCTGCCGCCGGTGCCGATCGTGTTCAAGGCCCGGCTCGGCGAGCGCTTCGAGCCCACGGCTGACCACGATGAGCTGCTGGCGCGGCTCGAAGACTATTTCAGGAAGGATCTCGGTTCGTGACGCTGCCCTCGCCAACTCATGCCGTGATCATCCCGACCTACAACGCCGGCGCCAAGGTGCTGGAAACCGTGCGCGACGCGCGCGCCCAGTGGGCGCCGGTCTGGGTGGTGGTCGATGGCAGCACCGATGGCAGTACCGACGGCTTGCGCCAGATGGCGGCGGCCGACCCGCAGCTGCACCTGATCGTGCTGGCCGAGAACTGCGGCAAGGGCGCGGCCGTGCTGGCCGGCCTGCAAGCCGCGCAGCAAGCCGGCTGCACGCATGCGCTGACGATGGACTCCGACGGCCAGCATCCGGCCGACTTGATCGCGCCCTTCATGCGCACCTCGCAGGCGCAGCCCGACGCCATGGTGCTGGGTCAGCCGGTGTTCGACGCCTCGGCGCCGCTGCTGCGGGTGCGCGGCCGGCGCATCTCGAACGGCTGGACCAATCTGGAGACGCTTGGCGCCGGCATTGCCGACTCGCTCTACGGTTTCCGCGTCTATCCGATCGCCGACCTGATCGCGGTGATGCGGCATCAGCCGTGGATGCGCCGCTTCGACTTCGACACCGAGGCGGTGGTGCGGCTGGCCTGGCGCGGTGTGGCGCCGCTGAATCTGCCGGCGCCGGTCAAGTACCTGCGCGCCGACGAGGGCGGTGTCTCGCACTTCAACTATCTGCGCGACAACGTCCTGCTGACCTGGATGCACACCCGCCTGGTGCTGGAGTTCCTGCTGCGGCTGCCCTTGCTGCTGGCGCAGCGGCTGGCCGGGCGCCCGCCGTTTCACCTGCGCGGGCGCTGAGCCGGTAGCGGCGGCTGCTGTCGCTCAGGCCGCCTCGCCTGCGCTCACGGCCGGCACCACCGGCAACATCGGCGGGCGCCGACCGGCCAGCACCGCGTCGCCATGCAGGCCCGGCAGCCAGCGCCGCAGCAGCGGCGTCGTGACGATGGTCGAGAACACCGCCATCAGCACCAGCATCGTGAAGACCTCGCGGCTGATCACGCCCAGGTCGTAGCCGACGTTGATGATGATCAGCTCCATCAGCGCGCGGGTGTTCATCATCACGCCGACCAGCCGGGCCGCCAGCGGCGACAGCCCCGCCAGCCGGGCCGCCAGCGTGCAGGCGCCGAACTTGCCGAGTGTGGCCAGCGCGATCAGCAGTGCGCACCAGCCCCAGGCACTGGCGCTGGCCAGCGCGCCGATGTCGGTGCGCAGCCCGGTGTAGGTGAAGAAGATCGGCAGGAAGAACACCTGCACGAAGCTGCCGACCCGCGTCTGCCAGGCCTCGACAAACTCGCGCTGGCGGTGCAGCAGCACGCCGGCCATGAAGCCGCCGAAGATGGCGAAGATGCCTAGCTTGTAGGTCGCCATGCCCATCGCGAAGATCAGCGCCAGCACCACGCCCATCAGCGTCGGGCCGAGCGTGCCGGCGTCGGCCGCCAGGCGTGCCTTGGCAAAGCGCTCCAGCGGCGGGCGGATCACGAACCACGCGAGCAGGCCGAAGCCGATCACCAGCAGCACCTCCAGCGCAAAGGCGCCTGCCGAGAAGGCGGCGGTGCTGAGCGCCGTCACCAGCGCCAGCAGCAGCCAGCCGACCACATCGTTGATGGCGGCGGCGCTGATCGTGATGACGCCCAGCGGCGTGCGGGTCAGGTCGAACTCGATCATGATGCGGCCCAGGATCGGCAGCGCCGTGATCGAGAACGCGGTGGCGACGAACAGCCCGAACGCGAAGCGCGAGCCGCCGGTCAGGTAGGCGTCCGGCAGCAGTGCCGCGAACAGCAGCCCGAGCCCGAACGGCGCCAGCATGCCGGCGATCGCCACCCACCAGACCGCGCGGCGGTTGCGCTGCTCGCTCAAGTGGCTGAAGTCGAACTCCAGGCCGATCTGGAACATCAGCAGCAGCAGGCCGATCTGCGACAGGATGGTCAGCGTCTGCGGCCCGCTGGAGCGAAACACCAGCGCGAACAGCTCCGGCGCCAGCGCGCCGAACAGTGACGGCCCGAGCAGCAGCCCGGTGACGATCTCGCCCACCGCCGCCGACTGGCCGATGCGCCGCGCCACCACCCCGCCGAGCCGCCCGGCCAGCACGATGATGACCAGCTGCAGCAGCACCGAAAACAGCAGCGCCTCGCTGGCGTGCACGCCGGCGGCGCGCGCGGCGGCCGAAGCGGCCGACAGCACAGGCGTGGCGGCGTCCATCAGATCATCCCGCCGTTGATCGAGATCACCTGGCCGCTGATGTAGCCGGCCTCGGTGCCGGCCAGAAAGCCGACCAGTGCCGCCACCTCCTCAGGCGTGCCGGCGCGCTTGGCCGGCACCAGCTCGGCGATCGCCTTCGGGTCGAACACGGCGTCGGCCATCGCCGAGGCGATGATGCCCGGCGCCACCACGTTGACCGTGACGCCACGGCTGGCCAGCTCCAGCGACAAGGCCTTGCTGGCGCTGTGCAGCGCGCCCTTGGCGGCGGCGTAGTTGACCTGGCCGCGATTGCCAGCCACCGCAGCCACCGAGCTGATGCTGATGATGCGGCCCCAGCGGGTGCGCAGCATCGGCAGCGTGAGCGGCTGCGTGACGTTGAAAAAACCGTTCAGCGACACGTCGATGACGCGGCGCCATTGCTCCGGGCGCATGCCCGGAAACACCGCGTCATCGTGGATGCCGGCGTTGTTGATGAGCACCTGGATCGGCCCCTCCGTGAGCAAGGCCGCCAGCGCAGCGCTGCTGGCCGGTGCGTCGGTGATGTCAAACGCCACTGCCTGCGCCGAGCCACCGGCGTCGCGCAGCTGCGCGGCCAGCGCCTCGGCTGCCTCCAGCCGCGTGTTGGCATGCACGATCACATGCAGGCCGTCGGCGGCCAGGCGCTGCGCGATGGCGCTGCCGATGGCGCCGCTGGCACCGGTCACCAGGGCGCGTTTGATGGTCGTCGTCATATCGAGGTTTTTCTCCACCGCACGGCCCGTGGCTGGGTCGCGCCAAACCCGGCAATGTACGACAGCCGTCCGGTTCAGCTCTGGGCCGTCAGGTCGTCAAGGTGGCCCTTGCGCACGGCGGCGCTCAAGCCGGTAGCGGCGTATTGAGCACCACCGCCAGCCGGCCTGCCACCACCACCTGGCCGGCGTGGCTGACGCTGAAGGCGTAGAGCAGCTGGCGCGCATCACCAGCCTGGCGGGTGGCGTCGATCTGCAGCGCGCCGGGCAGATCGTCCAGGCGCAGGCGGTGGCACTGCACGCTGCGGGCGCTGGCCAGATAGCCCGGCGTGGCGCTGCCGCCAGCGGCCTGGGCGATCAGGGCGCCGTGCAGCGCGGCAGCTTGGGCGGCGTATTCGATCGCGGCGCTCACCAGCAGGCCGCTGGCGCTGCGCAGCGGGTTGTCGGCGTCGGTGTGGCTGGTGGCCAGGCAGCGGATGGCGCTGTCGTCCCACGCCTGCAGGCGTGCCAGCAGGCACATGCGCCCGCTGTGTGGAATCAGACGGGCGATGCCCTCATGGTCGAGCATCGCCAGCTCCGAACGACAGCTCGATCTGCAGCGCCAGTGCCGAGGTCGGGTGGCTGTCGATCACAACCGTCGCCGGCTCGCTGCGCGCGATCGCTTCGAGCAGCGGCAAGGCCTGTGCGGCCGGGATTTGCCGGCGCAGCGCTTCCAGAGCGGCATCCCGGCACGGCGTGGCCGGTCCGGCCAGCTGCGTCGGCACCAGCTCGACCGACAGGCGGGCGCGCGGCGGCTGGGCGGCGGCTTCTGGCGCCAGATCGGGTGCCAAGTCCGGCGCGAGTATCAGCGCCACGCCCATCGAGTCGGGCAGCGGCCGGGTCGCATGCAGCGGCTCGGGGTAGGGCGTGTCAAACGCGACCAGCAGCAGTGGCTGGCCGAGCGTCTGCACTTGCGTCAGCGCCGCGATCAGGCCGACGCTGAAGCTGGCGTCGAAGGCGCACAGGCTGGTCGATGGCGCCCGGTTGCCCACCGCGATGTGCCAGTAGCCGGCGGCAGCGTTGTGGACCGAGTTGGTGAAGCGCGTCGGTGAGATGAGTCGATCGGCCGGATTCGGGTTCGCCAGCACCTCGCACAGCGCGTGGCAGTTGGCGCCGTCGCCGTTGGAGGATGTGAACACGCTGCCGAGCGTCCGCGCATCGACGCCCGCGTCCGTGCAGGCAGCGTCGGCGCTGGCCATCGCCAGCTTGATCGACAGCCCGGCGCGGCGCCGCTCGGCGGCTTGCAGGCGCTGCGGCGGCGGAACGACGGTGGGCGCGCTGACATGTGCGGCCTCGCCGCGCAACACCGCTTGCGCCGCCGCCCAGCTGCTCAGGCCCGGACCGATCAGGCCGAGGCCCAGAACTTGTACTCGCACACCCATCACGCCGCTCCCAGCACCAGACTTGCATTCGAACCGCCAAAGCCGAACGAATTGCTCAGCACGTGGCGCAGCGGCGCGCGGCGGTTCTCGCTCAGGTAGGCCGCCTGCAGGGCCGGATCGCGCTGGCGCAGATTCAGCCCGCCGGGCATCAATTGGTCCTGCAGCGCCAGCAGGCTCAGCACCGCCTCGACTCCGCCAGCGGCCCCGAGCGTGTGGCCGGTGGCGCCCTTGGTCGAGCTGCAGGGCACGCCAGCGCCAAACACCGCCGCGACGGCACGGTCTTCGGCGGCGTCGTTGTTGGGCGTGGCGGTGCCGTGCAGGTTGATGTAGTCGATCTGCTCCGGGGCCAAGCCCGCTTCGGCGAGCGCCTGGCGCATCGCGGCAATGGCGCCCAGGCCCTCAGGATGTGGCGTGCTCATGTGGTGGCCGTCATTGCTCTCGCCGATGCCGCGCAGCCAGCCGAGCGGTGTGGCGTCGGGCGTGGGCTGGCGCTGCAGCAGCGCAAACGCGCTGGCCTCGCCGAGCGACATGCCGGAGCGAGTCGCGTCCCACGGCCGGCAGATCTCGGGCGAGAACAGCTCCAGCGAGTTGAAGCCGTACAGGGTGGTCAGGCACAGGCTGTCCACGCCGCCGACCACCGCTGCGTCGGCCCAGCCTGCTTCGATCAGCCGCGCCGCGTCGCCAAACACCTTGGCGCTGGACGAGCAGGCGGTCGAGACCACCCAGCTCGGCCCGCTCAGCCCGAGCGCGGCGCAGACAAAGCCGGCCAGCGAGTAGGTGTTGTGGGTCTGCGCATAGTGGAAATCGGCCGGTAGCGCGCCGTCGGGTTCGCGCCGACGATACGCCTGCTCGGTCTGCAGGATGCCCGAGGTGCTGGTGCCCAGCAGCACCGCAACCCGGTGTGCGCCCCAGCGCGTGCGCGCGGCGGCCACTGCCTCGCTGAAGCCGTCCTGCTGCAGCCCCAGCCAGGCCAGCCGGTTGTTGCGGCAGTCGTGCTCGGCCAGCGCGGCGGGCAACTGGGTGGTTTCCACGGCGTCAACCACCCCGATCCAGCCCGGCAGCGTGACGTCTTCAAAACGGCAGGGCCGCAAGCCGGTGTGGCCGGCCTGAATGGCGGTCCGATGGGCTTCACAGCCGGTGCCCAGCGCGGTGCTCAGGGTCGCATGTGTGATCGGCAGTGGCGTCATGGTGTGTCTCATGCGGAGTGGTCGGCGCCCGCCGACCCATTCGGTTGGCGCTGCGCGACCAGCAAAACGTTGGCAAACGGGGTGCCCTGGCTCATCGGCCGGGGCTCGACGCTCATGCCGAGCGATTGCAGCTGCGCGATCCAGGCGCTCAGCGGCCGGCCGTAGGTGGGTGGCACCTGGTGGCCCCGGATGCGGGTCACGGTCCAGTCCACCCACTGGCTGATCGCATAGCCCTTGCGCTCGGCGGCGTCACCGACGCGCAGCAGCAGCCGGCCGCCCGGCACCAGCGCATCGCGCACCCGCTCCAGCACGCGGTCCTGCTCGGCCTGGGTGATGTAGTGCAGCACATCCAGGATGACCACCACGTCGGCTGCGGGGAAGTCGGCCTGGCGCATGTCGGCGCAGACAAAGGTGGCGGCCGCGCCCAGCGCCGCGCGAGCCCGTTCGACATCGCGCGACATTAGCTCGATGCCGGTGACGCGCGCTGCCGACGGTGCGGCGGGCCAATCTGACCCCCACTGGCCCGCCGCTTGGGCCTGCCCGCAGGCCTGCAGCAGGCTGGCCAGCAGCCCCTGGCCACAGCCGATGTCGAGCACGCGCGCCTTGGGCGCAATCAAGCCGGCCCCGAGCAAGTGCCGAAACACCGGGTCCATGCCGAGCTTGCCGCGCGCAAAGTACTGCGCAAACCGACCGGCGCGGCGGTAGGGCGCGCTGGCCCGGTTGAGCAATTGACGCCAAGCGGGCGCGTCGCTGGCAATCTGCACCATCGTCATGGCGTCGGTCGTCGTTGTTGTCATCCGTTGTCTCTGAGCGCTTCGGGCAGCGTCACCAGCTTGAGTTCAGCCTGCTGGCAGGCGGCCAGCAGCGCCGGCAGCATCGCCAGGATCACCGGCCGGCCATCGGCCATGCGCGCGGCATTGCCGTCGTGCAGCAGCAGGATGTCGCCAGCGGCGAGCCCGCGCGTCAGGCCGGCCAGCACCTGCGCCGCGTCGGCAATCCGGGTGTCGTAGCTGCGTCGGGTCCAGCTTGTCAGCGTCAGGCCTTGGCGGTGCAGCACCGGGCCGAGAAAGGGATTGCGAAAACCGGCCGGGGCGCGAAACAGCGTTGGCCTGACGCCGGTCAGCCCGGTGAGCGTGGCCTGCGCGGCACTGACTTCGCGCTCGAAGCCACGCGGCCCGAGCAGCGAGAAGTGCAGGTGATGGTTCTGGGTGTGGTTCTGCACGCTGTGGCCGCGCTGCTCGATCTGGCGCAGCAGCTCGGGATGCGCCTGGGCGCGGTTGGCGATGCAGAAAAAGGTCGCGCGCACGCCGGCCGCGTCGAGCAGATCGAGCACCGCCGGGGTGACCTCGGGGTCGGGGCCGTCATCGATGGTGAGCGCCACCTCGTGGCGGGCGATCGCCGCCGCCGGCAGGCGCACGAGGTTGTGGCCCAGCGCGCTGGAGCGGGGCGAGAGCCCGCAGACGGTGATGATCAGGTGGTTGCAGACCAGCACCGCCAGCACCCAGAGCGCTTGCGCGGGCACGGCAAGCAGCGCCACGGCAGCCGCACAGTGGACGATCACGCTGACTCGCAGCAAAGGGGGCACCGGCCAGCGTGACACGCTCGGTCGGGAAGGCATCGAAATCACGGAATTGAGGGGAAATCGGCGTGGCTGCGGAGGGCGATTCAGGCGGCTGATTCTCCCATAAGGCCCCTCTGAGCCCGCTATGGCGCCGGGTCACGCGGCCTGGGAATGAAGGCTGCTGACAACACCAGCCCCAGCAGCGCACCGGGCGCGACCGTCTGGCCGATCGCGGCCAGCGCCGGCACCTGGGCCGTTGCCAGCAGACCGAACGAGGCCACGGTGGTCAGATTGGCGATCAGCAGCGAGGCCAGCGTGTCCTCATCCGGCGCGGCCTGGCGCTGCAGATGGTCAAAGAACAACGCGTAGTTGGAGCCGACCGCCACCACCAGCAGCAGCCCGACCAGATGCAGCACGCCCAGCGCGCCGCCGCTGAGCGTCAAGGCCGCCAGCACCCACACCACGCTGGCCGCCAGTGGCAGTAGCACCTGCCACAAGCGCCGCAGCGAGCGCAGATGCCAGCCCAGCAGCAGCAGCACCGCGACGGCGCCCAGTCCGGCCTGCCAGCGCGCCTGGCCGAGGTAATGGGCGTAGATCGCGTCCAGCTCGGGCTGGATCTGCACCACGCGGGTGTCGGGCAGGCCGTGCAGCGCTTCGCGCAGGCGCGCCGCGTCCAGGCCTGATCCGCCCGGCGGCAACTGCAGGTTCAGCAACACGGTCCAGGGGGCGCCGTCACGCCCGGGTGTCAGTTGGGCCTGCACCGCGCTGGCCAGCGGCAAGCCCTTCAGGCTGTCGAGCGTGATCGGGGCCAGTTGGCGCTGCGCCTGCACATCGTCGATGAAGGGCGCCATGCGCGCGGCCGGCAGTGGCCCGCTGGCTGCTGCCTGCGCCAGGCGCTCGCGCAGCGTGCCGGCGTCGGGCAGCGCGGCGCGGCGCGCCAGCTGGGTGGCGGGGCTGGGCAGCAGCCGGGCCGGCGAGTCGTAGCCGAGCAGCAAGCCTTGTTCGACCAGCGGGTCGAGGCGCGCGCCGGCCTGTTCGGCGCGCTCCAGCGCGCTGGCTTGGTCGGGCGCTTCGATGGCGACCAGCGTGCCGGCCTCGGCGGCGCCCAGATCGGCGCGCAGCGAAGCATCGAGCGCCAGTGCGCTGGCCGACACCGGGCTCAGCGAGGCCAGCGTGCCGCGCCACGGTGAGGGCAACCAGAGCAGCACCGCAAAGGCCGCCAGCGTCACCGCCAGCAGCGCGCTGCGCCAGCGCGGCAGCGCTGCAGTGACCCGGCCGGTCAGGCGGCCCAGCCAGGCGCGCAAGCCCAGCCCGGGGCTGCCCTGCGGCGCCAGCAGCGGCAGCACGAAGCGAGTGGTCAGCGCGGCGGCGATCAGGCCGCTGATCGAGAACACGCCGAGCTGCGCCAGCCCGGCAAAGCCCGACCAGGTCAGCGCCGCAAAGCCCGCCAGCGAGGTCCAGAGCCCGAGTCGCACCGTCGGCCATTTGTCGCGGCGCCAGCCAGCGTGGCCGGTGGCGCGCGCCTGCACCAGGTAGTAGATGGCGTAATCGACCGCCTCGCCGATCAGCGTGGTGCCGAAACCGAGCGTCATGCCGTGCACCTGGCCGAAGCCCAGACTGACCGCGACGATGCCGGCCAGCACGCCGCTGGCAACCGGCAGCAGCGCGATGCCGAGCGCCTTGAGCGAGCCGAACGCCACCAGCAGCAGCACGACCATCGCCAGCGTGCCGGCGCTGGCCAGCCGCTCGACCTCGGCCTTGATGCGGGTGCGCGATTCGACGCCGAACACGCCGGGGCCGCTCAGCTCCAGCGTCAGGCCCGGCGCGGCCAGCGCGGCAAAGCAGCTGCGCACCAGGGCTTGCGCGTGCTCCTGACCGTCCAGATCGGCGCCGTCGGCGCGGGTGGTGGCCACCAGCACGGCGCGCGCCTGTTCGCGCGAGACCCAGACGCCGTCTTCGCTGCGCGGCGCGCTGGCCGGCAGCATCGCCTCGGCCATGTGCACCGCCTCGGCGGTCGGGTCGCGCCACAGCAGCGGCTTGATGGTCGCGCCGGCCGGGGTGCCGAGCAGCGCCAGCGTGTCGGCCAGGCCGTCGCGCAAGCCTTCCACAGTGAAGTGCTGCGCGTTCACGCTCGGGCTGAGCAGGTAACGCCGCTCGAACAGGAACTGGCCGGTCGCGGCGTCGGCGCGGTGGTCGCCGTTGTGGACGGCTTCGAACTCGCCGCTGGCGCGCAGCGCCTCGGCCAGCCGGCGCGAGGCCTCGGTGCGCTGCGGCGCGCTGCCGCCACGGATGCCGAGCATCAGCACGCGCGCGGTGGCGCCGTTCTTGAGCTGTGCCAGCAGCACGCGCTGCTCGGCGGTTGGCGCGGCCGGCAGAAACGCCGACAGATCGGCGACGTAGGTGGCGCGCGCGCACAGACCCGCCGCCAGCGCCAGCAGCGCCAGCCAGAGCCACAGCGCCGGCTGGCGCCAGAGCGGGCGCGGCGCGCCGACCGGTGCCGTCACGGCCGCTCGCCGTCGGGGCGGGCTTCGGGCAGCGGCACGATCTGCATCACCGAGTGGTCGCCGTCGGCCATCGTCATCTGCACTTCCTGCAGCTGGCCTTGTCGGCCGCTGACGCGCAGTTGCGCCACCTGGCCGCGCAGCCGGGCCTCGCGCGGCACCAGGTCGAGCTGCCAGCGCTCGGCAGCGCCGCTGAGCTGGGTCGTGAAGTAGCGCTCCAGCGTCTCGCGGTTGCCGGTCAACGTGCCACGGATCGCCTCGACGATCACCGCCGCCTCGGGCACCGAGTCGAGCGTGGTGCTGCGGCTGCGGCTGTTCTGGCTCATGGTGAGCTGGTTGCCGACCACGGCCAGGCGCTCGCGGCGCGGCTTGAGGGTTTCGCGCACGAAGGTGTCCGGCGCGCTGAAGCTGAGCCGGCCGCTCGATTCGAGCGTCTGGTCGAGCTGCGCCACCTGGCGTTTCTCGACAAAGGTGGCTTCGCCGGATTTGACCTGCGCCAGGCTGCGCATCAAGGTGTCCAGATCAAAGCTGGCGGCTCGGCTCGGGCCAGACAGGCTCAGACACAGCAGCAGGGGGGCGATCCATCGCAGGGTTGGCATCAGTGGCATTCGTTGCGCCGACCAGCGGGTCAGCCGGTGTGCCGGCCCAGAAGTCGAAGAAGTTGAACCAGTTGCAGGGCGTTTCACGGCACAGATCCTCCAGCAGGCGCACGTAGCGGGTCATGGCCGCGTGCACCGCCGCATCCTGCGCGGCCTGGGCGCCGGGGCCGCGCGCCGGCCGCTGGCTGAAATCGGCCAGCGGCGCAAAGCGCAGCTCGTAGCGGTTGCCGCCATGGTAGAGGCCGGTCATGAACACCACGCGCCGCCGCAGCAGCGCCGCCAGCCGGAACGGGCCGTCCGAAAACGCCGCCGGCCGGCCGAGAAACTCGATCCACTGGGTGCGGGATCGATGCGCGGACGGCACGCTGGCCTCGGCCAAGGTGCGATCGGCCAGCAAGCCGGCCACGCCGCCGCCGTCGAGCCACTCGCGCAGCGCCAGCATGGCGTCGAGCCGGCCCAGGCCGATCACGTGCAGCTCGGCGTCGGGTGCGATCGCCTGCAGCGCCGCGTTGACCAGGCGGGCGTTGTGCTCGTACATGACCATCGCGACGCGCAAGCCGTGGCGGGCCTGGCCGAGCGCGCGCAGCGCCTCGAAGCTGCCCATGTGCGCGCCGACCAGCAGCGCGCCTTGGCCCTCGGCCAGCACGGCGTCGATGGCATCGACGCCAGTGAGCTGGATCTCGAACTGGTCGAAGTCCTCGCGCAGCAGGTAGACGCGGTCGAGCACGGTGCTGGCGAAGTGATGGATGTGCCGATAGCGCTCCAGCCAGCGCGGCCTCCGGCCGAGCAGCCGTTGCAGGTAGTCAGCCGAGGCGCGCGTGGCGGTGCGGCTGCCGAAATGCATGAAATACAGCGTGATCGGGTGCAGCACCAGCCGCGAGATCCGCCGGCCCAGCGTGGTGGCGATCCAGCGCATGATCTGCAGCGCGCGCATGTTGCTGCGCTCGGCCTCGGCGGTCCAGGCGGCTGCGGCGTGCGGCGCTTGCGTGTGCGAGGTGGTCGGATTCATGGCGCGGCCGCACCGGCGTCGAGCTGACCGCTGGCGGCCAGCACACCTTCAGCAGCGTCGCCCGGCGCATGGCGCCAGACCTCGAAACGCAGCCGCGCGCCGGCCAGCGGCGGCGTCCAGCGCACGTCCAGCGCCGCGCCCGGTTCAACCGGCGCGAGGAACTTGACCAGATTGAGCGTCGGTGCCGGTGTCAGCCAAGCGGCGGTGGCTGTGTCGGCCATCAACACTTCGAGTACTTGCGACAGCAGCACCACGCCCGGCAGCAAGGGCCGGCCGGGAAAATGTCCGGCAAACGACGGATGGTCGTGCGGCAGATCGACCCGCACGCATTGCAGCTCAGCCATGCCGGCTCCCGGCCAGCAGGCGCGTGGCGGTGTCGGCCAGCCGAGCGGCCGGCAGCTTGCCGGTCGGATCGCGCGGCAGCTCATCGACCCAGAGGATGCGCCGGGGCAGAAAGGCCGCATCGACCCGCTGCCGCAGCGCGGCCAGCAGCGCCGCGCGGTTCAGTTCTGGCGCCACCACCAGCGCGACCAGGCGCACCACGTCTTCGGTGGCGGTCTCGGGCGGCAGCCAGAAGGCGCCGTCGCGCACGCCCGGGATGCTGTTGAGGTGGTAGTTGAGGTGCGCCAGCGAGCTGCGCTTGCCGGCCACGTTGATCAGGTCGTTGGAGCGCCCCAGCAGGCGAAAGCGGGTGGGTCCGAGCACTTCCAGCACATCGGCGAGCCGGGTCGGCTCGGGCACGTGGCTGCCGCTGACCACCGCCTGATCGCCGTCGCCCGACAGCTGCAGGCCGGGGAAGGTCTGCCATTCCGGCCCGGCGGTGGTGCGGCGGGTGGCGACCTGGCCGGCTTCGGTGCAGCCGTAGATTTCCATCAGCGGGCCGCCCAGCGCGCTTTCGGCGCGCGCCGCCAGTTGCGGCGACAGCGGCGCGGTGGCGCAGAGGGTCAGATCGACTGGCGGCAGCGGGATGCCGGCTTCGATGAGGGCTTTCAGATGGAACGGCGTGGTCACCAGCACGCGCGGGCGCGGCACCGAGGCCAGCGTCTGCGCGATGTCGCCGGGGAAGAAGGGCCGCTCGGCCGCGAACGCCGCGCCGCCGAGCAATGCGATCAGCACGGTCGATTCGAAGCCGTACATGTGGTGCGCCGGCACCGTGCCGACGATGGTGACGCCGTGCAGATCAGCGCGGCCCATCTGTTCGGCGATGCGGCCCGCCTCGGCACGGATGTTGGCCACCAGCAGA
Source organism: Leptothrix sp. (in: b-proteobacteria) (assembly GCA_041083665.1). Taxonomy (GTDB): domain Bacteria; phylum Pseudomonadota; class Gammaproteobacteria; order Burkholderiales; family Burkholderiaceae_C; genus Sphaerotilus. The sequence goes on from JBFPGZ010000029.1 coordinate 112,837, forward strand.
TCCCAGCGCTTGCCGTGCGGCATCGGCTGGCCGGTCGAGCCGGAAGTCAGCACCTGGGCGACCAGATGGTCGGCGGCGATCAGCGGCATTGGCAGCGGCGTCTCAGGCGCGGTGTCGTGCGCGGTGTCGATGAAGGCGTGCGTCGGCAAGGCCAGCGTTGCCGCACCGGTTTCGCCGAGCACATAGGCGTGCGGAAACAGCGCGCGCAGCCGCTCGATCATGTCCGGCGTGTGATTCGGCGGCAGCAAGCCGGACTGGCCGCGCAGCAGCGCCGCGCCGAGCGCGAGCGCAAAGCGGTAGCGGTCGGCGGTCATGGCCAGCACCGGTCCGGCGTCGGGCAGCTGGGCGGCCAGCGCCTGCACATCGTGCAGGTAGCGTTGCCGCGACAGCGCTTGTCCACCGCGCCAGGCCAGCGGGGCCTGCAGAGACGGGCCAGCGGCCAGCAGCGGCAAAGAGGCTGAGTCCATGAAGTGGGCGCTCACAGGAGCTTGCTTCGTTGGGCGGCGGCCACTGCGGCAGCCCGATCGGCCTGATGCAAGCGGTAGGCCTTGATCGATTCGAGCAAGCCGACCCGTTCGAATTCCGGATGCAAGCGGTAGCGCAGCAGGTACTCACCGGCAAACATGCACAGCGACAGCACCGGCGTGATCACGTTGGCCAGCAGCGACCACACTTCGAAATCAGCGCCGAAGAACAGCCCCAGCGAGGCCGTGGCGATGCTGCAGAAATACAGCACCCAGGCTTGCGTGACCTGCCGGGTATAGACCGCCATGGTCGGGATCAGATGACCATGCACCCGCTCTGCCAGCGCCGAGATGAGCGGCTGGTGGCCAGGCCGCAGCGTCAGGCCGAACCACAGCGCCAGCGCCAGGTGGATGCCGGCGTGCTGCAACAGATAAAGCCACTGCGGCGCGATGCCGTTGCCGCGCGCCACCAACACCATCAGAGCCAAGGCCAGTGCTGCGCCGGCGGCCGCGAGCGAGCGCTGGCCGCTGTTCCACAGGCCGCTCAGACTGACACCGACAAGCGGGCCGAGCACGATCAGCAGTGCCAGCGCCGAACCACCGGCATGAGCCGTCAGCTGGTGTGAGGCCACGATGTAGCCCAGCGCCAGCACGGCACCGATCATCCAGCGCAGACGGGCCGACACGGCGCTCAGAGCGTGCGATGCGTGGCGATATGGTCGGCCAGGCTGGCGAGTGAGGCAAAGATGCGCTCGTTGTTCTCGTCGTCCGAGCGCAGCTGGAAGCCGTAGCGTTTCGAGACGACCAGCGCCACTTCCAGGATGTCGATCGAGTCGAGCCCGAGGCCATCGCCATAAAGCGGTGCCTGCGGATCAATGGCCTCAGGGGTGGTTTCCAGGTTGAGCGCCTCGACCAACAAAGCGGCCACCTCTCTCAGCAATTCGTTGTTGGCAGTCGTCATGTCAGCCTATCCTGTCGTGTTTTGTTTACCCGAGCTTTTCTGAAGAAAGCCAGTGATTTTAACCAACGGCCGGTTGCGGCCCGACGGGTCCGTGCGTCCGAAGTACCATTCCGGCCCATCAAACCCCCACCCGCGTTGCGCGCAGCGTTCACAGAAGGCGCCTTTTCATGGTGAAACCGACCCCCGCCACCCCTGCCGACTCGCAGGTGCACCTGCCGCACAGTCCCTTGCCAGCGTACTACCGCAGCGATGATCAGGCCGCGCGCGAGACCTTCCTGCGCACCACTTTCAACGACACCGCAGTCGACTACAACCGACTCGAGTGGATCCTGGGCCTGGGGACCGGGCCGTGGTACCGCCGCCAGGCCTTGCTGCGGGCCGGACTCAAGCCCGGCATGCAGGTGGTCGATGTCGGCATGGGCACCGGCCTGGTGACGCGCGAGATCCTGCACATCACCGGTGAACCTGCCAAGCTGATCGGGGTGGACCCCAGCCCGGGCATGATGAACGAGGCGCACTTTGATCAGCCGGTCGAGTGCCGCCTCGGCCGGGCCGAGGCGATTCCGGTGCCCGACGCCAGCGCTGACTTCATCGTCATGGGCTATGCGCTGCGCCATATCGCCGACTTTGCGGCGGCCTGCGCCGAGTTCCGCCGCGTGCTCAAGCCGGGCGGCACGCTGCTGATCCTGGAGATCACCCGCGCCGAGAGCAGGTTCGGCAACGCCCTGCTGAAAGCCTACATGCGAGGTGCGGTGCCGCTGATGGCCCGGCTGGTCTCGAAGTCGCGCGCCACTCCGATGCTCTGGCGCTACTACTGGGACACGATCGAAGCCTGTGTGCCGCCCGCCGAGGTGCTGCGCATGCTCGCCAGTCATGGCCTGGCAAGCACCGAGCGCCACGTCGAGCTGGGCATCTTCTCGGAGTACCGCGCCCGAGGCTGAGCGCGGTCACCGACTGCGGCTGTTCAGCCGATGCGGCCGAGCAGCAGGTATTCCATCAACGCCTTCTGCACATGCAGGCGGTTCTCGGCCTCGTCCCAGACCACGCTTTGCGGGCCGTCGATCACCTCGGCGGCGACTTCCTCGCCACGGTGCGCCGGCAGGCAATGCATGAAGAGGGCATCGGGCTGGGCCTGCGCCATCATGTCGGTGTCGACACACCAGCTGGCGAAGGCGGTCTTGCGCGCCTCGTTCTCGGCCTCATAGCCCATGCTGGTCCAGACGTCGGTGGTGACGAGGTGGGCGCCGCGACAGGCTTCGCGCGGGTCGGCAAAGATCTTGTAGCAATCGGCGCTGCGGATGCCGGCCACCTGCGGGTCGATCTCGTAGCCGCTCGGCGTGCTGACGTGCACCGTGAAGCCGAGCACCTCGGCCGCCTGCAGCCAGGTGTTGGCCATGTTGTTGCCGTCACCGACCCAGGCCACCACCTTGCCTTTCAGACAGTTCAGGTCATAGCCGCGTGCGCCCACCGGGGCGCGGTGCTCCAGGTAGGTGAACAGATCGGCCAGGATCTGGCAGGGGTGAAACTCGTTGGTCAGGCCGTTGATGACCGGCACGCGCGAGTGCGCCGCAAAGCGCTCGATCTTGGTGTGCTCGTAGGTGCGGATCATGACCAGATCGCACATGCGGCTGATGACGCGCGCCGAGTCCTCGATCGGCTCGGAGCGGCCCAGCTGGCTGTCGCTGGTGGTCAGGTGCACCACCGAGCCGCCGAGCTGGTACATGCCGGCCTCGAAGCTGACGCGGGTGCGCGTCGAGGCCTTCTCGAAGATCATCGCCAGCGTGCGGTCGGTCAGCGGGTGATAGCGCTCGTAGTTCTTGAAGCGTGTCTTGATGATGCGGGCGCGATCGAACAGATGCGCGTACTCCTCGGCACGCAGATCCTTGAACTGCAGATAGTGCTTCATCAGGCTGTATCCCGGTTTCATGCGGCAGTGTCAGTCAGGAAGGTCTTGATGATCGGGACCAGGATCGCGACGATCTGCTCGGCCTCGGCCGCGCTCAGGATCAGCGGCGGTACCAGGCGCACCACGCTGTCGGCGGTGACGCTGAGCAGCAGGCCGGCTTCCATCGCGCGGTTCAGGATCACGCCGCAGGGCCGGTCCAGCTCGATGCCGAGCATCAGGCCGTAGCCGCGCACCTCGACCACGCCGGCCACACCTTCGAGCTCACGCTCCAGGCTGGCCTTGAGTTGCGCGCCGATCGTGGCGGCGTTCTGCATCAGGCCTTCTTCTTCCATGATGCGCAGCGTCTCGACGCCGGCGCGCATCGAGAGCGGATTGCCGCCGAAGGTGGTGCCGTGGTTGCCGGGCTGGAAGATGCCGGCCGCCTTCGGGCCGCACACCACCGCGCCGATCGGCACGCCCGAGCCCAGGCCCTTGGCGAGCGGCATGACATCCGGCTTGATGCCGGCCCACTGGTGCGCGAACCACTTGCCGGTGCGGCCGATGCCGCACTGCACCTCGTCGAGCATCAGCAGCAGGTCGCGCTCGTCGCAGAGCTGGCGCACCTGGCGCAGGTAGTCCCAGCGCGCCGGGTTGATGCCGCCTTCGCCCTGGATCGTCTCCAGAAACACCGCGACGACGTTCGGGCGTTCGGCCACAGCTTTTTGCAGCGCCTCGATGTCGTTCATCGGCACGCGCACGAAGCCTTCCACCAGCGGACCGAAGCCGGCCTGCACCTTCGGGTTGCCGGTGGCCGACAGCGTGGCGATCGAGCGGCCGTGGAAGGCCTTCTCGTAGACGATGATCTCGGGACGCTCCAGCCTCTTGTCATGGCCGAACTTGCGCGCCAGCTTGAGGGCCGCCTCGTTGGCCTCCAGACCGGTGCTGCAGAAGAAAGCGTTGCTCAGACCCGACAGTTCGACCAGTTTCGCGGCGAGCTGTTCCTGGCCCGGCACGTGGTAGTAGTTCGAGCAGTGGATCAGCTTGCCGACCTGCTCTTGCAGTGCCGCGACCAACTTCGGATGCGCATGGCCGAGCGTGTTGACGGCGATGCCGCCCAGGCCGTCGAGGTACTCGCGCCCCTCGGTGTCCCAGACTCGGCAACCGCGACCGTGCGACAGCGCGATCGGCAGGCGGCCGTAGGTCTTCATCACATGGGGCTCAGTGGGGGCGGTCATCGCAGGCGGCTCCAAGGCAGTTCAAAGTGAAAAACAAAGGCGCCCGTTCGACTGGATCGGGCGCCGCGTCCATTCTAAGGAAAGCCTGCCGGCCCGCGCAGCAATTGCCGTCCAGCGGCCTGTAGACAGTCGCGCGCAAATGAGCTGGAACAGCAAAAAAGACCGTCTGTCAGCGGGGTGCGCCGGGTCGGCGTCGGCTGGTCGCCACACCCAAATGGAGCAACCGGTGTTGCACTGCCGCACAATACGGGTTTCGTGGCGGCTTCACGACGGTCGGCACACCAACGCTGTATGGCCGTGACGAACATCTACAAACCTCGCGAAGTATTCATCCAAGGCATTACCCGAGACGGTCGCACCTTCCGCCCGAGTGACTGGGCCGAGCGTCTGGCCGGTGCGATGTCGTGTTTCCGTCCCGGTGGCATGCAAGGTGGCATCGGTGCCGCCATTGGTTATTCGCCCTATTGCATCCCGCAGGTCATTGGCAGCACCAAGTGCGTGGTTGTCAGCGAGGCCCTGCGCGAAATCGAGCCGATGGCGTGGGACTTCGTGATGAATTTCGCGCGCGACAACGATTTGCAGGTGGCTGACGCCTGCTTGTTGCCGGATCCACCCAAATCTCGTTGAATTTGCCGCGCCACGGTGGTATGGCATCTGTGGCGCTGAAGCGCAAATTCAGAATCAAGCAGACAGCCGACCCAGGACAGATTTATCATCATTCCTCTCGGGGCCGCAAACCATCCGTCTGACAAGTACAAGGGCCCCGGTTCAGGAGGCGTTTGATGGATGCAGTTCTCAGCACATATCAACGTACGCGCTGCTTGGTGCCGACGGGCCTGATCGAGGGTTCGGTGCTGGCGCCCAGGCGTGTGCTACTGGTCGATGATCACGAGTTCATCCGAGTTGGTGTTCGCAGTGCCTATGCACAGATCGACGGCATCGAGGTCGAGTGGGTCGAAGCCGGCTCGTTGACCGAAGCGATCCGGCTCTACGGCAGTGACAGTCATTTCGATGTGGTGCTGCTCGACCTCAATCTGGTCGATTGCAAGGGGCTGCAGGGGCTGCGGCAGTTCTTGCGGGTCTATCCGCAGGCTCGCATCGCCGTCTTCAGCGCGACGCATGACGAATTTGTCGTCCGGCAGGCCAGAGCCCTGGGGGCGGTCGCCTATGTGAGCAAGACCGCCGGGGTGGTGGATTTGCGCAACGCGCTGCGCAGTTTGTTGCTGTCACGCGACGCGCCTGGCTTGGCGCTGCGTTCCGGTCTGGCTGGCAATCCGCTCTTCCCCCATTGCAACGGCTCATCGATCTACGACCGCGTCGCCGAGCTCGGGCCGCGCCACCTGGAAATTCTGGAGCTGGTGCTCTCCGGTTGCACCAATCAGGAGATCAGCCACGCCATCCATCTGTCGCTCGGTACCGTCAAGAACTATGTCTCGTCGCTGCTGCTGGCGCTGGATGTGAAATCACGCTCGCACCTGATCAGCTTGTTCCGTTGAGTCCGGCGCTCCGGTGGTCTTGACCAACCAACGTGCTGCCGGTCATGCACGCTGACGTCACCAAGCCCGGTTCGGGAGCGTCGCCTTGATAGATGCTGCGGCAAGTTCGCTGCTGGTGGTGGCCTCGCTGTCGGGTGATGCTGCCAGCGACGCCACCGAGCGGCAACAGCACGAGGAACGTCGCGGCCTGGATCGGCGTGTGCATGATCTGGCTGTCAGTCACGCCTACGATGCCGCTGGTCCGCTGTGCGTCAGTCAGGCGGTGCTCTACGGCTTGGAACTCGGCAGCCTGTCGGCAGAACCTGTCGCCCATGCCCTCAGTCAATGGTGGGTCGGCGCAGCAGCGCTCGGCTGGTCGCTGTGGCTGTCGCTGTTGCTGGTGTTTCGGTATGCCTATCAGCGTCAGGGCGATACCCGCCACTGGCGTCGGCTGCTCAACACGGCCGTGTTGCTCAATTTGATGGTGGCGGCTTCGTTTGTCTGGTTGCCGCAGATCAGCGCCATACCTGCCAGCCAGACGCTGGGCTTGGTCAGCCTGCTGGGTGGTAGCTTGCTGGTCGCCCTCAGCCTGCCGATGCTGCCGCATCTGGGCGGGACCGCCTGCAATGTCACGGCCGTCAATACGGTGGCCTTGCTGGTGCTGAGCTCTCCGGCGCACAGCAATGCTCTGTTGGCGAGCACGGCGCTGGCCGCCCTGGCCAGTTTGATCGCGCACAACCGCCACCGGCTCTGGCTTGGCCGCACCCGCATGCTCTTCGAGCGTCAGGACCAGCTGGCGCAGTTGCGCGCCGAATACGACCGCGCCGTGCGGGCCGAGCAGGACAAGAGCCGTTTCATCGCCACCGCCAGCCACGACCTGCGCCAGCCGATGCACGCGCTCGGGCTGTTTGTCGCCACCCTGGAGCAACGCCTGCAGCACACGCCGGAGGCCACGCTGGTGCGCAACATGATGCGCTCGGTCGAAAGTCTGGACCGCTCCTTCAGCGCGGTGCTGGATGTCTCGCGCATTGATGCTGGCGCGCTGGAGCCGCACCAGCAGTACTTTGCCTTGCGCGACTTGTTTCGCCGCTTGCACATGCACTTTGCCGGTCAGGCCGAGGCCGCCGGGCTGGGCTTGCGGCTCGCACCCGGTGGCAAACGCGTCTGCAGCGATCCGCAGTTGCTGGAGCGCATCCTGGGCAACCTGGTGCAGAACGCCATCAAATACACCGAGCACGGCGGCGTGGTGGTGGTGGCGCGCAGTACCCGCACGCATCTGAACATCGAAGTCTGGGACACCGGCATCGGCATACCCGCCAATGAACTGCCGCAGATCTTCGACGAGTTCTACCAGGTGGGCGGGCACCGCCGCGACACCTCGGGTGGACTCGGCATGGGGCTGGCGATCGTCAAGCGGCTGGTGCAACTGCTCGGGCACACCCTCAACGTCAGCTCGCGGCCGGGGCGTGGCAGCATGTTCCGCATCGGCATTGCCACCAGCGGCCTCGAATCCGACGCCGATTTCGCCCCGGCCGACACCATTCCGTCGCCCACCTTCCAGGCCCGCACGGTGCTGGTGATCGATGACGAAGCCTCGATTCGCGAAGGCCTGCGCCTGTTGCTCGAAGAATGGGGTTTTGACGCCTACACCGCCGCCGATCTGGCACAGACGCGCCACATCACCGAGCAGCTTGGTGGCCGCATCGACCTGATGCTGTGTGACCTGCACCTGGGCCACCGTGAAGACGGCTTGCAGGCCGTCGAGCTGGTGCGCGGCATTGCGCAACGCACCATTCCCGCCATCATGATCACCGGCGACACCTCGCCGGCTGAAATCCGCCGTGCCAGCGCCAGTGGCAACCCGGTGCTGTTCAAGCCGGTCCAGCCGCGCCAGTTGATGGCGGCGCTGCGAAACGTCGCGGTCTGACCATCGATATCTCCCGCAGTGCTTGGCGGTGGACGGCGGTGGCTTGCTTGCCTGTCGAGCGCTGCCGCAAGCTCTGACAGGCGTCGGCAGTGCGTGTGGTGGTCGCTGCATCGTCGCCGGGATCGATGAACGGAATGAGCGCCGCCAGCGGGTTGAGCAATGCCAGCAGCAGCGCTGCGGCGAGCTTGCGGGCCATCGGGGCCTTGTCGATCGACACCTCGGGCGCGGCAAAGCTGCCGCGTACCCGCAGCGGCGTGCGCAGGGTGAGCGGGCTGAAATCCTTCGGGCTGACCACCGCGCGCAGATCGATCGCCTCGCTCGCCATCGACAGCGAGCCGTCGATCCAGATCACCGAGTCGCGCGTGTCCAGCACCATGACACGCGGGCGCAGCACGCCGCCGGTGGCCACCAGATCGGCCACCGCGCAGGGCACTGGCAGCTGATCATCGCCCTTGAGCATGACGCCCAGCGCTTGCGCCAGGTCGAGCCCGGCCGCCTCCACCATCAGGTGCGAGACCGCGCCATCGCGCAGTTCGGTGTGGATCTGACCCTTCAGGTCGGCCAGGATCGCTGCGGTCGATTGCCCTTGCCCTTCCAAGCTGGCGCGGCCGTTCAGGCCGCCCGAGACAAAGGGTGGCGCGCCGCCGGGGCGCTGCTGGTGAATCCAGTGCTCCAGCCGCACGCCGTCCCAGCGCAGATGGGCGCGCCACAGGGCGGTCGAGCCGCGTCCGTCCAGGCGCACCTCGCCGGTCACGCGACCTTGGCCGGTGCGGGCGTCGAGTTCGGTCAAGCTCAACACGCCGCCGGCCAGCTGCAGATGGGTCCGCAGCGGGTGCAGCGGTTCCAGGAGCGGCGTGTTCAGGTTCACTTCGACGATGTCGATCGCCACGTCGGCGTCCATGGCGCGCAAGGCCGCCAGGTCGAACGCTCGGTCGGGCAAGACTCTGGCGCGGTGCGGAGTCGATGCTCGGCGCGTCGGTCGCGCCGGTCTTGCCGCAGCCGGCGCGCCCGAGGCCGCGACCGCCGCCGATGTCGTGCCTACCACCGGTCCGAGGTCGGCCAGCAGCAGTCGCGTGCCGCCGAGCTGGCCCGAGAGCAAGGGCACGCTGCGTGCGGCCTCGTAGGTGAAGCTGCCGCGCAACTGGCTGGCGCCGACGGTGGCGTCGGCAATCACGACGCGCCAGGTGTCGCCCTGTTTGATCAGGTTGCCTTCGGTGCGGAAGGCGGCGGTGGTGGGCAGCGTCACGCCGAGCGGGTCGCCGACCGCCGCCAGCGACGGGCCCCTCAGGCTGAAGTGCCCGCTGAGTCCGCTCAGGTGCAGCACGTCGGCCGCGCTGCCCTTGAAATCGAGGCTGGCGCGGCCCACGGTGGCGGCCAAGGTCAACGCCACCGGCACGACCGGTGCGGTGTCGGCCATCCAGGGCAGCAGCCCCGATGAGACCAGCGCGATCTTCACCGGCAGCTGGTGGTGGCGCCCCTCGGCGCTCAGCCTGAACACCGAGGTGACCGGCGCGGGCTGCCGCGCGGCTGCAGCGGCGCCACTGGCCGGGTTCGGTGGCGCGGGCGCTGCTGCCGGCACTGCGGCCTCGACCAACGACACCTGAGCCTGCAGATCGCTGTCCAGCAGCGCGTCGCGGTAGTGCAGCGTGCCGTGGCCGACCTTGAGCAGACCGAACAACGGCATCGGCTGCGCCGGTGCGCCGGGTGTCGGCGCGGGCCCGAAGTGCCAGGAGGCCCGGCCGTCGGCCAGCCGTTCGGCGTTGGCGTCGAGCGTGCGGGCTTGCAGGCGCTCGATGCGCAGCGGCTGGCCGCGATGGGCGCGCCACAGGTCGATGTAGCGCAACTCCAGCAGCACATCGTCGGCCCGCAGCAGGTGCGGCGTTGCACTCCAGGGTGGCGCGGCGATCTCCAGCTGCGATGCCGATACACGCAAGCCGCCCAGAAAGCGCACCTGAAACGGGTGCGGCGCGGCCGTGCCGGGCCCGGCGCCGGCCGACAGCCGCACCTGGCGATCCAGCGTGGCCGATAGCGTGCGCTCCAGTGGTGCGGCCAGCCACGGCCAGCCGCTCGACTCGCCCCACACCAGCGCGCCGGTGGTCAGGGCCAGCCCCAGCGCGGCCGCAGCAGCTGCCTTGGTCAGCGCCATGATGGAATCCCGACGGTTGATTGAAATCGGATCATCCCGCGCCGGGTCGGCCGGCGGCATCGGACGTGGGTCTGTGCCGGCGTAGGACGGCGCCCCGTGACGGCGGCCGGCCGTCAGGCGGTCGATTGGAGTCCTGCTGTGTTCGGCAGCGGACAGACGTGCGTGCGTCAAGCCTCCAGCGTCGCTCAGTCCACACCCTGGTGTGCCGCTGCAAAGGTTCTGCTTGTCTGCTGCTCCGTCCGATCTGCCTGGCCTGCCGCCGAGTGCCCGCGCCTGGTGGCGTCTGGCCCGGCAAGTCTCGACCGCCTGGCTGGACGACTATGTGCCGAGCATGGGTGCGGCGCTGGCGTACTACACGATGTTTTCGCTCGCGCCGCTGTTGCTGATCGTCATTGCGGTGGCGGGCCTGGTGTTTGGCGAGGACGCGGCGCGCGGCGAGATTCAAGCCCAGCTGAGCGCGCTGATGGGGCAGGGCGGTGCCGGCGCGGTGCAGGACTTGCTGCGCAGCGTGCGCCAGCCCGCCGAAGGCACGGCGGCCACGCTGCTCGGGCTGGCGCTGCTGCTGGTCGGCGCCACGACGGTGTTTGGCGAGCTGCAAGACGCGCTGGATCGCATCTGGCGGGTGCCGGCGCGTGCGCGGTCGAGCGGCTGGCTGGCGCTGGTGCGCTCGCGGCTGCTGTCGTTCGGCATGATCCTGGCGATCGGCTTTCTGCTGATGGTGTCGCTGGTCATCAGCGCGACGCTGGCGGCGATGGGCCGCTGGTGGACGCCGGTGTTTGGCGATTGGATTGTCTTGGCGACGCTGAGCAACGCCATCGTCAGCTTCCTGCTGGTGGCGGTGATGTTTGCGCTGATCTACAAGGTCATGCCGAGGGTGCGGGTGCAGTGGCGCGATGTCTGGATCGGCGCGCTGTTCACTGCGCTGCTGTTCACGCTCGGCAAGTCGCTGATCGGCCTGTATGTGGGCCGCAGCGGTGTGACCTCGGGTTTCGGTGCGGCCGGCTCGCTGGTGGTGGTGTTGCTGTGGGTCTATTACTCGGCGCAGATCTTCCTGCTCGGGGCCGAGTTCACCTGGGTTTATGCGAACGCGTTTGGCTCGCGCCGGCCGTGAGGGCGCCTGCGCATGTCAGCGTCCGGGCGTGCTGCCGGCGGCGTTGTTTGGTGCGCCGCTGGGGCTGGCCTGCCAGCGTCGGGCGGCTTCGGTGCAAAAACCGCTCAAGCGGTCCAGCACGATCTGCACCGCCTGATTGGCAGCGACAACGCCGCCGTAGGTGTCATCGCTGGCGCTGGCCACGCTGGTGTCGAACTCGCGCTGCGCCAGCACCTGGTGCGTCACGCTGTGCACGAGCGTGGCGCGCAGCGTGAAACGCACCCGGCTCGGCGGTGCGCTGAAATCCTGCTGCAGCCGCACGATCTCGGTGTCGAGCCGCAGGTCGCCGACGGTGGTGCTCGGCGTCAGCGCGACGGCCCGGAACGCGCCACTGTGCTCGACGGCCACCACGATGAGCGGTGCCAGCATGCGCGCCGGGGTGTCGATCCAGTCGCTGTAGGCAAAGTAGTTCAGCTTGTGCGGCTCGCGCACGTAGATGATGCGCGGGCTGTCGAAGCCGGCCTCGGCATGCGGCGGATTGACGATCAAGGTCGGCGCGGCCATGTTGGTGGCGGCCCGGTCGGGCGCGCGGGCCTGGGTGTCGATCTGCGCGCCGTCCAGGGCGTAGAAGGCGGGCTGAGGTTTCGCTTTCGGCAGCAGCGTGCTGCAGCCGCTCGTCGCCAGCAGCAAGACCAGCCCGGCGGCGCCCAGCCAGCGAGCACGTTGGAGGCAGAACGTCGTCATGGCCGCTCCGATTGGGTTGACTCGCCGGGCCCGTCCGGCACCGGACTGCGGCTGAACAGCAGTCCGGTCGGATTGCGTTCGGTCTGTTCACTGAGCCGGCGCAGCGAGGTCGACAGCACATTGAGTTCGCCCAGCAGCCGCTGCAGCTCCGGCAGGGTTTCGGCGCTGAAGCGCTGCACGTCGGCGCCGACCGAATCGAAGGTCTTGCCGGCGTTCGCGCTGGCCAGCGCGGTCGCGTTGGCCATCGTCTCGACCGCCGCAGCACTGTGGCCGATCTGCGCCACCACCGGGCCGAGCTGCGCCGTGCCGTGCGCGGTGTGCTCGAAGGTGCGGGCGGCGCTGGCCAGCCCGGCGTCGAGCGAGTCCCGGCGCGCGGCGAGGGTGTGCGACACCGCCGCGATGTCGGCCAGCGCGCGGCTGAACGCGGCCTGGTTGGCGTCGCTGAGGATGGCATCGATGTGGCCCGAGGTGCGGTCGAGCTTGGCTAGCACGGTAGTCAGCACGTTCTCCAGGCGCGCGCTCAGCGAGGGCTTGGTGCGAATCTGCGGGTACTGGCCGGGCGCGCTGGCGCGCAGGAGCGCTGAATCCGGCGCACCACCACTGAGCTCGACATAGGCGATGCCGGTGAGGCCCTGGGTCTTGAGCACCGCTTCGGTATCGACCTTGATCGGCGTGCCGCGTTCGATGGCAAAGACCAGCCGCACCCGGGCCGGATTGGCCGGATCGAGCTGGATGCTCTGCACCTTGCCGACATCGACGCCGTTGAACTTGACCGGCGCGTTCAGGTTGAGGCCGGCGACCGACTCGTCCTCGATTGCCAGATACCGATCGAACTGTTTCTGGAACGCGCCGCCCGAGGCAAGCCAGAGCGCGCCGGCCACCAGCAGCGCGCCCAGGCCGAGCACAAACGCGCCGACCAGCGCGTAGCTCACCTTGGTTTCCATGCCGCGCCTCCGGCGTTGGTGGCGTGCTGTTGCTGGGCCGAGCGGCCGCGCGGGCCGTCAAAAAACGGTCGGATGGCAGCGTTGTCCATTTGTGCGAGTTCGCCCATCGACCCCACGCCCTGTACCTTGCCGTCGGCCAGCACGGCGACCCGGTCCGCCACCTGCCACAGCAGATCGAGGTCGTGCGTGATCATGACGATGCTCAGGCCGAACTGGTCGCGCAGCTGGCGTACCAGCACATCGACACCGCCGGCGCTGACCGGATCGAGGCCGGCGGTGGGCTCGTCCAGGAACAGCAGCTCCGGGTCGAGCGCCATTGCCCGGGCCAGCGAGGCGCGCTTGAGCATGCCGCCGCTGAGTTCGGCCGGGTATTGCGCGCCGACCTCGGGTGGCAGTCCGGCCATGGCCAGCTTCTCGGCGGCGATCGTGTCGATGCGTGGATCCGCCAGATCGGTGTGCTCGCGCAGCGGCAGGCCGACGTTGTCCTGCACCGTCAGCGAGCCGAACAGGCCGCCGTGCTGGAACATCACGCCCCAGCGCCGCCGCAGCGCGCGCGCGTCGGTGTCGCTGATGGCGTGCAGGTCGGTGCCGAGCACCTTGATCGAGCCGGCGTTCGGGCGCTGCAGCAGGATCATCTCGCGCAGCAAGGTAGATTTGCCGGAGCCGCTGCCGCCGATCAGCGCAAAGATCTCGGCACGGTGCACGCTCAGATCGATGTCGGTGTGCACCACATGCGCGCCAAAGCGGGTCGAGACCTGGCGCAGCTCGATGACGGAGGCGTCGCTGGGCGTGGCGGGCGTCATCTCAGAGGTCCAGCGCGCTGAAGGCGATCGAGAACAGCGCGTCGGCCACGATCACCAGGAACATCGACTGCACCACGCTGCGGGTGGTCTGGCGGCCGACGCTGTCGGCGCCGCCGTGGGTCTGGAAACCCTGGAAGCAGCCCACCACCGCGATGATGGCGGCGAACACCGG
>JBFPGZ010000017.1:0-124608 GCA_041083665.1 Leptothrix sp. (in: b-proteobacteria)
GGCGTGGGCTTGGTGGGCCTGCTGCGGTTGGGCGGCGGGAGCGGGGCGGCGTTCGGCGTGGGCGGACATGGCGGGGGGCTCCTTCAGTTCGAGACGGGGCGATGCGGGGCGCGTGCGGCGGCGGGGTGCTCGGGCCCGGCGGCGGCTGGCGGCGGCGGGGCAAGTGGGCTGCTGCGGGTCATGGGGTCTCGCCTTTCGGGTTGACCTTGACGATGAAGACGGTGGTCAGCATCACGATGGCCAGGAGCCACTGCAGCCAATAGTTGCCGGCCATCTGCACCACGACCGGGTCGTAAACCACCATGGCGCTGGTCAGGCCGACAAACCAGAGCGAGCCGACCTGCAGGAAACGTTGATACCACTCGCCCCAGCGGCGCACGGCGCAGTTGACCATCCATAACAGAATGGCGATGGCGCCGAACAGCACGGTGGCCATCCAGAGCAGACGGCAGGCCATGCGTTGCAGACAGACCGTGTCGGCCAGCCATTGCAACAGCGAGGCCGATTGGCCGTCGGTGCCCTGATCGGGTCGGAACACCATGCGCAACGGCTCCTGCAGCCACTGGTCCGACTCGGTCGCGTCGGGCGCCTCCCACAGCGCCACGCCGTTGAAACTCCACTTCGCGTAGGCCAGATCGTCGCTCCACTGCGCATCGCGCGTGTGCTCCAGCCACGGCGGCTGCCTGACGGCAGGCGGGCGCTGCAACATCGGCAGCGTGCGGCGCAACAGCGCGACGCGGCCCTCGCCGTGCACGCTGGTGGCGGCATCGAAACGGGCCCGCAGCGCTTTCTTGGCGTCGGTGGCCGGATCGGGCATCAGCACGATGTAGCGCACGGCAATGTCGGTGCTGCCCTCGTAGCCGACGTCGTTTTTTTTGCCGCCTGGGCTGCTGGTATCGGGCGGCTCGGCCGACTGCACCCAGCTGAGCAGGTTGCGGAACTGGTAGGCGCCGGCCTCGCTGATCTGATCGGCCGGCATGACCAGGTTCAAGCGGTACGAGCGGCCCTTGGCCTGCATCTTCTCGATCACCTTGGCCATGAAACTGCGCAAGAAGTCGGCGTAGCGCTTGCCCTCGGGCGTGCCGACCGGCGGCGGGTTGTCGAAAAACACCGTCAGCCCGGTGAACACCCATTGCCCTTCGCGCCAGAAACGCGGCATCAGCGCCTCCAGCATCTTGCCCGACTTGTGTGTGGCAGCGGTATCGAGCAGGTCCACCGCCTCGGCAGCGGCCTGATCGATGCGGTCGGTGGCGCGCAAGGCGTCCCGCTTGACGCTTTGCCCGGCCGTGGTGGCCTGAGCCCCGGTCACGGCGGCGGTCAGCGCGCTTCCGACGTCCTGCGGCGGCTGGGCACTTTTTTCGAGGCTCGGCTGCCAGTTCTCGTTGGCCAGAATGCGCCAATCGTTGCGGTAGATCACCAGGTCGGTTTCGGTGCGGTGGCGCCGCGCGACCGCCGCCAACCGCTTGCCTTGCGCCATGACGGCGGCATCGAAGACATAACTGCCGTTGTCGTTCAGCACGGCGCCCATGAAGCTCAGGCGCGAATACAGGCTGTAATCGAGCGGCACCGACTGCCGCTTCCGCTCGGGCCGTTGCGGCTCCTGACCCGCCGCCTTGGCCTCCACCGCCGCCTTGGTTTTAAGCTGCTCCCAAGCCGCTTGCTGCGCGGCGGTGCCCCAATAGTTCAGGAAGCCGTAAACCTCATCGGGATTCTTGGGGTCGGACATCGGCAAACAGGCACAACCGGCCTTGGCCTCCCAATGGGTCGGCAAGAGATCGTCCAATTTGTGATGGCGCTGGGCGCGCTCGACCAGACATTCGCGCACCGCTGGCGGCATCAGCGTCTCGAACGTCGTCAGCGGCGCCAACAAGCCCACGACGCAGCCTTCAGCCGGGTCGATGTGTGTCCCCGCTCCGGAGGCCGGCACAGGCCCGTCCGGCGCCTTGCACTTGCTCGCCGCCAACTCGCTCAGCGCCGTGCCGATGGCGACGCTGCTCAAACCTGCGGCGCTTTTGCCGCTGGTCGGCTTGTTTTTCTGCTCGTCGAGCAGGGTCTGGTAAGCGTGGCAATGCACCAGCTTGAGTGCGCTGCGGAATTGGGCTTCGCTGGGGTAGTCCACACCGACCAGCGGCTCCAGCATTTTTTGCCAGGCGGCCAGGTCGGGGGGATCGAGCTTCGGCTTGTTCGGGGCGCTGGGCAGAGCGTCTGGGACGGGGCTGAATTCGGCCGGTGGGTCGGTGGAAATATCGATCGTTTCCAGGCGGAAGGTTTGCGGCGTGTAGCGTTCGGTTTTGAGCGGGCTGGGGCCAGCAGGAGCCGAGGCCACCGCTGCCACGGCGACCGGCTTGATGATCGCGCTGCGGCGCGGCAGCACGCGGATGCTGAAGCTCTGCTCGATCAACTGATCTGCGTCGTTCTTCGAAGCACCGCGCAGCGTGAAGACGTACAGCCCTTCCTTGTCGGGCGTGCCGCCCAGCGTGCCGGCGGCGTATTCGCTGATCCAGGCCGGCCGGGCACTGACAAAACTCATGGCATAGGGCGGCTGGCCCAGCTCCAGCATCTGGCGCGACTTCCACGGCTCGCCGACCCGCCCGCTGGGCAGCGGCGTGATGATGGCGAAGCGCAGCAGATTGTCTGAGGCGGCTGCGTCGGGGGCCGATGCAGCGGGGGCTGACGTTGCGGCGGGCACCGGTGTGGCAGCCGATGCGGGGGCCGTTGCTGGGGCCGATGCGGCGGCCACCGCAGCCACCCGCGTCGAGTCGATGCGGTCGCTCGCCGACATCGCCATCAGCCCGAGCAGGCCCAGCGCACTGACGAAGGCGAACACGCGCGGCAGGAACAGCACGGCCAGGATGCGCCCGAGCGCCTGCATCAAGGTGCAGAACAGGCAAATGCGCTGAGGGGTGTCAGGTGTGTCCATATCAGCTCTGTACCGTGCGCCCTTCTTTGCGCAGTTCCTTGCCAATGCCCAGCAGCAAGTCGCTGGTACGCAATGTCTGGCGCCGGCCTTGCAGGGCCGTGATGGCCGCCGAGCGCACGACATTGGCAATGGCGCCGCCGGAGAGTTCGTGGTTGTCGGCCAGGGCCTGCAAATCGACGCTGGGGTCGAGCCGGCCGGTGTGCAGCAGCATCCCTTCCCACAAGCGCAGGCGCTGTTCGGCGTCGGGCATCGGGAAATGCACCAGCGACTGGAAGCGCCGCGCAAAGGCCTCGTCGATGTTGCCCTTCAGATTGGTGGCCAGGATGACGGTGCCGGGGAAGTCTTCGACGCGCTGCAGCAGGTAGCTGATTTCCTGGTTGGCGTGGCGGTCGTTGCTGTTGCTGGTGCCGGTGCGCTTGCCGAACAGCGCGTCGGCTTCGTCGAAGAACAGGATCCAGCGGCGGTTCTGCGCCAGGTCGAAGACGCGTGCCAGGTTCTTTTCGGTCTCGCCGATGTATTTGCTCACCACCATCGACAGATCGATGCGGTAGACGTCGGTCTGCGTGGACTGGCCGATCAGGGTGGCCGTGAGCGTCTTGCCGGTGCCCGGTGGGCCGAAAAACAAGCTGCGGTAGCCGGGCTTGACGGACTTGGCCAGGCGCCAGTCGTGCAACAGCGTGTCGGCATGCTGCAGCCAGGTCGTGATGGCCGAGATCTCGCCCATCACCTCGGGCGCCAGCACCAAATCCTGCCAGTTCAGGCTGGTGGTGATCAGCTTGGCCGGGAAGGTGCTGCTGAAGTCGGGCTTGTGCGCCTTGCCGGTGGTCAGCAGGCTGCGGAACTCGTCTTGCAACTGCAGCGCCGCGCACAGCGCCGGCTCGCCGGGCGCGTCGTGCACCAGCGCCAGAATGCCGCGCCGGCACAGCCAATGGCTGTCGTCGAACAGCGGCAGCACTTGCAAGCGCCGTGGCAGGTCGTCGCCGGCCAGCAAGAACACAGCGGTCTCGGCGGTCGGCAAGAAGCCGCCGTGCACCCGACCGCGCCAGCCGCCGAACTCGGTGTAGCCGCGCTCCAGGGTGCGGTTGCGCAAGAACAGGGTGTCGAGCAGTTGCGGTCGCACATGCGGCGCCAGCGCCAGCACCAGCAGCAGCCGTTCGTCAAAACCCCATTCGGCGCCGTGCAGCAGCCGGGCGTAGGCATCGTCAGCGCGCACGCGCGGCGGCTGCCACTGGCGCACATCGCTGACCTCGCCGGCCTGATCGGCGGCGCCGAAGTGCAGGTTCAGGCGGGCTTGCAACACGCGGTCGAGCCAGTCGAGCTCGCTGGCCAGGGTCGAGCAGGACGCCACACTGGCGGCGGTCAGCGCCTCGATGGTGTCAACGCCATTCGACATGCAGCACCTCCGGCATCCAGGGGAACTTCAGGGTGGCGTAGCCCCACGGCAGCCGGTCCATCAGCACGTCGAAGGTCTGCGGCTGCACCTGCAACTGCCAGCACTCGTCGCCATGCTCCAGCCGGCCTTCGCGTTGCAGAAAGGTTTCGCGCAGACCGGCGATCGAGGTGTGGCCGAGCGCCGACCAGTGCGCAATCACGGCGGTCAGCAGCCCGTCGATGCTCTCCTGCTCGCGCGGCAGCAGTTCGATCGCGCGCGGCAGCGGCGCATCGAGCGGCAGACCGCACAGCAGCTTGTTCAGCATCAGCTCGGTCTCGGGCGCGGCAGCGCGGCCAGTCACGGCGTACTGCGTCAACAGCACCGCGCGCTCGGCGGCCGGCTCGTCGATGAAACGCTGTTCGCTCAGCAGCCCCAGCATGTCGAACAAGCGCGGCAGATACGGCCCGAGCAGCACCAGGCCGGCGTTGGCGATGAAAAGGGGCTCGCTCAGATCGGCGGGCTCGTCAAAGCGCCAGGGTTCGCTGGCGGGACGGGTTGCGGTGGTCGCGGTGGTTACTGTGGTTGAGGCGGTCGTGGCTGCAGTGGCCGGCGACGTCACCCCCCGCGCCGCGCCGTGCCGCAAAGCCCGCTCGATGCGGTGCAGCAGGGCTTCGGGTTCGAATGGCCGATCTTCCTCGAAGCGATCGCGCAAGAGCTGGCGCGCCACCACGGGCCAGTGCGGCGCCAGCAGCCGCAGCTGCGGCCAGACCGCCCGCAAGCCACCGGCCTCTTCGGGCCGCAACCAAGCCAGCACCGCCAACAGCTCGCCCGGCGCCAGGCGGTCAGCCAGTTGGTGCGCGGCGGCGGCCTGCTCGATCTCACGGCCCAGCGTGGCGCGTGCCTGCGCAGTGTTCGCATCGCTGCGGCGGATCAGACTGAACCAGTCCACCAGGATCGCCGGCGCGGCCGAGTCTGGTGCGGTGCCCCGCAGGTCGGCAACGATGCGGCTCAGCACCTGGTCGGTCGGATCCGGCGGATTGATCGGATCGGCAGCCCAATCGAGCACCTGCCGTTCAGTGGCCCAATGACCCCACAGCCGAGCCAGCGGACTCGATGCGCCCCCGGCGGCAGCGGCCTGTTCTTGCAGCCGGCGCGCCCACACGGGCAACGGCACGTCAGCCTGCCAAGCCCGGCGTTCGACCAGGTGGCTAACCACAGTGACCAAGTCAGCCGACGTCGACCACAACAGCGCCATCAAGGCCTGCTGCCGCAGCGCTTGGACGGCGTGCGGCGAATCGCCCAGCGCCATGGCTTCCAGGCCCTGCAGAGTCTGCAGAACCTGCATCAACACGGGCACATCGGCCGGCGGCAACCACAGCGCCCAGACCTCCGCCCAGGCCGCCTCGGGCAAGGCAGCCGCCCAGGCCTGCAGTGACCGGCTGTCTTGCGCCAAGCGCGCCAAGTCAACTTGCTGCAGGTGCGGCAAGTTCGGCGGACTTGGCAAACTCAGCGATCGGTCGAGAGGCGGAGCCGGCTGCGGATCGGGGGCGGTGGCGGTGGCGCTTACGGTGGCGCTTGCGGCAGCAAGTCCATCAGCCGCCAGCCAGCCCAGCCAAGCCTGTTGCCGCAAGGCGTCGGCGGTATCGGCCGGCTCGGCGTGCAGGGCTCGCACCAGTTCTTGCGGACTGCGCCCTTGTTGCAAGGCCAGGGCCTGCCACCACCGGCGCACCAGCTCGGCGGCGCGCAGTGGCTGCCCCTCGGCCGTCTCGGCCAACATCTGCAGGCACCACTGCACGCGGCGGGCGGCGTCCACCGGGGGGGAATCCGCCGACCCTTGCCAGGCATGCGGCAGTGCGCCAAAGGCCAGATCAGCCAGCGCCTGGGCCTGCTCATCGGGCAGCCAGGCACTCAGCGCCAGCGTGAGTTCGCGTCGGTCGATCACAGCGGCCAGTGATCGTTGCCGCGCCCAGTCACGCGCCTGACGCCGCCAATCGGCCCGTCGAGCTTCGAGCGGCAATTCGGCCAGCGCCAATTCGGCCGGTGCTGCGGTCTCGGCCACCGCGTCGGCACTGAGCTCGCTGGCCAGAATTGTCTTGACATCCGGCCACCAGCTCAGCCAAGCCAAACGGCATTCGGCGGCGTCAGGTTCGACAGATGCCGTGGTGGGTTCAAGCTGCAGAGACAAGGCCAGTTCGGCTGCACTGCAGTGCAGTCGCAGCGCGCATTCGCGCCACCACCACGCCACCAATTGCGCCGGCTCAGGCGCCACCGTCGTCGCCTCCACCAATGCAGCCAATCGGTTCGCCAGACGCTGCTGCTCGGCCCCCGCTATGCCACCCGCCAGTCTGAGCCAAGCCGGCGGCCAGGCTCCGGCCAGCAGCGCCATCAGGCGACCGACCTGCGCTTCAGGCCACCAGGCCCGCAACGCCCGCACCAGTTCGTCGGGACCGAGGTCGTCGCTCGGCCAGTCACCTGCGGCGGGGTCGAGCCTTCGCAACTCCTGCAGCATCGCCGGCAATATTGAACCAAGCACGGTGTGCGCTTCGGCGCCGCCGGTCCACAGGTGGCGCAGCACCGTGACCCAGGCGGCCTGTTCGGCAGCAGGGCTGGCTTGTGCGGCTTGCTGCAAAGCAGCCAGCACGGTCGCGGCGTCGGTGGGCGACAGGTACAGCGCCAGCAGCTCGCGCAGCAAGTGCTGCGGCCAGAGCCGGGCCATGCGCCGTCGCACACTCGCCCTCACACCGAGGGTGTTCAGCAGTTGCCGCAAAGCGGCCGGATCTTGGCGCTGCGCGTCAGCCCACAAGGTCTGCAGTTCAGCGGCGTCGGCAGCCGACAGCGACTCGGCATCGTCTGCCAGCAAAGCCTTCAGATGCCGCTCGGCAGCTTGCCTCGACCATCCGGAACGCTCATCGTGTTCCTGCTCGGCTGGATCAGCCTCGGCCGCGTCGGCCGCCTCGGATGGCGCAGCGAGCGTTCGCAAGGACTGCAACATCGGGCCCAGTGCGGTGTGCGCTTCGGCGCCGCCGGTCCACAGGTGGCGCAGCACCGTGACCCAAGCGGCCTGTTCTGCAGCAGGGCTGGCTTGTGCGGCTTGCTGCAGAGCAGCCAGCACGGTCGCGGCGTCGGTGGGCGACAGGTACAGCGCCAGCAGCTCGCGCAGCAAGTGCTGCGGCCAGAGCCGGGCCATGCGCCGTCGCACACTCGCCCTCACACCGAGGGTGTTCAGCAGTTGCCGCAAAGCGGCCGGATCTTGGCGCTGCGCGTCAGCCCACAAGGTCTGCAGTTCGGCGGTGTCGGCAGCCGACAGCGACTCGGCGTCGTCCACCAGCCAAGCCTTCAGATGCCGCTCGGTGGCACGCGACGGCGGTGCAGGGCGGTCTGCTTGGTGGGTGGCGGGCTGGCCACCTAGCGAAGTTGTCAGCGTCGTTAGCGCCGCCAGCAGTCGCCGTTCGGACCGCTCTGGGCGGGCCTGCCATGGCAGCAATGTGGCCGGCGGACGATCGAGCAAGTCGGATTCAAGCCGCCGCAGCCAAGCCAGCGGCATCTGGCGCGCCATGCGGCTCAGGGTCGTGCGGGGATCGGCCAAAGCACGCAGGCGCTGCAGTAACTGTGGCGCACGTTGTTGCCAAACCCTTTCGGCCAGTTCGACCGGGTCGCCAGCGCTGCTGACGTGCCAGGGCCATCGGCCGCTCTGCAAGAAATGCATCAGCGCGTCCAGATCGGCATCGGCTCGAACCTGCCAGCGCACGCCTTCATCTTGCGTTTGACCGCCTTCGTCCGACCCAGACGCCCCAGCCCCCCCAGACCATTGCCGCTGTCCTCGGTGAGCTTGCAGCGCCAGCCGCAGTTGTTCACGCAGCCGCTGAGCGCCCAGCGTACTCAGCTCTTCCAAATCGAGCGTCCCCAAATCGACGCTCAGGACATCGAGGCGCAACACCTCGTCGCGGCCAGAACAGTGGTCAAACTCCTCCTCGACGATCTGGAGCGCCGTCCGCTGCAGGAAACTCGCCAGACGCTCCTGCTCTTCCCAAGCCTGATCCTGAGTTTCGAACTCGACGTCGAACTGCAGCTCCTGCACGACATGAGTGGCGTTCATGGCGTCTTGCGCTCCAGCCACGAACAAACCTTCAGAGCGGCGGCATCCACCTTCGAGTAAAGACTCGCCAATACCTCGGAGGGATCGGGATATTGCGCATGGCAGAGTTCCTGACGCGCCACCATCCAGGCTTTGTAATCGGCTTCGAAACCGCGCATCTGGCCGGGGCCCATCCACACGATGTCCAGATCCAAATGGGCTGGGCAGTTGATGTGCAGGGTCTCTTTGGCCAAACGCCGAAAACCTTTTTGCGCGGTGCGCACCGTCCAATCCGGAAAAACGGCCGTGAGGCGCAGGTCGAAGAAACCGGCCTGCCGCAGCCCCTCCAACCTGGCAGCGACCTGGCTGTCCTGTTTTGGGGCGAGCGGCCGTAACAGCACATGCTCGACCAGATGCAGGCCCTCGCAGGCATCGTTGAGCTGGCACAGGCTGTCGCGCAATGCGCTGGCGGCGGCGATGGCATCGGCGCGGTGCGTGCGTCCTTCGAAGGTGTGCAGAGCCCACCACGACGGGCCATTGGGCGCCTCGCGCAACACCAGGGTGGTGCCCGCTGGGCCACCGGGTCTGCTCAGCAGGCAGTAGCCATCGTGAGCCGCGCCCGCACGAAGCAGCGGGGCCGGCAGGGTGGCGCCCCGCCACAGGCCCAATCGCGTCAACAGCTCACGGCGCCGGGGCAAATCGCTGCTGGGAATTTGCAAAAGCGCAGGCTCTGCTGCTTGGACGTCCTTCGATTCGAGCCGCTTCAGAGTCGCCACCGAGCCGTACGAGAGAAGTAGGCCCTGGCGTTTCAACAAGGTCGTCAGGGACCGCGCCCGATCGTGGCGCAAGCCCAGCAAGAGGCAGGCTCGGCGTGCCAAGCCGCTGAAGTTGTCGCGGTGTCGGTGTTTCCACAAGGGGCAGCCGTAGTCGTAGCCGCGAGCGCGGTAGCGCAGCAGCGGCACGATGTCGCGCAAGTAGGCGGTCTTGTTATCCAGCAACAACTGATCCAACTCGCCCGCCGTCAGATGGGTGGCGTATTGGCGCATCGCGTTTTGCATCAGGCGCTCGCCATGCAGCGCCAGCAGGTGGTCCAGCAGGTGGTGACGCCGCTCAGTGCCTTGATCCAAGGGCTCCAGCACTTCACGTTCAAACTCCAGGCGGTTTTGAACGTCCCGCGTGAAGTCAATCCCGGTCAAATCAGTCGCGCCCGGCACACGCATCTCGTCTAGCAGTTCCCACCAATAGGTTTTGTGATGCCCACCGTCCACGCTGAAGAGCTCGTGCAGATGACTGGTCTGCGCGCGGCTATTGGCGATGACCTGATCAAAGAGCATCAGATAGGCCTGCAGTTGCCGAACCCGAGCCTGGCGTTGCGCACCGGCGCTGTCGGGTATGCCGTTCACGCCCAAGCCGTAGACCGGGGGAAATTCGTGCTGCACCGAGCGGTAAGGCCCGGCCGGGCGGTAATCACCCTGCGGCAGATCGGCGCTCTGCTCGGCGAGCAGCGTGGCACGGTCACGCTGCCGGCGTGCACGGTCGGCCGACTGCAAGGTTTTGACGCGCAGCCGCAGCTCCTCCGCATTGATGGCGACTGGCTGGCCGCGCCGGAGCAACTGGACCGCCTGCTCGCTAGCCCCTGGCAGCCGCAGGCACAGGGCCTGGACATCGCTGCGCCATTTCAAAACTCGCTCTTGATCCTCGGGTAGCCCCGTCAACAGTTGTAAGCGGTCGATCGCCTCGATGCCCGGCACCGTGTGGCGCAGAAAGCGCAGCAAGTCGCTGACGTAGAGCCGCTCCTGGGGCAGAGCCGCCGCTGCGCCGCTGGGCAAGAAGCCCCGCTCTACCGCCGGCCCGTCGTAGATCTGGTCCAGACTCAAGCCCTGCTTGCGCAAGGCGCGGCGGTTGAGCAGACGGGTGCCACCATCGATATAAATCGCGGCCCGGTGATAGACCTCGGCCAGCAGTTCCACCCCATCGTGTGCGCCGCCGATTTCAATCTGGCCTTGCAGCCAACAAGCCTGGGGCTTGAGTTGCACGGCGACAGGTTCGATGTCCTCACCCAAGCCGCGTTCGGCGCGGTAGACGGCCACAGCATCGTGCTTGACCTGGTTCGACTCGGTCGAGTCGATCGAGCCGGCCAGCTTGAGCCGCAAGCGCATCACACCGGGAATGTGATTCTGGTCATTCGGCAGCAGTACCAGTGCGGCGTCGTCGAGACCCGCGACGCGGTCAAGCAGACGCCGACGGTGGTCATCTGGCGTGGTGGCACCACAGACCAGTGCATCGTGCGGCGGGTGCAGCGCCAAGCCGCTGAAGTCGATCTTTCCATCCGGGCCGGTCAGCAGATCCTCGACAGGAAACTCGGCACGGAAAGCGGGTTCGGTGAGGGCGAAGCACAACGCCTCCAGCATCGTGATGCCAGGGTCGTGCAGGTTGTGATCGGTCCAGATCTCGCCGCTGGTCCGCTGCACCAGCGCCAACCCCTCGGTGCGCAGGCGCTCAAAACCGGTGCTGCGCTCGGCTTTGGTGCGGCGCCGGATGGTGGTGACCGGATCTCTCATCGGACCGACGCTTGACCCACACTCGTTGCAGGTTTCAGCGGCTCAGGTAATTGAATCGGCCACAACTGCGTCATCTGAACGGACAGTTGGCCGTCCTTGCCGAAATGGCAGCGCGTGCGAATGGCCAGCGCGTAGCAGGGCTTGTTGTCCTGATCCTTAGCTGGCCGCCAGGACAGCTCGATGCGGTCACAACGCTGGCCGAAGCGCGACTCAGTGGCACGGATGCGCTTCTTGCGATTGAAGGTGCGGTCGATCCAGCCGTCCACCCATGTGAGGTTGTCCAACCAAGCCCATAGGCCACCGAGGCGTGGATCACCTGCATTCAATGCCTGTGCATGCAGCATCGACAGGCGTTGGGATACCTGTGCGCAGGCCACCACCTCGAAGGCCACGCAGCCGCGTTCTGGCACCCTGGCAATGTCATGCCATTCGCCGTCCGGCTTGGGCTCATTCGCCAGCGGATAGGTGCCGGTCCGGCCGAGCGAGCCGACAAAGCCCTTGACATCCAGCCGGTGCTGCGGCTGCTGTGTGCCGACGCCGACATGCTTGCTTTGACCATTGAACGTCAGCACCGGCTCCAGCGGCTCCGATGGCTTGCTTTGCTGCGCACACAGATTGAGGCCTTTGCCTTCATCGGCGTGCTGAATGCTCCACAACGGCGTATGGCCATCTTCCTTGCGAAAGAAAGTCAGCAGCGCTGTCTCTTTTGGCGCACTGCTGACCTCCAGCCCCCAGTCACGCGTCTTGCGAAAGCCTTCGTCCCCCATGTGCAGCATGGAGTCGATCAGGCCATAGAAATGATCCTCGGTCGGCAGGCTGCCGGCCTTGAAATTCAGCTTGAGCTCTTCACGGCCGATGCTCATCCGCGCCCTCCATTTTTCGAAATGACGAAGGTCTCGCCGACCCGCAGCCGATTCAGGCCTGTGACCTGCGGTTTTTCCACACCCATTTGATCGACAAACTCGATCAGGTGCTCTGCCAGAGGCAGCGCCAGGCTCCAGGGCACGTGGCAGCTGAGGGTGTGGCCATCTTCAGGTGTGCGGTCGGCGGTGTCCTCCAGCCGGTAGTAGCGGTCAATGCCAGCGTGGCTGCCGCGGGTGACGTGCAACAGCGACAGGCCCGCCACCTCAGCCACGCCAGGCACCTGACGCAACCGAGTCTCGACTTCGTCGCAGCCGAGCGACCAGTCGAAGCGCGGACCAAAGCCCTCGTCGAACCAAGGCGAGAGGTACTCAGTGATCGCACGATCCAGCGCACGCTGCACCACCCCCTTGACGGCGCCGGGCTGCAGCAGTACGCGGCAGCGCACCTGCACGCGCTCGTAGCGGGCATTGCGCACTTTCAAGCTAGCACTGGCGGGCATCTGGGCCATGAGGGTCTGACGAATCCGGCGCAAGGACAAGGTGTCCAGGCGCGGCATCGTGGTCGCCGTGGCAGGGTCGTTGCGGGTCACGGTCGGCACGACCACCAGCACGACCGTGCCTGGTGTGGGGATCTGGATTTCGGGATCGCTGAGCTTGAGTTGTTCGTGGTGGGCACGAACCTCGGACCAACTGAAGCAGCGTACTTTGTAGACCTCGGGAAATTGCGCCAACACCAGTCGTTCAAAGTCCCAACCCAGACTGGCCCGATTCTTGTGGCGCAAGCGCTCGCCGACACGGGTGCGCAGTTGCTCGACCGTCTCGGCCGGCCGCAGCCCGCTGGAGGCTTGCGCCTGCAGCACCCCGGCCAAACCCGGCACCGGGACTTCCGGCGCATTGATGGTGGCCGCTGGCACCACCACCATTGGCATCGGCGCGATGTCGGCCGGATCCGCCAGGCCGAGCACGCGCTCCAGCGCTAGGGCCTGCGCATGCACGCTGACCAGGCACGAAGCGCTGTCCAGTAGCCGGGTAGCCGACAGCCGCAACCAGTACAGACCGCCGCCCAGCAAGCGGTTGTCCTGGGTGGCGACCTCGGGCACGTCCAGCGTCACCACGCCCGAGGTCAGCAGCCCAAAGGTGCCGTCGGCGCGCACATCACGGTCGGCCAGGGGCACCCAGCGGTTGTTCGACAGACAAGCCCACTGGATGTCCGCGGGAGCCTCGTCGTCGGCCACCTCGTTGTCGGTCTGCGGACGCAGATTGAAGTACAGCGTCAACGGTTGACGCAGCACGCTGGCCTTCAGGCCGATGTAGAGGTTGCCGTCCGGTCCCAGTGGCGGCAGCAGACGCTGCTCCTGACGGCCGCCGCTTGCTGCCATGTCGCTGACACCCGACGGGTGAATGTGCAGCAGACGTTCGATATCGTTGTCCTTGCCGACGTCGGCGTGCGCCCCAATGCGGCTGCGCGCGCTGTAGTCCAGACTGATCGATTCGAGCTCGGGCGTGTAGGGTGGCCGCGGCAGCACTTGCGTGCCCCGGCGCCAACTGCGGCTGGCTACCGCTTGCGACAGCAGTTCGGGGTATTGCGCATGGCCGAAAGCGCCGCGTGGCTGGTTCAACTGCAGGCGCAGCAAACCATTGCGTGCCGCGAAGATGTTGTCCAGCGGCTCACTGCCACCGGTGGCGCGTTCGCGCACGCTCACCGCATCGACGTCGATGTGCATATCGGGTTGCAGCAAGTGGTCATCGCCCGCAGGCGGCGCGAACAGTGCCTGCTCAGCCGAAGCACCGCCGCAGGGGTACCACTGACCGTTCTGCAGCAGCGACAGTCGGGCCGCGAATTGGCCCTCTTTGAGGGCCTGGCCGTAGTCCGCGTAATATGTGGCCCAGCCACCGGGTTCGTCAGGCAGGCCGCTCCAGCGCAAATTCAGGCTCAGACGGTCGAGCGGCTTGCCCGCCGCCTCGGGCGAGCCCAGCACCAAGTAAGACGCCGTGCTCGGCAACGGACCGAAAGGGGCGAAGGATTTGCCCGCGTCCAGCAACCCCAACTGGTTGTGCAACTTCAACTGCCGCACGCCGCTGGCGCTCACCTGCAGGTCGGCACCCAAGAAAACGGCCGATTCAAACAGCGAATAGGGATGAATGCTGGCTCGCGAACTGATCTGCAGCCGCAGCACTGGCAGCCGCGTCGGCCATTGCGCGCCGTGCACCGCCGGGTTGCAAGCGACCACTGCCGGATCCTCGGTCCGCAAGGTGATGCGCAAATGCAGCCCCCCTTGACCGCCGGGCGACGCTGGGGTGATTTGCACCCGATCCGCAGCCAGCCAGCCGTCGGCCTTGCTCAGGCTGACGTCGAAGAGCGCATCGATCAACTTGTAGAACACCACCTCACGCTTGTCGGAGGGTGCGCCGCTGCACATGCGCAGCACGGCCGGGGCGTCGATGCCGAGATCTTCGGCTGCAGCCAGTTCGCGCCCCAACGACACGTCCAAATCCTGAGCGCGCTGAACCAACTTGGCGCCCTGCGCATCGCTCAGCGCCGTACCGTCGCCGAGTAGCCAACATGCAAAAACCTGCCCCAGGGCATGGCGGAAGTCATCCGGGTCAGCCGCCAACGTGGCGGCATTGACGTGATCCGCCAGCATGTCCTTCGTGGATTTGGGCCAGGCCAGACGCAGCTCTACATCGATCACACGCTCGCCTTCCTGCAACAGCAGCAACGGCGATGCAATCGCCAGGCCGAGATCGGCCTCCGGGCCACCCGGATTACCACCGAACAAAGGCACGGGGGAGTGATCGGGCCCCGGCAAGCCCAGCCACTGCGCCTTGACACTGGTGACGTAGTTCATGGTGCATTCGGGCGAGATCGTGTTGTCTCGAACCAGCCGCAAAGTGGCCAGTTGCACCACTTGCGCATCAGTCACCGCCAAGCCTTCGGTCGCCCTGAACAGCAGCGGATCGCCACGGCTGGACTTTCCGGCCGCGAACAGGGTGCCGGTCGGCACGAGGACATCATGATTGAGGCGCGGGTCGGTCTGGCAGGCCACGTGCACCTGGTCAGGCCGGGGCGGCTGCTCCGTCATGCCAAGTACCCGCCGGTAATAGAAGTCGATGTGACGATCTGCGAAGCCGTTGACCTGGGTCTGAACCAGACCATAAAGACGCAGGAACACCAGCAGTAGTCCAGCCGCCGGCTCATGCTGCCCACCGTCCAGGGTCTCGTTGAGGTGCGCCGCAGCCAGCACTTGAGTTCGCTGGATCACGTGCAGGATCGACAAGCCTCGCCCTCGCAGCTCGGCCCCGTGGGACTTGTGTTCCGGGATCGATGGCGGCTCTTGGAGCTGACCTTGCATCTGGCCAATCGCTTCGCGGACGATGAGAGCTGCATCCTGGGTGCTGCCCTCCAGCGCGTCGTGCCAGCGATCGAGGATCGCGGCCAGCGCAAGCAGTTCCTTGAGCAGAGATTGAGGGCCCTCGGTATCGCACAACTGATCGAAATGCATACGACGGGCTGCATGGTCGAAACCTGCAATGCGCGCCAGCACCAGCGTCTCGTCATGGTCGAACAGCACGCTCCAGTTGTTACTGCCGTCCTGGTCGTTGCCGACGTCCTGGTTGTTCAAATCCACGAAGCGCAAGCGCTTGGCCAGGCGGCGGCACAGCGCCACGAGCTGATCGAGTCGCAGGCTATCGACGGCGAAACGCCGCTCGGTCTGCACCGGCAGCGCGCGTTGGGTCTGCAGGGTGCCGTCGATCATTCGAGGGCCTCGCGCGCGCCGTGGCCTTCTTGCAGGTAGAGCGGATACACCATGTTGTAGCGCGAGTTGGTAGTGCGCACGGTGTAGTCGAGGTGGATGCGCAGCACGCCTTGCACAGCGTCTTCGACATCGAAGCTCACCGCATCCAGCGTGATACGCGCCTCGAAAAAGAGCACCGCTTTCTCGATGGTGCTGCGCATCTCGGTCAAAGTGCTCTCGTTCAATGGCTCGAACACCATGCGCTTCAAGCCGCAGCCATAGCTTGGCTGCATCACGCGCTCGCCGGGGTTGGTGGCGAAAAGGATGCGCAAGCTTTCCTCGATGTCAGGCACCTGCGACACCAACATGGCGCGCCGCTGTTGCAGTTCAAAGGCCGGCGGAAAGGTCCAACCCCTGCCGAGAAAGCTGACGTCCGGCCCCGAAGTCTTGTCGCGTGCCACGTTCAGCCTCCGATCATGACGGTCGGCAGGCCCAGCACGATGGTGCCGCCATGCGCCGTGCTGTCACCCAGGCGCGCCGCAGGACGACCACCAATCATCACCGTGGCAGAACCCTTGACGATGACATCGGGAGGCCCCACGCACACCGCGTTGTCACCCAACACCGCAGCAGGCAGGCTGCCGATCAGAACGTTAGGTATGCCGGGCCCCACAACGGGGCCGCCGACATGCGGAATGGGCGGCAGGCCAGGCGTCACCATCGGACAAACGTGCATGTCGGTGAGGCGGGCGGCGGGTGGCATGAGCGCTTGTCCTTGATTTCAGTTCATGATCATTCAGTTGATCATCACCATGGCGCCCTTGACCGTGGTCAGCCCAGCGGCCGACAGCTCGGCCGTGGCCGAGCCCTTGCCGGTGAAACCGACCAGCGCCTCGCAGCCGACGTTCAGCCCCGAAACTTTGACGTCTTGGGTGCTCTTGAGCGTCATCGCGCCGATAGAGCTCAGCTCCATCGTGCCGCCAGCCTTGATGACCACGTTCTTGGGGCTGTCCAGCGTGATGCCCTCGGGCGTGAGCCGAACCTTGTTGCCGTTCTGATCGAGTAGCTCGATGGACTTGCCTTCGTCGCTGATCACCACCTTGTTGTTGCCCGGCGTGAGCAATGTGACGATCTTCTTTTCATCATCGATTTCCAGCTTGCACTTGCTGCGCGTGACGATGGCCTTGGTGTTGTTGGCTGCGGCAAGAGCGTAGGGCGGTGTGCGCTGGCTCGAATACAGGCTGCCGAGCACGACCGGGAAGTCGGGATCATTGTTGAACCAGCCCAGCAAGACTTCGTCGCCGATTTCCGGCAGAAAGAAAGCGCCAAAGCCGTTGGAGGCATGGAACTGCAGCAGTCGGGCCCAGATGCCGCTGTCCAGCCCGGCACTCGGCACCTTGACCTGGACCCGATGCTCGCCGGCCGGGTCGCTGTCGAGCTTCATCACCACACCGGCATGCAAGCCCGAGATGGCGGGCACCAGCCCCGACGCCGCCGGCGCCTGCAGATCGTTGCGCTCGGCAAACCATTCGATCGGCGCGCCGAATTCGGCTTCGGTGGTCCAGGTGCCATCCTCAATCTGATGGCGCACGCCGGTGATGTAGACCGTGCCGCTGAAGCGCGTACCGACGCCCTTGAGTTCGATCATGGCGTTCACCTGCGCCAGCGCGCTGCCCTGGAAGCGCATGCTGCCGCGCAGCCGCGACAGGCCGGACTTGAGCTGCTGCGCCTTGGCCCAGCTTTCCAGCGTGTCCTTGGGCCAGAGTGCGCCGGTTTGCAGACCGACCAGCGCCGGGCTGGAAACTTTGGCCAGTTTTGGCCCGTCAATATTGCCCTGCGCCCCCAACACTTGCGGCTTGACCTCGCTGGAGGTCACTACGGCCTGGCTTTTCATGTCCCAAGCCTGGGCTTTGACCGCAGCGTACTGATGGCGCGCATCCAGGTCGGCTTGGAACTCCATCAACGTATCGCCATAGCCCACTGCCAGCACGGCGCTGCCATTGGTGCGGGGTGGGCCGACCGTGACCTTGCCGTCGACGACGCTGACGACACAAGCATTGGCCTCGGCGCGGGCCAGCATGAAATCCCAGTCACTGCAGTAGTGCTGCACCAAACCTTTGTGTTGATGACTCGTGGCGGTGACGTCGGCGCTCAGACCGGCGGCACCGATCAAGGTGCTGAACACCTGGCTATCGGTCTTATCGACATGGACGGTGCTTTTGCGGCCGATGGTCATCTTGACGGCCTTGTCGCGGCACTCGACCACCAGGCGGGCATCGTTCTCGCCACGGATGCTCAGGCTGTGCTTGATGGCCACACCCGAGAAGATCACTTTTTCTTCGCTGTCGTAGCCGGCCTTGATGACGATCTCGGCCCCGGGCTTGAAGGTCTCTGCGTCGCTGAGCGGGAAATCCTGATCCGGCATGTCGCCATCGGACAACACCAACGTGGCCGTCGGCACGCGGTTGAGCGTGCGCTGCACCGTGACCGAAACCAGGCGCAGTGCTTCGCTGACATCGGCGCCGCCGCTGGTGACGATGACCCGGACCGGGCCTTCGGCGTTGTCGAGGGGCGAGGCGGGCATGCGCGAGCTACTCCAGGGGCGGGAAATGCAGTTGCGAGCCGGCTTGCAGATCGCGGAAGCTGGGCAGGCCGTTGAAGGCCGCGACGTCGAGGTAGTAGCCCGGGTCGCCGTAGATGCGCTGGCACAGCAGCGGCAAGGTGTCGCCCTGTCGCACCACCACGCTGTGCGTCAGATCGGGCGATGAGCGGTTGGCCACCAACTTGCTCTCCTGCTTGCTCATCGAGCCGACGAAACTCAGATCGAGCTTGGCGCGCAGCGGCTCGCCGCTCGGCTTGAACAGCGTGTACTGCGTGCTCATCGATTGCAGACGGCCGAAGAAAATCAAGGTGCCCCACAGCAGACGTACGTGCGGCGGCTCGTGCTGGCTGCCGACGTAGTTGTAGACCACCGTGTTCAACTGCTCGATGTGACTCTTGACACTGGCCGGACTGCGACCCGAGCCTGGCAACACACCGGTACCGTCCAACACCAAGGAAAAGCTGACAGTCTCTTCGTTCACCGAAGCGAACTTGGGGCTGGCTGCGGCTTCGCCCAGGGTCTTGCCCTTGTCGTAACTGATGCCGGTGCTGTGCTTGAATTCGGCCGGGTTGATCAGCGCTTCGTATCGCACTGAAGGCTCCAGCGTGATGGTGCCTTCGGCGTTAACTTTGTAGCGCGTCATCAACAGCTTGGTCTTTGCGCCGGACACCATCTCAGCGCTCCCGCGCGGCGTTGAGCTGCTCGCGCAGCCAAGCCTTGCATTCGCGCAGGATATCGGCGCGCAAACGTTCCAGATCCCGCGCCGCAAGCGGGTCTTGCTCTAACGGCGGCGCAGACCGCTGCCCGACCTGGGCACGGATCACCAACTGACGAACTTCGATGGTCACGGTCTCAGACCTCGCGCTTTGCAAACAAATAGCTCAGTTCCACCTTCTCCAACGCCACATCGCTCTTGGTGGACTGGAAGGGCTCGACGTCCCACTTGACCGGGAAGGCGCCATCGAAGGACCAGACCCGCAACGGCTGGCCGGTGGCATCCAACAAGGTCACACGCATCAGCTTGGTCGTCACTGGTCGAGTCAACCCACCTTCCAGCACGTCACGACACCAGGACACTAGGCGCGAGGAGAAGGGCGCCACACCTCGTTTAAGCACCAATCGCTGGTGCTTGACTGCCTTGGGCAACTGGTAGACGTAGCGGTTCTCGCCACCCTCGACCACGGTTTCGGTCTCCATTTCCGATGAGATGCCGCTGACTTCACTGAAAGAACAGTCGGCATCCCTGCTCGCCGTGCCGAAGCTCACGGCGAAGTGAAAGGCTACCGGCGGATAGGCCAAGTCTTGTGGTGTGGGCATGGAAGCGAGTCAGGTAGCGGCGAGAGGCGAGCAGCAATCAGCAATCAGCCATTGGCAATCGTCAAGCCTTCATGCGCAATGACGATGGTTTCCACCGCCACCTCGTTGCCGGTCGATTTCAGATCGGTACCACTGATCTTGGTCGGCCAGGCATTGGCCAAGGTCCAGACCATGGTGACTCCGCCGGCTTCATCGAGCAAGCTGATGGTCACCGCCTTGCGCTTGATGACATTCATCTTGGTTTCGTTGAACCAGTTCCAGAACTTGTTGTCGCTCTTGAATACGCCCTTCTTCATCGTCACGTCGCTGTATTTCTTGATGCCTGGCATCTTGATGACGCTGAATGCGGGGCTGTCGCCATGCCGGTACTCGATGGGCTGGGACTCGACATCCAGACCAGAAATTTCCTGGAAAGACATCACCGCGTCATCCCACGTCACCCGAAAACGAAATTTGGGTAGCGGCCATACATTAGTAGATTGGACTGAGCCGTCGTCTGGCATGGTGGATCTCCTGAGTAGTCAGATTGGGGTAGCTAATGCGGTGGGTGGAATCAGGACTTCGGCATCTGCTGCTTGAAGGTGATCTCGATGAATTCCGCCGGCCGCACCATGGCCACCAGCACCGTGACACGCAAAATGCCTTCGAGCACGTCCTCGGGCGTCATGGTTTCGCCCAGACCGCACTGCACGCTGAAAGCTTCATCGGGAACGGCGCCCATCAGGCCGCCGCGCTTCCAGATGCCGGTCAGGAAGTTGCCGATCATCGACTTGATGGTCACCCAGGTGGTGGACACATTGGGCTCGAACACCATGGCCTTGGCGGCTAGCCGGCAGCTCTCCTCCAGCATGATCATCGTGCGCCGCACGTTGACATAGCGCCAGTCCAGGCTATTGCCGTCCAGGGTGCGCGCCCCCCAAACCAGAGCGCCCTCGCCAATGAAGCTGCGGATGGCGTTGATGCTTTTGCCAGCCGTGGTGACATTGAGGTCTTCCTGGTCAGCCTGTGAAATGTCGACTGCAGGCTTGACAACACCAGCCACGCTGACGTTGGCCGGGGCCTTCCAGACGCCACGCGTGTTGTCGACCATGGTGTACAGGCCCGCCATGGCTGCGGCTGGCGGCATCAGGTTTATCAGGCCGCGAGCTTCATCGAGAAGCTTTGGGTACAGCGTGCTGATCGCCATCAGCGACTTCTGCAGCAGGCTACGATGGGGAGCGATCGCGGCACTCAACAAGGCCGGGTTTTCGAGCTGCTTCTTCGCTGCAGCCTTCTCGGCATCGGACTTGGTGCTCCTGTCGATTACGCCAGCAAGCTTGGTTTTCCAAGCTGCATCGTCGTTCTGCAAATCGGACAACATGGCCTTGACCGCGTTGGCCTTTTTGTCAGTTGGCTCAGCATCGCCCAGTTGCAACTCGGCGGTCAACAAATTGGCCAAATCCGCACCACTGCCGATGAGGGTGTAATCAATCTCGCTGGCCTGCACCAGTGAGGTGTTTAACCAGGGGTAGTAGGCCGCAGCGAAATCCAGGAAGTTGATACCGATGTCATCGCGAAACTCGTCGATGCAACTGCCCTTCTCATATTGGCGGTCGTACTCACCGCCCCAGACGTCGAGGATGGCGAAGCGGTTGCGCGTGTCCAGGCCGCAATGCTTGAGTACGGCGGCTTGCACGATGGCGCAGTCTGCCTTCGACAACAGCACGGCGTCGGGCACCAGCACCATCGTCGGCTCCTGCTCCTTGAGCAAGGGGGTGATACCGCCCACCAAGTCCTTGGATTCATCTCCAGCCGAGATGTCGGCGTTGTAATCCCCCACCGAGACGATGTAGCAGGCACCGCCACCGTTCTGGAAGAAGTGCCGCATGGCCTGATACATCAGGAAGCGGCCACCCGCCTTGCCAGCAGCACGGCTCAGCAGGTAATCCTGGCCGCCGACATTGAAGGTCACTTCTTGACCACGCGCGGCGGCCATGTCGGGCAGATTGGCCTGAGTACCTTTTCCCACAGCCTTGATGCTGAACACCGGGTGCGGTGCACCGCCAAAGTAGCGTTCGTACTCGGCCATCGACCCGATGCGCCAGGGCTTTTTGGCCAAAGAAGTACCGCCGTTGACGGCCCTTTCGGTATAGCCGATGAACGCCGGCACTGCCGTCGCCACTTCGACCACGGAATTCGGAAACGCGTTCTTCTCGACGATATAGACACCGGGTGTCTTCATGGCCATGGCAGCCTCCAGGGTGGGTTAGCGATGTACAAAAATCTCGGAAACCAGCATCGACTTGCCGTCGATCGTTGCGCGACCCAGGTAGTCGGCACTGGCCATCGGCAGGCGCTTGACCAGCACGCGGACGGCAGTCTCGTGGCGGCTGCGTAGCTGGAAACGCTGCTCCGGCCGTTCATGCAGCGCAATGCCGCTGCGCGAACGGATGGTTTGCGCCGCTTGACCGCTGGCCAGCGTTTCTCGCTCAGGGTCGGTGAAGCTCACGGGCAGCGACTGGCCTTCAGCGCGTGGCGTGGCGTCCACCACGTGCAGCTCGTCGGTCTGCCAATCGCCCATCAGGAAGTACTTCCAGATGGGCGCGCGAGCAGCAAAGGTGGCGCGGTAACGAGCCGGCCCCGTCACTTCGGCACGCAGATCGGGCGCCGGCAAGCGCAGCACGAAGGCTGGCAGCCGCAAGCTCGCCGTAGCGTCCAGCACACCGGCCAGGGCGCCAGGTACAGCCAGGGGCCAGAGGTCGCCGGGCATCAAGGTGTCCTGGCTGTGCAGAGGCTGGTCCGGACCGTTCGGGCTGGCAGCTTGGGCTGGCTGCAAGCAGGGCACGTATCGCGGGTCGCTGCCCAAATGGTCGGTGACACTGCGCCAGAGGGCATCGCCGCTGTTCGCGATCCAATGCAGGGTCTGGGTGGGCTCGGCCTGCGTGGTGGGCGGGGCGCTCATTTCCAGGCCGTCACCGGTTTCGCGCCAAACGGCGTCGTGTTCGCGCAGCCAAGCGGCGGTCGAGGCATCGGGCTTGAAGCGCAATTGCCGTGCAAGGCCGCCCTCGTAGAAACGATGTTCGATGCTGACGCGCAAGCGGGGCAAGTACTGGGTCATTGCGCTTTAACCCCGCACGCCCGCTTCGGGCTGGCTGACGCGCGGAATCTGCGCGTTGATTTGTCCTGCATCGAAGCTCAGCAGCCGCATGCGATACAGCACCGACGGCAGGTAATTGCCACCGATGATGCCCCACAGATTGCTCAAATCCGAAAAGCTGAGGGTCTCGATTTCCAACGTCAGCTTTTCGATCCGACTGTCCAGATCGGGCGCATTGCTGTGCGTGAAAACCGGTTTGCTCTGGAAAAAGGCGACCGTGCTGGATAAAAACTTCAGCGCTTCGGCGTAGTTGCTCCCGCCGAAGTTGGCTGTGAACATCAATAGCAGGTTCAGGTGCAGCGGCGGCGCTTGCAGACCCGAGCGATCGAGGTTCATGCCCACCCCACTGCCAAACAAGGCTTCACGCTCGATGTTGACGAGGAAGGCCGCCACCTTGTTGGCCGCTTGCGTGACGGCAGCGCCGTCGGCTTCGCGCAGATTGCACACGGCCACCAGATCCTCAGTCCAGGTGAACTGACGCTTGAGCGCCTGGTTCAACTGCCCGGCAACGAGGGTGATGGCTGCATCGATCATGGCGGAACGAAGTGCCGGGGTCGGCTTGAATGGAATGCAGCCATCCTAGACAGCCGGACTCTCCTGCGGCATCGGCGCAAAGCTGAGATTGGGCTGCCGAAAACACCGAGACGGCATTTCCACGGCCAGCGTCGGGCTGCTATTTCTGGTGTCTATTCCGTATGACCGCTGCGGCGCGCACCCAGCGCGCTGGCACAAGGCGTGTCCAGGGTGCTCAGGCCTTCACGCAGGGCATAACGCGTGAGCTCGGCCACGCTGCCCAAGCGCAGTTTTTTCATCACATGCTCGCGGTGGGTCGCCACGGTCTTGATGCTGACATGCAGCCGTTCTGCGACCTCGTTGGAGCTGTAACCTTCGGACAGCAGTTGGACCAGTTCGCGTTCGCGCGGAGTGAGCGGCACGGCGCCAGCCAACGAGGCAACATTGGCCGGTTGGCGCAGACCGGCCACCACCACCTCAAGCAAGTCCGCACTGATATGGACCTTGCCTGCCATTAATTTACGGATGCCCAGCACCAACTCCTCACTGGCACTGTTCTTCAAAATATAGCCAGAGGCTCCCCCGTTGAGTGTGGCAAGGACCATACGGCTGTCGTCGTGCATGGACAGGCACAACATGCGTACATCGGGGTGCTCGGCATGGATGCGACGGATGGCTTCCAAACCGTTCAGACCCGGCATGCTGAGGTCGGTGACCAGTACATCGGGCAGCAGTTCGCGCACCAAGCGTGTGGCCTCCATGCCATCACTTGCACATCCCACCACATCAATGTCGGTTTCTCTGACAAGCAGTGCGCGCAGGCCGTCGCGCACGATTCGGTGGTCATCGGCAATGACCACGCGGATGCGCATCGAGGGGTAACGGGTGACCGATGCGTTCATGAATGCAAAGCCTGTTCCAGTGGTAGCGTCATCGTGGCCAGCGTGCCGCTTCCGACACCGCTCTCCACCACCAAAGTGCCGCCCAAGGCTTTCATCTGTGCATGGCAACTGACCAAACCAAAGCCGCCATCGCGCCGCAGGCCACGTTTGGCCCAATCTGGCGCAATACCAATGCCGTCGTCGCTGACCGTGATACGCAATTGCCGAGCGTCAACCTGCAGGCGCAGCCCGACCTGACGGGCGTGCGCGTGGCGCTGAGCATTGACGGCAAGTTCACGGGTCACGCGGTAGAGTACCGCCAGCATCGGCTGCGACCAGTTCAGCGCCGGCATCTGGCCTTCAAAGTGAAAAACCGTGGCAGCTTGTCGGCTCAGGCGCTGGGTCAGGCTGCGCAGAGCCTCGTCCAAGCCCAGGCTGAGCGCGGGGCTGCTGAGGTCAAAGGTGGCCGAGCGGGTGGCACGGGACGCCTGTTCCAGCAGTTGTCCCAGTTCTTCCAAGTGAGGGGCATGTTCATCCGGCGGGCAGCTGCGCAGTTCATGAACCTTGAATCGAGCCACGGCCAGCAACTGACCAATCTCGTCATGCAACTCGCGGGCGATGCGCTGCCGCTCGCGGGTCTCGGCCATCGTCAGTTCCTGCGCTAGGATGTGTAAGCGCTGCTGGAACCGATCTTCGGGTTGCGGCATAGACCTCTTAGCGTTCAGTACAACATGATTTTCGATCGTTGAAGTAGTCATTGCCTATCCCCTGAAAATGAGTAATATGAAAAGGATTTTGATCCAGATCAACTTAAATTTATCATTTTTACAGCAATGAACTGCCCCGGGTTTCCCCGTTTCGTAGAGTGCCCCCGGGTTTCATAGACGTGGCCGATCGCCATCAAACTCAACCTACCGCTGCCTTTTGGGCGGGCACGTGGCACCATCACCCTGCAGATGCAGCCCAGGCCTTGTGGCCGCGCAGAACCAAGGGCGTGCCGTCGTGCAAGACGATCCGGGGGATGCCGAGAAGCTGGATGGAGGGGCCCATGCTGCAAGTGTCGCAGCGCCAGGCCCCGCCGCCTCACGCCTCTGCTGTCGTGGGGTCGATCGTGCTCATCACGCGGGCGACGCTGTCCGCCGGGAATCCGCCCCTGCGCGCGTGCTCACGAATCAGTTCTTCGCTCGTGGCGTTGTAGACGCAATAGATCTTGTCGCCGGTGACGTAGCTATGCACCCACTGGATGTCGGGGCCGAGCTCGTTGAGTACACCGCAGGACTTCTGAGAGATCGCCTGCAGATCGGCGGCGCTGGTGGCGCCAATGTTCGGGATGACGCGTTCGATGATGAATTTGGGCATGGTCGTGACCTGCTGAGTGGTTGATGGAAGCCTGCAGCTTGCCGGCTTGCCGTTTGAGCGCGCGTTTGAGCAAACCGGTGGTGCCAGCAAGATATCTCCTTTTGCCTGAGCCTTCAACATTGTGAAATTGATTGATGGTTGTCATGCTCCAGATTGACATAATGTTCCTGAAGTAAAAAACTGTTTCTGGGTTGTGATATTCGAAGTGCGAAGTACTGATAATGGCCACAGGACATTTGTGGATTACAGGCCAACGGTCTGCAGTGGCTACATGTTGTCCATCGTCAATGAATTATTCGCAGGAGGATATATGCAGCCCAAAATCATAGTGAGTTTCAAGGGCTTGAGTGACGTCAATTTGTTGGTAAAAAGTGAATATGTTTATTCCTCGTTGCATGGCAACAAATACTACGATGAGGCATCTTGGCCGATCAAGGTGCCTCCATTGAGTGAGTTGGCCACGACGAACGATTTGTTCCGCACGGCGATTCATGCCAGCCTATCGCACGATGTCACCAAAATTGCCGAGCGCAACAAGATTCGGGCGGTACTCGAAGATATCCTGAAGCGGATTGCCGCGTATGTCGAATTTGCCGCCCATGGGGATATTGATGCGATGGCCAGTACCGGTTTCGATCTGCGCCGCGATACCACGCCGCAAAGTGGTCGCAACCAGATATTGCCGGCGCCGAGTGATTTTCGGGTGGTGCATGGCTTGCGCAGTGGCATGGTTGACCTGCATGTGGCCAAGTTGATCCGGGCCAAGTCATACCATGTTCAGTTCACTGAAGGCGACCCGAATATCGAGGGCAACTGGCGCCCGGCCCTGACAGCGGCCAACAGTTCACACATCACGCTGACGGGCCTGACGCCGGGGCACACCTACTGGTTCCGCATCTGCGGCGTCAGTGCCCCCGGCTACGGGCTCTGGACCGAGCCGCTCAGCCTCATGGTGGTCTGAGGGCGGTCATGCCCGGCAGGTTGGGCCGGTGCTGGTGCCGCCGCCGTGCTTGATCACTTGTACGAGCGCGCGTCCTCGATCACCTTGCCATCGTTCGGCAGGCTGCCCGGCGCGCTTGGCACCACCGCGCTGCGCAGCTTGGTGATGTCGCGCACCGTCTCTGCCACGCGCGCGGCCAGGCCTTCCGGTGCGCCAGCCACTTCGACCTTGAGCGTCATGCGGTCGCTGGCCATTTCGCCTTCGACTACCAAGCGGGCGCGCTGGATCTCCGGGTGGCGCTTGACCACTTCGGCGATCTGGCCCGGATGCACGAACATGCCGCGCACCTTGGTGGTCTGGTCGGCGCGACCCAGCCAGCCCTTGATGCGGCGGTTGGTGCGGCCGGTCGGGCAGACGCCCGGCAGCACGGCCGACAAGTCGCCGGTGCCGAAACGGATCAGCGGGTAGTCGGCGTTCAGCGTCGTGATGACCAGCTCGCCGACTTCGCCGTCGGGCACCGGGTCGCCGGTGCCAGGGCGCACGATCTCGACCAGCACGCCTTCGTCCAGCACCAGGCCTTCGCGGGCCGAGGTTTCGTAGGCGATCAGGCCCAGATCGGCGGTGGCGTAGCACTGGTAGCCGGCCACGCCGCGTTCCAGCAGCCAGTCGCGCAAGCTGGGCGGAAAGGCTTCGCCACTGACCAGCGCCTTGCTGATCTGGCCCAGGCCAGTGCCGGTTTCCAGCGCTTTCTCGACCAGGATCTTCAGGAAGCTGGGCGTGCCGATGTAGCCGTGCGGCTGCAGCTCCTGCACCGCCTGCAGTTGCAGCTCGGTGTTGCCGACGCCGCCCGGAAACACCGTGCAGCCGAGCGCGTGGGCGCCGGTTTCCATCATCGAGCCGGCGGGGGTCAGGTGGTAGCTGAAGCTGTTGTGGATCAGGTCGCCGGCGCGAAAGCCGGCCGCGTAGACGGCGCGGGCCATGCGCCAGTAGTCGGCGCCGCTGCCTTCGGGCTCGTAGATCGGGCCGGGCGACTGGAACACGCGCCGCGCGCCGCGCACCGCCGGCTGGCCGCGCCAGCCGATCGCCGAGAAGCCGCCAAAGGCTTCCTGCGCGCGCAGCGCCTTCTGGCGCTCCAGCAGCTCGCTCTTGCGGATCACCGGCAACTGCGCGAGTGCGGCGCGGCTGGTCACGCCAGCGGCATCGACATCGGCCAGCAGGCTGGCGAAGGCCGGCGTGTGTTGCTGCGCATGCGCCACCTGGACGGGCAGGGCGGCGAGCAGGGCCGCTTCCCGCTCGGCGGGGTCGCGGGTTTCGAGGGCGTCGTAGTAATC
The DNA here is from genome assembly GCA_041083665.1 of Leptothrix sp. (in: b-proteobacteria). Classification (GTDB taxonomy): domain Bacteria; phylum Pseudomonadota; class Gammaproteobacteria; order Burkholderiales; family Burkholderiaceae_C; genus Sphaerotilus. The sequence continues at coordinate 27,608 of JBFPGZ010000017.1, forward strand.
ACTCACGGCGCTGGCCTTTTTCGTAGAGGGCGATCAGAAAAAACCGGGCGCTGGAGCAGGTCCGGCGAAGGTCCGGTGCGGGTAGGCTGTGGGATGTTCTTCGTCCGGGCTCAGGCCAGCCAGCGCTTGCGGCGCTTGTAGCTCTTGACGTCCTTGAAGCTCTTGCGGTCGCCGCCGCCCATGCCGAGGTAGAACTCTTTCACGTCCTCGTTCTCGCGCAGATCCTTGGCAACACCGTCCATGACGATGCGGCCGTTTTCCAGGATGTAGCCGTAGTCGGCGTAGCGCAGCGCGATGTTGGTGTTCTGCTCGGCGAGCAGGAAGGTGACCTTTTCCTTGGTGTTGAGGTCTTTGACGATCTCGAACACCTCTTCGACGATCTGCGGCGCCAGGCCCATGCTGGGCTCGTCGAGCAGCACCATCTTCGGGCTGGCCATCAGTGCGCGGCCGATCGCGCACATCTGCTGCTCGCCGCCCGAGGTATAGGCCGCTTGGGAGGTACGGCGCGTCTTGAGGCGCGGGAAGTAGTTGTAGACCTTCTCCAGCGTCTCGGCCACGGCGGCCTTGCCGTCGGTGCGGGTGTAGGCGCCGGTCATCAGGTTCTCTTCGATGCTGAGGTGGGCGAAGCAGTGCCGGCCCTCCATCACCTGGATCACGCCGCGGTTCACCATCTCGGCGGGGGTGAGCCGCTCGATGCGGTCGCCGCGCAGCTCGATCGAGCCCTTGGTGACGTCGCCGCGCTCGCCCGCCAGCAGGTTGCTGACCGCGCGCAGCGTGGTGGTCTTGCCGGCGCCGTTGCCGCCCAGCAGTGCCACCACCTTGCCTTCCGGCACCTGCAGTGACACGCCTTTCAGCACCAGGATCACGTGGTTGTAAATGACCTCGATGCCGTTGACGTTCAGAAGGATGTTGGGTGGTGTGCTCATTGGATGATTCCTTCGGCTGCTCTCTGCCCAGCGCCGCACGCGAGGCTGGGCAGAGGGCTCGGCCGGGTGGCCAAGCCCCTGCGGTTCAGTTCAGATCAGGACTGGCAGTCGCTGGAGTCGCGACGCGTCAGCTTCTTCTCGGCGGCGTACTTCTCGGCCGCGCTCTTGACGAGCGGCTTGATCATCTGCTCGTCGGCCTGCAGCCAGTCGGAGCTGAAGTTCCACTTCTTGCCGTCCCAGGTGTGCACGCGCACCCAGTTGGCGCCGACGTGGTCGAAGCAGGAGGTGCTGACCGGGCGCATCACGCCGGCAAAGCCCATGCCGTCAAGCTTCTTCTGGTCGAGTGCCAGGTTTTCCAGGCCCCAGCGCGTTTGCTCGCCGGTCATGATCTTGCCCTTGCCGTACTTTTCCTGGGCGCGCTTGACGCCTTCGACCCCCAGCATCGCCGAGATCATGCCGCGCATGTACAGCACCGAGCCGACTTCGTCCTTCGGTCCGGTGCCCTGGCCCTTGGCGTGCACCTTGGTCAGGATGTCCTGGATGATCTTGGAGTCGGGCTGCGCGCCGTGCTGCAGCGCGCCAGCGTTGTAGCCCTTGGCGGCTTCACCGACGTCCTTGACGTCCGGCTCGGCGCCGGCCCACCAGACGCCGTACATCTTCTCGCGCGGGTAGCCGGTGGCGACCGCTTCCTTGAGCGCAGTCGAGTTCATCACGCCCCAGCCCCACAGCAGCACGTAGTCCGGGCGGCTCTGGCGGATCTGCAGCCAGGTCGATTTCTGCTCGACGCCCGGCGCGGTCACCGGCAGCATCTGCAGCTCGAAGCCGTGCAGCTTGGCGCGCTCCTGCAGCAGCGGGATCGGTTCCTTGCCGAACGGCGAGTCGTGATAGACCAGCGCGATCTTCTTGCCCTTGAGCTTGTCGAGGCCGCCTTCCTTCTTGCCGATCTGCTGGATCAGCGCGTCGGCGTTGATCCAGTAGGTGCCCAGCAGCGGGAAGTTCCACTTGAAGACGCCGCCGTCTTGCGACTCCGAGCGGCCGTAGCCGGCGGTGATGAGCGGGATCTTGTCGCCGGGCGCTTTTTCGGTCAGCGCGAAGGTCGCACCGGTCGAGAGCGGCTGGAACAGCGTGGCGCCCTTGCCCTTCAGGCGCTCATAGCACTCGACGCTCTTGTCGGTGGCGTAGCCGGTCTCGCACTCTTCATAGCTGATCTTGACGCCGTTCATGCCGCCGGTGGCATTGACCAGCTTGAGGTAATCGACGTAGCCGTTCGCCCAAGGCACGCCGTTCGGGGCGTAGGCGCCGGTGCGATAGACCAGCACCGGGAAGAACTGTTCCTTGGCCTGGGCGTACGCCGCCGGCGCGGTGACCAGACTGGCCAGACCGGCCACCGTCAGGGCTGCGGCCATGGTGAGGGATTTCAACTTCATGGTTGTCTCCAGTGAGTACAAGGCACTTGTCGGTGCAGGAAAAATCAGGGCGAGATCAGCGTCGAGATCAATGCGGGAACGGCCACAGGCGCAGCTTTTCCTTGGCGATGGCCCACAGGCGTGCCAGGCCGTGCGGCTCGACGATCAGGAAGAACACGATCAGCGCGCCGAAGATCATCGAGGTCATGTGCGTGGCCAGCGCGGTGTCGATCGAGATGCCGAGCCAGCCGGGGGCGTTGTCGAGCACGATCGGCAGCAGCACGATGAAGGCGGCGCCGAAGAAGCTGCCCATGATCGAACCGAGCCCGCCGATGATCACCATGAACAGCAGATCGAAGGAGCGGTTGATGCCGAAGGCGGCCGGCTCCCACGAGCCCAGGTGCACGAAGCCCCACAGGCCGCCGGCCACGCCGACGATGAAGCTGCTGACCGCAAAGGCGCTCAGCTTGGCGTGGATCGGGCGGATGCCGATCACCGAGGCGGCCACGTCCATGTCGCGCATCGCCATCCAGGCCCGGCCGATGTGGCCGCGCACCAGGTTCTTGGTCGCCAGCGCAAAGACGCAGACGAAGGTCAGGCAGAACAGGTACTTCTGCGTCGGCGTCTCGATCGGCAGACCCAGCACGCTCAGGCCCGAGACGTTCACCGAACCCGAGGCCGAGTCGTTGGTGAACCACTTGATGCGCAGAAAGCTCCAGTCGACGAAGAACTGCGCCGCCAGCGTGGCCACCGCCAGATACAGGCCCTTGATGCGCAAGCTCGGGATGCCGAACAGCACGCCGACCACCGTCGAGCACAGCCCGCCCAGCAGCAGCGAGGCGATCAGCGGCATGCCGTCGATGCGCACCGAGAAGTTGTAGGCCGCGTAGGCGCCCACCGCCATGAAGGCGCCGGTGCCGAGCGAGATCTGGCCGCAGTAGCCGACCAGCACGTTCAGGCCCAGCGCGGCCAGCGACAGGATCAGGAACGGGATCAGGATGGCGCGGAACAGGTATTCCGGTGCCACCATCGGCACGACGAGGAAGGCGAAGGCCAGCAGTGCGAACATGGCAAACCGGTCTTGCGCGATCGGCAGAATCTGCTGGTCGGCCCGGTAGCTGGTCTTGAACTGGCCGTTTTCACGGTAGAGCATGAGGTTGTCCTTCGGATGATCTTTTAGTTGCGGCCCGCTGCGCTTAACTTGCTCTGCAAGTTAGCCTTCACTGAAAGATCATTGCCCGCGTTACACGCGATCAATGATCTTTTCGCCGTACAAGCCTTGCGGCCGCACCAGCAGGAAGAACAGCGCCAGCACGTAGGCAAACCAGATTTCGATGCCGCCACCGAGCATCGGGCCGATGTAGATCTCGCTGAGCTTCTCGCCGACGCCGATGATCAGGCCGCCGATGATGGCGCCCGGCACCGAGGTGAGGCCGCCCAGGATCACCACCGGCAGCGCCTTGAGGGCGACCAGCGAGAGCGAGAACTGCACGCCCAGCTTGGAGCCCCAGATGATGCCGGCCACCAGCGCGACGAAGCCCGCCACCGACCAGACGATGACCCAGATGCGGCTGAGCGGAATGCCGATCGACTGCGCCGCCTGGTGGTCGTCGGCCACCGCGCGCAGGGCCCGGCCCGTGCTGGTGTACTGGAAGAACGCGGCCAGCGCCGCCACCAGACCGGCGGCGATCAGCGCGGCATACAGGTCTTCCTGACCGACCAGCACGCCGCCCGGGAAGATGCTGTCCATCAGGAACATCGGATCCTTCGGCATGCCGACGTCGATCTTGTAGATGTCCGAGCCGAACAGGGTCTGGCCGGCGCCGTCCAGAAAATACGTGACGCCCAGGGTGGCCATCAGCAGCGTGATGCCTTCCTGGTTGACCAGCTTGCCGAGCACGAAGCGCTCGATCACCCAGGCCACGCACACCATCACGCCCATTGCGGCGATGAAGGCCAGCACGTTGCCGAGAAATTTGTTGTCGATGTGCAGCAGCGCCGGAATCCATTCGGCAAAGCGCGCCATCGCCAGCGCGGCGAACAGCACCATCGCGCCTTGCGCAAAGTTGAAGACGCCGGAGGCCTTGTAGATCAGCACGAAGCCGAGCGCGATGAGCGAATACAGCATGCCCGTCATCAGGCCGCCGATGAGTGCTTCGAGGAAAAATCCCATGTTGTGTGCTCCCCGTGCTCAGTGGCTGGTGCCGAGGTACGCACTGATGACGTCCTCGTTGGCGCGCACTTCATCGGGTGCGCCGTCGCCGATCTTCTTGCCGTAGTCGAGCACCACGACGCGGTCGCTGATGTCCATCACCACGCCCATGTCGTGCTCGATCAGCACGATGGTGGTGCCGAACTCCTCGTTGACGTCGAGGATGAAGCGGCACATGTCCTGTTTCTCCTCGACGTTCATGCCGGCCATCGGCTCGTCGAGCAGCAGCACCTGCGGCTCCATCGCCAGCGCGCGACCCAGGTCGACACGCTTTTGCAGGCCGTAGGGCAGCCGCCCCACCGGCGTCTTGCGGAAGGCCTGGATTTCGAGGAAATCGATGATGTGCTCGACAAAGCTGCGGTGCTGTTCTTCCTCGCGCTGGGCCGCGCCGAGGCGCAGCGCCTGCTGGAAGATGTTGGTCTTCATCTTCAGGTTGCGGCCGGTCATGATGTTGTCGATCACGCTCATGCCCTTGAACAGCGCCAGGTTCTGGAAGGTGCGCGCCACCCCCATCTCGGCGACCTGACGACGGTTCATGTGGCCGAAGGTCTGGCCTCGGAAGGTGATCGAGCCTTCCTGCGGCGCGTAGACGCCGTTGATGCAGTTCAGCATCGAGCTCTTGCCCGCACCGTTCGGGCCGATGATCGAGCGGATCTCGTGCTCACGCACATTGAAGCTGATGTCGGTCAGCGCCTTGACGCCGCCGAAGCGCAGCGAGATGTTCTTGACGTCGAGGATGACCTCGCCGATCTGCTTGTCCGACATGGCGCCCGACTCCTCGGTGCGTGGGCTGCCCGCACTGTCTTGCGCCGACGTGGCGCGTTGCATGGTCTGGGGCATGGTGGCTGCTGCTGCGCTCATGCTGCTCTCCGCACCGACGCGAAGGTCTTCGTGTCGCTGATCTTCAGCGTCGCCGAGACCGAGCCGCTGCGGCCGTCCTCGAACTTCACTGCGGTTTCGATGTACTGCTCGCTCTTGCCGCCATAGAGCGCGTCAAGCAGCACCTGGTACTTGGTGGCGATGGCGCCGCGCTTGACCTTGCGGGTGCGAGTCATCTCGCCGTCGTCGGCGTCGAGTTCCTTGTGCAGCACCAGGAAGCGGCTCACCTGGCTGCCGGCCAGCTTGTCGTCGGCGGCCAGGTCGGCGTTGACCTTCTCGATGCAGTCGCAGATCAGCGCGTAGACCTCGGGTTTCTGCGCCAGGTCGGTGTAGCCGGCGTAGGGCAGGTTGCGCTTTTCGGCCCAGTTGCCGACCGCTTCGACGTCGATGTTGATGAAGGCGCAGACCGAGGCGCGCTTGTCACCGAAGGCCACCGCCTCCTTGATGAAGGGGAAGAACTTCAGCTTGTTCTCGACGTACTTGGGCGCGAACATGGCGCCGTCGTTCGGGCCGCCCTGGATGCGGCCGACATCCTTGGCGCGGTCGATGATGCGCAGGTGCCCGCCCGCTTCGATGTAGCCGGCGTCGCCGGTGTGGTACCAGCCGTCGGCGGTCAGCACCTCGGCGGTGGCGGCCGGGTTCTTGTAGTACTCCTTCAGCAGCCCCGGCGACTTGACCAGGATCTCGCCCGAGTCGGACAGCCGGATCTCGACGCCGGCAATCGGCACGCCGACCGTGTCGGCGCGCACCTCGTGATCGGGCTGCAGGCAGACGAACACGGCGGTCTCGGTCGAGCCGTAGAGCTGCTTCAAGTTGATGCCGATCGAGCGGTAGAAGGTGAACAGGTCCGGCCCGATCGCCTCGCCGGCCGTGTAGGCCACCCGCACTCGGCTCAGGCCCAGCGTGTTGCGCAGCGGGCCGTAGATGCACAGGTTGCCGAGCGCATACAGCAGGTTGTCGAGCAGCCCGACCGACTTGCCGTCCATCTTGGTCGGGCCGACCCGGCGCGCCACGGCCATGAAGGTGTGGAAGAGCTTTTTCTTGATGCTGCCGGCGTCTTCCATGCGGATCATGACGCTGGTCAGCAGGCCTTCAAACACGCGCGGCGGCGCGAAGTAGTAGGTCGGGCCGATCTCTTTCAGGTCGATCGTCACGGTGGCGCCCGACTCGGGGCAGTTCACCACGTAGCCGCAGGCCAGCCACTGCGCATAAGAGAAGATGTTCTGGCCGATCCAGGCCGGCGGCAGGTAGGCCAGCACCTCTTCCTTGTCGGTCAGCTTGTCGAAGTCGGCGCCGGCGCGGGCGCGGTCCAGCAGCGTGTGGTGCGTGTGCACCACGCCCTTCGGGTGGCCGGTGGTGCCCGAGGTGAAGAACATCGCCGCGACGTCCTGCGGCTGCACGGCGGCCACCGCCGCCTCGAAGAAGCCGGCGTGGCTGGCGTCGTACTGCTTGCCGGCGTCGAGCAGCGCCTCGATCGAGGCCAGGCCCGGCTCGTCGTACTTGCGCAGGCCGCGCGGATCGTCAAACCAGATGTGGCCGATCTGCGGGCACTGCGCGCGGATCTCCAGCAGCTTGTCGACCTGCTCCTGGTCTTCGACGATCGCGAACGCCACTTCGGCGTTGTTGAGCGGATAGACCATTTCGGCGCCGACCGCGTCCTGGTAGAGCGGCACCGGAATGGCGCCGAGCGCCTGCGCCGCCAGCATCGCAGCGGTCAGGCGCGGCCGGTTGTCGCCGATCACGACCAGATGCTGGCCGGGTTGCAGCCCGGCGGCGGCCAGGCCGCCGGCCATCTGCCGCACCAGCGTGGCGAGCTGTGACCAGCTCAGCGTCTGCCAGATGCCGTATTCCTTCTCGCGCAGCGCGGCGGCTTGCGGGCGGGTTTTGGCATGTTCAAGCAGCAGTTTTGGGAATGTGGTCTGCACCGCGTGTCTCCTCCGGGTGAGTGCAGGCTTGTTCCACCTGCAACGCAGCGCATGGTAGGCCTCGGTTTGACGCCAAGTTGTCGTTATGACGACAATCCTAGGGACTCCCCGGGCGGGAATTTCCCGGGGATGACGGATCAACTCGGGCACGGCATAACCCTTCGCATGGCTTCTGCATCCTCTTCCATGCGACTCGGTCCGCTGCGCCAGCGAGCGCGGGAGGCGACGCAGGCCGAATTGGCGGCGGTGCCCTGGCTGCGCGTGCTCGATGCCGACGAGGTGGCGCATGCGCTGGCGGCAATCCGGGTCGCCGATGCCGATGTGGGCGACTTCGTCTGCAAGATCGGCCGACCGGCCAACTTCTGGTTCGGCGTCGTCGATGGCCTGCTCAAGATGAGCAACGACAGCTCGGTGGGCGCCGCGCTCACCTTCACCGGTGTGCCGCCGGGCGCCTGGTTCGGCGAGGGCACGCTGCTCAAGCGCGAGGTGTACCGCTACAACATCGAGCCGCTGCGCAAGAGCGTGGTGGCCGGTCTGCCGCTCGAAAGCTTCGAGTGGCTGCTGGCGCGCAGCATTCCGTTCAACCGCTACGTGATGCTGCAGCTCAACGAGCGGCTCGGCCAGTTCATCGCCGCGCGCGAAATCGACCGGCTCGACGACCCCGACTCACGCGTGGCGCGCAGCCTGGCGGCGCTGTTTCATCCGGTGCTCTACCCCGGCGTGGGTGACCAGTTGCGCATCACCCAGCAGGAGCTGGCCTATCTGGTCGGACTGTCGCGCCAGCGCACCAACGAGGCGCTGCGGGCGCTGCAGATCCAGGGGCTGATCCAGATCGAATACGGCGGTGTGCGCGTGCTGGATCTGAACGGTCTGCGCCAGCGCATGTGCGAGGCCTTGCCGACGCGGCGCGGCTGAGGCGCCGCTGAATGAATATGTTCAGGGGCAAGCTCAGGAACTCTGGGCCTGCTCGGGCGGGCGCATCGGTGCGCCTTCCTTGATGGTGCTCACCACCGCGTCGATCAGCTGCTCGGCGATGTAGGCATGCACGTCACCGAGCGAGATGCCTTTGAGGTCGTTCAACACCAGCCGAGCGGCTTCGAGCTCACGCCAGGTTTCGTCCAGGCCGGTTTTCTGGGCTTGTTCTTGCACCAGTGGCAGCAGTTTGTCGACCAGTTCCTGGCGGGCCATCTTGCGCAAGGTTTCGGAGGGCGCGGCCCACTCGATGCGAACCGCGTCAATCTCCTTGGCCCATTGATGCGCCTCGATGACCTGGCTGTAAACCGGATAAGCCACTCCGGCGACTTGCTCGGCGGTCTGATTGATGTCGTGCTCCAGCTTGACCAGCTCGGGGCCCAAGCCGGCAATCTTGAGCACCGGCACGATCAGGCGCATGCCGGGCGGCAAGGCAATATGCACTTGCGGGTTCTGCTCGATGCCGCCCTCCGCCGCGAGTTTTTCCAGGGCTTGATAAACGGCTTCCTCCAGGCGCGTTGTCACTGCCGTGACCAGCTCTTGTCCGACCAGCGTCGTCACGGCAGGGACCACGATACAGCCTGCCAGGGGAAAAATCAGCAGGCCGGCGAAAGTCACCAGCAGGAAACGCCGTGCAAGCACAGCAGAATCGTACAAATTCATCGGGCAGATATTTTTGATTGATGTTCAGGTCGCAACTGGTTTGCGCGTCACGGCCAATGCGGGTGGATGCGCCAGGGTTTGGTAAACCACGCAATAGCGCTCGGTCAGGCGCAGCAGGGTGGCGAGTTGCTCTTCGGAGGCATCAGTATCGAGGGTGAATTGCAGCCGGATATTCTGGAAACCGACCGGCACCTCTTTCGATAATCCCAGCGTGCCACGGAAGTCGAGATCGCCTTCGGCCTGCAGCGTGGCATCACGCAGCGTGATGCCGAGCGCCGTGGCCACGGCATTGAGCGTCACGCCCGCGCAAGCCACCAGCGCTTCGAGCAGCATGTCGCCTGAGCAGGCGGCTTGCCCGCTGCCGCCGGTGGCTGGATGCAAACCGGCCACCACCAGCGCCTGGCCGGTTTCGATCTTGCAGCTGACTCCTTCACCGATCCGGCCCTGCGCCCGCAGCGTGATGAGTGCCGCCTCCGGTGCGTCGCGATACTGCTCCTTGAGCGGAGCCTGGATTGCGCGTAATTCGTCGGAATTCATGGTGGTGTCTCCTCGGGATCGTTTGGTTTTGTGTGCGCGGACATGGAAATTTCTCGCGCGACCACAGGGCTATTCTTTGGTGGCGCTCCAATGGTGCCGTCGGTCGCAGACGTCGACAGGGTCAACCATGTCGGCCGACTGTTCGTATCCGGCGATCTTGGTCCGCAGCTTTCGATACAGCTCGCTATCGGTTGATCTGCATGCGACGCCGGCAAATTTGCCCAGGTTGTGAATGCTGGAGGGATAAAGACGCATCAAGTCCTCATAGCCAGCTTTCAGCTTCTTCCATGAAGGCGCCTGCTGCGGGGCATTGGTGAACGGGATGCCGTGGTTATCGTCGACGAGCCAATAAATTCGGGCATACATGCCCATGCCCTCAAACCCCTTGGTCTGTTCTGCGACCCGGTTGGCAAAGCTCTCATATTGCAAGGCATTGCCGCCCCACTTCGGCTGGTAGTGTCTGGCCATCGCAAAATAGATGCCATGATATTCAGGGTGCTTGTGCACAGCCGCTTCATATACCGATGCAAGCTGCTCTTCGTCAGCGCCGAGTTCGGTCAGTACACTCAGCCTGAGGGCAGACGGGGCCGGGCATTCAGCGGCAGTGACCGGTATCGACACGAGCGCTGCATCGGCCTTGCCCAGACGTTCACGGAATAACTCCCAACCTTCCTTGGCCACGGTGGATGCGTAGCCGGTGCCGCGTGCTTTCCATGCGTAGGTGTGCCAATAGACGGCCTCTGCAAAGATCGCTGCAGCTGAGCCGGGGCTGGATTTCTGCCATGACTTGATGACATCCAAGTCGTTTGCCCACCTATTCCAGGCAGAGAAATTGCCCGATAACCCTTCTTCGTATTGCGACAGTTTCCATCTTCCATCAGGAAAGCGGTCTTTTCCTGTGCACCACTGGTTGTAGAGTGCGTCGAGCTTGGAAAAATCCCTGGCGTTGAATGAAGCTTGAACCCGCGCTTGTCCTTCGAAAAAGAACATCGAAGAGTCAGGGCAGGGAACCTGCTGTTGCAGCACCATGTTTGTACATGTCACCAAGGCTGGACCCGCCATCGGTGGCGCAGAAACTCCGATCTGAGCCTGCACTGGCATGCCGATGGCCGCCGTGACGGCGATGAAAGTGACTCTGGTGAGCATATGCTTTTGACGGAGGGTGGTTAGATTATCAGACTGGATGCTGATACACAGAGTCTGTAGAACAGTATCGCCTGGATGGGGATTGAGGTTTAAATTGTGCGTACGGATTTCATTTGTTTATTTTAATAAATGCTGGTCGCAGTCAGTGGGTGAGTCATTAATTTGAGCTGGTGATTTTTGACTACTGTGCAAGCCTACCAATAGATGGTAATTGATAGGCTTGGCGCCCAACCAGGTTAAACCGCATTCGGAGACATACCTACTTCCGAACAATTTCCTTGACAATCTCTTGTGATACTGCTTCGACTTGTTTTGGTGTCATGGCCGAAAAGATGCCATGCCACGCACTCGATGATGTTGAGTACTTCCGCATGCCGAGGGTTCGACCCGACGGTGTTTCCAAAAATTCGACATCCAAGTCCATATAGGCATTGCCAGCGAACACGCCGACCGTATAGCGCTTGGCTTGAGAGACGTAGCGGAAGTCGTTGACTCGCACCTTCACAAGGGTGGCTGGGGCGGTGGGCACGGCATCTCCATGCTCAGCGAGCGTGAAAGACGAGCCTGCGGCTGCAGTGGCCGCAGTCATTGATGTTTGCCACTCTTCCTTGAAAGCATCCCAATTGGGGCCGGAGTCAAAACCGTTCACGCCTGAGAGCGTCAAAACTATGCGTTTGGAGGCTGAAATCGACGGGGAAATCTGTGACGTGTCAGCGGAGGGGCGATTGACCGTTGCTGCGCACCCAACGAGGAGCGAGGCCGCGAGAAAAGGTAGAAGTGATCGGCGAGAAAAAGACATGGCGAAAACACCTTTTGCACAGGGAATGAAAACAGCGGGCTGATTATTTTTCGACGGAAACCGGCTGACGACTTTGTGTCGCCTAAACACAGGATTGCTATTGATTGCGGGCCATCGTAACCCATTGATCCTGCTCTGAAAAGTGGAAAAATCTCAGCCTTTTGGGGGATGGTGCGCAGGGAATTAGATGACCTCAATTTTTGCGGATGGAGGCTCTGCTGCTCGCGCCCCGCAGGATGCAAGCAGCAGAGGCGCCACCGTGCTGGTCATGTTCGGCGCCTGCACCGTCAACGCTTGCGCTTGATGCCCAGGGCTTCCATCGCCTTGAGGCGTCTGGCGACCCGTTTGGCTTCCATCTGGCGCACCGCAGCGCGCTGCGGACTGCCGATGCTGTCGGACCAGGCCCACCACAGGATCGCCAGTCCGAACGGCGCCAGCACGGTCCACCAGGACCACATCAGTACGGGCCAGACATCGAGCAGCTTGGCCAGGACCAGCAGCACTCCGATTACTACAAATGCCATGAATGTCACCTTCTTGCGGTCAATTCGCGTTCGCTACCAGAGAATCAGGCGGTAGTGTCAGACTTGTGTCAAGTCAGAAACCAGCCGTCTCACTACAATGCAGCCGGTTTGATTTGCTTGCAAAGTCACCCCCTGTCCCACACCGAAAGGATGCCATGAAGTCTGTGTACGCTTTCGCCGCTGTTGCGGCCGCACTGATCGCCAGCCCCGTTTTTGCTGCTGACGCCAATCTTGAACTGGCGCAGAAGAAGAACTGCCTGGCTTGCCACTCGGTGGACAACAAGATCGTCGGCCCGGCCTACAAGGACGTCGCTGCCAAGTACGCGGGTCAGAAGGATGCCGTCGCCAAGCTCTCCGACAAGGTGATCAAGGGTGGCGCAGGTGTCTGGGGCCCGGTGCCGATGCCTGCCAACACGCAGGTCAATCCGGCTGAAGCCAAGCAACTGGTCACTTGGGTTCTGAGCCTGAAGAAGTAATCGCCTCGATTGCTCTGCAGATAAAAAAAGCCCCGCAGTTGCGGGGCTTTTTCTTGGCCAAACCTCTGCGGCACCCGCAGGTGCCGCATCGCCGGAATCAGTAAGTCTGACCCAGCTGGCTCAGGATGGCCGGATTTTCCAGGGTCGAGGTGTCCTGGGTGATCTCTTCGCCCTTGGCGATCGAGCGCAGCAGGCGGCGCATGATCTTGCCCGAGCGGGTCTTGGGCAGGTTTTCACCGAAGCGGATGTCCTTCGGCTTGGCGATCGGACCGATCTCCTTGCCGACGTGGTCACGCAGTTGCTTGGCGATCGCCTTGGCTTCGTCGCCGACCGGCAGCGAGCGCTTCAGGACCACGAAGGCGCAGACGGCTTCACCGGTGGTGTCGTCAGGACGACCGACCACAGCGGCTTCAGCGACCAGCTCGGTGCAGCTCACCAGGGCGGATTCGATTTCCATCGTGCCCATGCGGTGACCGGAGACGTTCAGCACGTCGTCGATGCGGCCGGTGATGGTGAAGTAGCCGGTCTTCTCGTCGCGGATCGCGCCGTCGCCTGCCAGGTAGAGCTGGCCCTTGAAGTCTTCCGGGTAGTAGGACTTCTTGAAGCGCTCCGGGTCACCCCAGATGTTGCGGATCATCGACGGCCACGGCTTCTTGCAGACCAGGATGCCGCCCTTGCCCCACGGCAGTTCGTTGCCGGTCTCGTCGACCACGGCGAACTGGATGCCCGGGAACGGCAGCGTGCACGAACCCGGCACCAGCGGCGTGGCGCCCGGCAGCGGGGTGATCATGTGGCCGCCGGTTTCGGTCTGCCAGAAGGTGTCCACGATCGGGCAGCGGCTGCCGCCGACGTGCTGGTAGTACCACTCCCAGGCGGCCGGGTTGATCGGCTCGCCGACCGAACCCAGGATGCGCAGCGAGCTGAGGTCGTAGCTCTTCGGATGCACGGCATCGTTGGCTTCGGCCGACTTGATCAGCGAGCGGATCGCGGTCGGCGCGGTGTAGAACACGCTGACCTTGTGGTCCTGGATCATCTTCCAGAAGCGGCCGGCGTCCGGATAGGTCGGCACGCCTTCGAAGACGATCTCGGTGCCGCCGATGGCGAGCGGGCCGTAGGTGATGTAGGTGTGGCCCGTGACCCAGCCGATGTCGGCGGTGCACCAGAACACGTCGTCAGCCTTCAGGTCGAAGGTCCACTTGCAGGTCAGCGCTGCGTGCAGCAGGTAGCCGCCGGTGCTGTGTTGCACGCCCTTGGGCTTGCCGGTCGAACCTGAGGTGTAGAGCAGGAACAGCGGATGTTCGGCGCTGACCCATTCCGGCTCGCAGGTGGTGGGCTGGTTGGCGACCAGGTCGTCCATCCAGATGTCACGGCCAGCGGTCATGGCGATGTCAGCGCCCGAGCGCTTCACCACCAGCACGTTCTTGACCGCATCGCAGCCGCCCAGTGCCAGTGCTTCGTCCACGATCGACTTGAGCGCCAGCTTCTTGCCGCCGCGCACTTGATGGTCGGCGGTGATGATGGCGACAGCGCCGGTGTCTTCGACGCGGTCGCGCACGCTTTGTGCCGAGAAGCCGCCGAACACCACCGAGTGGGTTGCGCCGATGCGGGCGCAAGCCTGCATGGCCGCCACGCCGTCGATCGACATGGCGATGTAGATGACGACGCGGTCACCCTTCTTGACGCCGATCGACCGCAGACCGTTGGCGATCTGGCAGACCTTGGCCAGCAGTTCGCTGTAGCTGACCTTGGTGACTTCGCCACCGTCGGCTTCGAAGATGATGGCGGTCTTGTCGCCCAGGCCGCGCTCGACGTTGCGATCGAGGCAGTTGTACGACGCGTTCAGCGTGCCGTCCTCGAACCACTTGAAGAAGGGGGCGTTGCTCTCGTCAAGCACCTTGGTGAAAGGTGTCTTCCAAGTGATCAGCTCTTTGGCCAGGTCGCCCCAGTAGCCTTCGTAGTCGGTGTCGGCCTTGGCGCACAGCGCCTCGTAGGCGGCCATGCCGGAAACGGCCGCTGCGGCCACCGTCGCGTCAGAGGGGTAATAGACTTTGATGTCTTGAACAGACTCGGCGTTACTCATGCATGTCTCCTCGATACGAAGGGGGGAAGAGTTCGCACCGATTGTGTGCGAACCTGAACAAATCTCACGGAGTGGCACCTTAGGGAGGGGCTCTTACGAACCCCTTACTTTGACCAACAACAAGCGACGGCGTTGTGTCAAGCGCCGTAGCCAATGGCGGGCATGTTGACACATCACATGAGATCGCCACACACCTGAAATCCCGCAGTTTTAAGCATTGTGCGGCGTGCCCGCAACTGATCACTGGCCAGACGGGCAGCCGGCGGTTGCGGTCGGGCCGACCACGGGCTTCAGCAACGGCGCCATGGTCTTGAGAATCTGCACCGGCAAGGCGCTCGTGAAGCGGTAGTCGCCGGCCGACTGGCCGAGCACAAAGGCGGTCAGGGTGCCGAAATGCCGATCACCCAGGTAAAACACGAAAGTGGCGGTGCGGCTGGTCACCTTGGAGCCGATCAGGCCGCCGCCACGGGTGTAGCTGTTGAGCCGGTTGTCGCCGGTGCCGGTCTTGCCGCCGACCCGCAGCGGGGTGGCACCGGGCTCGTCAAGCGCGCCCTTGAGCCGACGTGCGGTGCCTTCCTCGACCACCACCGCCAAGGCTTTCTGCAGGGTCTGTGCCACTTCCGATGCCATGACCCGCTCGGACTTGGCGGCCTGGCGGTGCAAGACGTTTTCGTAAGGCGTGCCGGCCGCAAAGCTCAGCCCTTCCAGATGCACGGTCGGATCGCGCACACCGTCGTTCAGGATGATGCCCATCAGCTCGGCCAGCGCCGCCGGGCGGTCGCCCGAGCTGCCGATCGCGGTGGCAAACGAGGGCACCAGCGTGTCGAACGGATAGCCGAGCCGCTGCCAGCTGCGCTGGATCTCGATGAAGGCATCCACTTCCAGCAGCGAGATGATGCGGCTGTTCTGGCCGGCATGGGCTCGGCTGCGCAGCAACCAGCTGTAGACCTCCTGGCGCTCGGCCGCGCTGGCCTCCAGCACTTGGGTCTGGCTCGCATTCGGGTGCTCGCGCAGATAAGCCGCCACCCACAGCTCCAGCGGATGCACATGGGCCAGGTAGCCGCGATCCGGCAGCGAATAGTGCCCCGGCGCATGGCGCTCGTAGACGGTGCGCAACTCGGCCGGGCTCAGGCGCACGCCTGGCAACGCGCGGGCCACGAAGGCACTGAAGTCGTCCAGCGTGGCGTCCGGCACCACCGAGCGATAG
The DNA here is from genome assembly GCA_041083665.1 of Leptothrix sp. (in: b-proteobacteria). GTDB lineage: Bacteria > Pseudomonadota > Gammaproteobacteria > Burkholderiales > Burkholderiaceae_C > Sphaerotilus. The sequence continues at coordinate 43,360 of JBFPGZ010000017.1, forward strand.
ATCACCGCCAGCCGTGGCACGGTCCGGTGCGTGCTGATGAGCAGGCCGTCGAGCATCTCGTCGAGCGTCTTGCCTTGGTGCTTGCGGAAGAAGCCGCGCATGAACAGGCTGCCTTCGCGGTCGGCAAAGCGCCGCAGCAGCACCTCGCGTTGCGGGTCCGCATCATCTTCCAGCACCCGCGAGGCCGGATTGGCGGCGCGGTACATGTAGTGATAAGCCACATCGCGCATCAGGCGGATGAAGACCAGATTGACCGAATCGCGCAGCGCCTGACTCACCGGCATGACCTTGCCGTTGTCCTCGGAATGGAAGTTCTCGAACCGATGCACGCCGCCGCCGGTGAAGAACGCTTCGCCGGGGCTGGCCGAGTAGTGCCGCTCCATCGCGGCGTCCAGCATCAGCGGGAGTGATTTGTCTGCGGCGCTGGACAGGTAATCGACCGCCCAGCGCGACAGCCGATCCTTCGGTCCGACCACGACGGCGGCCAGCGCCTTCTTGTCGAGCGGGCTGAGCTCGGCGTGCAGCGCGGTGATGATCTCCAGATAGGTGGCCAGGGTGCGCAGCTTGGCGGTCGAACCCAGTTCGAGCTTGGCGCCACCGTTGATGTCGAAGGGCTGGTCGAGGTTGTCGGTCTGCACCCGCACCAGGTTCATGCCGTGCTCGCGCTCGTAGAGCGTGAAGCTGTAGAGCAGCTGCGACGGGTCGCCCTTCTCCAGCAGCTGGAAGCCAACCAGCCCGGCCGCGCGTGCCACCTCGGGCTGGCGCAGCTGGTCCAGCCGCTCGGTGATGGCACGCTGCAGCTGGCCGTCGATGCTGCTGGTCACGCTCAGATCGAAGCGGTCCAGCTCGTACATGCGCGGCGTGTCGAGCAGGCTGCCCAGCTGCACGCGCAACAGGTTGGCGGCCTTGCGGTCGCTCACCTCGACCCCGCCGATCGGGCCGCTGTGCGATTGGCGCACCTGTAGCGGCGCCTGCAAGGCCGCATCGCGCAGGGCCGGGCCGATCACGCCGGCATCGGCCAGCAGGCGCAGGTAGCTGGCGGTCATCTGGATCAGCTGGGGCTGGCCGGCGCCGAAGTAGAACGCCGGACGGCGCTGCGCCATGATCAGGCTCAGCATCTGGCGCAAGGCCAGCGCGCGCGCCGGCAAGCCATCGGCCTGCTCGGATGGCTGGCGCAGCAGCCGATTGGCCTCGCTCACATCGGTGCCGTACCAGGCGGCCAGGCCGTCGTTGACGCCGTGCACCTCGCCCCAGCCGCGCAGTGCCCCGAGCGGCAGGCTGTTCAGGTAATCGAGCACGATGCGCTGGCGCGCGGCGAGCGTTTCTTCGCCGTCCATGTAGGCACGCACCGACGCTGACACCAGCTGGTGCACCTTGTCGATCGGTGCGGCGGTGCGGCCATCGGCGGAATGGCGGAACTTCTCGATCTGGGTCGCCAGCGTGCTGCCACCCGCGCCGGAACGATTGCTGTCCAGCACCGAGGAGGCCTGATCCAGCACCGCGCGGCCCATGCGCGCCCACTCCAGGGCCGGGTTGTGCTTGGGCTCGGCGGTCGAGAGCACTTCGCGGTTTTCGACAAACGCCAGCGTCTGCGCCACCAGCGGCGGCACCACCTCGAACGAGGCATAGACCTGCTGCGGCACGTGGGTGGTGAACAGCGGCTCGCCTCGGCAGTCAAGCACCTGCAAGCCAGCCTGGCTGCGTTCGCGGTAGGGCGCGAAAAAGCCGTTGTCGAGGTAGCCCATCAGCGCCCCCGACTGCTGGGCCTGCGCTGTCACGGCGTAGTCCCGCGCGATCAGGCGCGGCAGAAACTCGGGCAAGCGGGTGTAGCCCAGGCGCTCGTCGTAGGGGCCGGCCTGCGGGAAGCGAATATTGGCGCTGGCACCCGGCTGGCGGCTGAAGGTCAGCTCTCTGGCCCAGGCCGCCAGCACATAGGCCTGCAGCGTGGAGGTGTTCATTTCCCAGAGCACTAGCTGCGCCAGTCCGAGCACAGCCAGCAGCCCCAGCCCCCACTTGATCAGCTGTGGACGAGTCATTCGGCCGCGTGGCGCACGAGCATCGCTCGCCGGAGACTCATTGACCACAGGTTCCTCGACCTTTTCCCCACCTTGATCCATCGGCAATACACCTAGAAATTCGGCCCGGACGCACCATCAGGCCCGTGCGGCGCCATTGGTGAACTGTCTATCCCAGCCCTGGCCGAACTTATAGCATTTCACGTCGAAAAAATCACGAAATGAAAAAATCGATGACACTTCGGCGCACATCGTTATGGCCTGGCAAACGCCGCAGTGCGCTTGAGTAAACTCGCCGTTTTGCCTGCGCCAGATTGCAGCAAGTCAGCGGGCGCAGCATGTTGCCCCTGCCGAGTTGTCCAGACTCAGGCCACCGTCGTTTCCCACCCGTCGCCCGCCGGGCGAGCTGTCCGAGACCTGTCATGACCACCATCCGCCAAGCCGATCTGGTTGAAAGCGTCGCCGCTGCGCTGCAATACATCAGCTACTACCACCCGGCCGACTTCATCGCCCATCTGGCGCGCGCCTACGAGCGCGAGGAAAGCCCCGCCGCCAAGGACGCGATCGCACAGATCCTGACCAACTCGAAGATGTGCGCCGAAGGCCGTCGTCCGATCTGCCAGGACACCGGCATCGTCAACGTCTTCATGAAGATCGGCATGGACGTCAAGTGGGAAGGCTTCACCGGCTCGATCCAGGACGCCGTCAACGAAGGCGTGCGCCAGGGCTACAACAACCCCGACAACAAGCTGCGCGCGTCTGTCCTGTCCGATCCGATCTTCGAGCGCAAGAACACCCGCGACAACACGCCGGCGGTGATCTTCATGGACGTGGTGCCTGGTGACAAGGTCGACGTGATCGTCGCGGCCAAGGGTGGCGGCAGCGAGAACAAGTCCAAGGTCTACATGCTCAACCCGAGCGACAACATCGTTGACTGGGTCTTGAAGACCGTGCCGACGATGGGCGCGGGCTGGTGCCCGCCGGGCATCCTGGGCATCGGCGTGGGCGGCACGGCAGAAAAGGCTGCACTCCTGGCCAAGGAGTCGCTGATGGACGACATCGACATGTACGAGCTGCTGGAACGCGGCCCGCAGAACAAGCTTGAAGAGCTGCGCATCGAGCTGTACGAGAAGGTCAACGCGCTCGGCATCGGCGCGCAAGGCCTGGGTGGCCTGACGACGGTGCTGGACGTGAAGATCAAGACCTTCCCGACCCACGCCGCCTCCAAGCCGATCGCGATGATCCCGAACTGCGCTGCCACCCGCCATGGCCACTTCGTGCTGGACGGCTCCGGCCCGGCCTTCATGACCCCGCCGAGCCTGGATCTGTGGCCCGATGTCGCCTGGGCGCCCGACTACAACAAGTCGAAGCGCGTTGACCTGAACACGCTGACCAAGGCCGAAGTGGCGAGCTGGAAGCCGGGCGACACGCTGCTGCTGAACGGCAAGATGCTGACCGGCCGCGACGCCGCCCACAAGCGCATCAGCGACATGCTGGCCAAGGGCGAAGAGCTGCCGGTCGACTTCACCAACCGCGTCATCTACTACGTCGGCCCGGTCGATCCGGTGCGTGACGAGGTCGTCGGCCCGGCCGGCCCGACCACCGCCACCCGCATGGACAGCTTCACCCGCATGATGCTGGAGAAGACCGGCCTGATCTCGATGGTCGGCAAGGCCGAGCGCGGCCCGGTTGCGATCCAGGCGATCAAGGACAACCAGAGCGCCTACCTGATGGCGGTGGGCGGCAGCGCTTACCTGGTCTCGAAGGCGATCAAGGCCGCCAAGGTGGTGGGCTTCGCTGATCTGGGCATGGAAGCGATCTACGAGTTCGACGTGGTCGACATGCCGGTGACGGTGGCAGTCGATTCGGGCGGCACCAGCGCCCACATCGAAGGCCCGAAGACCTGGCAAGCCAAGATCGGCAAGATCCCGGTCGTCACGGCCTGATCGAGCGGCGGCGCGTCATGAGCAACTGCTGCAGCGGCAACGCTGATTCGCTCCCGACCAGCGGCGCCCAGCCGCTGGCGGCGCACCGCTGCCCGCTGTGCGGCGGCCCGAACGGCTGCGCGCCGGCCCAGGCCGGCCGCTTCGACGTGGCCTGCTGGTGCACCACCACACGCATTCCGGCCGAGGTGCTGGCGCGCATCCCGGCCGAGCAGCGCGGCCTGGCGTGTGTGTGCCAACGCTGCGCCAGCGGGCAGCCGCCGGCCTGAGCGCTGGTTTCCAGTCGCTGCTCACGCCAGCATCGCGCCCGGTCCGCCTTCACGGCGCGCCGGGCGCGGTCTTTTCAGGCTGCCACGTTGCGGATCACCCGCTGCGGAAACGGAATCTCGATGCCGCGCGCGGTCAGCTCGCGCAGCAGCGCCAGGTTGACGTCGGAGCGCACGCCGCCGGTGCCGTTGTGCGGATCGTTGATCCAGAACACCAGCATCAGCTCCAGGCCGTCGGCGGCAAAGCTGGACAGCTGCACGCCCGGCAGGGGCTCGGACAGCACTCGCGGCACGTTGCGCATCACTTCGACCAGCGCCGGGATCAAGACGTCCAGGTCGGTGCCGTAAGCCACCTGCACCACGGTGGTGACGAGCACGCGCGGATCGGCCAGCGAGTAGTTCTCGACCCGCTGCGTCAGCAGCATCTCGTTGGGCACGATGGCTTCGCGGCCGTTCATGGCGCGGATCACCGTGTAGCGGGTGGCGATGTCGGTGACACGGCCCTCGAAGCCATCCACCTTGACCACATCGCCGATGCGTAAAGACCGTTCGGCCAGGATCACGAAGCCGCTCACGTAGTTGGCGGCCAGCTTCTGCAGACCGAAACCGAGGCCGACGCCGAGCGCGCCACCCAGCACGCCGAGCGCGGTCAGGTCGATGCCGGCCGCTGACAGCGCAAACAGCAGCCCGACGAACAGCAGCAGCGCCCGCACCAGATTGGCGGCGATCTTGCGCATCGACAGATCGTCGACCTGACCGGTGAGCAAGCGCCGCTCGATGGCGGCCGACACCCACAACGCCAGCACCATCACCACCGCAGCGGTCAGGCCGCCTTCGACGAGGGTGCGCAACGACACCTGCGAGGTGCCGAGCTTCCAGCGGATGCCGTCCATCTCGGTCAGCACCGCCGGCAGCAGGCCGGTGAGCCACAGCACCACGGCGCCCCAGGCCAGCCAGGAGACGGTGCGTTCGGCCGCCTGGACCCAATTGCTGAGCGGAAACGCCGCCTTCAGCACCCGCGCCGCCAGCCGGATCAGCGCCAGCGAGGTCAGCACCGGCACCAGCACCCGGAACACGCCGCCCGGCAGGCCGAACATGCGCACCACATGCTGGCCGGTGTAGGCCAGCACCAGGGCCAGGCCCGGGAACAGCACGCCATCGACCAGATGGTCACCAAACCAGACCGAGCCGGTGATGGCGCTGCGGCCCTTGAACAGATGCACCAGCAGATAGGCCAGCCCGAGCAGGACGGCGGCCACCGCCAGCTCGATCACCACGGTGGGGCGCAGCAGCGCCTGCAGCAGATCATCCAGGCCTGGCGGAGTCATCACGGAAGAAGTCATCGTGCGAGAGAGCAGAAATCAAGAGAGGCCGGATTGTCAGCGAGCCCTGTGTCGGCGGTGCGGCCGGCGACAATCACTTACTCCGGGCCGACTCGCGCCCACGCGGTTGCCGAGCGCACCGCCGACCTGCTCACCCTGATCCCCGTGACCCTCCCGCCTGCCCGCACTGCCATGCCCGCCGCAGCCATCCCGGCCTCGTTGCCGATCCTGCATGTCGATGACAGCCTGATCGTCGTCGACAAACCTGCCGAGTTGCTCTCGGTGCCCGGCCGTGGCGAGCATCTGCAGGACTGCGTGGTCAGTCGCGTGCAGGCCATGTACCCGGATGCGCTGATCGTGCACCGGCTCGACATGTCCACCTCGGGCCTGCTGGTGCTGGCGCGCGGCGCGCTGGCGCAGCGCACGCTGAGCATCGCATTCGCCGAGCGGCGCGTCGCCAAGCGCTACCAGGCGGTGGTCGCCGGCCGGCCGGTGCAGGAGGCCGGCAGCATCGACCTGCCGCTGCGCTGCGACTGGCCGAACCGGCCACGCCAGATGGTCGATCACGAACTCGGCAAAGCGTCGCTGACGCACTGGCGCGCGCTCGGGCCCTGGTCAGGCGCCGATATCGAAGCCACCCGCGTCGAACTGGAACCCGTCACCGGCCGCTCGCATCAATTGCGTGTGCATCTGCTGGCACTGGGCCATCCGATCCTCGGCGATAACCTGTATGCGCCGCCCGACGCGCTGGCGGCCGCACCACGTCTGCTGTTGCATGCATGCGAGTTGCGGTTGCCGCATCCGGGCAGCAGCGAGATGCTTGCTTTCAGCTGCTCTGCGCCGTTCTGACCTGATGCCAGCACGACTGTCCAGCCGTGTTGACATGGTCATTTGCTGTAGCTACTATAAATAATGGATATCGAGTTCGATCCAACCAAAGATGAGAGCAACTGCGAAAAGCATGGGCTGTCTCTGGCGTTCGCGGCTCAGCTTGATTGGGACAACGCACTCGTCTGGGCCGACACGAGATACGACTACGGCGAGCTTCGGATGATCGCGCTCGCACCCGAAACAAACATCCTCTATTACGTCGCATATGTTGACCGGGCCAACGCCCGCCGCATCATCAGTCTGCGACGCGCCAACCGACGCGAGGTGAAACACTATGTCCAAAGTCTCTAAGCGGCCCATGGTGGTGATGCCCACCGTGGCCGAAGATCGGGCCATCACGGCGGCGGCCAAGGCCGATCCGGATGCACAGCCGCTCACGCCCACCCAACTCAAGGCCATGGTGCCGATGCGAGCCCTGCGCGGCCGCCCGAAATCCGACGACAAGAAACTGCTGGTCTCGGTTCGCTACAGCCCGGAAGTGGTGGCCTATTTCAAGTCCACAGGTGCGGGGTGGCAGGCGCGCATGGACAGCGTGCTCAAAGAATATATAACCACTCACCCGAACAAGGCGTGATCAGGACAATATCCACAGGACGGCAATCACCCGCCGCTGATCCGCCGTGGTCATTCAGGCTCAGCCAAAATACATCAGCCGCGTCAGGAAGGTATGGCCGGCCTCGGCGGCCATCAGTCCGATCAATACCAGCAGCGTCAATGGTGGCAGCAGAATCGCGCAGATCAGCGCCAGGCGTTCCCAGGCCATGTGCATGAAGAAGGCGACGATCAGGCCGGCCTTGAGGAACATGAAGACCAGAATCAGCGTCCAGCGCAGATAGCCCTGGATGTGCAGATAATCGACCAGATACGAAAACGTGCTGAGCACGAACAGCAGGCCCCAGATTTTCAGGTACAGGCTGATCGGATGTTGTTGGTGTTGCTGGTGCATGAAATCCACCTCACCAGAGATAGAACAGCGCGAAGATGAAAACCCAGACCAGATCGACAAAGTGCCAGTACAGGCCGGCGATCTCGACGATCTGGTAATTGGCGCTCTTGTCATAACGGCCGCGCAGCAGGCGCGTCGCGACGATCAGCAGGTAGATCACGCCGGCGCTGACGTGCAGGCCGTGAAAACCGGTGATCATGAAGAAGGTCGCGCCAAATTGCGCCGCGCCCATCGGATTGCCCCAGGGCCGCACACCTTCTTCGACAATCAGCTTGGTCCATTCAAATGCCTGCATGCCGACAAAGGTCAGGCCGAAGGCGGCGGTGGCGAACATCAATATGGCCGCGCGCCAGCGGTTGCGCTGATAGGCGTAATTGACCGCCATCGCCATGGTGCCGCTGCTGCTGATCAGCACAAAGGTCATGATGGCGATCAGGATCAGCGGCACCGGCTGGCCACCAAAATGCAGTGCAAATACCTCGCTCGGGTTTGGCCACGGCTGGGTGGCTGAGACACGCACCGTCATGTAGCCGGTCAGGAAACAGCTGAAGATGAAGGTATCGCTGAGCAGGAATATCCACATCATCGCCTTGCCCCACGAGACGGCAAAAGCCTCGCGGTCGCTCGACCAGTCGGCCACCAGGCCGCGCCAGCCGTCCAGTGAATTGGCGGCAGGTGTGGTGGAAATGATGATTAATGGGCTCATCGAATATCTCCGGCCGAGGCAGACAAGGTCAGCCGCTGCCGCAGAGGTATCGCACCACCTGCGGCGTCAGCCCGGCCAGCGTCGCAAACAGCAGCAGCCAGACTGCCAGCAAAAAGTGCCAGTAACGCGCGCACAGCGCCATCAGCCAGCGCACCCAGAGCGGGTCGGCATGGCGCCAAGTGACGCGTGCGGTCCAGACCCAGCCAACCAGGCCGCCCAGCACATGCAGGCCGTGCATGGCGGTCAGCAAATAGAAAAAACTCGCCGCCGGGTTACCGGCCGGCATGACCTGCAGATTCAGCAATACCTGCCAAGCCCAGAGCTGAACGGCCAGAAAAGTCAGTGCACAGACTCCGCCGGCCAGCAGCAAACCACGCGCCTGACCCCAGCGCGATTGGCGCGCCGCCCAGACGGCCCACTGCAGCAGCACGCTGCTCGCGACCAGCCAGGCGCTGCTGAGCCAGAGCTGCCACGGCAGCGCGATGGTCGACCAGTCGCTGCCGTCCATTCGCATCAGATAGGCAGTCAGGAACAGCCCGAACAGACTGGTCGCCACCGCGATGAATACCCACAGCGCCACCCCGGCTGCACCGCGATGGCGGGCCCGATACCAGTCGGCCACGCCAGCCGCATCCGGGTCGGTGACCCGGTGCAGCGGCAGATGGAACACGCTGGCATTCATGCCGGAGTCTCTTGGCGAATCTGCGGCGGTGGATAAATCCCGTCCGGCGCGGGCTCCTCGATACCACCGGCTTCAGGCGGTGCGTTCTGCGCGATGAAATCCTGCGCTGCGCCCGGCACGCTGTAGGCATAGGCCCAGCGATACACCACCGGCAACTGCGGCCCCCAATTGCCGTGGCCGGGCGGCGTGGCCGGGGTTTGCCATTCCAGCGAAGCGGCGCGCCAGGGATTGGCAGTGGCTTTGCGGCCGCGCCAAGCGCTCCAGACCAGATTGAAGATGAACACCGACTGCGTCACGCCAACAATCAGCGCGGCCACCGTGATGAATGTATTGAGCGTCTGCGCCGAGGCTGGAATGAACTGGTAATTGTCATAGGCGTAATAACGGCGCGGCATGCCGAGCACGCCGAGATAATGCATCGGGAAATAGATCGCGTAGGTGCCGAGGAAGGTGACCCAGAAATGCAGTTTGCCGAGCCGGTCGTTGAGCATGCGGCCGGTGACTTTGGGAAACCAGTGATACAGGCCACCAAACACCACCAGCAGCGGCGCCACCCCCATCACCATGTGGAAATGCGCCACCACAAAATAGGTGTTGGACAGCGGAATATCGACGCTGACATTGCCCAGAAACAGCCCCGTCAACCCGCCGATCACGAAGGTGCTGACAAAAGCCAGCGCAAACAGCATCGGCACGGTCAGGTGGATATCACCTTTCCAGAGCGTCAGCAGCCAGTTGTAGACCTTGATGGCGGTCGGCACGGCAATGATCAGCGTGCTGGTGGCGAAGAAGAAACCGAAATACGGATTCATGCCGCTGATGAACATGTGGTGCGCCCAGACCACGAAACTCAAGGCGCCGATCACCACGATGGCCCAGACCATGGTGCGATAACCGAAGATGCTCTTGCGTGCATGCACGCTGATCAGGTCCGAGACGATGCCGAAGGCCGGCAGCGCGACGATATAGACCTCGGGATGGCCGAAGAACCAGAACAGGTGCTGGAACAGCAACGGGCTGCCACCCTTGTGATTGCTGACCTGCCCGAACGAAACGATCGCCGGCATGAAAAAACTCGTGCCGAGCGTCTTGTCGAGCAACATCATCACGCCGCTGACAAACAGCGCCGGGAAGGCCAGCAGCGCCAGGATGGTGGCGGTGAAAATACCCCAGACCGTCAGCGGCAGGCGCAGCAGCGTCATGCCGTGGGTGCGCGCCTGCAGCACGGTGGTGACGTAATTCAAGCCGCCCATCGTTGCCGCGACGATGAAAATCAGCAGCGAGACCAGCATCAAGATGATGCCCCCATCCGAGCCCGGGGTGCCGGGCAGAATCGCCTGCGGCGGATAGAGCGTCCAGCCGGCGCCGGTCGGCCCGCCGGGCACGAAGAAACTCGACAGCAGCACGATCACCGACAGCAGATAAACCCAGAAACTCAGCATGTTGAGAAACGGAAATACCATGTCGCGCGCGCCGACCATGAGCGGAATCAGGTAATTGCCGAAGCCACCCAGAAACAGCGCGGTGAGCAGGTAAATCACCATGATCATGCCGTGCATCGTCACAAACTGGTAATAGTGCGTCACGTCGATGAAGGGAAACCTGCCCGGAAAACCGAGCTGAAGCCGCATCAGATTCGATAACACCAGTCCGACCAGCCCGACCGCAATGGCGACGCAGGTGTACTGGATCGCAATCACCTTGTGATCCTGGCTCCAGACATAACGGGTCCAGAAACTCTGTGGCGCATGGTGCGTGCCGGTATCAGCGTAGGCCATCGGATCGCTCCTGCTCCTGAGTGTCGGCCGTCGCAGATGTCCGGGCCGCCGCCTGCAGCGCCGCGAAGGTCGGCTGCAGCTGCAGCCAGGTCTGGAACGCGGCCTCGTCCTCGACCACCACGTAGCTGCGCATGTTGGAGTGGCCCAGGCCGCACAGCTGGGCGCACAGCACTTCAAAGCGGCCGGCCCGGGTCGGGGTGAACCAGAAGCTCGTCACCATGCCGGGCACCATGTTCATGCGGGCGCGGAACGGCGGCACGTAGAAGTCGTGCAGCACATCGTCGGAACGCAGCAGCAGCTTGACCGGCCGGTTCAGCGGCAGATGCACCTCGCCGCCCAGAACCAGGATGTTGTCGCGCCCGGCTGAGTCGCTCGGATCGAGCCCGAGCGGGTTGTCGGCACTGACAAAGCGCGTATCACTCTTGCCGAGCCGACCGCTGGCGCCCGGAAAGCGGTAGCGCCATTGCCACTGCAGGCCCACCACCTCCAGCTGCAGTGCGTCGCGCGGTGCCTGGACATAGTCGGCATAGACCCACAGGCCCGGCGCCAGCAGCGCGACGATGCCGACCGTGGTGAGCAGGATCAGGCGGTGTTCCAGCGGCTTGTTGTCGGGCTCGTAGGCGGCGCGCTGGCCCTGGCGGTGCCGATAGCGCAGCAGCGTCCAGGCCAGGAACAGGTTGATGGCGATGAAGAACGCGCCGGTGATCAGCAGCGTGATCGTCAGCGTGTCGTCCATCTGGTGCCAGTTGGACGCCAGCGGCGTGCTCCACCACGGGCTGACCAAGTGGAACAGCACCGAACCGATGACGATCACGATGAGTGCGATGGCGATGCCCATGAGCAGCCTTTGCTCCGGACCGGGTGCCGCCGCAGGCAAGGGCGCTGCGAGCTGTCAGGGAAAAGCCGGGATGCCGGGTTCGATCCCCTCGAAGTGCGCCTCAGGGTGCTCGGCCTGCAGCATGGCCTCGATTTCCTGCACCCGCGAGCGGGGCACATCGACCATCAGCAGGAGGCGTCCGCGCTCAATCGACGCCTCGAAGCGTTTGAGCCGGCTGCTCGGGGTCGAGCAGCCGATCATGCTCGACGACCAGGCGCCCAGCAGCGCGCCGAAGAAACCCATCACGCCGACCATGCCCCACTGCGGCGTGTCGCCGATGATCGGGAACATCGCCACGATCACGCCGGTGGCCAGGCCTGCCAGACCACCGATCACCAGCCCGGACTGGGCGGCGCGCACCACGTCCGAGGTTTGCAGCAGGTTGGCGGCGTGCAGATCCGACACGTCAGCGTTTTCACGCGCGACGAAGTGGATGTGCGACTCGTCGATCCGGGCCAGCAACAAGTCGTTCATCGCCCGTCTGGCACTGGCCAGATCGGGCAACAGCCAGTAGATGCGTCTGCGCATGGTGCCCTCCTATCGCCACGACATTCGTGACCAAGGGTGATGCAAGTTCTCTTCTATTCCTGATGCCCGGCACTGACAAGGACGGCCTCATTAACCCATGCCGAAGATGGGGCTGCCGGGCTCAATGCGGTGGCGCCACAGCCGGCGGCGGCGTCTTGCTGATCATGGTCTGCAGCAGCGGACCTAGGATGTCGATCGGCAGCGGAAAGACGATGGTCGAGTTCTTGTCGGCGGCGATCACGGTGAGCGTTTCGAGGTAGCGCAGCTGCAGCGCCTGTGGCTGGCGGCCGAGAATCTCGGCGGCTTCGGCGAGTTTCACGGCGGCTTGCAGCTCGCCTTCGGCATGGATCACCTTGCCGCGCCGCTCGCGCTCGGCCTCGGCCTGGCGCGCGATGGCGCGGATCATGTTCTCGTTCAGGTCGACATGCTTGATCTCGACGTTGGTGACCTTGATGCCCCAGGCGTCGGTCTGCGCCTCCAGGATCTTCTGGATGTCGAGATTGAGCCGCTCGCGCTCCGACAGCATCTCGTCGAGCTCGTGCTTGCCGAGCACCGCGCGCAGCGTGGTCTGCGCCAGCTGGCTGGTGGCCTCCAGGTATTTCTCGACCTGGATGATGGCTTTCTGCGGATCGACGACGCGGAAATACAGCACCGCGTTGACCTTGACCGAGACGTTGTCGCGCGAGATCACGTCCTGGCTCGGGATGTCCAGCACCACCACCCGCAGGCCGACCCGCACCATCTGCTGGATGCCGGGGATCAGGATCACCAGCCCCGGCCCCTTGACGCGCCAGAAGCGCCCGAGCTGGAACACCACGCCGCGCTCGTACTCGCGCAGGATGCGCAGCGACGAGGCCGCCAGCAGCAACACCGGCAGCAGCAGGCCCATCAAGACCGCACCCAGACTGGCATCCATGATGTGTCACCTTTCTGTGGTTGGCTCGGCCGGTTCGGCCGTGACTTCGAGCGTCAAGCCCTGCACGCCGCTGACCCGCACCCGCTGCGCCGGCTGCAGCGCCGCACTGCTGCGCACCCGCCAGTGCTCGCCCTGGATCAGCGCCCAGCCTTGGCCGTCGGCGAACTCGATCAGCGCGCCGCGCGCCCCGACCATCGCCGGCACGCCGCTCACCAGCGGGCGCAGCCGGGCGCGCGCCGCCATGCTGCCGATGCACAGTACAAAGGCGGCCGAGCTGACGCTCAGCAGGGCGATCAGCGGGTACGGAATGCCGAAGCCCGGCACATCGCTGTCGATCAGCAGCACCGCGCCGAGCGCAAACGCCACCACGCCGCCCAGGCCCAGCACGCCGAAGCTCGGCATGAAGGCTTCGGCGCCCAGAAAGGCCAGGCCGAGCCCGATCAAGCCCAGACCGGCGTAGTTGACCGGCAGCATCTGCAGCGCAAACAGGCCCAGCAGCAAGCAGATCGCCCCGGCCACGCCCGGCAGCACAAAGCCCGGATTGGAAAACTCGAACACCAGGCCGTAGATGCCGAGCATCATCAGGATCAGCGCCAGGCTCGGCTCGGTGATGACGGCCAGCAGTCGGTTGCGCCAGTCCGGCTCGAAGGCCTGCAGCGCCAGATCGCGCGTGGCCAGCCGCACGCTGCCGCCGGGCAGGCTGACGACGCGGCCGTCCAGCTGTTGCAGCAGATCGGGCAGGTCGCGCGCGATCAGGCTGATGACATTGAGTTTGAGCGCCTCGCGGGCCGACAGGCTGACGGCCTCGCGCACCGCCTTTTCGGCCCATTCGGCATTGCGGCCGCGCAATTGCGCCAAGCTGCGGATGTAGGCCGATGCGTCGGCGATCCGCTTGGCGGCCAGAGCATCTTCGGGTTGATGGGCCGGGCTGCTGGCGCTGGCGCCTGGCGGCGGCTCCGACGCCCGGCGTGGCAACGGGTTGTCGGGCTGGCCGCCCGGCGTGGGCAGGCCGATCGCCACCGGCGTGGCCGCGCCGAGGTTGGAGGCCGGCGCCATCGCGGCGATGTGGCTGGCGTAGAGGATGTAGGTGCCGGCGCTGGCGGCACGCGCGCCGTCGGGCGCCACGTAGCCGACCACCGGCACCGGCGAGGCCAGGATGTCTTTGATGATGCTGCGCATCGAGAGATCGAGCCCGCCGGGCGTGTCGATCTGGATGATCGCCAGCCGCGCCTGCTGTTTGGCGGCCAGCGCCAGGCCTCGGTGCAGGTAATCGGCGGTGGCCGGGCCGATGGCGCCATCGACCTTCATCAGCACCGCGCTGGCCGGCGCGGCTGCGGCGGGCACAGCTGCAGCGCCGACTGCCCAGACTGGTTGTGCCAGGAGGGCCAGTCCGAACAACCAGGCTCTGACAGACCTCATGGACCGATTCTAGGCACCGGGCCCGCCGGCCTCAACCGGGCCGTGACTTAAGGCATGTCAGCGCTTCTTGCCGGCCTTGACGACCTGCTCACACACCGCCAGCGTCTCGACCGCGACGTCGTCCCAGGTGCGGCTCATGGCGGCGGCGATGGCTGCGTGATCCCACTCGCCGTTCAGGGCGTCGCGCAGCGCGCTGGCCAGACGGCTGGCGTCCTTGGGCGGAATCAGGATGCCGTTGCCGGCATGCAGGATCTCGCGCGTGCCGCCCACGTCGGTGGCCACCACCGGGCGGCCGCAGGCCACGCCTTCGACCACCACGTTCGGATAACCCTCGCTCCAGCTCGGCAGCGTCAGCACGTCGGCGGCGTTGATCCACTCGGCCACGGCTTCCGGCGCCAGGCCGCCAGGCAGATGGACGCGCTCAAGCAGGCCGGTGGATCGCACCAGCTCCATCAGCTCGGTCTTCATGACGCCGTCGCCGACGAGCGCCAGCGTGACTTTCGGGTCCGCCTTGGCGAGCTGCTGGAACGCCGTGATCAGCTCGCGCATGCCCTTGGCCTCGACAAAGCGGCCGACGTAGATGATGAGCTTCTCGTCCGGCTTGATGCCGTGCCTGGCACGCATCGCGATCTGGTCGAGCGGCTTGAACACGGCGGTGTTGAAGCCGTTGATGATGGTGTGTACCTTGTCGGGCGTGGCGGCGAACTCGCGGATCGAGTACTGGCGCATCGCTTCGCTCACCGTCAGCAACGCGTCGATGCCCCCGATGGTGCGGCGCGTCATCTGCTCGTTCACGCCGGCACGCACGTGGATGTCCGAGCCGAGCGCGCCGACGATGCAGGGCACGCCGAGTGAGCGCGCGGTGCGCAGCGCGGCAAAACCGTCCGGATAGACCCAGTAGGCCAGCACCAGATCGGGCTTGAACCTGCGCACGCGCGGCGTGAGCGCCAAGCTGGCGATGTGGCCGTTGTAGCCACGGCTCAGCACCGGAATGCCGGGGAAGGTGAAGGCTTCGACATCGCAGCCGTCGAGCTGGTAATCCGGCCCGACCGAGCCGTAGATGAAGCTGCGCGGCTTGAACCCCGGTATGCGCGGGTACTGCATGGTCTGGAAAAACGTTCGCACCGTGGCGAGTTTCCCCAGCGAGCGAGCGGTTTCGTGGATATAGCGGCCGCGCGTCTGATCGTGCGGAACCGGCAACATGGGGGTGACAAGGGCGATGCGCAGCATGGTGCGGCATTGTCGGGCCAAAGCGAGGCCGGATCGCTCAGGCAGGCGCCAAACAGTACCGGTTCAGCGCCTGCACGGGCGGCCCGATTCAGAGCACCAGCACGCGGATCGGATTGCTCCAGGGGCCGTAGCCGTTGTGGTTGGCACCGCGCATGCGCACCCAGACAAAGCCTTGCGCCAGGCCGTCGATCAGGAAGCGCTGCACCGAGAAGACCGTCTGCTTGTGCAGCCAGGGCGGCGCGTCGCTGAGCGACGGATCGCTGGTGCAGATTTGCGCTTCGTAGCCCAGGGCGTCGTCCAGCTTGGTGGCATGCATCTCAATGCGTCCGCTGTGTTCGGTCGGGTTGCCACGCAGATCCATCAGCGGGCCTGGCGGCTCGGTGCTGGGGCTGCGGGTCGTTTCCTGGCGCAGTTCAAAACCGGCGCTGAGCAAGATCGTCGTATCGCCGTTGGCCGTGAATTCGGCGTAGGCCGCCACGCGCTTGAACACGCTGCAAAACGCGTCGTGCGCGTCATTGCGCAGCGCAATCTTCAGCTTGTCATGCGACAGCGCCGCGTAATACGCATCGCGGTAGATGATGAAGCTGCCGTTGAAAACGTCCCAATTGAGCGACGGATCGCCCCAGGTCGTTCCCAAGGCCTTGTTGTCTTTCGTCCCGGCGACGACCGCGCCGCCATACATCAACAAAGCTGAATCGCTGCGGCGTTCCAGGCCGAGATTGATCTTGGATCCCTGCATGATGTGACTCCCAAGAGTTGGTTTGATTGCGTCCGAAAATGCAAAATCATTCTTCTCCTGCAGCAGGTTTCAGTGTTTGCGTTGGATCAAACAGCCGCAGCGCCGCACGCGACCGACACCATGCAGGTCACGAGGAACGGGTTGCGGGCTGCGAGGAACGGCTTGCGGGTCGCGAAGAACGGCTTGCAGGACAGGAGGAACGGGTCGCATGGCGCGAAGAACGGGTTGCAGGGCATGAGGAACGGATTGCATGCCCCGAGGAACGGGTCGCGGGTAGCGAAGAACAGGTCGCAGGTCGCGAAGGACGGGTTGCGGGGTGCGAGAAACGGGTCGTGAGGCACCCCTGAGTCGGTATGCGCGCCACAGTTATTCGGGTAGGCTTGCAAGATAAATATTCCGAACACGCGAGGAAACGTGGCGGCAAACCATACGGGTGCAGTGCGCCGATTCGACCAGCTGGATCCTGCCCCCAGGGCAATCTGGGCCAAGAGCGGCGAACCCATTGGGCACGGGTTGCTGGCACACATGATCGATGTCGCTGCGGTGGTCGAGCAGATCCTGCAGCGCGAACCTCCGGCAACCCTGCGCTGGGCGGCGCAAGCGTTTGGTATGTCGGCCAAGCCACTGGTGCGTTGCTTGGCCTGGTTGGTCGGTCAGCACGACATCGGCAAGGCCACCGTCGGATTTCAAGCCAAGTGGCCGGCAGGACAACAAGCCGACGCACACACGGGCTTGTCTTTTCCGCCCCGTCTGCGGCATGCCGATCGGCACGATCTGAGCACCGCCGTCTTGCTGGCACCGACCTTGCCGCATGTGCTCGCGGCGGCACTGGCGGCTCACCACGGTTTCCACTTTGCCCCGAAGCAGATCCTTGACGGCCGGCTGGTTGCCGAGCCACCGGCTTGGCCGGAAGCTCGCCGCCAGCTGCTGGATGCGTATCGAGATACCTTGATGCCTCCTGCCGATGCGGTTTCGGAGGCGCCCGCTTTGCCAGAAACCCTGAGCTTGAGCGCTCTGAACTGGTTGGCCGGCCTGACCAGCGTGGCCGACTGGATTGGCTCCAACACCGACTGGTTTCCACCCGGCGAGCGGCATGACACGCTTGCCGGTCACCATAGCTGTGCATTGCAACTGGCCGAACAGGCGCTCGATGCGATCGGTTGGCCGCAAGCGTCCAGCCTGCTGCAGGAGGGCTCCCCCAGCGTCAGCACGGCCGACCTGCTGGTGCGCATGACCGGCAGCGCCAACATGAGCCCGCGCCCTCTGCAGGAGGCCGCTGATGTGTTGCTGGCCGAGTGTTCGGAGCCGGCGCTGCTGATCGTCGAGGCACCGATGGGCGAAGGCAAGACCGAATTGGCCTTCTTGGCCCACCTGCGTCTGCAGGCTCGGCTTGGGCATCGTGGCCTCTACATCGGCTTGCCAACCCAGGCGACCGGCAATGCGATGTTCGACCGTGTGCTGCTCTTTCTGCGCGCCTTCAACCATGACCAGCCGCTCGATCTGCAACTGGCGCATGGCGCGGCAGCGCTGCAAGACGAGCGGCTGATCGAGCTGCGTGGCATCCACGGTGGTGGCAATGCGCGGGCTGATGCGGTGCAGTGTTCGGTCTGGTTCTCGCAGCACCGCCGTGCGCTGCTGTCGCCCTACGGCGTCGGCACGATCGACCAGGCGCTCTATGCCACGCTCAACGTCAAGCACCACTTCGTGCGGCTGTGGGGGCTGGCGAATCGGGTCGTGGTGCTCGACGAGGTGCACGCCTACGACAGCTACACCGGCGGCTTGATTGAAGCCTTGCTGCGTTGGCTCAAGGCGCTGGGCTGCTCGGTCATCTTGATGAGCGCGACCTTGCCGGCGAGCCGGCGCCGGGCCTTGCTTTCGGCCTGGGATGTCGCGGAGCAGAACCTGCCTGACTTGGCCTATCCACGCGTCTTGCTGGCGAGTGCCGGCCACGTCAATGGTCGGCATTGCCCGTCACGCCCAATGGCACCGATCCACCTGAGCGGCATCACCGAGAGTCTCGACGCCATCGCTGAACTGGCATGGCAGCAGCTACAACACGACGGCTGTATCGCTGTCATCGTCAACACGGTCGATCGCGCGCAGCAGCTCTACCAGCAGATCAAGCAGCGCCTTCGCCAACCGCTCGATAGCGACGTGCCGGTGCTGTTGTTCCATGCCCGCTTCCCGGCAGAACAACGCACTCGAGGCGAGCGCGACGTCCTGCGCCTGTTTGGCAAGACCGCCGCGCGCCCGCGCCGCGCGTTGCTCATCGCCACCCAGGTGGCCGAGCAGAGCCTGGACATTGATTTCGACCTGCTCATCTCCGATCTGGCGCCGGTCGATCTGCTGTTGCAGCGCGCCGGCCGCCTGCATCGGCACGAACGCGAACGTCCGGCCGCCCATGCCGAGCCGAGGCTGATCGTCGCCGGTCTGCTGGCGCAAGGGCTGCCCGATCTGAAGCGCACCGGTTGGTCGGCGGTCTACGGCGCCTATCTGCTGGGCCGCACCTGGGCCTTTGCTTCGCGTGAAAGCCGCTGGACCCTGCCGCAAGACATCGACCGCTTGGTGCAGACGGTTTACGGTGATGAGGCGCTACCCGCATCGATCGACACGACTTCGCGCGACACCATCGAAGGTGAAGCCTGGGGCGAGCATTTGGCCGAGGAACAGCAGATGACGCAATTCGCCGCCAATGCGGCCATCGATGCCGCTGCCGAGTGGCAACACGCCTACGCCGGCAAGCCACACGGTCGCGAGGCCGGCGAGGGCTTGGGCGCCGACAACCGCACCCGGTTCGGTGCCGACAGCATCAGCCTCATTCCGGTTCATGTCGATGGCGCGGTGTGGCGTTTGCATCCCGACGCCGAACCCTTTGATCCCACCACCAAACCCGACGCGTCACTCACCCGCCGACTGCTCGGCCGGCAGGTCAAGCTGAGCCGCAAGGCCGTCGTCAAGGCGCTGCAGGCCACCGAGCCGCCGGCCGGTTGGGCGGACCACCCCTGGCTGCGCGATGTGCGCCCGCTGCCGTTGCAAGACGGTTGCTGGCGGCACGGCGCGCTGTGTGTCCGGCTCGATGCCGAGTTGGGCATCGTCTACAGCTCGGAGCAGCCAAGCGGTGCTGTCGCGCCGGCACATCCGACACCTCCCCAGGAGAACCCCGCATGACCTCCGCACCAGTGATCAACCTCCTCGATACCCCGTGGATTCCGGTGCGGCTGCGTGGCGGCCGTGTCACCGACCTCGGCCTGCTGGCGCTGTTTGAACAAGCCGGCCAGATCGAGTCGCTCGCCGAGACCGCGCCGCCCAATCTGGTCGCGCTGTACCGGCTGCTGCTGGCCATCACGCACCGTGCGCTGTGTCTTGAGCCGGGCCGCTGGACCGACATCGACCGGGCTCGCTGGTTTCGCGACGGCCTGCCGGTCGCCGCCATTCACGCCTACCTCGAACACTGGCGCGATCGCTTCTGGCTGTTCCACCCGACCCAGCCCTTCATGCAGGTCGCCACGTTGGCGCAGGCCGAGGAGACCTGCGACAAGCTCAAACCGTGGACGCAGATCGCGCTGGAAAGCGCCAATGGCAACACGCCAGTCGTGTTCGATCACGCGGTCGATACCCTGCCGGCTGTCATCCCGGCCACTCGCGCGTTACGGCAATTGCTGGGCTTCTTGCAGTTCACGCCCGGTGGACTGGTCAAGGTCTTTCGCGGCTCCGACAAGGCCGGCCCCTTGGTCAACACCGCTGCGGTGCTGCCGCTGGGCCAGACGCTGCACGAAACACTGCTGCTGGGCTTGCATCCGTACAGCGGTGCCGCAGCGCGCGACCTGCCAAGCTGGGAACGCCCCCTGCCCACCACGAAAGATCTGCTGGCCGAGCCGCAGCCCGCCACTGGCCCCTGTGACCGCTACAGCCGACTGTCGCGCGCGGTGCTGCTGCAGCCCGAAGACGAGGCCCAGCAGCAGGTGCGCTGGATTCGCTTCGGTGCCGGTGTCGCCCTGCTCGAAGACGAGGCCGCCCCCGATCCGATGAGTTCATACCGTGCCGGTGCCAACGGACTGGTGCGGCTCAACTTCTCGGAAGGCAAGGCCGCCTGGCGCGATCTGGGCGCGTTGCTGCCGGACGCCACCGGCGAGAAAGCACACCCTGCCGCCATCCTGTCGTGGGCCGCCAGCTTGCAGTTGGCGCGCAGCGACTCTGACAGCGATATCTCGGTGCTGCTGGCCGGCTTGACCTCTGACCAAGCCAAGCTGGTGCGCTGGCGCAGCGAGCATTTCAGGCTGCCGGTGGCGGCGCTGAGCCGTGCTGACGTGGCGGCCCTGGTGCGCGACACCCTGCTGCAGACCGAGGAGCTGTACAAGGGCTTGCGCCAGTTGGTCGGCCAGATGCTGGCGCATACGCTGCCTGATCCGGGTAGCAAGGACAGCTACGAACGCGCCCGCGAAATGGTCAGCCGCAGCCCGTTGCCGACCGCTTTCTTTTCAGTGGCCGAGCAGGCCTTGCCGCACTGGCTGCAGCGCATCGGCCGTGTCGAGATCGAAGCCGCCACGCAGGACTGGAGTCGCGTGCTCTTGCGCGCCAGCCAGAACGCCTGGCAGACCGCGTTGACGCAGCTGGGCACCTCGGCGGCTGCCTTGAAGGCGCAAGCCCAGTTGCATGGCCGCTATCTGCAATTGCGCAAACCGCTGCTTGAGGCAGCGGGTGAGCGCCCATCGACCACCCCCACCGAGGAGCTGATTCCATGAGTGCTCAACTGGACTTCTCTGGCCGTTTCGTGGACTACCTGACCGAACTCGCCGTACGTGACCGTGGCGCGCTGGCCGTGCTGCGCCGCAGCCTGAGTTTTGCGCCCGGCGCCTACCCGGCCGCCTATCCGCATGTCGAGCGCTTCGTGCCCGATGGCCATGACCAGGATGCGCTTCGATTGGCGCTCTATCTCGTGGCCGGGCTTTATGCCAGCCATCCGCGCCACCAGGCGGATACCAGCCTGGCGCGCAGCTTTGGCCTGCTGATGCATGAGCGGCAAAGCCCCAGCATCGAGAAACGCTTCATCGCCTTGCTCTCCACCGACGCCGAAGGGCTGCCCGAGCTGCTGCGCCAGGTCGTCACGCTGCTGGCCGCCGATGGCCGAGCGCTCGACTACGCCGCGCTGCTCGACGACTTGGTGCTGTGGCTGCGCCCGTGGGCTTTCGAGGCCCGCGACCGCATGCGCCAGCGCTGGGCGCGCGACTTCTACCGCACCACGGCGGCCGGGGCTGCCGCAGAAGACACCACCGCCTGAATCCATTCAATCCCCGCCAGGAGGAATCCATGAGCCTGTTCGTCGAATACCACCTGATCCAGAACTTTGCCCCGTCCAACCTGAACCGCGATGACACCGGTGCGCCCAAAGACGCCGTGTTTGGCGGCTACCGCCGCGCGCGCGTCAGCAGCCAATGCTTCAAGCGTGCTGTGCGAATGCAAGCCGCCGAACACAACCTGTTGGCGCCCGAAGCCCGTGGCGTGCGCACCAAGAAGCTGTTGACCTTGCTGCTGAATCACGAGCAATTGAAAGACTATGACGATGCCCAGCCGCGTATCGAAATGGCTCTTGCTGCTGCCGGCTTGCAACTGGACGAGAAAGGACAAACTCAGTACCTGCTGTTTCTGGGCCAGAAAGAAATCGACAACTTTGCCGATCTGATTGCCCAACACTGGGACGACTTGTCGGCCCCGCCGTCTGCCGAGGATGGCAAGAAAAAGTCGAAGAAAGAAGCCAAGGCCGCCGCGCCCGAGGCGGTGGTGAAAAAGGCCAAGAAGCTGCTTGACGGTGGCAAGGCGGTGGATGTGGCCTTGTTCGGCCGCATGCTGGCTGACATGCCCGAAGCCAACCAGGACGCGGCCTGCCAGGTGGCGCATGCGCTCAGCACGCACCGGGTCGAGCGCGAGTTCGACTACTTCACCGCTGTCGATGACGAGGGCGAGGCCGACGAAACCGGCGCCAGCATGATCGGCCAGGTCGAGTTCAACTCGGCCACCTTCTACCGCTACGCCGCGCTTGACACCGGCAAGCTGCTCGCCAATCTGCAGGGTGACCGCGAGCTGGCGCTGTCGGGTTTGGCGGCCTTCACCGAAGCGTTTGCCCGCGCCATTCCGAGCGGCAAGCAAAACACCTTTGCGGCGCACAACCCGCCCAGCTTTGTCGGTGTGGTGCTGCGCCACGGCAGCCCGCTCAACTTGGCCAATGCCTTCGAGCGGCCCATCACACCGCGCCATGAACAGCCGCTCACTGCCCAGTCGGTGGCGGCCTTGGCCCGCCACGAGCAGCAGCTCGGCGCCGTTTACGGCGATGCGCGCGACACCTGGGCCGTGCTCGACTTGACCGGCGCCTGGCCGCAGGAACAGGGCAGGGCGGTGGCCCGCCTGGGCGAGCTGACCGAGTGGCTGCAGGCCGAGGTCGCGACCCGGCTGGGAGCCTGAGATGCCGACCCTGCTGCTGCGGCTGGCCGGGCCGATGCAGGCCTGGGGCACCACCAGCCGCTTCGATGAGCGCGACAGCCAGCTCGAACCCAGCAAATCCGGCGTGCTTGGCTTGCTGTGCGCCGCGCTGGGCCGTGACCGTGCCGAGCCGGTCGATGACCTGGCCGCGCTGCAAATGGGTGTGCGGGTCGACCGCGAAGGCCTTTTGATGCGCGACTACCAGACTGCCACCGGCGTGCTGATCGCCGCGACGGCCAAACCCGATCTGGGTCGCACCGTGGTCAGCCCGCGCTATTACCTGTCCGATGCCGTTTTTCTGGTCGGCTTGGCCGGAGCTGATGACGTCTTGCTGGGGCAGCTTGCCCAGGCGCTGCGTCAACCGCACTGGCCGCTGGCGCTCGGGCGCAAGTCGTTCGTGCCAGGCTTGCCCATCTGGTTGCCAGACGGCTTGCAAACCGGCGCGCTGGCCGAGGTGCTGGCCGCCTACCCGCGCATTGCCCCGGCGCGGGCCGAGCATCGTGGTCAGCCGGTGCGCTGGCTGCTGGAGCATCCCAGTGCCGGTGCGCTGCGCCATGACCAACCCGTGGCCCCGTTTGCTGCGCGCCGCTTTGGCCCGCGTTTTGTTTTACCCGGAGTGCTCGACCATGTACCTGAGCCGGCTGCGCCTGAATCCCGCTGATCCCCGCGCTCGCCGCGATCTGGCCGACGCCTACGAGATGCACCGCACCTTGGCGCGCGTCTATGCGCCCGACGCCGAGCAGCCTCCGGCGCGCTTCTTGTGGCGCCAGGAGCGCAACGCCAACGGCTGGCCAGACGGCACGGTGCTGGTGCAAGCCGCCAGCCCCGGTCGGTGGACCGAGCTGGACGCGTTGCCCGGTTATCTGCAGACGCTGGAAGCCGACAAGCCGGTCGATCTGGCCGCGTTGGTGCAGCTCGGGCGGCGCTACCGCTTCCGCCTGCAGGCCAACCCGACCGTGACCCGCGAAGGCAAGCGCCACGGCCTGGTGCGCGAGGAAGAGCAGCTCGACTGGTTGAGCCGACAAGGCCAGCGCGCTGGCTTCGAGGTGTTGGCCGCCGTGCGTGGTGCCAGCGAACGCCTGAGCGCCCGCCAAGGCCGCCAGCGCATGACGGTGCAGAGCGTGTGGTTCGATGGCGTGTTGCACGTCACCGACCCCGACGCCCTGCGCGCCGTCCTGACCCAAGGCCTCGGCCACGCCAAAGCCCTCGGCCTCGGCTTGCTGTCGCTGGCGCCCGTGGCGGCCTGAGCATGACTACGCCGCCGCTGTCACCCCTGAAGCCGATTCCGATCAAGGAACGCATTTCAGTTGTCTTCATTGAGAAGGGTGAGCTTGATGTGATCGATGGCGCCTTTGTCGTCGTCGATGTCACGGGCATCCGCACCCAGATCCCCATTGGTGGTGTGGCCTGCGTGATGCTGGAACCTGGCACGCGGGTATCACACCGTGCCGCAGCGTTGGCGGCGCGGGTCGGCACGCTGCTGGTCTGGGTTGGTGAGGCTGGTGTGCGGCTTTATTCGGCCGGGCAGCCGGGCGGGGCGCGTTCTGACCGGCTGCTTTACCAAGCCAAGTTGGCGCTTGACGAAGGCTTGCGTCTGAAAGTGGTGCGCCAGATGTACGCCATGCGTTTTGGTGAACCTTCCCCCGAGCGCCGCAGTGTGGAGCAGCTGCGCGGCATCGAAGGTGCCCGGGTGCGTCGCAGCTATCAGCTGCTTGCGCAGAAGTTTGGCGTGCAGTGGAACGGTCGCGACTACGACCCCGAAACCTGGGATGCCTCCGATCTGCCAAACCGCTGCCTGTCAGCGGCCACCGCCTGTCTCTATGGCGTTACCGAAGCTGCCGTGTTGGCTGCGGGTTACGCCCCGGCAGTGGGGTTCATCCACACCGGCAAGCCGCTTTCATTTGTGTATGACGTGGCCGACGTCTACAAACTCGAAACGGTGATTCCGGTCGCGTTCCGGGTCGCCGCCGACAAGCCGCTCAACCCGGAGCGCGCAGTGCGCCTGGGCTGCCGCGACGTGTTTCGGCAAACCAAACTGCTGGAACGCATCATCCCCGACATCGAAGACATGCTCGCCGCTGCCGAGGTGCCGCGCCCCGCACCACCGGAAGACGCCGTCGGCCCCGCATTCCCCGATCCGAAAGGCCTTGGCGATGATGGTCATCGTGGTTGAAAACGCCCCGCCCCGTTTGCGCGGCCGGCTAGCCGTCTGGCTGCTGGAGGTGCGCGCGGGGGTGTATGTCGGCAACTACTCGCGCCGTGTACGCGAGCACATCTGGTCGCAGGTGGAAGAAGGTTTGGAGGACGGCAATGCCGTGCTGGTCTGGCGCTCAACCAGCGAAGCAGGTTTCGATTTCCTCACTCTCGGCAAGAATCGCCGCATGCCCGCCGACTTCGATGGCGTGCAACTGGTCAGCTTCTTACCCCCCGCCAACGATCAGCCCGCTCTTTAACAATGCGCAATGCAAGCGAAGCGAAGTTGGTAGAATTCCGACCAGCTGAAATGTCTTTTGAAATCAACAAGATAGAAGAAGTGTATTCCCCACGGGCGTGGGGATGAACCGGATGACTACTAGCGGCCGGCACGACCTGGTGCGTATTCCCCACGGGCGTGGGGATGAACCGAATTTCAAACTCATCCGACCCATGTTGACCCCGTATTCCCCACGGGCGTGGGGATGAACCGTCAGCGCGGCACAGGTAGCCAGCGAGTAAACCGTATTCCCCACGGGCGTGGGGATGAACCGGTGCGCAGCAGCGTGTTTTTGGCGACGGAATCGTATTCCCCACGGGCGTGGGGATGAACCGCCCTCGGGCACCTGCGGCAGCTGATCGCGGGTGTATTCCCCACGGGCGTGGGGATGAACCGAACAACGCACTGCTGAACCGCCTGAAGAAGAAGTATTCCCCACGGGCGTGGGGATGAACCGTGTAATAGTTTGAAACGCTTCGTTATGCTTTTGTATTCCCCACGGGCGTGGGGATGAACCGATGACGGGCGGCGGGAAGATGCGAGCCCGCTTGTATTCCCCACGGGCGTGGGGATGAACCGGGGTGCGTGAGTCTTTTTAGTGATTGTTACAATGTATTCCCCACGGGCGTGGGGATGAACCGGAATATAGGCCTCACTCAGAAACACTGTGAATCGTATTCCCCACGGGCGTGGGGATGAACCGGCCAGCGCCGAGGCCGGGCTGCGCCAGCTGTTCGTATTCCCCACGGGCGTGGGGATGAACCGCAGAAATTTGATTGGCTGCCGGCTCAGATGCCAGTATTCCCCACGGGCGTGGGGATGAACCGCTCGATCGCGCGGGCCTTGAGGCCTTGCGCGCGTATTCCCCACGGGCGTGGGGATGAACCCGACGCAGGGCGTCAAATGTTTCACTGGTGGAACGTATTCCCCACGGGCGTGGGGATGAACCGTATGGGGCATGATTGCGGTTGGTGTTGCAGCAGTATTCCCCACGGGCGTGGGGATGAACCGCCAGCAATCCTGCGGGGATTCCATTATCAGATGTATTCCCCACGGGCGTGGGGATGAACCGAATGGCGGTGTAAGTTTGTCGAATCTAATTACCGTATTCCCCACGGGCGTGGGGATGAACCGTAAGGGGCACCCACTGGCGCCCCCTCCCAGCTGTATTCCCCACGGGCGTGGGGATGAACCGATGCCAAAAGCCCCGCCGGAATCCCGTTATCAGTATTCCCCACGGGCGTGGGGATGAACCGCACGCGTCCGAATTAAAGTCGGACAAATGATTGTATTCCCCACGGGCGTGGGGATGAACCGGCCTTAGATGAAGTAAAAAGCCCCTTCCGGGGGTATTCCCCACGGGCGTGGGGATGAACCGCACGTTGTTGAGCGGCAACGTACTCGGTTCACCGTATTCCCCACGGGCGTGGGGATGAACCGATGTTGCCCCTTGACACCTTGGAACTTCCAGAGTATTCCCCACGGGCGTGGGGATGAACCGTATCGTAAACACGAATAGCGTATGCAATCGTTTGTATTCCCCACGGGCGTGGGGATGAACCGTGATGATGTTGTCTTGCATTTTGCAAAACTCCGTATTCCCCACGGGCGTGGGGATGAACCGATGCTCTGCAGCATCGGGTATGCGTTGCGCACGTATTCCCCACGGGCGTGGGGATGAACCGCTGGCCGAGCACGATGCGGTGGAGAAGGCCGAGTATTCCCCACGGGCGTGGGGATGAACCTCGAGTCAACCACGTTGTTTTCGATGAATTTTCGTATTCCCCACGGGCGTGGGGATGAACCGCCCGCATAGGCGGGCTGTGCGGGGCGTGTTGGGTATTCCCCACGGGCGTGGGGATGAACCGGGACTGGTACGCGAAGCAGCAGAACGACCTGGGTATTCCCCACGGGCGTGGGGATGAACCGACGCGCTCAGTCATGCGCGTCTCGACGTAGCCGTATTCCCCACGGGCGTGGGGATGAACCGGACGAATCTGCGTTTTATGAGCGCTCGGAGTCGTATTCCCCACGGGCGTGGGGATGAACCGTTGCAGGTGTCCCAGCGCGCGCAGTACTTCGGGTATTCCCCACGGGCGTGGGGATGAACCGGTTGAGGCAGCGCCTTTCAGCGGGTCGATCGTGTATTCCCCACGGGCGTGGGGATGAACCGTTGTCCCAACTGGAATACCTACCAGTGGCACAGTATTCCCCACGGGCGTGGGGATGAACCGATGTTGCCGCGAACCACCTTCGAACTTCCAGAGTATTCCCCACGGGCGTGGGGATGAACCGTCAATAGTATGCAGGTCGCTATGACCGAAATCGTATTCCCCACGGGCGTGGGGATGAACCGCCGTCAGGGGTAACAGATGCAACAGACGTGACGTATTCCCCACGGGCGTGGGGATGAACCGACCGAGACGTCGCGTCAGCTCAAATCCGAGGGGTATTCCCAACGGGCGTGGGGATGAACCGTCGGACAAATGGTCGTTACCGCTGGTGGCATCGTATTCCCCACGGGCGTGGGGATGAACCGGTGCCTGTCGGACAAAACGCGCCGACGATCGAGTATTCCCCACGGGCGTGGGGATGAACCGTGATTTGCTAGAGGAGCGCGAGAGAGAAATGAGTATTCCCCACGGGCGTGGGGATGAACCAAGATGCACCCCCTTGCTAAGGGTGATGCAGGCGTATTCCCCACGGGCGTGGGGATGAACCGCCGCATGCCATCAAACGTGTTGAGAGAGCAATGTATTCCCCACGGGCGTGGGGATGAACCGCCGTTGGTTACAAACGCGAGGATCTAGACGTTGTATTCCCCACGGGCGTGGGGATGAACCGTGGTCTGACTGGGATGTGTGATGGGCTTGAATGTATTCCCCACGGGCGTGGGGATGAACCGTTGCTGGAATGAGTCGTACCGAAACTTTCCGAGTATTCCCCACGGGCGTGGGGATGAACCGGCGCGGTTGGTCGGCGACATCGTGACGACGTGGTATTCCCCACGGGCGTGGGGATGAACCGTCCGCTCTCGGGCAGCAGTCCAACGCGGTGAGGTATTCCCCACGGGCGTGGGGATGAACCGTGGGTTTGCTGCGGTGCAGCGGTTACTGGCCCGTATTCCCCACGGGCGTGGGGATGAACCGCATGGCGTTTGCGTATTTGATCCCGTTGGGACGTATTCCCCACAGGCGTGGGGATGAACCGCCCATACTATGGCCGCGCCGCACGCGCACAGTGTATTCCCCACGGGCGTGGGGATGAACCGACGACCCCAAGCTCGGCACGGCGGATGCGCCAGTATTCCCCACGGGCGTGGGGATGAACCGCACGCCTGGGCGAAGAACGGCCAGCTGATCGAGTATTCCCCACGGGCGTGGGGATGAACCGTCGGTCGGCCACTCGGTGCTGACCTTGTTCGTGTATTCCCCACGGGCGTGGGGATGAACCGTCCATGGTTTGCAGTGCGCGGATCCAGATGTCGTATTCCCCACGGGCGTGGGGATGAACCGACTGCAGATCAGGCGACGGCGGCGACAGCGTTGTATTCCCCACGGGCGTGGGGATGAACCGCCCGGCAGGCGTTTGAAGAGGTGCACGCACCTGTATTCCCCACGGGCGTGGGGATGAACCGCCACCGGAGCCGGTACTGGGACCAGCACCGGGGTATTCCCCACGGGCGTGGGGATGAACCGGCACTTCGTGATATCACACTGCAGCCTGGGTTGTATTCCCCACGGGCGTGGGGATGAACCGGTTTTCTTCAAGGAGGGAACGACCGGATACAAGTATTCCCAACGGGTGTGGGGATGAACCGTACGCATTGGGCGATGCATTCCGCAATCCGGACGTATTCCCCACGGGCGTGAGGATGAACCGGTAGGGCGGCCCCTCTCCGAGAATAACAACACGTATTCCACACGGGCGTGGGGATGAACCGATCCCGGTAGTTTCGACCTACCTGCAGTGATTGTATTCCCCACGAGCGTGGGGATGAACCGGCGGCCAGGGCGGCGTCGTAATCACGCCGCACGTATTCCCCACGGGCGTGGGGATGAACCGAACAACCCGAACATCGTCAGCCGCTTTCAGTACGTATTCCCCACGGGCGTGGGGATGAACCGGAGCGGGTGCTGATAAATACGTTCCGCAGTGGGCGGCTGGTGGATCACCAGAGCATGAATCAGCCTGGCTATGTGTGGCTGAAAGGCCATGGTTGGTGAGGGCGCAGCGTCAGGACTCGAACCTGAATCATGCCGCCAGTCTATGGGCTGACTGCAACCGTTCCTTCGGAAACTGCTGCGCGCTCTCACTCGATATTACTCCGTGAGCCGCTGAATGCGCACATCCACCCATATGAAGTCTGACCAGGATCAGCGCCTGTTCAAGGCCAAGTATTCCCCACGAGCGTGGGGATGAACTGCGGTGGCTGATGCCGCGCAATGAATTCATCGGCAAAGCCTTCCGCGAGGAGCGTCCGCTGTATACGGCCATTGCCATCCGTGAGCTGGTGCAGCCCGAGCGGTTTCTGGATTTTCTGCCGCGTTCGCGCAACCAGGCGCTGGCCTCGCTGATGCGCTGCGCTACTTCGACGGCATGACCCCGCATGAACGGGTGCGGGCTTGCTACCAGAACGCCCCCCGAGGCGTAGCCAGACGAGACATTTGTGCAGCAGGCTGTTGCACGATTCACCATGACAAGAAGGCACGAGCCGCACCGCTGATACAGCACATTCACTGGCACATGGACTTGGGCCAACTGACCAAAGGAGCCCCCGATGTCACAAATCACGCTGCATCTGGACGATGCGACCCAGGCACTGGTGGAGCAGGCGGCCAAGGCCAAGGGGATGTCCAAAAGCCGCTGGGTGGCCGAGATCATCCGCAAGCACGCCGCCCACGAGTGGCCCCAGGACTGCCTGGAGCTGGCCGGGCGTTTTGCCGACTTCCCCCTGCGCGAGGACAGCGCCGCCGCACCGCCCGCCGACACCCCGCGCCTGGGGTTCTGAAGACCGGCCATGCTGATTCTCGACAGCAACACCTGATTGCCGTGACCGCCCTGCGCCACCAAGCCACCCTGGTGACGCGCAATGTGCGTGAGTTCTCCCGCGTGCCGGGCTTGCAATGGCTCAACTGGCACGAGATCACCTGACCCGATGACCGCATGTGATTGACGAAGCCGTTCAGTGCGTTCGGGATGGCCCCCATTCAGCCTGCATTCATCGGCGCGCCAGCTGTCAACCCGCCGTGCACCGGCCGCGTTGAATCAGTACACCAACCAACTGTCTGCTTCAGACACTGACCATGAACAAGCTGCTTGCCGCCCTGATCGCTACCGTGTTTGCTGCGGGTGCCTTTGCTGCCGATGCGCCGGCTGCCGCGCCGGCCAAGGCTGAGGCTGCTGCGCCGATGGCGTCGGCTCCGGCCAAGACCCACAAGAAGCATCACGCCAAGAAGATGGCTGCTGAAGCCAAGGCTGCACCGGCTGCTGCCGCTGCCAGCAAGTGATGATTTGATCGGGTGGCGCTGCCCCCTTCGGCGCTCCGATCAGACAAGAAGACCCTCCGGGGTCTTTTTTGTTGCCTGTGAAATGCGTGCGGCACTGGTCCTACCATGCCGCCACCATGCACATTGCCATCCTCACCTTTGACGGCTTCAACGAGCTCGACTCGCTGATCGCCCTGGGCATCCTGAACCGCGTCAAGAAGCCCGACTGGCGCGTCTCGATCGCCAGCCCGACGGCGCGGGTGCGCTCGATGAACGGCGTGGTGCTGGAAGCGCAGGCGTCGTTGGCGGAGGCCAGTGCGGCCGATGCAGTGCTGGTCGGCAGCGGCATGCAGACGCGCGAGGTGGTGGCCGATGCGGCCTTGATGGCGCAACTGCAGCTCGACCCGCGCCGGCAACTGCTGGGCGCGCAGTGCTCGGGCACGCTGGTGCTGGCCAAGCTGGGCCTGCTGGGCGAGGTGCCGGCCTGCACCGACCTGATCACCAGACCCTGGGTCGAGGAAGCCGGCGTCGCGGTGCTGAACCAGCCCTTCGTCGCTCACGGCAACGTCGCCACCGCCGGCGGCTGCCTGGCGTCGCAGTACCTGGCCGCCTGGGTGATCGCCCGGCTGGACGGCGTCGAGGCGGCCCGCAGCGCGATGCACTACGTCGCGCCGGTCGGCGAGAAAGACGAGTATGTGGAGCGGTCGCTGCGCCACATCAGGCCGTTTCTCGATGGGTCGTTCGCCGCGCCGTGAGCGCAGACCAGCTCGGCCATTCAGCCTGCATTTATCCGTGCGTCAACCGTCAACCCACCGTGCACCGGCTGCTGCCTCTGTCAGCCGTTCGCGCCGACCAGCACCGGCGCTGCGCGGTATTGGTTGGGGAAGACGCGCTTCAGGTTCTCGACCTTCGGCAAGTCATTGATGACGATGTAGGGCTGGTTGGGGTGCAGCGTCAGGTAGTCCTGGTGGTAGACCTCGGCCTCGAAGAAGGGCTTCTGCAACTCCACGGTCGTGGCGATGCGTTGGCTGAAGCTGCGCGCCTGGTCCAGCTGTGCAATGTAGGCACGGGCTACACGTGCCTGCTCGGCGTTCTGCGCAAACACGGTGGAGCGGTATTGGGTGCCCGTGTCCGGCCCCTGGCGGTTGAGTTCAGTGGGGTCATGCGCCACCGAGAAGTAGATCTGCAGCAGTTGCCCGTAGCTGATCTGCTGCGGGTCGAAGCTGATGCGCACGGCCTCGGCATGGCCGGTGCTGCCGGAGCCGACGGCGTCGTACCTGGCCGTGCGTGCTTCGCCGCCCGCGTAGCCCGATACGGCGCGGGTGACACCCTTGACGTGCTGGAACACACCCTGGACGCCCCAGAAGCAGCCACCGGCGAACACAGCGGTGTCGGCTGTGGCTGCGCCTGCGGCCAGCGCAGCGCCGTCCAGCGGCGGCGGGATGACAACGGCGGCATCGCCCGCCCATGCCGGCAGAGTCTGCCAAGCCACGGCGCCGACGACGAGCAGCGCCACGGCACCCAGCAGGCGGCGCGACGTGCTGAAACGGGAGGATTCAGTCAGGGTCTTCATGATGTCTTGCTGTCCTTCTTGGCTTCGTCGCGCAGCGGCAGGCGGCAGGGCGCGAAGATCGTCAGCGCTCCGGAGCGGCTTGTCGTTGGAAGCTTGGGCCGCTTACTGCTTCATTGCATCACCGTCCTTGGCCATGCCGTCCTTCTTCATGGCGTCCTTGGTCATGGAGTTTTTCTTCATTGAATCCTTCTTCATGCTGTCTTTCTTCATGCCGTCACGCGCCATGGCGCCGGACGCCGGCATGTCACTGCTCATGCCGGCCTTGGCCATGCCGTCTTTCTTCATCTCGTCGGCGGCAAACGCCGACACCGAACCGATGGCCATGCAGGCGGCAAACAGGGTTGCAGAAATCTTGTTCATGACGTGGTCCTCTTGAGGTCGTGGTGTGAATGGCGCCGCCCGGAATGGGCCCGCCGCAAGTCAACAGCGCTGAGCCATGCTCAACTGCCGCCGAACCAGTTGTAGCCCTGGTCTTCCCAATAGCCGCCAGGGTTGGTGTTGGTGACGAAGATGGCCTGGATGTGCTTCGGGTTCTTGTAGCCAAGCTTGGTGGGCATGCGCAGCTTCATCGGAAAGCCGTACTTCGGCGGCAATGGCTGGCCGTCATAAGTCAAGGTCAGCAGCGTCTGCGGATGCAGTGCGGTGGCCATGTCGATGCTGGTGTAGTAATCGTCGGCGCACTTGAACCCGATGTAGCGGGCGCTGGTGTCGGCGCCGACGCGGCGCAGAAAGTCTGCAAACGGTACACCGCCCCATTTGCCGATGGCGCTCCAGCCTTCCACGCAGATGTGGCGTGTCACCTGATCGCGCTGCGGCATAGCGCGCAATTCCGACAACGCCCAGCGGCGCTTGTCGGCCACCATGCCGGTCACCTCCAGCCGGTAACTCGCTTCATCGACGATGCGCACGTCCTCTTCGTCGTAATAGGCGTTGAACGGAAACGGCCGCGTGATCATCGATTCTGGGTACGTCGGCGCCAGTTGCTGCGGGTCGAAGATCCAACCCTGGACCCGGTCGTTGAAGCGCGAGATGGCGGTCAGTGCCGTTTCGACGCCAGCGTTGTCGCTGAGGCTGCAGCCGGTCAGCAGCGACAAGCCGCCCATGGTCAGCGACTGCTGCAGGAAGGCCCGGCGGGCGGGCTGTTCCACACGGCGCGCAATCAGCTTGCGGGCTTCGGCCAAGGCGGCGTCGGCATCGACGTTGAACAGCGGTGGGCGTTTGAAGAGGTTCATGCAGCACTCCTGGAGCGGCCGAGCAACATCGTCAGCAAGGTCTTGGGCACCAGCGCCACCATTACCAGGTGCACGGCGACGAAGCCGACCAGCCCGGCCATCGCGACGAAATGGATGCGTCGCGCTAACTCGTAGCCGCCCAGCAGATCGCGCAGCAACCCGAATTGCACCGACTTCCACAGGACCAGGCCCGACAGCACCATCAGTACGATGTCGGCCATCGCAAACAGGTAGGCCAGACGCTGCACCTGGTTGTAGTGGCGCGGGTCGGCATGCGACAACTTGCCGCGCAGCGCGGCCAGCGCATCGTGCAAGACGCCGCGCGGTGACAGCGGGAAGAACTTCATGGCGAGCCGGCCGCTGGCGATGTTCAGCACCAGATACACCAGGCCGTTGGCGGCCAGCAGCCACATCGCGGCGAAGTGCCATTGCAGCGCACCACCCAGCCAGCCGCCCAGCGTGATGTCGCCCGGGAACTGGAATGGGAAGAATGGCGCCGCGTTGTAGATGCGCCAGCCGCTGCTTACCAGCACCAGCACGGCCAGCGCGTTGAGCCAGTGGTTGATGCGCATCCACAGCGGGTGGATCGGCCGGCCGGTGGCGGCGCTGGATGGGGTGGATGAGCTGTCCATGCGGTGCAGTCTGGCGCCGACCCGGTCGCCGATGCATCACGAAGAGTTCAAATAATCGTGACAACTCGGCTGTCCGCTGCGACCGACAATGCATGGCATGGATACCGCCAAACGCGTGCTGATCATCGAGGACGACGCCCACATCGCCGAGTTGCTGCGCATGCATCTGCACGACGAGGGTTATGCCGTCACGTGTGCGGCCGACGGCCATGCCGGCCTGCGCGAACTGGAACGCGGCGCCTGGGACGCGCTGGTGCTGGATCTGATGCTGCCGGGCATCGACGGCCTGGAGATCTGCCGCCGCGCGCGCGCCATGACACGCTACACGCCCATCATCATCACCAGCGCACGGTCGAGCGAGGTGCACCGCATCCTGGGCCTGGAGCTGGGGGCCGACGACTACCTGGCGAAGCCCTTCTCGGTGCTGGAACTGGTGGCCCGGGTGCGTGCGCTGCTGCGCCGCAGCGAGGCCATGGCGCGGCACGCGCGGCTGGAATCCGGCCGGCTGGAAGTGGGCAACATCGGCATCGACCCCATCGCCCGCGAGGTGCGTCTGGACGGCAAACCCATCGACCTGACACCGCGTGAATTCGACCTGCTGCACTTCTTTGCGCGACATCCGGGGCGCGTGTTCTCGCGGCTGGACCTGCTGAACCAGGTCTGGGGGTACCAGCACGACGGTTATGAACACACGGTCAACACGCACATCAACCGGCTGCGCATGAAGGTGGAGGTGGATCCGGCACAGCCGAGGCGCATCCTCACCGTGTGGGGCCGGGGCTACCGGCTGGCCGATGGAGACAGCGAGGCGACGACATGAAACAGGCCTTGTCATGGCATTCGTGGCGCTCCTGGAGCCTGTCGCGCCGGTTGTCGGCCGTGTTTGCCGTGCTGCTGCTGGCCTGCTGCGGCGCATCGGCCTGGCTGCAGATGGGTGCCAGCGCGCGCCAGGAACGGGAGGTCACGCAGCGCCTGTCGCTGAGCCTGGCCGCGCACATTGCCGGCAATCCCGAGCTGATGCAAAGCGGCGGCCTCAACCCCACCGCCGTGCACGACCTGTTCGACAAGCTGATGGCGGTCAACCCCAGCGTCGAGGTCTATCTGCTCGACCCGCAAGGTCGCATCCTGGCGCAGGCGGCACCGTCGGGCCACCTGAAGCACGACCGTGTGGACCTGGCCCCGGTGCGCAGCTTGCTGGCCGGCTCGGCCCTGCCGATCCTGGGCGACGACCCACGCGGCATAGGTGGCGCCAAGGTCTTCAGCGCGGCGCCGTTGCGCGCCGATGGCCGCGATGCGGGCTATGTCTATGTGGTGCTGTCGGGTGAAGACCGCGATGTGATCAGCGCCCACATCGCTGCCGATTCAGTGCTGCGCACCACGCTGTGGTCGATGGCTCTGGTGGCGCTGCTGGGCCTCCTGGCGGGGTTGGCCGCACTGCGCCTCATCACGCGCCCGCTGCGCGATCTGACCGCTGCGGTGCGGGCCTTCGAACACCACGGTGTTGCCTCCTTCGGCAGTACGACACCCGCATTGCAGCGCGTGGCACGCGGCAACGACGAGATCGCCACGCTCGGCCAGAGCTTTGTGAACATGACGCAGCGCATCGCCGAACAATGGCAGGCACTGACTACGCAAGACCAGCAGCGGCGCGAGCTGTTTGCCAACATCTCGCACGACCTGCGCACGCCGCTCACGTCATTGCATGGTTACTTGGAAACGCTGCTGATGAAGGCCGACCGGCTCGACAGCAGCGAAGGCCGGCGTTATCTGGAAATCGCGCTCGGCCAGAGCCGCAAGGTGAGCCGGCTGGCGCAGGAACTGTTCGAACTGGCGCGGCTGGAGTACGGCGTGGTCAAGCCCGACAAGGAGCGTTTTGCGCTGGCAGATCTGGTGCAGGACGTGTTCCAGAAATTCGAGCTGGCCGCAGAAGCACGCCGCCAGCGGCTGGTGGCGCAGATCGACCCAGGTTTGCCGAACGTGCATGCCGACCTGGGCATGATCGAACGCGTACTGACCAACCTGCTGGACAATGCCATCCGCCACACGCCCGAAGGCGGCGAGATTGCGGTGCGGCTGGCGCATGACGGTACGGGCGTGCAGGTCGAGGTCAGCGACACCGGCCCCGGCATTCCGCAAGACCTCCAGCCGGTGATCTTCACGCGGCCGGCTTTTGCGTCCGGCGGCGAACGTGACGGCGGCCTGGGGCTGATGATCGTGCGGCGCATCTTGCAGCTGCATGGCAGCGACATCCAGTTGGTGGCGCGTGCCGGACGGGGTGCGGTGTTTTCGTTTGGGCTGGAATAGTCCACCTGACCCACTGCGTATAGCGGACTGCCATCGACGCGGTCTCAGCGGGTCGATTTCTGTCGCTGCCCATTCAGCCTGCATTCATCGGCGCGTCAGCTGTCAACCCGCCGCGCACCGGCCGCGTTGAACCAGTACACCAACCAACTGTCTGCTTCAGACACTGACCATGAACAAGCTGCTTGCCGCCCTGATCGCTACCGTGTTTGCTGCGGGTGCTTTTGCTGCCGATGCGCCGGCTGCCGCGCCGGCCAAGGCTGAGGCTGCTGCGCCGATGGCGTCGGCTCCGGCCAAGACCCACAAGAAGCATCACGCCAAGAAGATGGCTGCTGAAGCCAAGGCTGCACCGGCTGCTGCCGCTGCCAGCAAGTGATGATTTGATCGGGTGGCGCTGCCCCCTTCGGCCCACCGATCAGACAAAAAAGGCCCGTGAGGGCCTTTTTCCTTTCCTGCGGAGGGGGCACTGCCAGCCATAGCGCCTACGTAGAAGGTCTTCATGGCCTGAGTCAAGCCGACGTAGGCCATCAGGATGCCCAGCAGGTAGACACAGAACACTGGCGGCAGAGCCTGCATCTTGAAGTACTGGTTCAGTCCACTCATCACGGAATACACCCCCGTCAGCATGACCGCCACGGTAACTACGCGCAGGCCTTGCTCATTGAGCGCTGCCGTCGTGGTCTTGATGTCCGCCAGCCGCTCCGGTGTCAGCGCAACATCGTGCTCACCCTCGCGGACCTGGGTGCAGACACCCAGCACCTGGTGGATTTCGGCGTGCTCCAGCACCACCACATCCAGCAGGTTCTTCCGGCCGGTCTTGTCGGTGCACGAACAAAAAGGCTTCCAGCCAGTCGCCCTTGGTGAAGCCGTTGATGAGCAGCCAGCTGACCCGGTTCACACCGGTCTGGAACGCCGTAGGTGCCCGGTCGGTGGCCGTGACCTGCTGCGCCAACGCGCCGAAGTAGCTGCGGCTACCTGTCTCCAGTACCACGGCCAGCCCTGCACATTGACAAAGCGGCCGTACAGATTCTTGAAGGTGGCAAAAGCCATGGCACTTTCTCTCCAGCGCGCAGGGCGGGAAACTGCCCTCTGGCCTGGGTCGCTACCATGGCGGAGAAGGGCTACAGGCCCCATTGAATGACAAAACATGAACGCAGTAGAGATCGAAACCGCCATTTCTGAGCTGGCCAAACAGCCCTTTGACCCGGCGGAATTTCCGTTCGCGTTCCTGGCCGCTTTCGGCAACAAGGACACCGCCCTGCACATCGCCGTGTGTGAAGCTGGTGCTGTGGGCACAACACCATCCCGGAGGAAAGCCAAGTGAGCGAGCTGCAACGCACGCAGGCCCTGATTGCCGAATTGCGGCAACTCCCGGCTGAAATCTCGTGGGTCGAGTTCAAGGAAAACAATAATGACGCGCAGATGATCGGCAAGTTGATCTCGGCGCTCTCCAACGCCGCACGGCTGGCCAACCAACCGTTTGCCTATGTGCTGTGGGGTGTGCGCGATGCCGATCACGCCGCCGTCGGCACCACGTTCGAGCCTTCCAGCCAATTGCAGCAAAACCAGCCGCTGGAGCTGTGGCTGGCGCAGCGGCTGCAACCGGCCATTGCCTTCAACTTCAAGCCCGTCGATGACCACGGCACCCGGCTGGTGTTGCTGGAGATTCCGGCCGCATCGCACAGCCCGGTGGAGTTTGACCGGCAAGCGTTTGTCCGCGTCGGCAGTGCCACGCCCCGGCTTTCCGATCACCCGGAACGCTTGAAAGCCCTATGGGCCAAACTGCAACCCTATGCTTGGGAAACGGGCGTCGCGGCACAGTTTCTGAGCGGCGACGAGGTGCTGGCCCGGCTGGATTACGCGGCCTACTTCGATCTGACCAGCCAGCCCTTGCCAGACAACCGCAAAGGTATTTTCGACAAGCTCAAGGCCGACCATCTGGTGCAGGCCGATGTGGGCGGACACTGGAATATCACGAATCTCGGTGCCATCTTGTTTGCCAAGCGATTGGCGGATTTTTCGCCGTCCATCGCCCGCAAGGCCATCCGCTTCGTGGCCTACAGCGGCCTGAGCCGGGCCGATACGGTGACGCACCGCCAAGACGGCCAGAAAGGTTATGCGGTCGGTTTCACCGGCTTGATCGATTTCATCGACGGCCTGATGCCGCGCAATGAGTTCATCGGCAAAGCCTTTCGCGAGGAGCGTCCGCTCTATCCGGCCATTGCCATTCGTGAACTGGTGGTCAACGCACTGATTCACCAGGACATGACCATCACCGGCGCCGGCCCTTTGGTCGAGATGTTCAGCGACCGGCTGGAAATCACCAATCCCGGCCAGCCGCTGGTACAGCCCGAGCGGTTTCTGGACTTTCCGCCGCGCTCGCGCAACGAGGCGCTGGCCTCGCTGATGCGCCGCATGCGACTGTGCGAGGAGCAAGGCACCGGCATCGACAAGGTGTTCGTGGCCGTGGAGCTGCACCAGTTGCCGCCACCGGACTTCCGCGTCGAAGGTGATGCGGTGCGCGCCGTGCTGTATGCGCCGCGTCGCTTCGCCGACATGACCCCGCAGGAACGGGTGCGGGCCTGCTACCAGCACGCCGCGCTGAAGTATGTGAGCGGCCAGCGGATGAAGAACGCCTCGCTGAGCGAACGCCTTGGCATCGACTCGCAGAACGCGGCGCAGACATCGGTGGTGATCCGCCAGGCACTGAAAGCCGAATTGATCCGACCCGCCGACCCGGCCCACCCGCGCGCGGGCTACGTCCCGTTCTGGGCGTAGACCGGAAAGTCTTGATCGGGTTTTGATGCTGCGGCCCAAATGCCTCGCTGTCGCCAGCCAAAAAGCCAGGCAAATCCTTTGACGACAACAACTTACGGGAAGCGAGCGGGGCAGGAAAGTTTTGATCCGGTTTTGATTGGCGGATCAAAACGCTCTACTCCAGTCGCGCGCGCTGATGTTCATTGCGCTCGACAAGCTGCACATCAACGATCGACGAAGCCGTGCAGCGTATTCGGGATGATGCCTTGATCGGGTTGCGCTGCCCCCTGCGGCGCACCGATCAGACAAAAAGGCCCGCCGGGGTTACTGGGTCGGCAGGGCTTGCAGGTAGGCGGCGACGTCCAGGATGTTCTTGGGCGTCATTTCATGGGCAACGGTCTTCATGATGCTGCCTTCCGGGCGCTCGTCGGTGCGCTGGAACACTTCCAGCTGCTTGACCAGGTAGTCGGCATGCTGGCCGGCCAGGCGCGGGAATATCGCGTTGCCTTGGGCATTGGGACCGTGGCAGGTCAAGCAGGGGGGAATGCCTTTGTCCGCGATGCCGGTGCTGAAAATCGACTGGCCGTCGGCAAACCGGCTGCGGTCGCCTTCGATGGGTTGCGGGGCGGGGGTTTGCGCCGCGTAGTAGGCCGCCAGGCCCTTGACCTGCTCGTCGCTCAGGCTGCGGCTCAAGCCCCACATGTATTCGAAGCCGGCCGGGTCGTGCCGGCCGTGGCTCTTGAAGCCGCTGAGCTGGGCGATGAAGTACGGCTCCACCTGCCCGGCCAGATTGGGGAAGTTGGGCGAGACCGCGCTGCCGGTCATGCCGTGGCAGTTGGAGCAGACTTGCTGCGCCAGCGTCACGGCCGAGACTTGGGGGTTGGCCAGGTCACGCGAGCGTTCGAGGTTGCTGCACCCGGCCGCGAGCAGCACCGACGCCACAACAATGAGAACGGCTGATTTCATGAGTGATCTCCGGTAGGGGGTCAGTACGCCAGCCAGGTGTAGAGGAACAGCGAGTTGTTGTCGCGCGCATTGCGGCCGAAGCCGTCGTAGTTGCTCGCTGCGCCGTTGAACTTGCTGTAGGCGGTGTACTGCGCCCCGATGCGCAGGTACTGGATCGGCAGCCAGAAGGCTTCGAGGGTGGCACCGCGCGTGGCCGGGTCGCCGGACAGGTTGCTGCCGGCGCCAGCGGACTGGGTGAGGGTGCCGGTGTTGTCATAGCCTGCCGTCTGGTTGGCGGTGTTGGTGCTGCCGGTCAGATTGAAGATGCCGGCACTGCCACCGTACCTGGCCTGGTAGACGTAGCTCAGCTTGGCGCGCAGCAGATGGGTGGTGTCGGCCGAGTTGGAGTCGGCCAGCGTGGCCGCGCCGGTCGAGTCGAAAAACGCCGCCGGCTGGTTGGCCTGCGCAACCGGATAGCGGTGGTGGTTCTGGGCGTAGACCACTTGCGCGGTCACGACGTGCGGGTCGAGCAGGTACTGGTACTGGGCATCGACCGACAGATCGGTGAATTTGTGCGTGCTGGCCGGATCCGAGGTGTCGAGCGGATCGTCATAGACGCTGGCCACCATGCCGGAGGTGCCGAGCATCAGGTTGTGCGGCCCCCACTGGCGGTTGTAGGCCAGACGCCAGTACGGGTTGATGCCGCGCAGCTTGGTGGTGCTGGCATCGTCGAGCCCGGCGCTCATGAACGACGCCACGCCTCGCGAGGTGCCGTAGCCGCCGAGTTCGACGTAGATCGTCTGGTTCCAGTAGGCGTAGGCGTTCAGGCCGGCGATGTTGCCGCCCGCGCCGTAGCCGGGGTAGGGGGAGGCGCCGTCAATGAAGCGGCTGCTGGTCGGGCTGGGCACCGGCACGTACTGCATCCAGGCTGCTGCGGTGTTCCACGGGTCGGTCACCGAAGGGTTGTTGTTGGCGCTCATGCCGACGATCAGGTCGCGATCCCCGCTGATGAAGCGGTCGGCGAAACGGATGTCGATGTTGTCGGCACTGGTGTGGCCGTGAAAGTTGCCGTTGGCGTCCTGGGTCGCGTACGGGTCGTAGGTGACCTGCGCGAAGGCGCCGATGTTGTCGCTCACCTTGCCGCCCGCCAGCAGACTGGCGACCGCCAGGATGACGCGGCCGTCTTTCTGGAAGTCGCCGGCCGGGTCAGCGCTCTTGGAGGTATCGGTCACCTTCGACAGGCTCGCCACCGCCATGCCGGAGATCGGCATGGCGCGTTGGCCGATGGTGTAGCCCGTCATCTTGAACAGCCGTCCGTACGGCGTCAGCTCCGGGAACTGCCCTCCGGCGTGGCAGGCCACGCAGTTCTGCCCGGTCTGACGGTTGAAGGCCGGGATCGCTTGCACCTCTTGCGGAAGCAGTCCCAGCATCAAAACCCAGCCAAGCATGAGCCCCGCCAGGGTTCGTGTGCAGTCGCGGGGGGAGTTGACGCTATTCATCGGGGGCCTCCTGGCAGTTGATGCATCAGGCGCGCCCGCTGGTCGTAGTACTTTGATGAGGATCAAAGTCGAACCAATGCTGAACGCCTTTGCAAGCGCCGTTCAGCCTGGGTTCATCAGCACGTCAACTCAGCTGAGCCAGCCCTTGATGCGCCGCACAAGCGCCTCGCGGCTGATGCCGTAGCGCTCGTGCAGGGTCGGCAAGGCGCCCGCGTCCAGGAAAGCATCCGGCAGACCTGCCAGCTGGAAGCCGGCCGGCTGGACCCGGTGGCGCAGCAGCGTGCTGGCGACCGATTCGCCCAGACCGCCGATGACCGAATGGTTCTCGGCCACCACCACCAGGCGCGGCAGCCGGCCGACCTCGGCCAGGATGGTGGCCTCGTCGAGCGGCTTGATGGTCGGGCAGTGCAGCACCGCTGCGCCGACGCCATCGGCCTGCAGATCGGCAGCAGCTTCCAGCGCACGCATCGTCATGAAGCCGCTGGAGATGATCAGCACCTCATCGCCGCCGCGCAGCAGCTTGGCCTTGCCGAGTTCGAAGCTGTAGTCGTACTCGTCCAGCACCAGCGGCACGTTGCCGCGCAGCAGCCGCATGTAGACGGGGCCCTGGTGGTCGGCGATCTGCGGCACGGCCTGCTCCAGGTCGAGCGCGTCGCACGGATCGACGATGGTCAGCCCGGGGATGCCGCGCATCATGGCGATGTCTTCGGTGGCCTGGTGGCTCGGGCCGTAGCCGGTCGTCAGGCCGGGCAGCGCGCAGCAGATCTTGACGTTCAGGTTCTCTTCGGCGATCACCTGGTGGATGAAGTCGTAGGCGCGCCGGGTGCCGAACACCGCGTAGGTGGTCGCGAACGGAATCAGGCCTTCCTTGGCCATGCCGCCGGCCGTCGCCATGAGCAGCTGCTCGGCCATGCCCATCTGGTGGAAGCGCTCGGGGTAGGCTTGCGCGAACAGGTGCAGGTCGGTGTACTTGGCCAGGTCGGCGGTGAGGCCGACGATCTCGGGCCGGTTGGCGGCCAGCTCGACCAGCGCCTTGCCGAACGGTGCGGCCTTGACGCGCTGCCCTTCGGAGGCGATCGAGGCGATCATCGCCGAGGTGGTCAGGCGGGGCTTTTTCTCGGCAACAGGGGTATTCATGTCGGGTCTCCGGCTCAAGCGTGGGATTCGTCGAGGATGCGCAGGGCCTGCTGCCACTCGGGCGGGTCCACGCGGATGAAATGGTTCTTCTCGCGGGCTTCCAGGAAGGGCACGCCCTTGCCCATCAGGGTGTCGAACAGGATCACGCGCGGCTTGGCGTCGGTCAGGTTGCGCGCGGCGTCAAAGGCAGCCAGCACGGCGGGCAGGTCGTTGCCATCGACGCGCTGCACAAACCAGCCGAAGGCGGCCCACTTGTCGGCCAGCGGCTCGAAGCCCAGCACCTTGCTGGACGGGCCGTCGGCCTGCTGGTTGTTGATGTCCACCAGGCAGATCAGGTTGTCCAGGCGGTGGTGGGCGGCACCCATGGCGGCCTCCCAGACCGAGCCTTCGTCGAGTTCGCCGTCCGACATCGAGTTGTAGATGAAGGCCGG
Source organism: Leptothrix sp. (in: b-proteobacteria) (assembly GCA_041083665.1). Classification (GTDB taxonomy): domain Bacteria; phylum Pseudomonadota; class Gammaproteobacteria; order Burkholderiales; family Burkholderiaceae_C; genus Sphaerotilus. Next base: position 86,561 of record JBFPGZ010000017.1, read on the forward strand.
GTTGCGCTTGTGCCTGAGGCCCAGCGCCATGCCCACGGCAATCGGCAGGCCCTGGCCGAGCGAGCCGCCGGAGATCTCCATGCCGGGCGTGTAGGTCGCCATGCCGGACATCGGCAGGCGGCTGTCGTCGCTGCCGTAGGTTTCCAGCTCGCTCTCGGGGATCACGCCGGCCTCGATCAGCGCGGCGTAGAAGGCGATCGCGTAGTGGCCGTGCGAGAGCAGGAAGCGGTCGCGGCCTTCCCATTCGGGCTCGTCGGGGCGCAGGTTCAGCGCGTGGCGGTAGGCCACCGCCAGCACGTCGGCCCAGCCGAGTGCCTGGCCGATGTAGCCCTGGCCCTGCACTTCGCCCATGCGCAGGGCGAAGCGGCGGATCCGGTAGGCGCTCTCGCGCAGATCAGTGATCAATTCAGACATGACAGTCCTTTGGGAAGCGGAAAGAGGGGGCCGGGCCTCAGCCCAGCAGGCCGATCGAGAACCAGGGTACGAAGGCAACGACCAGCAGGCCGATCAGCAAGGCGCCCAGGTAGGGCCAGATGCGGCGCATGGCGACGTCGGGATGCACCCGGCCGATGGTGCAGGCGGCGTAGTAGCCCAGGCCGAAGGGCGGCGCGAACAGGCCGATGCCCATCGCGAGGATGATCACCATCGCGTAGTGCACCTCGTGCACGCCGATCGCCTTGGCGACCGGGAACAGCAGCGGCGCGAACAGCACCATCGCCGGGATGCCCTCCAGCACGCTGCCGAGCACGATGAAGGCCGCGATGGAGACGAGCAGGAAGCCGTACTTGCCGCCCGGCACGCTGGTCATCGCATCGGCCAGGCTGTGCGAGAAGCCCGACTGCGTCAGCGCCCACGACATGCCGGTGGCGGTGCCGATGATGAACAGGATCGCGCCCGACAGTGCGGCGGTATCGACCAGCATCGGGTAGAGCCGCTGCCAGTCGAAGCGCCGGTAGATGAACAGCCCGGCCAGCACCGCGTAGGCGATGCCGATGGTCGAGACCTCGGTCGCCGTGGCCACACCCTCGACCACGGCAGTGCGGATCAGCACCGGCAGCGCCAGTGCGGGCACGGCGACGAGCAGGGTCTTGCCAACGACACTCAGCGGTGCGCGCTTCAGACCGTCGGCGACTTCGGCGCTGCGCCAGCGGGCCAGCAGCGCGAGCATCACGGCCAGCACCACGCCCGGCAGCAGGCCGCCGGTGAACAGCGCGCTGATCGAGATGCCCGCTACCGAACCGATGGTGATCAGCACCAGCGAGGGCGGCACCGTCTCGGCCATCGCCCCCGAGGCGGCCAGCAGCGAGATCAGCTCGCCTTCGGGGTTGCCGCGCTTCTTCATTTCCGGCAGCAGGACCGGGGCCACGGCTGCCATGTCGGCGGTCTTGGCACCCGAGATGCCCGACACCAGCAGCATCGCTCCCAGCAGCACGTAGTTCAGGCCGCCGCGCACGTGGCCCAGCAGCGAGGCCAGGAAGTCCACCATCGCCTTGGCCATGCCGGTCATCTCGACCAGGTGGCCGAGCAGGATGAACAACGGCACCGCCAACAGGATCAGCGAACTCATGCCCTCGTCGATGCGACCGCTCACCACCGCCAGCGGGGTTGATGTCACCGTCAGCAGGAAGGCTACCGTCGCCAGGCCGAAGCAGAACGCGATCGGCACGCCCAGCAGCACGCCGGTGCCGAGCAGCAGGGCGAAGAAGATGAGCAGGTTCCAGTTGCCGATGCCCTGCAGCCAGTCGGCGCCGAGATACAGCACGCCAGCCAGCGCGGCGATCGAGACCGCCACGCCGATGAGGTCAGCCATGCCCAGGCGCGCCAGCCGCAACAGACTGAGGGCGATCATGAACAGGGCGCCCACCGGCACGGCCGCCGCGCGGACCGTGTTCGGCCACGACAGCGCTGGCGTCTGCACGACCCACTCGTCTTGGGCGTACTCGGTCATCGGCCCGATCAGGATCGCCAGCATCAGGCAGGGCGCGGCGACGGCCAGCGCTTCGGCCCAGGCCTGGGCGCGCGGGCTGAAGAACGACACCAGCGCGGTGGTGCGCATGTGCGTGCCGCGCCGCAGCGCCACCGCTGCGCCCAGGTTGGCGAGCCAGAGGAACAGGATCGACGCCAGCTCGTCGGCCCAGGGGATCGGGCGGTTGAAGACGAAGCGCATGATCACGCCGGCCAGCAGCACGAGCACCTCGCCGACCACCAGCGCTGCCGCCGGTGCCTCGATCAGGTGGCCGAGCCACGCTTCAGCGCGAGCCGGAAATGACCTGTCCGGTGGCAGTGGTTGCGCATCCAGCGACATGGCGCTCATCCCAGGCTACCGACGCTGTCCTGCAGCAGCTTCCAGGCCTCATCGCCGAACTTGGTGCGCAAGTCCTTGTAGAACGTGCCCTTGGCCAGCGCCTCCTTGAAGGCCTTCTTGTCCGGCTCGATGATCTGCACGCCCTTGGCCGCCAGGTCGGTGCGCAATGAGACGCTCAGCGCGGCGATGTCGGCACGTTCGTCGGTGGCGGCCTTGTCGAGTTCGCGCTTGACGATCTCCTGGATGTCCTTGGGCAGGCGCTCGATGGCCTTGCGGTTGCCGAGGATCCAGTAGGCGTCCCAGACGTGATTGGTCAGGCTGCAATACTTCTGCACCTCGTAGAGCCGCGCGCTGTTGATGATCGCCAGCGGGTTTTCCTGGCCTTCGACCAGCTTGGTCTGCAGCGCCGAATAGAGCTCGTTGAAGTTGATCGGCGTCGGGCTGGCGCCGAGCGCGGTGAACAGCGACGAGAGCATCGGCGCCGACGGCACGCGCAGCTTCAGGCCCTTCAGGTCGTCGGGCGTCTTGACCGGCTTGGTCGAGGTCGTGACGTGGCGGAAACCGTTGTCCCACGGCTTGGACATGGTCAGCAGGCCGACCTTCTCGATCTGGGCCCGCACATGGGCGCCGAGCGGGCCGTCCATCGCCTTCCAGACTTCGCTGTAGTCATGGAAAGCGAAGCCGGTGTTGATGATGCCGGCGGCCGGCACCAGCGTCGAGAGCACCACGCTGGCCTGATTGAAGAACTCGACGCCGCCATTGCGGATCTGCGACAGCAAGTCGGTGTCGGAGCCGAGCTGGTTGGCCGGGAACAGCTTGATGTCGAGCCGGCCATTGGTGGCGTTGCGGATGCGGTCGATCGCTTCCTGGGCGCGCTTGTTGACCGGGTGCGACGGATCCTGGCCGGTGGCGAACTTGTAGTTGAACTCGGCCGCGTGGGCGAAGCGCGTACCGATCGAGAACAGCGGCAGCGCAGCAGCGGCCGTCAGGGCCTGGCGGCGGGTGAATCCGGTTTTTGTCGTTTTGGTGTCGTTCATGCTTGTCTCCTGGTTTCCGGGTTGAATGGCCGTTGATTCAGTTCAATGGATCAACATGCCGCCGTTCACGTCGAGCGTGATGCCGGTGCAATAGGCCGACAGCTCGCTGGCAAGGAAGACGCAGGCGCCGCCGATGTCATCGGCACGGCCCAGGCGGGCCAGCGGGATCGTCTCGGCGATCTCGGCCTTCTTCTCTTCGGTCAGCTTGCCCTTGATGATGTCGGTGCCGATCAGGCCCGGCGTGATGCAGTTGATGCGGATGCCTTCGGGCGCGAACTCGCGCGCCATCGCCCGTGCCAGACCGAGCACCCCCGCCTTGGCGGCCGAATAATGCGGCCCGCCGAGAATGCCGCCGCCGCGCTGCGCCGAGACCGACGAGATGCAGATGATCGAACCGCTCTGCTGCTGCTGCATGGTCGGCAGCACCGCCTGCGACATGTAGAGCGTGCCGCGCAGGCTGACATCGAGGATGCGGTCGTAGTCCGGGCCGGTGATCTGCAGCGTCTTGACCGGTTGCGTGATGCCGGCGTTGTTGACCAGCGCATCGATGCGGCCGAACGCTTGCAGCGCCGCAGCGACGGCGGCGTCGCAGGACGCCTTGTCGGTCACGTCGGCGACCAAGCCGAGATGCTCGGCGCCGAGTTGAGCGGCGGCGGCGGCAGGCTCGGCCTGTGCCAGATCGAGGATCACGACCCGGGCGCCATGCGCGGCCATCAGGCGTGCGGTGGCGAAACCGAGGCCGTTGAGGCCGGCACCGCCGGTGATGACGGCAACTTTGTCTTTGAGCAGCATCGAGATCGTCTCCAGAAGGGGTAGAGGGCGAAGTGCAATCACGACGGCGGGTGGGTTCGATGCTCCGGTGCGCCGTTGTTCTGCACTGCTGGGACCCATCTTCGAGCGGGCTCCACCTGATGACAAGCGAAGTGTTCTCATCCTAGGATGACGCTTCTTCATCCAACGACAGGGTTGACCCGATGCCTGCTCTGCCTCCCGTCACCAACCTGCAAGCCTTCGAGGCGGTCGCGCGGCGGCGCAGCTTCGCGCTCGCGGCGGCCGAGCTGCACCTGACTGCTTCGGCGATCAGCCACCAGGTGGCCCGGCTGGAAGCGCACCTGGGCGTGCGCCTGTTCGAGCGCAGCGCGCACGGCGTGCGCCTCAGCTCGGTGGGCGAGCAGTACCTGGCGCGGGTCGGTGGCGCGCTCTCCGCCATCGCGGCGGCTTCAGAAGATCTGCGCCAGGGCGTCAGCAACAGCCTGTATGTCCACTCGGCGCCCAGCATCGCCAGCCTGTGGCTGATGTCGCGCCTGCAGGGCTTTGCTCAGGCCTACCCCGACATTGCCCTCAACCTGTCGGCCGCGCACACGCCGAGCGACTTTGCACTCGGCCAGGCCGACATCGACATCCGCTACGGCGTGCCGAACTGGCCGGATCTGGTGGTCGAGCCGCTGTTCGAGGAGCGCATCGTCCCGCTCGCGAGTCCGGCCTTCATCCAGGCGTACCGGCTGAAGCAGCCCGAGCAGCTGCTGGGTGTCAAGCTGATCCAGAGCAACGTCAGTGTGGTGCAGTGGTCCGACTGGTTTGCGGCCTTCACCGACCAGCGCGCGCCAGATCGGTTCCCCGTGCGCTTCGATCGAGCCCAGATGTCGCTGGACGCCGCCACGCAAGGTCTTGGTGTCGCACTCGAAAGCGCGACGATCGCCGCTCGCCACATCGCCGAGCGCAAGCTGCGGCCGGTGTTCGGGCTGGACAAGGCGATCAAGGTCAAGGCGCACTTTGCCGTCTATCCGCCCCGGCACGCCCAGCGGCCACCGGTCGAAGCCTTTCTGGCCTGGCTGCACGGGGAGGCGGCGCGGGGCTAGCGGGCACCGTGCATGCCGCTGCGGCCGAGGATGCGTTGTTGCATCAAGGGCTCCTTGGGATGGGTGAAGGGAATAAGGGGGCGTGGGTCAGCGCGACGGCACGGGTGCCGGGCCGGCAGCGCGGGATGGCTGGCGTCGCACGATCAGCCAGAGCACCAGCGCCAGCGCGACGGCCAGCAGCAGCGTCGAGGCCGTCAGCGTGGCGGCGATCTGGTGCGCCAGTTCGGCGCGTGGCTCGGTGATCTGGCCGTCCGCTGCAGCAAACACCACCACCAGCAGACCCAGCCCGAGCGAGCCGCCGAGCTGGTGCGCCACGTTGACCAGACCCGAGGCGGCGCCGGCATCCTCGGCCGCCACGCCCGCGACGCCGGCCACCGTCAGCGGGCTGAGCGTGCCGCCCTGGCCAGCGCCGATCAGCACCATCGGCAGCGCGACGCCGAGCAGGTAGGGCGTGTCGGGGCCGATCCGGCTCAGCCAGAGCAGGCCCAGCACCGACAGCGCCAGTCCGCCGGCCAGCAGGCGGGCGTTGCCGAAACGCTGCGTCATGCGTGGCACGGCCAGCGCGACGGCAAAGTTGACCAGCGTTGCCGGCAGGAAGGCCATGCCGGCCTGCAGCGGTCGCATGCCCAGCACGCCCTGCAGGTATTGCGTCGTGTAGAACCAGAAACCGATCATGCCGCCCAGGAACAGCAGCCGTGCCGCGTAGGCGCCAGCGCGCTCACGGCTGGCAAACAGACGCAGCGGCAGGATCGGCTGGGTGGCGCGCGCCTCGTTGAGCAGGAACAGCGCCAGCAACCCGAGCCCGGCCAGCAGCGGCATGAGCGTGCCAGCATCGGTCCAGCCATGAGCGGCAACGTGCACCAGGCCGTACACCAGCGCCACCATGCCGAGCGTGGACAGCAGCGCGCCACCCAGATCGAGCCGGCCGCTGTGCCGGGCAGTCTCGGTGATGTAGCGCCGTGCGCCCAGCATCAGCAGCAGGCCGATCGGCAGGTTGATGAAGAAGCCGACCCGCCACGACACCAGATCCGCCAGCACGCCACCCAGCACCAGCCCGATGCTGGAGCCGATGCCAGCCACCGCGCCATACCAGCCCAGCGCCCGGGTGCGCTCCGGCCCCTCGGCGAAGTTGACCGACAGCAGCGCCAGCGTGGACGGCGCCAGGATGGCGGCCCCGGCGCCCTGCACCGCGCGCGCAATGATCAGCCAGGCCGGCGAGGCCGCCAGCCCGATCGCCAGCGACGCAGTGGTGAAGAGCCCCAGCCCGCTGATGAACATGCGGCGCCGGCCGAGCAGGTCGCCAGCGCGCGCGCCGAGCAGCAGCAGGCCGCCGAACGCCAGCGTGTAGGCGCTGTGCACCCACGACAGCCCGGCGGCCGAGAACCCCAGGCTGGCGCGGATCTTGGGCAGGCCGGTGATGACGATCGAGATGTCGAGCACGATCATCAGATAGCTCGACAGGATGATGGCCAGCAGCAGGCCGCGCTGGCTGGACGGACTGGGTGCCGTGGGTGGTTGGGTGGTCATTGCGGTGCTGGCGGTTTCAGCGTCCGGACATCTGCAGCACGGCCTCGGGCAGGCGTGCGCCTTGCACGGTGAGCTGTGCGGTGCCGGCGTCGATCTGGCGCAGATCGTCGGCGTTCAGCTCGACGGCCAGTGCGCCCAGGTTTTCGTCGAGGCGGTGCAGCTTGGTGGTGCCCGGGATCGGCACGATCCACGGCTTTTGGGCCAGCAGCCAGGCCAGCGCGATCTGTGCGGGTGTGGCGCCCTTGCGCTCGGCCACGCCGCGCAGCAGCTCGACCAGCGCCAGATTGGTCTTCAGCGCTTCGGGCGCCAGACGCGGCACGCGCGAGCGGAAGTCGCTGCTGTCGAAGCGGGTGTGCTCATTCATCGCGCCGGTCAGAAAACCCGCGCCGAGCGGGCTGAACGGCACGAAGCCGATGCCCAGCTCTTCGAGCGTCGGCAGCAGGTCAACTTCCGGGTCGCGGTAGAACAGCGAGTATTCGCTCTGCACCGCCGCCACCGGCTGCACCGCGTGGGCGCGGTGGATGGTGGCCGCGCCCGCCTCCGACAGGCCGAAGTGCCTGACCTTGCCGGCAGCGATCAGCTCCTTGACGGCACCGGCCACGTCCTCGATCGGCACGTTCGGGTCGACGCGGTGCTGGTAGAACAAGTCGATGGTGTCGATCTTGAGCCGCTTCAGCGAGGCTTCCGCGACGGCCTTGATGTGCTCGGGCCGGCTGTTCAGACCGCTGCGGCGCTGGGCGGTGGCCGGGTCGAGATCGAAGCCGAACTTGGTGGCGATGACCACCTGATCCCGCATCGGCGCGAGCGCCTGGCCGACCAGTTCCTCGTTGGCGAACGGGCCGTAGACCTCGGCAGTGTCGAAGAAGGTGACGCCGCGCGCCACCGCGCTGCGGATCAGGCTGATCATGGTCTGCGTGTCGGCGGGCGGGCCGTAGTTGGCGCTCATGCCCATGCAGCCCAGCCCGAGGGCCGAGACTTCCAGGTGGCTGTTGCCGAGTTGGCGTTTTTGCATCTGTGCTGCTCCGGTGATGTCGGGGTGACTGGCGAGCTGGCCGCCAGCGCTGACGATGGGCCTGACTCTAGGCGCCGCAGCATCAAGGCACTAGGCGGCCAAAGCTTGTACGAGCAGCAAGCAGATCTTGATAATCAGCGCCTGACCAGGAGCCGTGATCCATGCCGATGAATGAACTGCGCGCCATTGCGACCTTGGCCAAGGCGGTCGAGCTGGGCAGTCTGCGGCGCGCGGCGGCGGCGCAAGGTGTGTCACCGCAGGCGGCCAGCCAGGCGCTGGCGCAGCTGGAGCAGCAGCTGGGTGTGCGCCTGTTGCACCGCACCACGCGCAACTTGGCACTCACCGCCGAGGGCCAGCAGTTGCTGGAGGCGACCCAGCCGGCGCTGGCCGCGCTGGAGCGCGCACTGCAGCGCGCCCGGTCGGCCAAGGATGAGATCGCCGGGCCGTTGCGCATCGTCGGGCCGCGCTCGACCTTCGCGGCGCTGCTCTGGCCGGTGCTCGACGAGTTCTGCCGCCAGTACCCTGACGTGCAGCCCGATGTGCAGCTCGACGACAGCATCGGCAACTGGGTGCAGTACCGGGTCGATGTGGGTTTTCGGGTCGGATCGCCGCCCGATGACGGGCTGATCGCGCGCCGGCTGTTTGCGCTGCAGCTGATCGTCTGCGCCGCGCCGGCCTACCTGGCGCGATACGGCGCGCCACGCACGCTCGACGAGCTGGCCGCGCACCGCTGCAGCGTGTTTCGCCACCCCGGCACGCGCCAGGTGCTGCCCTGGTTTCTGCAGGTGGACGGCGAGGTCGTGCAGCTCGACCTGCCACCGGCCGTCTCGACCAACGACGCCGAGCTGGAAATTGCTGCCGTGCTGTCAGGCCAGGTGCTGGCCCAGTTGCCGGGCATGTCGGCCGCGCCGCTGATCCGTGCTGGCCAGCTGGTGCCGTTGCTGGCCCGGCACGTGACCGATCACATGAGCCTCTATCTGTATTACGGCAGCCGCACCGCGCAGCCGACCCGGGTGCGCCGCTTCATCGAGCTGACGGTCGAGCGCCTGGGCGATGGTGCCGAGTACACCCTGACCCGTCAGGAGCTGGCGGCGGCTGAGGCCGAGGGGCACAAGCTGCTGGCACCCCAGGCCGCTCGGGCGCATCCGGGTCAGGCTGAAGGTGCGCCTGACTCATCCTCTTTCCACTCCAGCGCGCGCTGGTAAACCGGCTTGCGCGCGATCTGACACGCGTCACAGACCAGATCGACGGCGTGACGCAGCGGGTGCGTTTCGAGCAGCGCCAGCAGAAGAGTTTCAACCGCTGGCACCAGCGTGAGGGCTGATTCGGCCTCGGCGTTGACCAGTGCGTGCAGCACCAGCGCAAATTCGCCCCGGCGCCGATCGGCCTCCAGCGCCAGCCAGGCCGGCAGCTCGGCGCAACTCACGGTGTCGATCTGCTCGAACTGCTTGGTCAGTTCGCGGCAGACGCTGACAGGGCGTGTCGGGCAGGCTGCAGCGAGCGCGTCGGCGAGTGCTTCGATGCGGTGTGGTGCCTCGAACAGCACGCAGGCGAGCGGCTCGGCGACAGCGCGCGTCAGCGCCTCGGTACGTCCGCTGCCCTTGGCCGGCAAAAAGCCGTGGAAGGCGAAGCCGGGCGCATGGCTGTCGCCTGCAGCACTCAGGGCGGTGACGACGCTGCTGGCGCCCGGCAGCGGCACCACACGCAGGCCGGCGGCGCGCACCGCCGCGACCAGTCGTGCGCCGGGGTCGGACACGGCCGGCGTGCCGGCGTCGCTGATGTATGCGATGCGCTCGCCGGCCGCCAGGCGCTGGATCACGCCCTGGGCGGCGGCGCCTTCGTTGTGCTCGTGCACCGCCAGCAGCGGCTTGTGCAGACCGATGCGTTGCAGCAGGCCGGCGCTGACACGGGTGTCCTCGCAAGCCACCGCATCGACCAGACTGAGCACATGGATGGCGCGCAAGGTGATGTCGGCCATGTTGCCGATCGGCGTGGCCACCACGTAGAGTGTCGCGGGTGGATACTGCTGCGCGCCGGCCGCATCGGCGGCGGCTTGCAGCCACAGTGCGGGAGAGGTCATGACCGGATTCTCAGGCAGGGCAAAGACGGCATCGGCAGAAAACGAACGCAGCGCCAGCACGGCGAGCACGACCAAGGCGCGCGGCGATGCCGGGGAAACGCGCGCTCTGGCGCACCTGCAGCAGCAGGGGCTGCGGCTGGTGGCGCGCAATTATCGAGTCGCCGGCGGTCCGTACGCGCGCGGCGCCGAAGTGGACCTGATCCTGCGCGACCCTGACGGCACGCTGGTGTTCGTCGAAGTGCGCAGCCGCGCCAGCGCCGAGCATGGCGGCGCGGCGGCCAGCGTGACGCGCGGCAAGCAGCGCCGCATCATCCGCGCCGCCCAGCACTATCTGCTGCGCCTGGCCAGCCCGCCACCGTGCCGCTTCGACGTGGTGGCGATCGACGGCGAGGTGCTGCAGTGGCTGCCGGGTGCCTTTGACGCCAGCTGAGCGCTGGCACGAATCAGGCGTTGCAGGCCATTCATGGCGAGTACACAAGGGTGTCTTATCATCGGCCCATGCTTGAACAACGCATCCAGCAGCAGTTCTTCGAAAGTGCCGACGTCAAATACGTCGCCGCCGAGACGCTGACTCGACCGATTGCCGAGGCGGTCCACACGATCATCGGCTCCATCACCTCCGGCGGCAAGGTGCTCGCCTGCGGCAACGGTGGCTCAGCCGGCGATGCTCAGCACTTCGCGGCCGAGTTCGTCGGCCGCTTCGAGCGCGAGCGGCCCGGCCTGGCGGCGATCTCGCTGTCGACCGACACCTCGATCATCACGGCGGTCGGCAACGACTATTCCTTTGATCAGATCTTTTCCAAGCAGGTGCTCGCGATCGGCCAGCCGGGCGACGTGCTGCTGGCCATCACCACCAGCGGCAACTCGGCCAACGTGATCGCGGCGATCGAGGCGGCCCGGCAGAAGGAAATGACCGTCATTGCCCTGACCGGCAAGGGCGGCGGCAAGATGAACGAGTTGCTCACCGAGACCGACGTGCACATCTGTGTGCCGCACCATCGCACGGCGCGCATCCAGGAAGTGCACCTGCTGGTGATCCACTGCATCTGCGATGCGGTCGATCTGCAGCTGCTCGGCGAACAGGAAGAACCATGACAAGAACATTTGCTCCCTGGACCCGCACGGCGGCACTGGCGCTCGGTGTGGCTGCGGCGACGCTGACCCAGACCGCCTGTATCCCGCTGGTAGTCGGCGGCGCTGCCCTGGGCGGCGCGGCGGTGATGTCCGATCGGCGCAACCCGACGGCGCAATTGGACGATCAGACCATCGAGGCCCGGGCGGCCAGCCGGCTGCGCGAGCTGCTGGGCGACCGTGCCCACGTCAGCGTCAACGTCTACAACCGGCTCGTGCTGCTGACCGGCGAGGTGTTCAACGAAGCCGATCGTGGGCTGGCTGAACAAACCGTTGCCAAAGTGACAAACGTCAAGCTGGTGGTGAACGAGCTGGTCGCCCAGTGGCCCAGCAGCACCAGCGACCGCGCCAATGACATGGTGCTGGCCGGCAAGGTCAAGGCCACCTTCATCGACGCCAAAAGCGTGCCGGTCGGCGCGTTCAAGGTGGTGGTCGAGCGCAAGACGGTCTATCTGATGGGCCGGGTCACCGAACCCGAAGCGACCCGCGCTGCGGAGCTGACCCGCACCATCTCCGGTGTGCAGAAGGTGGTGAAGGTGGTCGAGGTGGTCAGCCAGGCTGAACTCGACACCCTCGACAAGCCGCGCTGAATTTCAGCGCGTTGTTTCAGGATCTGGTGCGCGGCAGCCGGCGGATCAGGCTGGAGGTGTCCCAGCGCCCGCCGCCTTGCTGCTGCACATCGCCGTAGAACTGGTCGATCAGCGCGGTGACCGGCAGCGTCGAGCCGTTGCGGCGCGCCTCAGCCAGCACCAGGCCCAGATCCTTGCGCATCCAGTCGACCGCGAAGCCGAAGTCGAACTTGTCGTCGACCATGGTCTTGCCACGGTTGTCGAGCTGCCAGCTCTGTGCCGCGCCCTTGCCGATGACGTCGAGCACCTGATGCATGTCGAGGCCGGCATTGGCACCGAAGGCAATCGCCTCGGCCAGGCCCTGCACCAGCCCGGCGATGCAGATCTGGTTCACCATCTTGGCGAGCTGCCCGGCACCGCTCTCGCCCAGTCGCGTCACGGCGCGTGAAAATGCCAGCGCCACCGGCCGCATGGCGTCGAAGGCCGCCTGGTTGCCACCGCACATCACGGTGAGCGCGCCGTTGACCGCGCCGGCCTGGCCGCCCGAAACCGGCGCATCGACAAATTGCAGGCCACGCGCGCTGGCCGCTGCAGCGAGCTCGCGCGCCACCTCGGCCGACGCGGTGGTGTGATCGACAAAGATCGCGCCCGCCGCCATGCCGGCCAACGCGCCGGTCTCGCCCAGCACCACGCTGCGCAGGTCATCGTCGTTGCCGACGCAGGCAAATACGAACTCGGCGCCCTCGGCGGCCGCAGCGGGTGTTGCCGCTTGGGTGCCACCGTGTTCAGCGACCCAGGCCGCGGCCTTGGCCGGGCTGCGGTTGTAGACCGTGACCTGGTGGCCGGCGCGTGCCAGATGTCCGGCCATCGGATAACCCATCACCCCCAGGCCCAGAAAAGCCACGCGGCGGGGTTGGATCGGATCGTAGGAGCGGGTGACAGTCATCGTTAAACCAGACTCAGGTGTTCGGTGCCGGCACCGAAATCGGTGCTGCGGGCGCGGGTGCTGTTGAGCTTGATGGCCAAGCGCAGGTCGTTGAGTGAATCGGCGTTGCGCAACGCGTCTTCGTAGGTGATGTAGTAGCCCTCGTAGAGGTCGAACAGCGCCTGGTCGAAGGTCTGCATGCCGAGCTCGCGGCTCTTTTTCATGACCTCCTTCATCTCGCCGACCTCGCCCTTGAAGACCAGCTCGGAGATCAGCGGCGTGACCAGCATCACCTCGACCGCCGCGACCCGGCCAGCACCTTCCTCGCGCGGCAGCAGCCGCTGCGAGACGGTCGACTTGAGGTTGAGCGACAGGTCCATCAGCAACTGCGGCCGGCGCTCTTCGGGGAAGAAGTTGACGATGCGGTCGAGCGCCTGGTTGGCGTTGCTGGCGTGCAGCGTGGCCATGCACAGGTGGCCGGTCTCGGCGAAGGCGATGGCGTGCTCCATCGTCTCGCGATCGCGGATCTCGCCCATCAGGATCACATCGGGGGCCTGGCGCAGCGTGTTCTTCAGCGCCGCTTCCCAGCCGACGGTGTCGATGCCGACCTCGCGCTGGGTGACGATGCAGTTCTTGTGCGGATGCACGAACTCGACCGGATCCTCGATCGTGATGATGTGATCGAAGGCGTTCTCGTTGCGGTAGTCGACCATCGCCGCCAGCGTGGTGCTCTTGCCCGAGCCGGTGGCGCCGACCAGGATCACCAGGCCGCGCTTGTACATCGTCACTTCCTTGAGGATGTTGGGCAGGCCTAGCGCGTCGATGGTCGGCAGGGTGCGCGGAATGGTGCGCAGCACCATGCCCACCTGGCCCTGCTGCACGAAGGCATTGACCCGGAAGCGCCCGATGCCGGGCGGCGAGATGGCGAAATTGCACTCCTTGGTGCGTTCGAATTCGGCCGCCTGCTTGTCATTCATGATCGCGCGGGCCAGCGCGACGGTGTGCTGGCCGGTCAACGGCTGCGGCGACACCTTCGTGACCTTGCCATCGACCTTGATGGCGGGCGGGAAATCAGACGTGAGGAACAGGTCTGAGCCCTTGCGCGAGACCAGCAGGCGCAAGAGCTCATTGATGAATTTGGAAGCCTGGTCGCGTTCCATGACGTCGGTAATGCCGAGTCGGCGTGATGAATCAGATGCTCAGTATCGCTCGCCAGCCGTATCTATCGGCATACACACGTATCGAAGTGTTCGAAGCCCGTGTTGTGTGCCGACATCAGCCGGGGAAATTCTCTGGCGAACGGGCCCGCGTCCGTGCTTCAGCGGGGGTGATGATGTTACGCCGCACCAGATCAACCAGCGATTGGTCGAGCGTTTGCATGCCCTGGGCCTGACCGGTCTGGATGATCGAATACATCTGCGCGATCTTGTTCTCGCGGATCAGATTGCGGATGGCCGACGTGCCCAGCATGATCTCGTGCGCCGCCACCCGGCCCGAGCCGTCGCGCAGCTTGCACAGCTGCTGCGAGATCACCGCCATGAGCGACTCTGACAGCATGGTGCGCACCATGTCTTTCTCGGCCGAGGGGAACACGTCGACCACCCGGTCGACTGTCTTGGCGGCACTGGAGGTGTGCAGCGTGCCGAACACCAGGTGACCGGTCTCGGCAGCGGTCAGCGCCAGGCGGATCGTCTCCAGATCGCGCATTTCGCCGACCAGCACGGCGTCCGGGTCTTCGCGCAGCGCGGCGCGCAAGGCGTTGGCGAACGACAGCGTCTGCGCCCCGACCTCGCGCTGGTTGATCAGGCACTTCTTCGACTCGTGCACGAATTCGATCGGATCTTCGACCGTCAGGATGTGGCCGTAGTGGGTCTCGTTCAGGTGGTTCACCATCGCCGCCAGCGTGGTCGACTTGCCCGAGCCGGTCGGCCCGGTCACCAGCACCAGGCCGCGTTGCTTGAGCGCCAGATCCGCAAAGATCTTCGGCGTCTTGAGTTCTTCGAGCGACTGGATCTTGCTCGGAATGGTCCGGAACACCGCGCCCGAGCCCCGGCTCTGGTTGAAGGCGTTGACCCGGAAGCGCGACATGCCCTGGATCTCGAACGAGAAGTCGCATTCCAGCGTTTCCTCGTAGACCTTGCGCTGGGCGTCGTTCATGACGTCGTAGATCATGTCGTGCACTGCCTTGTGCGGCAGCGGATCGACATTGATGCGCCGCACATCGCCGTGCACGCGGATCATCGGCGGCAAGCCGGCGGACAAGTGCAGGTCGGAGGCCTTGTTGCGCACCGAAAATGCCAGCAGCTGGGTGATATCCATGGAATGCGGGCGCGACTCGGTAGGAGTGCGCCGGTTAAGAGTTGGTGTGAACTGCCCTAAGCTGATCGATTATGACGAGCATCTCTTTCAACTTACAAGGCGTGCACGCTCGACTGGTGACAGCCTGTCACAGCGCAGGTCGCCGTGTGGACAGCGTCACGCTACTGGCGGTCAGCAAGACCCAGCCTGCGGCGGCCGTGCTTGAGGCCCATCAAGCCGGGCAACGGGCCTTCGGCGAGAACTATGTGCAGGAAGCGCTCGACAAGATCGCGGCGCTGGCAGATCTGCGTGCCAGCCTCGAATGGCACCTGATCGGGCCGCTGCAGAGCAACAAGACGCGTGTCGTGGCGGAAAGCTTCGACTGGGTGCACAGCGTCGATCGTCTGAAGATCGCGCAGCGCCTGGCTGAGCAGCGCCCAGCCGAGCTGCCGCCGCTCAACGTCTGCCTGCAGGTCAACGTCAGCGGCGAGGCCAGCAAGAGCGGCATCGATCCGGCCGAGCTGCCGGCGCTGGCGCGCGCGGTGGCGGCGCTGCCCCGGCTGCGCCTGCGCGGCCTGATGTCGATTCCCGAGCCGGCCGACACGCTGGATGCGCAGCGCCAGCCGCACCGCCAGTTGCGCGCGCTGTTCGACCAGCTCAACGCCGCTGGTCTGGCGCTCGACACGCTCTCGATGGGCATGAGCGCCGATCTGGAAGCGGCCGTGCTGGAAGGCGCGACTATGGTGCGCATCGGCACCGCGATCTTCGGCGCCCGCGCTTATCCGGCCGCGCCGTAGGCCGGATCGCCGCGCGGCAGAATGCTGCCGACTCAAGGCCAGCCGGCACCGACCGATGACCATGCACGCGGGCACATCAGGTGCTCCCGGTTTTGTCCTGTCCCGACCACTGCCATGTGCCCCGCCGACCCTACCGCTGACGCTTCATCGAACGAGGCCTTCTCGAAGGCGACGCTCGATGCGCTGTCGGCGCTCATCGGGGTGATCGATCAGAGCGGCACCGTGCGGGCGGTCAATCGTGCCTGGCGCAACGACGCGAAGATCAATGTCGGCCATTCCAAACCGACGCAGGAAGGCGACA
The DNA here is from genome assembly GCA_041083665.1 of Leptothrix sp. (in: b-proteobacteria). Lineage (GTDB taxonomy): Bacteria > Pseudomonadota > Gammaproteobacteria > Burkholderiales > Burkholderiaceae_C > Sphaerotilus. Next base: position 102,402 of record JBFPGZ010000017.1, read on the forward strand.
ACTTCCTGGCCCGCTGCGATCGCGCCACTGGCCCGGCCGCCGTTACCGCGCATGCGCTGGCTGCCGGCGTGCGCCAGGTGCTGACCGGGCAGAGCAACCGCTTCTCGATCGAATATCAGCGCTCGGCCCAGGCGGGCGGGCGCTGGTTCAGGGCTACCGTGACGCGCTTTGTCGAGCGTGCCGATCTGTGCGTGATCGCCTGCGCCGACATCACGGCGCGCAAGCAAGCCGAGGCCCGACTCGCCTACCTGGCCCAGTTCGATGCGCTGACTTCGCTGCCGAATCGCGCGCTCCACCTTGACCGGCTTGGCCACATGCTGATCGAAGCCGAACGCGACCAGCTGCCGGTGAGCGTGCTGTTTATCGACATCGATCGCTTCAAGGCCGTCAACGACACGCTCGGCCATGCCGCTGGCGATGCGCTGCTGGTCGAGATCGCCGAACGCCTGAAAGGGTCGGTGCGTTCCGCCGATACCGTCGGCCGGCTCGGTGGCGACGAGTTCGCGGTCGCGCTGGCGCACCTGAGTCATGCCGAAGACGCCGGCCTGGTGGCGCAGAAGATCGTCACCGCGCTGGCCGCGCCGTTCCAGCTCGGGCCGCACGAGGTCTACGTGTCGGCCAGCATCGGCATCAGCGTCTCGCCGGGCGACGGCAGCGACCCCGACACGCTGCTGAAGAACGCCGACACCGCGATGTATCGCGCCAAGGAATCGGGCCGCAACGCCTACCAGTTCTTCATGCCGCAGATGCACGAGCACGCCATGCTGCGCATGCAGCTGGAAGCGCGCTTGCGCGGGGCGCTCGACCGCAGCGAATACCTGCTGCACTACCAGCCCAAGGTGGATCTCAAGACCGGGCAGATCAGCGGCATGGAAGTGCTGCTGCGCTGGCAGCCGACCGGGCAGCCGCTGGTCTCACCAGCTGATTTCATCCCGATCCTGGAAGAAACCGGCCTGATCGTGCCGGTGGGCGAGTGGGTCGTCAGTGCCGTGTGCGCCCAGATTCGGCAATGGCAGGCCGACGGCCTGGCGCCGCCGCCGGTCGCCATCAACCTGTCGGCGCGCCAGTTCCGGCAAAAGCAGCTCGACGTCGTGATCGGCGACCTGCTGGCCGCCAGCGGCGTCGATCCGGGTTTGCTTGAATTCGAGCTGACCGAATCGATCCTGATGAGCGACTCGGAAGCCGCCGTGCAGACCCTGCGCAACATGAAGACGCGCGGCATCCGGTTGTCGGTGGACGACTTCGGCACCGGTTACTCCAGCCTGGCGTACCTGAAGCGCTTTGCGCTCGATGCGCTCAAGATCGATCGCGCCTTCATTCGCGACGTCAGCACCGATCCGGACGACGCCACCATCGCGCTGGCCATCATCAACCTGGCGCACAGCCTGAAACTCAAGGTCGTGGCCGAAGGCGTCGAGACTCGCGAGCAAGTGGCCTTCCTGCAAACCCACGCCTGCGACGAGATGCAGGGCTTCTACTTTGCCCGGCCGCTGCCCGCCGAGCAGATGGCCTGCGCGCTGCGCGAGGACTGGCGGCTGGCGGCGGGGTCGATTGAACCTTGACGCGGAACCCATCTACGCGCCAATTCGAGCCGCCGCGCGCCTGGTCCGCAGCTCGTAGAAGACCTTGGCTCGTTGCTTCACGGTGTCCTCGACGTCTTCTGCGTGATGGTCAACTCTAGGCCCAGCAAGTCCAGCACGTCGAGCACCTTCTGAAGCTGCACGGTCGGCTTGCCCTTCTCGATGTCCACGATCAGGCGGTTGCCCGTGTTGCCGATGCCCGCCAGGTCGATCTGGCGCAGGCTCAGCTTGCGGCGCTGCTCCCGCACGATCTGCCCCACGTCGGCCGCCGAGCGGACCACCAAGGGTTGATCAACCTTACCGATCGGGAATGTTGATGATGGTTCGGGCATGGGCAATCTCTAAAATTACCGATGGGTAATTTGATACCGCTCATGGCCGGAAGTCAATCGAAAAGTTACCGAGGGGTAATTCACAACACCCGCCTGCACTCGCTTCGGCAGATGCCGGCGGCGCGGCTGGCCTGTAAAGTCGCGGGCCAACCCCATTCACACCGGAACCTCTCCATGGCCACCAAACCCGCCAACTCATCCGCCACCAAGATCGACGTCAAGGCGATCGCCTCTGACAGCGGCGTTGCCGTCGAGGCTTATGACACCTACGACACCGACGCTGAAACGCTGGCGGCAGCGCACCGCTTTGCCGTCGGCATCCTGAACCGGGTCGCGGTGATCTGTGACGCGCAGCCCGGCAAGACGCTCGACGCCGCCGCGCTGCGCCGCCTGGCCGCCAGCCTGCAGCCCTGACGCCTCAAAGCGCGATCGCGGTGGTGTTCTTGACCTCTTCCATCACCGCGTAGGTGCGCGTCTCGCGCACGCCGGGCAGGGTCCAGATCACCGTGCCGATGAACTGGCGATACGCCACCATGTCGGCCACGCGGGTCTTGAGCAGGTAGTCGAAGCCGCCCGCCACCAGGTGGCACTCCAGGATCTCGGGGCGCACCTGCACGGCCGCCTTGAAGGTGTCCATCACGTCGTGCACGGTGCGGTCCAGCAGCACCTCGACGAACACCATCAGCCCGGCGCCCAGCTTGTTGGGGTCGAGCCGCGCCTCATAGCCGAGGATGTAGCCGTCGCGCGTCAGGCGCCGCACGCGCTCCAGCACCGCTGTCGGCGACAGGTGCACCGACTCGGCCAGCTTGAGGTTCGAGATGCGGCCGTCTGCCTGCAGCAGACGCAGGATCTGGCGGTCGATCTTGTCCAGCGGAGGGTCTGATTCAGTGCTCATGGCTGGATATTATTCTGCCCATGCCTGCCACCACCGACCGTCTGCCGCCCCCCGTCCGCGATGAAATCAGCCAGGCCCGAGCGCTGCACCGCGCGCTGCTGAACGCCGCTGCCGCAGCCACGCCAGCCATCACGCCCACCGACACGCCGCCCGCGCTGGAATGGAGCCACGTCATCGAGCGCGCGCAGCCCTGGGTCGAGGCGGTGCGCCGCCATCCGGCGCCGTTCTGGGCGCTGGAATCGCTGCTGCGCGAGTACCCGATCTCCAGCAGCGAGGGCCTGGCGCTGATGCGGCTGGCCGAGGCGCTGCTGCGTGTGCCCGACACCGACACCGCCGTGGCGCTGACCGCCGATCAGCTTGGCCGGGGTCATTTCGAGGCGCATGACGGCCGCCACAGCGCGCACCCGCTGTTCGGCCGGCTGGCGGCGCAGGCGGTCGAGCTGTCGCGCAAGCTGCTGCCGGCCGACGGCAGCACGCCCGGGCTGCTGCAGCGGCTGGGTGGCCAGACCGTGGTGGCAGCCGCCGTGCGCTCGGTGCAGTTGCTCGGCCAGCAGTTCGTGCTCGGCCAGGACATCGGCGAGGCGCTCCGGCACGCCGACAAGGAGCGCGGCGACCAGCACCGCAGCCCGGCGCAACTGCGCTACAGCTTCGACATGCTGGGCGAGGGCGCCCGCACCGATGCCGACGCTGCCCATTACCTGGCCGCCTACCGCCAGGCGATCCAGGCCATCGCCGCCACCGGCCGGCCGGATCGGCCTGAAAACGGCGACGGCATCTCGATCAAGCTCTCGGCGCTCGATGCGCGCTTCGAGGCGGCGCAGCACAGCCGCGTCATGCAGCAGCTCGTGCCGCGTGTGCTGACGCTGGTCGATGCCGCCGCTGCGGCGAACCTCAACCTGACGCTCGACGCCGAGGAGACCGAGCGGCTGGAGCTCTCGCTCGACGTGCTCGATGCGCTGGCGGCGCATGTGGCGCGGCAGCATCCGCGCTGGCAGGGCCTCGGGCTGGCGCTGCAGGCCTACCAGCTGCGCGCGCCGGACATGGTCGCCGCCGTGGCCGAGCTGGCGCATCGCCACCATCTGCGCCTGATGGTGCGGCTCGTGAAAGGCGCCTACTGGGACGCCGAGATCAAGCGCGCCCAGGAACTCGGCCTGGCCGGCTACCCGGTCTGGACCCACAAGGCGCACACCGACCTGGCTTATCTGAGCTGCGCCCGCGCGCTGCTCGGCCACCAAGATGTGATCTACCCGCAGTTCGCGAGCCACAACGCCGGCACCATCGCCGCGATCCTGCAGATGGCCGACGAGCAGGCGGTGCGCACCGGACTGCGCCCGGCCTTCGAGCTGCAGCGCCTGCACGGCATGGGCATCGGCGTCTATCGCGAGGTACTGAAACACCCCGAGGCGCCGCCGCTGCGCATCTACGCGCCGGTGGGCCGGCACCGCGACCTGCTGGCCTATCTGGTGCGGCGGCTGCTGGAAAACGGTGCCAATTCGTCGTTCGTGCACCAGCTCGCCGATGAAACCGTCTCGGCGCAGGAGCTGCTGGCCTCGCCGCTGCAGCCGCATGACGCGCCAGGGCTGATCTCGCCGCGCCAGCTCTACGGCCCGCAGCGCCTCAATGCGCTCGGCCTCGACTTGAACTGCGCCGCCCAGCGCGCGCCGCTGGAAGAGGCCATTCGGCGCACCCGCCTCAGCGCCACGCCCGACCATGACCGCGCTGCCGCCGAGGCCGCGATGCAGCGCCTGGCTGCCGCGCAACCGGCCTGGAACGCCACGCCACTGGCCGAGCGCTGCGCCGTGCTGCGCCGCGCCGCCGATGCGCTGGAGGCGCGCCTGGCCGAGTTCTGCGCCCTGCTCGTCGTGGAAGGCCGCAAGACCATGGGCGACGCGCTGGCCGAGGTGCGCGAGGCGATCGACTTCTGCCGCTACTACGCCCAGCAGGCTGAAGCGCGCCTGGCCACGCAGCTGCTGCCCGGCCCGACCGGCGAGAGCAACGAGCTGCGCCTGCACGGCCGGGGCGTATTCATCTGCATCAGCCCGTGGAACTTCCCGCTCGCGATCTATGCCGGCCAGGTGGTGGCGGCGCTGGTGGCCGGCAACGCGGTGGCGGCCAAGCCGGCCGAGCAGACTCCAGCGGTGGCGGACGCCTTTGCCGCGCTGCTGTTCGACGCCGGCCTGCCGCGCGACGCGCTCGCCGTGCTGCGCGGCCCCGGCGAGACGGTTGGCGCCGCGCTGGTCGCGCATCCGCTCTGTGCCGGCGTGTGTTTCACCGGCTCGACCCAGGTCGCCAAGCTGATCCAGCGCCAGCTCGCCATGAGCGACGGCCCGATCGTGCCGCTCATCGCCGAGACCGGCGGCCTGAACACGATGGTGGTCGATTCGAGCGCGCTGCCCGAGCAGGTCGTGGACGCCGTGGTGCAGAGCGCCTTCCGCTCGGCCGGGCAGCGCTGTTCGGCGCTGCGGCTGCTGTGCGTGCACGAGGACATCGCCGCGCCGTTGCTGGAGATGCTGGCCGGCGCGATGCAGACGCTGGTGCTGGGTGATCCGGCCGACTGGGCTACCGACGTCGGCCCGGTGATCGACGCCGAGGCGCACGCCGGCATCCAGCCGCACCTGCGGCGGCTCGACGGTAGCGTCCGGCTGATCGCTCGCACGCCGCTGCCGGCCGGCCTGGCGGCCAGCCACATCGCGCCGGTGGCGTATGAGCTGAAGCAGGTCGGCGAGCTGCGCGATGAGATCTTCGGCCCGGTGCTGCACGTTGTGCGCTGGCGCGGCGCGGTCGATGCGCTGGTGGCGCAGATCAACGCGCTCGGCTACGGCCTGACCTTGGGCGTGCACACCCGCATCGACAGCCGCGCCGAGCGCATCGCCGCGCAGGCCCGCATCGGCAACGTCTACGTGAACCGCAACATGATCGGCGCGGTGGTCGGCGTGCAGCCGTTCGGCGGCGAGGGTCTGTCAGGCACCGGCCCGAAAGCCGGCGGGCCGCATTACCTGTACCGTTTCTGCACCGAGCAGACGGTGACGGTCAACACGGCAGCGGCAGGTGGCAATGTGCAGCTGCTGGCGGGCGTGACGTCCAACAGCTGATAAGGTTGGCCTGAACCCACAACCCATTGCGGATTTTTCATGTCGAGCAATTCAATCGCGTTCATCGGCGGCGGCAACATGGCCAGCGCCATCTTCGGCGGGCTGATCAGCAGCGGCACGCCGGCCGGGCAGATCCTGGTGGTCGAGCCCTTCGAGGCGCAGCGCGCCAAGCTGCAGCACGATCACGGCGTGCGGGTGCTGGCGGCGGCCGACGCCACGCTGGCCGAGGCAGGCACCGTGGTCTGGGCCGTCAAGCCGCAGAGCTTTGCGCAGGCGGCGGCGCCTTGCGCGCCGTTTGTCGGCGCGGCGCTGCACTTGAGCGTGATGGCTGGCATCCGCAGCGACGCGATTGCCCGCGCGGTCGGCACTGAACGGGTGGTGCGCTCGATGCCCAACACGCCAGCGCTGATCGGCCAGGGTATCGCCGGCCTGTATGCCCGCGCGGCCGTCAGCCTTGACGAGCGCGCCCGCGTCGAGACGCTGCTGGCGCCGACCGGTACCACGCTGTGGGTACCGCAGGAAAGCGATCTGGACGCCGTGACGGCGCTGTCCGGTTCCGGCCCAGCCTACGTGTTCTATTTCATCGAGGCGATGGTGGCGGCGGCCGAGCGCATGGGCCTGAGCGCCGAGCAAGGCAAGCAGCTGGCGCTGGCGACCTTCAGCGGCGCCACCGAGCTGGCGCGCCGCTCAACCGACAGCCCGGCGGTGCTGCGCGAACGGGTCACCTCGAAGGGCGGCACCACCTACGCTGCGCTCACGGCACTGAACGCGGCTGGCGTGCAGGACGCCTTCATCGCCGCGATGCAAGCCGCCCAGCAGCGCGCTCGCGAGCTGGGCGACGAGTTCGGCGGCTGAGCCGCGAGACCGTTCAGCTCGGCTCTGGCTCGGACGGTTCATCCGGTTCGGCCAGCAGCTCTTCGGCGGCCTTGAGGCGCACCAGCGTGACCGGCGCCGGGCTGTGCAGCAGCAAGGCCTCGGCCACGGAGCCGATGCCGCCGGCCTCGGGGTCGCCGACACCACGCGCGCCCATGACGACCGCGTCGCAACCGTAGTTTTCGAGCAGATCGACCAGCAGGTTCGCCGGGCTGCCACTGGCGATCTCGATCTCGTAGTCTACCTCGGCGGCCTGCAGCAGGGCCTCGGCGGCCTGCAACTGGTCGGTGCCGGCGGCACGGCGCACCTGGGTCAGCACTTCGGTGTCGTGCGCGGTGACTACCTCGTACAACGACGGCAGCTCCTGCACGTTGGCGAGCACGAAGCTGGCGTCGAGTCCCTGTTCGACCAGCGTGAGCGCATGGCTCACTGCGGCCAGCGAACCGGCCGAACCGTCGACGGGCAAGAGAACTTTCATGGTGTGACTCCTTTTTTCTGATCGGGGCAGTGATGGCCGGCCGATGCATGTTCGGGACCGGTGACCCTGGCATTGTGACGGTGCGGAACACACAGGCCAAGCCAGCCAGAAATGCAAATATGGCATCAACCCTCTGTGCATCATCCTTCCGGTCGTCCTAGAGTGCAGTTTCCGGATGCGCACCGGCCTCTGGCGGTCGCATCGGCCACGAGGGAATCAGAACTCAACCGACGGAGACAGTCATCATGGACAAGTCAGCCAGTCCCGCCACCGCCATCCCGGTGGCCACACCGCTGTCCTACATCCAGCCGAGTCCGCACAGCCCCTGGGGCACCTACCTGACCCAGGTGGATCGGGTGGTGCCGTACCTCGGCCCGCTGGCGCGCTGGGCCGAGACGCTCAAGCACCCGAAGCGCGCGCTGATCGTCGATATCCCGATCGAGATGGATGACGGCAGCGTGCGCCACTTCGAGGGCTACCGCGTCCAGCACAACCTGAGTCGCGGTCCGGGCAAGGGCGGGGTGCGCTTTCACCCGGCCGTGACGCTGGAAGAGGTGATGGCGCTGTCGGCCTGGATGACGGTCAAGAACGCTGCCGTCAATCTGCCCTACGGCGGTGCCAAGGGCGGCATCCGGGTCGATCCGAAGCTGCTGTCGATGAAGGAGCTGGAGCGCCTGACACGCCGCTACACCAGCGAGATCGGCATCATCATCGGTCCGCAGCGCGACATTCCGGCGCCTGACGTCGGCACCAACCCGCAGATCATGGCGTGGATGATGGACACCTACTCGATGAACACCGGCGCCACCGCCAGCGGCGTCGTCACCGGCAAGCCGATCCATCTGGGCGGCTCGCTCGGTCGCGTCAAGGCGACCGGGCGCGGCGTGTTCGTCACCGGGCGCGAGGCGGCACGTCGGCTCGGGCTGAGCCTGGACGGCGTGCGGGTGGCGGTGCAGGGTTTCGGCAATGTCGGCTCGGCGGCGGCCGAGCTGTTCGGCCAGGCTGGCGCCAAGATCGTCGCGGTGCAGGACCACACCGGCACGATCGCCAACCCGGCCGGCATGGACATGGCCGACCTGATGAGCGTGGTGCGGCGTGACGGTGGGGTGGGTGCTTTTGGCGATGCGGGCGGCGGCGCCGAGCGCATCGACGACGAGGCGTTCTGGGACACGCCTTGCGACATCCTGATTCCGGCCGCACTGGAAGGCCAGATCGACGTGGCGCGCGCCAACCGCATCAAGGCTCGGCTGGTGCTGGAAGGCGCCAACGGCCCGACCCATCCGGACGCCGACGACGTGCTGGCCGAGCGCGGCATCCTGGTCATGCCCGACGTGATCTGCAATGCCGGCGGCGTGACGGTGTCGTACTTCGAGTGGGTGCAGGATTTCTCCAGCTTCTTCTGGACCGAAGACGAGATCAACCTGCGGCTCGACAAGATCATGGTCGAGGCGCTGCGCCGCATCTGGGATACCGCCGACCATCACAAGATCACGCTGCGCACCGCCACCTTCGCGGTGGCCTGCGAGCGCATCCTGATGGCACGCCAGGAGCGCGGCCTCTATCCTTGAACCGGACGCCATGCCATCGACGAAGCGGGCGCCCTCGCTTGAGGCAGATCAATCTGTAACATGGCGGGGGCGGCTAGGCTCCCAGCCGCTTGTGTCCCTTTCCCTGACGTTTTCACTTTTTCCGCTAGCGCCATGTCCCTGCTCACTTGGTCCGAAGAGCTGCTTGTGCAGCACCCGCGCATGGACGCGACTCATCAGGAGTTTGTCGAGCATGTCAATGCCGTCGACGCCGCCGTGCAGGCCACAGCGCTCACCACCAGCGCCGCTGGCAGCGACGCCGCAACGACCGCCGCCCCCGCGCTGCTGGCCGCCTATGACGCGCTGATCGAACACACGGTCGAGCATTTCGCCCAGGAAGACCGCTGGATGGTGGCGACCGGCTTCACGCCCGACAACTGCCACAGCAGCCAGCACAGCCAGGTGCTGGCGGTGCTGCGCGAGGTGCGTCGGCTTGCTGCCGACGAAGGCAAACCGGCCTTGATCGGCCAGCTGATGCCCGAGCTGGTGCAATGGTTCACCCAGCATGCGCAGGCCGCCGACAACGGGCTGGCCGGGCATCTGCGCGACATCGGCTATGACACCGAGACGGGCCAGACGGCGCGCCCGCTGGCCGAGGCGATCAGCGGCTGCGGCTCGAACAGCTGCGGCTGAGGCAGTCCCGCAGCAAAGCGCTACCGCCGCAGCGCCTCACCAGGCGCGCAGCTTGGCGCGCAGGCGTGCGATCGACTGACTGTGCAGCTGGCAGACGCGTGACTCGGTCACGCCCAGCACGGCGGCAATCTCTTTCAGGTTCATGTCCTGCTCGTAGTACATGCTCATGACGAACTGCTCGCGCTCGGGCAGGTTCTTGATGGCCTGCACCAGCGCCTCGCGCATGCGCCAGTCGGACAGCTGTGCGAGCGGGTCGCCCCCTTCCTGGGCGACATGGCGGTCGAGGTAATCGCTGTCGCCGTCGCCGTTCTTGCCGCCCATGTCTTCCAGATAGACCAGCTGGGTGCCGCGCACCTTGCCGAGCAACTCCTGGTAGTCGGGCAGCGTCAGACCCATCTCGCGGGCGATCTCGCTTTCCTGCGGCGCCCGGCCGAGGCGTTGCTCCAGCCGGTGCACGGCGGCTTCGATGTCGCGCTGATGCTTGCGGTTGCCACGGCTCATCCAGTCGGTGCCGCGCAGCTCGTCGAGCATGGCGCCACGGATGCGCTGGGTGGCGAAGGTCTCGAACTGCACGCCCTGGCCGGCATCGAAACGTGACATCGCGTCGGTCAGGCCGATCATGCCGACCTGGATCAGGTCGTCGAGTTCGACGTTGGCCGGCAGCTTGGCGATCATCTGGTGTGCCAGCCGGCGCACCAGCGGGCTGTACTGCTTGAGCATCGAGTTGACTTCGAGGCGACCCTTGGCGGTATACATCTGAGACTCCCGGTCGTTCAGGCCGACATCGGCAGCTGCTGCGCCGGCAGCGCCGAGCGCAAGGCCGCGTAGCCGCTGTCCGACAGCGTGTAGGAGGAAGCGGCGGCCAGCAGTTGCCGGACCAGCGCCGACAATGGCTGTGACGGCGCCGCCGTCGGTGGTTCGGCAGGATCGACCTCGACCCAGGTGTGTTGCACCCCGCCCAGAAACAGGTCGGCGCAATGGCCCAGGCGCTCGGCCACCATGGCGGTCTGCGCGGAGTGGGGCGGCGCACAGATCAGCAGATCGTGCGAGCGCCAGTCGGCGCGCTGCGCCAGGATCTTGAGTGCGGCGTAGGCATGCGTCATGGCTTCGGGCCGGTCGTCGCACAGCAGCACCGGGCGCGGCCGGGTCAGGCCCTCGTCGCCACGGCCGAACAGGCGCGCCATTTCCAGCGCGGTGCCGTGGATCAGCACCACTTCGCAGTCGACGGCAGCTTCAGCCACCGCATCCAGGAAGGCGCGGGTCGAACCACGGCTATCGACCCAGCGCACCGGCAGACCGCGCGCTGCCAGGTACGAGACCCGGTCGGAGAGCGGCTCGATGCCTTCGCTGAGGTCGAAGCTGCTGAGTTCCTTGGGCGGGCCGCCGCGCTCGGAGGCATCCACCAGCAGCGTGTTCAGGCCCATGTCGTCGAGCACGCTGCACAGCCGCTCGATCAGCACGCCGCCAAAGGCGACGAACGGGTTCGAGATCACCGGCACGAAGCGCAGCGTGCGGCTGGCAAAGAGCTGGCGCAGACCGGCGGCCTGATCGACGGGGACGCTGCGACGGGTCGAGCTGTCTTGCATGGTGGCATCCATGGGCGGGCGTCTCAGAGGGCGGCGCTGCGAGTGGCAGCGGATGCGGCGACGGGGCGGCTGGCGCGGCGAGCCTGCGGCTGCAGCGTCGCGCTGCCGTGGGCGTTGGCAAACATCAGGTTGACGTCGCTGGCATCCATGCGCCAGGCCTGCGCGCCGCTGGCGCGCAGCGCGCGGTGCATCAGCGCCTGCGCGGTCAGGCGGTGCCAGTCTTCCGGCACACGCTGGCCGTTGGCGACCGCGACCACCTTCAGGCGATGCCGGATCATGGCGTCGAGCGCCGGGCCGAGCTTGACCGCCTCGTCGAGCTTGGACAGCACGATGCCCTTGGCTTCCGAGGCCTTGTAGGCCAGCAGCACGTCATCGATGGTCTCGCCCTGCTGGGCGGCATTCACCACCAGCAGGCGCTCGATGCTGCGGTGCGACAGCATCTCCAGCAGTTCGCGGGTGCGGGCATCGCGCTGCGCCAGCCCGGCGGTGTCGATCAGCACCAGGCGCTTGCTGGACAGCAGGTCAAGCAGGTCTTCCAGCGCGACGCGGTCGTGTGCGGTGTGCACCGGCACGCCGAGGATGCGGCCGTAGGCGCGCAGCTGTTCGTGGGCACCGAGCCGGTAGGCGTCCAGCGTGATCAGACCGAGGTTGCCGGCGCCGTGGCGGGTCGCGAAGGCGGCCGCCAGCTTGGCGGTCGAGGTGGTCTTGCCGACGCCGGTCGAGCCGATCATGGCGTAGACGCCACCCTGGTCCTCGATCGCCAGGTCGGCGTCGCCGGTCAGCAGGTTGCGCTGCAGCACACCGCCGGCCCAGGCCATTTCGTCGCTGACCTGGTCGCTGACGCCATCGGCGAGCTTGCGGATCAGCGCGGGCGAGAAACCGCATTCGATCAGCCGGGCGATCAGTTGCGCCTGCTTCGGGCTCTTCTGCAGCCGGTCCATGAAGGCCAGCGCGCCGAAACGCTCCTCGATCATGCCCTTCATGGCGCGCAGCTCGCGGATCATTTCGCCTTGCTGCTGCTGGACCTCGACCATCGGCGCGAACAGGCTGTTTTCCTGCGGCTCGAACGCCGGTGCGCGTGCCGTCGGGGCGTGCAGGTCGATGTTGTCCATGCCACCCAGGTCTGCGCTGTCGTACAGATCGTCCGCGTGCGACTCGTGCTCGGCCATGTGCATGTCGGCATAACGCGCTTCGGCGCGGGCCGGCTGGCGCGGCTCAGGCCGCTCTTGCCGTTCTTGCCGTTCTTGCCGTTCTTGCCGAATATCGGCCTGGGTCGGGGCCCGCCGCTCTGGCGCGCGCTCTTGGCTGCGCTGGAACTGGGCCGGCGGCTGCGTCGGGCGCGTCGGGGCCATCTGCTCGCGCTGCGCCAGACGCTGCTCGATCGCCTCGGGCGACACCGGCACGGCGGCCTGGTTGCGCATCTCGGCCTGGCGCTTCTTGAGCATGCGCTCGCGCACGTAGTCCTGGAACGACAGCGTGCTCATCGCCAGCGTGCCGACATCGGTCTGCACCGAAGCTTCGGCCGTGCGACTTGCCTGAGCGGCTGGCTGTGTTGAAGCCGCATGGCTGGCCAGCTGACCGGGGGCGGCCGTGCGCATGGCCGGCCGCGCTGCCGGCTGCTGGGCCGGCGGCGCCGGACGTGCCATCGGGCGTTGCGGCGGCGCGGTGCCCGGCTCTTCGAAACGTTCGATGGTGTTGACGCTCTCGGGCGCCATCGCCAGCACCTCGACCCCTTCGCTGCAGGGTTTGGTCGACAGCACCACGGCGTTGTCACCAAAAGCCAGCCGCACCTTCTGCATGGCGTCGCGGGAATTGCGGCCGATGAAACGTTTGACGTTCATGCGCTGGCTCCGATGATCGACCCGATGCGGATCGAATGAGTGTCAGGAATCTCGCTGTGACCCAGCACCCGCAGACGCGGTGCGGCACGCTTGAGCAGACGTGCCAGCGGCACGCGAATCGGATCAGGCACCAGCAGGCAGGCCGGGTGGCCGAGGTCTTCCTGGCGACGGGCGGCGTCAGCGGCGCCACGGCTGAGGTGATCGGCCACACCCGGATCGAGTGCCGCGCCGTTCGGTGAATTGAGTGCCTGGGCGAGCAGACGCTCCAGCTCGGGTTCGATGGCGATGACGTCGAGCTCGCGCTGGCTGCCGTAGATCTGCTGCACGATGGCCGGGGCCAGCGCCACGCGCAGACGCCGGGCCAGCTCAAACGGATCGCTCAGGCCGCCGCCGGCATGTTCGGCCAGCGCTTCCACGATCGAGCGCATATCGCGGATGTGCACGCCTTCTTCCAGCAGCAGCTGGAGAACTTTTTGCAGAGAGGCGATGCCGACCATCTTGGGTACCACGTCTTCGATCAGTTTGGGAGCCAGTTTCGTCACATGCTCGACCAGGGCCTGGGTTTCGACTCGTCCCAGCAAACGGGCGGCATGGAGTTGCATCAAGTGTGAGAGGTGGGTCGCCACCACGGTCGAGGAATCAACCACCGTGTAGCCCGCCATTTGGGCGCTTTCACGTTGGCGCTCGTCGATCCAGACCGCCGGCAAACCGAAGGCCGGGTCGGTGGTGGCCTGGCCTTGCAGCTGGCCTTGCGCGTGGCCGGGGTTGATGGCCAGGTGCATGCCCGGATAGGCCTCGCCTTCGCCGACCACCGCGCCGCGCAGCGTCAGGCGGTACATGCTGGGCTTCAACTCCAGGTTGTCGCGGATGTGCACCGCCGGCGGCAGAAAGCCGACCTCCTGGGCAAACTTCTTGCGCACGCCCTTGATGCGGTTGAGCAGATCGCCGCCGCGCTCCTTGTCGACCAGCGCGATGAGCCGGTAGCCGACCTCCAGGCCGAGCGTGTCGACCGGCTGCAGATCGTCCCAGCTGGCTTCGGCGTTCGGATTGGCCTGGGCCGGATCGGTTGTGGCGGGCTCGGCCGGCTTGGGCGCCTTGCCCTGCTGGTACATCCAGCGCGACACCCCGCCCAGCACGCCGGCAATGAGCAGAAACACCAGATGCGGCATGCCGGGAATGATGCCGAGCAGGCCGATCACGCCGGCGGCGATCGCCACCGACTGCGCCGACTTGAACATCTGGTCGACGATCTGGGTGCCGATGTCCTCGTCCTTGCCGACGCGCGACACCACCATCGCCGCCGCCACCGAGATCAGCAACGACGGAATCTGCGCCACCAGCGCGTCACCGACCGCGAGCAGCACGTAGGAACTGGCTGCTTCGCCGGCCGACAAGCCATGCTGGGCCACGCCGATGATGAAACCACCGACGATGTTGATGAACAGAATCAAGATGCCGGCGATGGCGTCGCCGCGCACGAACTTGGACGCACCATCCATCGAGCCGAAGAACTCGGCCTCGTTGCCGACCTCGGCGCGGCGGCGCTTGGCCTCCTTCTCGTCGATCAGGCCGGCATTCAGATCGGCGTCGATCGCCATCTGCTTGCCGGGCATGGCGTCGAGGGTGAAACGCGCGCCGACTTCGGCGATGCGCTCGGCGCCCTTGGTGATCACCACGAAGTTGATCACCACCAGGATCGCGAACACGATGATGCCGACCGCGAAGTTGCCGCCGATCAGGAAGTGGCCGAAGGCCTCGATCACCGCGCCGGCCGCGCCCGGGCCGGTGTGGCCGTCCATCAGCACGACCCGGCTCGACGCCACGTTGAGCGACAGCCGCAGCAGCGTGGTCAGCAGCAGCACCGACGGGAAGGCGGCGAAGTCGAGCGGCCGGATCATGTAGGCCGCCACCAGCATCACCATCAGCGCGGAGGCGATGTTGAAGGTGAAGAACAGGTCCAGCACGAAGCTGGGCAGCGGCAGCACCATCAGGGCCAGCACCATGATGATGACCAGCGGCACCGCCAGCGCCTTGATGGCGCCGGCGTGCACGCCGAGCAGCCGCTGCAGGTTCTGGATCAGCGGATGAGTCATGGCGAGTCAGCCGCAGGGGCGGCGTCCGAAGCAGGTTGGTTGTGCGGGTCGAGCTCGGCCGGCACCGGGATGCTCGGCAAGGCGCCCGGCATCGGGGCGCGGCCAATCAGCGCGGCGCGCAGCTGGAACACGTAGGCCAGCACCTGGGCCACGGCGCTGTAGAGCGCCAGCGGAATTTCGCGATCGACCTCGGCGTGGGCGTAGAGCGCGCGCGCCAGTGGTGGAGATTCGAGCACCGGCACCTTGGCGTCGCGGGCGATGTCGCGGATCTTGAGCGCCAGCAGGTCGGCACCCTTGGCCACCACCGTCGGCGCGCCGGCCTGGCCGTCGTCATAGCGCAGCGCCACCGCGTAGTGGGTCGGGTTCATCACCACCAGGCTGGCTTTCGGCACGGCGGCGAGCATGCGTTTCTGTGCCATCTCGCGCATGCGCGCCTTGATGCGGCCCTTGATCTGCGGGTTGCCGTCCTGCTGCTTGTGTTCGTCCTTGACTTCCTGCAGCGACATCTTCAGGCGCGACTTGTGCATGAAACGCTGCAGCGGCACGTCGACCAGCGAGAACGCCACCAGCACCAGCAGCATCAGCCACAGGCCCGACATGAGCTGCTCGCCCGCCGCCGCAAATGCGGCCGGCAGCGGCAGCGACTGCAGCTGCATGAACTCGACCAGGTGCGCCTTCAGATAAAACGCACCCACCACGCCCAGCAGCAGCGCCAGCAGACAGGCTTTCAGCATCTCGCCGATCTGCGCTTTCGAGATCAGCCGGCCGATGCCCGCCAGCGGATTGATGCGGCTGAAATCCGGCATCAGTGGCTTGAGTGTCCAGACCCAGCCGCCCGCAGCAATCGACGCCACCAGCGACACCAGCCCGAGCAGCGCCGCCAGCCCGACGCCCACCCCGAGTGCCGGCAACAGCAGCAGGTTCAAGCGCTCGGTCATCAGGCCAGGTGTGGTGGCGGTGACCACGTCAAAGTGCAAGCCGGTCCTGAGCAGATCACGCAGCCAGTGACTGAGCTGCGCCGCCTGCGCATCCACCAGCGCCAGCCCGGACGCCAGCACGGCCAGATGGCCGAGGTCGCGCGAGCGCGGCACATTGCCGTCTTTGCGGGCATCGTCCAGGCGCCGCGCGGTCGGCGGTAGGTGTTTGTCTTGAGAGCTGTCGGCCATGCCATGCCGGCCAATCCGAGGATGGACTCGGCCGTACCGACATTCTTTCGGGGTCAGGCTCAGAACTTGAGCGTGAAAAGCAAGGTGAAAGTGGCTTGATTTCGGTCTTGCAGGCTCTTGCAACTGAAAATTGCCGAGCTCTTGCGCATCAGGATCGAAACGGGTATGTGGTTGCTGCTGGATAGGTAAACAGGAGGGGGCGTGATGGGTCGAGCCAACTATTAGTTAATACCAGCATTGAATTTTTATGGGAGTCGTATTAATGCCGGGCGCGTCCGGCTGTAATTTTTGTAAAAAATTAACGATCTCTTACAAAGATTGGTGGTTTGTGTTCAAATGTTTGCGGTTTTGATTTAATCTTGATCCGATTGAAAATTCGGTGCTTTCTAAAATAGATAGGCACAACCCTGTTGGCTTGTAGGAGGTATCTGTGGATTTATTTGAAGTTACCCGAAAAATTATCAACAGCGTTCCGGAAGAACAGAGATTTTCTGATCAGGATGCTGCACTGATCCTTCAATTCAAGGATCAGTTACTTGCCATGGAAGATGACCTGGTCAAGGGCTTCTATGATGCAATTCAAGCCAATCCCCACATGGCAAACCTCATTGGTCATGGGGCGCGCTCAGATCGTGAAACCGTCTTGCGGCGCTGGTGGCAAAGAACCATGAATGGCCCGTTTGATGATAAATACTGGGCTTGGCAATCACTGGTCGGCGTGGTGCACATCAAGGTCGGCGTCAAGAATCCGATGATGATGGGCATGTGGAACTGGATCGTGACGTGGCTGCGCGCCCGGATCACGGCTGATTCGGTGGGTAGCGCTGAAACGGCGGCCAATATCATGGCCAGTGTCGAGCGCTTGTCTCTGACCACCCAGGCGATCACGGCAGAAAGCTATCTGGTCTACTACCTCGAAACCGTGATCCGGATCACCGGCTTCAAGCCCGCGCTACTGGATCGCATGTTCAAGTCGGAGATTGAAGTCATTCTGGCTGAGGTGCGCACCCAACTCGGCTCGGTTTGACATCCGCAAGTCACTGACCTCCGGCGCGGCTGCCCGTCACGGGCTTGACGCGCCGTGCCGGTCGCTTGGCACCCGGCAGGTTGACGGCATTGGCGCGGCGCCGCCGTATCATGCCGCCCCATGCTGGTTCACCCTCAATTCAATCCGATCGCCATCGACCTTGGCGTGCTGCAGGTCCATTGGTACGGTCTGACCTACCTGGCGGCGTTTGGCCTGTTTTACCTGCTGGCGACCCGGCGCATCTTGCTGGCGCCGTTTGCGGCGCGGCAGTGGAGCTCGCGGGAGGTCGAAGACCTGCTGTTCTGGGGCGTGATGGGCGTGATCCTGGGCGGCCGGTTCGGCTATGTGCTGTTCTACAAGCCGCTCTACTACGCCGCCAATCCGCTGGAGATCTTCGCGGTCTGGAAGGGCGGCATGGCCTTTCACGGCGGGCTGCTCGGCGTGATCGGCGCGATGGCGCTCTATGCCCGCACGCACGGCCGCCAGTTCCTGGAAGTGACCGACCTGATCGCGCCCTGTGTGCCGGTCGGGCTGGCCTGTGGGCGCATCGGCAACTTCATCAACGGCGAGCTGTGGGGCCGTGCGGCTGACGCTTCGCTGCCCTGGGCGATGGTGTTTCCGCAATCGGGCACCGACTTTGCGCGCCATCCCTCGCAGCTCTACCAGTTCGCTCTGGAAGGCGTGACCCTGTTCGTGCTGATGTGGCTCTATGCGCGGCGGCCAGCGGTCTATCAAGGCAGGGCCGGTGGCGTGGCATGGGGCCGGGTCTCGGGTGTCTTCATGATCGGCTATGGCACGTTCCGTTTCATCGCCGAGTATTTCCGCGAGCCGGACAGTTTCCTGGGTCTGCTGGCGCTCAACCTCAGCATGGGCCAGTGGCTGTGCGTGCCGATGCTGCTGGTCGGCGCGGTGGTCTGGCTCTGGGCGGGGCGGCAGCGATGAATACCGATCTTTCCTTCGACAGCGTGGCCGCGCTGGCAGCCCGACGCGCGGCCGGCCAGCCGGTGCGAGTGCTGGGCATCGAATCGTCGTGCGACGAAACCGGCGTCGCGCTGGTCGAGCTGCCGGGGCAGGGCGCGCCGCGCCTGCTGGCGCACGCGCTGCACAGCCAGATCGAGATGCATCAGGCCTACGGTGGCGTGGTGCCCGAACTGGCCTCGCGCGATCACATCCGGCGCGTCGTGCCGCTGCTGCGCGAGGTGTTCACCGCTGCCGGCCTGAGCCGCGCCGATGTCGATCTGGTCGCCTACACGCGCGGCCCCGGCCTGGCCGGCGCACTGCTGGTCGGTGCCGGCGCGGCCTGCGCGCTCGGCATGGCGCTGCAGCGGCCGGTGCTCGGCGTGCATCACCTGGAAGGGCATCTGCTGTCGCCGTTCCTCTCCAGCGATACGCCCGAGTTCCCGTTCATCGCACTGCTGGTCTCGGGTGGCCACACCCAGCTGATGCGCGTGGACGGCGTCGGCGAGTACGCGCTGCTCGGTGAAACCATCGACGACGCGGCCGGCGAA
This sequence comes from Leptothrix sp. (in: b-proteobacteria), assembly GCA_041083665.1. Classification (GTDB taxonomy): domain Bacteria; phylum Pseudomonadota; class Gammaproteobacteria; order Burkholderiales; family Burkholderiaceae_C; genus Sphaerotilus. Next base: position 121,092 of record JBFPGZ010000017.1, read on the forward strand.
GCCTTCGACAAGACCGCCAAGATGATGGGTCTCGGTTATCCGGGCGGGCCGGCGCTGGCGAAACTGGCCGAGTCCGGCAACGACGCTGCCTTTGCGCTGCCGCGCCCGCTGTTGCGCGGCGAGTCGATCGACTTCTCGTTTGCCGGCCTCAAGACGGCGGTCTGGACCCAGCTGCTCAAGCTGCCGGTCGCTGGCACGGTGCCGGACGCTGAGCGGGCCCAGGCACACGCCGACTTGGCTGCGTCGACGCAGGCGGCGATCGTCGAGGTGCTGGTGAAGAAGTCATTGCTCGCACTCAAGCAAAGTGGCCTGAACCGGCTGGTGGTGGCTGGCGGCGTGGGGGCGAACCGCCGCCTGCGCGAGCAGCTCAACGCCCAGTGCCGGCGGCGTGGCATCCGGGTCCATTACCCGGAGCTGCATCTGTGCACCGACAACGGCGCCATGATCGCGCTGGCCGCCGCGATGCGGCTGCAGAGCGGCCGGGCCGTGCCGAGCGCCGCCTACAGCTTCGACGTCAAGCCGCGCTGGGAGCTGGCCGAGGCCTGACCTGTTTCTTCAACTGCTTTCCAGGCCACCATGATTCCTACTCCATTCAGCCGGCGCGCGCTGATCTTGTCCAGCCTGCTGGCGGCCACCGGTCTGGGCGCCGTCGGTGCGGCCCAGGCCGCCGAGCCGATCAAGCTGGCGTTGATCGAAGGCCTGTCCGGCCCGTTTGCCAACGCCGGCGAGGCGGTGGCGCGCAATCTGGTCTGGGCGGTGGAGCGCGTCAACGCACGCGGCGGCGTCAAGCTGCCGGGCGGCGCGCGGCCGCTGGAGCTGGTGCGCTTCGACAGCAAGGGCAATACCGAAGAGGCGCTGTCGCTGCTGAAGAGCGCCGCTGATCAGAACATCAGCGTGGTGCTGCAGGGCAACAGCTCGGCGGTGGCGGCGGCGCTGATCGACGCACTCAACAAGCACAACCAGCGCGAGCCCGAGCAGCGTGTGCTGTTCCTGAACTATTCGGCGGTCGATCCGGCGCTGACCAACGAGAAGTGCAGCCCCTGGCACTTCCGCTTCGACGCCCACGCCGACATGCGCCTGAACGCGCTGACCGACGTGCTGAAGGACGACAAGGCGGTCAAGAAGGTTTACCTGATCGGCCAGGACTACAGCTTCGGCCAGCAGGTGGTGCGCCAGAGCCGGCAGATGATCGCCGCCAAGCGCCCGGACATCGAGTTTGTTGGCGAGGAGCTGCACCCGGTCGGCCGCGTCAAGGACTTCCTGCCCTACGCCAGCAAGATCAAGGCGAGCGGCGCCCAGGCGGTGGTGACCGGCAACTGGGGCAACGATCTGACGCTGCTCATCAAGGCAGCGCGCGAGGTCGGCTTCGACGGCAAGTTCTACACCTTCTACGGCAACGCGCTGGGTGTGCCGGGCGCGCTGGGTGACGCCGGCGTGGGCCGCGTGGTCGCGGTGGCCGAGTGGCATCCGAACGCCGGCGGCAAGGCGTCCGACGAACTGGTGCAGCGCTTCCACCAGCGCTTCCCGAAACCCGAGGACGACTATCTGCACCTGCGCATGCAGGTGATGGTCGAGATGCTGGCGCAGGCCATGGAGCGAGCCAAGGGCGTGGAAGCCGGCGCGGTCGCCAAGGCGCTGAGCGGCGCCAGGTACGACGGCCGCAGTCTGGGCGGCCTGGGTGCCGGGCAGATACGCGCGGGCGACCATCAGTTCATCCAACCGCTGTATGTGAGCGTGATGCAAAAAGGCGGCAGCGACGGCGTCAAGTTCGATGTCGAAGGCAGCGGCTACGGTTTCCGCACCGTGCGTTACCTGGAGGCCGCGCAGACCGAGCAAGCTCATTCGTGCAAGATGGCGGCCTTCTGATCGCCGGAGTGAGTGATGCGGGTTGATGCGGTGCGAACTGGGCTGCCAGTGGCGGGTGAGGTGTCGGAGTGCGGTGTGCGCGGCGTGATCGCCGACCTGTCGGCGTCGCGCATCCGCGAGGTGGCCAATGCCGGCCTGGGCCGCAGTGACGTGCTGGCGTTCTGGTTCGGCGAGAGCGACGAGGTCACGCCGCTGGCGGTGCGGGACGCGGCAGTCACCTCGATCGAGGCGGGTGAAACCTTCTACGCCCACAACTTCGGCTTGCCGGCGCTGCGCGAGGCGCTGGCCAGCTACATCAGCAATCTGCATGGACCGGTCGATGTCGAGCGGGTGGCGGTCACCTCGTCGGGCGTGAGTGCGCTGATGCTGGCCCAGCAGGCGCTGGTCAATGCCGGTGACGAGGTGGTGGTCGTGGTGCCGGTCTGGCCGAACCTGACCGCGCAGCCGGCCATCATGGGCGCGCGGGTGCGGCGGGTCAGCCTGCATCCGCACGGCGGCGCCTGGCAGCTCGACATGGACGAGCTGCTCGCCGCCGTGACGCCGGCCACCAGGGTACTGATCGTCAACGCGCCGAACAACCCGACCGGCTGGACGCTCAGCCCGGCCGAACAGCAGACCATCCTCGACCACTGCCGACGCACCGGCACCTGGATCGTCTCGGACGAGGTCTACGAGCGACTCTACTTTCCGGACGCGCTGCCCGGTGACGGTCGGCCCGTCTGCGCACCGAGTTTTCTCGATATCGCCGCGCCGGATGACCGGCTGCTGGTGGTGCACAGCTTCTCGAAGAGCTTCCTGATGACCGGCTGGCGGCTTGGCAATCTGGTCGCGCCGCCCGCGCTGATGGAGCATCTGGGCAAGCTGATCGAGTTCAACACCTCGTGCGCGCCGGTGTTCGTGCAGCGCGCCGGCTTGGCGGCGCTGCATGAGGCGCCGCTGGCGGTGCCGGCGCTGCAAGCACGGTTGCGCCACTGTCGCGATACGCTGGTCGGGGCGCTGCGCGAGCTGCCGGGTGTCGAGCTGGCCACGCCCGCCGGGGCGATGTACGCCTTCTTGCGCATCGACGGTGAGCGTGATTCGCTGGCACTGGCCAAGCGCCTGGTGACCGAGCACGGTCTGGGCCTGGCGCCGGGTGCCGCCTTCGGTGATGAAGCCGAAGGCTGGTTGCGCTGGTGCTTCGCGTCACGCCAGCCTGAGCGGCTGCTGCAGGGCGTCGAGCGGCTGGCTCGGGCGCTGGGCTGATCTTTCCTGCCATCAGACGGGCGCAGCTCAGGTCGTTCAAGCGTCAGACCTGATCAGGTCTCGGCAAAAAGTGATCCCGTTTCGGCGAGAAGCGATTTCCTGTTGAGGCAAAGCGGTTTCCTTTCGGCCAGAAGTGATCTCCTTTTGGGAAAAAGCGGTTTCGTTTCGGCCAGAAGTGGTCTCGTTTCGGAGAGGGGCGGGTTCCTTCCGGCGAGAAGCGATTTCCTTTTGCGGAAAAGCGGTTTCCTTTTGGCCAGAAGTGATCTCGTTTCGGCCAAGCCTGAGGTACGTATTCAGCCCCCGGTATAGACAAGGGAGTCAAGGCGGTGAAGCCCGGATAGCGCCAGGCGAAGGCGGGCGAGAGAGTGAGGCGATGGAGCCATCCGAAGCGCCAGGCCGCGAGGCCGAG
>JBFPGZ010000054.1:0-5833 GCA_041083665.1 Leptothrix sp. (in: b-proteobacteria)
CACACCGGGCCGCCCAGCTTCTCGGCGGCTTCCACCGCCTCTTGCACCGTGAAGGCCGCATAGCCGCGCGGCACCGGAACGTCAAACTGGCGCAGAACTTCCTTGCCTTGGTACTCGTGGATCTTCATGTGGGTCTTTGAGGAGGGAACGAAGACGCGGACGCCGGCAAGCCAGCGCCGCAAGGGCGCGCGAACTGTATCATGTTGCAGCGCCGCAAAATGGTGCATCAACGCTGCTCAAGCGTTGTCATCTTCCGGAGCACCAGCCTCCCTGAGTACCTGCCGCACGATGTCGGCAGAAAAGCCGCGCGCCATCAGGAAGCGCACCTGTCTGGCGTGCTGCTTGGCATCCCCGGCCGACTGGTCAAAACGCTTGCGCCAGACCTCGCGGGCGCGCGCCAGTTCGGTCGTTTGCAGCTGTGCCAAGGTGTCGCTCATTTGCAACGGCGCGATGCCCTTGCTGCTCAACTCCTGCCGGATGCGCGCGGTGCCGAAGCGGGCCGCGCGGCGATGCACCAGCGATTCAACGAAGCGTTCGGCGCTGAGCAGGCCACGGGCTTCGAGCTCGTCGAGCAGCCGATCAAGCTCGGCGCCATCTTCGACATGTGGCGCCAGCTTGCGGCGCAGCTCCAGCCGCGAGTGTTCGCGCGCGGCCAGGTACTTGAGCGCCCGGGCTTTCAGGGACAGGTGGGTGACCATGCTGGAATAGCACAAAAACAACAGCCAGCACGCTCGGTGACATGAGCGGTGCTGGCTGCGGAGCAATACGTCGGCGGCAACGTGGTCGCCGTCGGTTGGCGTCAGGTTTCGGCGTTGCTGCTGCCTTGCGGGGGCAGTAGCGAAATGTCGAGTGACTCGCGGATGCGGTTTTCGATCTCGTACGCCAGGGCTGGGTTTTCGCGCAGGAACTCGCGGCAGTTGTCCTTGCCCTGGCCGATCTTCTCGCCCTTGTAGGCGTACCAGGCGCCGGACTTGTCCACCACCTTGGCGGTGACGCCCAGGTCGATGATCTCGCCTTCGCGGCTGATGCCTTCGCCGTAGAGGATGTCGAAGTCGGCGGTCTTGAACGGCGGTGCCACCTTGTTCTTGACGACCTTGACCTTGGTTTCGCTGCCGATGACCTCTTCACCACGCTTGATCGAGCCGATGCGGCGGATGTCGAGCCGTACCGAGGCGTAGAACTTCAGCGCATTGCCGCCGGTGGTGGTTTCGGGGCTGCCGAACATCACGCCGATCTTCATGCGGATCTGGTTGATGAAGATGACCATGCAGTTGGTCTTCTTGATCGTGGCGGTCAGCTTGCGCAGCGCCTGGCTCATCAGGCGCGCCTGCAGCCCCGGCAGCGAGTCGCCCATTTCGCCTTCGAGTTCGGCCTTGGGCGTCAGCGCCGCCACCGAGTCGATCACGATCAGGTCGACCGAGCCGGAGCGCACCAGCGCATCGACGATCTCAAGCGCCTGCTCGCCGGTGTCGGGCTGGCTGATGAGCAGATCTTGCAGATTGACGCCGAGCTTCTGGGCGTACTGGGCATCGAGCGCGTGTTCGGCGTCGATGAAGGCGCAGACACCGGCGAGTTTTTGCATCTCGGCGATGACCTGCAGCGTCAGTGTGGTCTTGCCGGACGACTCGGGGCCGTAGATCTCGACCACCCGGCCGCGTGGCAAGCCACCAACACCGAGTGCGATGTCGAGGCCGAGCGAGCCGGTCGAGACCACCTGGATGTCAGCGACCACCTCGCCTTCGCCCAGGCGCATGATCGAGCCCTTGCCGAACTGCTTTTCGATCTGGGCCAGTGCGGCTTGCAGAGCTTTGGCCTTTTCGGCGCTGAGGTTGGATTTGGCGGGTGCTTCCACTTTGGTCTCCCGGAGGGTCTTGGGGGTGCGTTGCATTATCTCAAAAACTGGATGTTTGTACAGTAGTCTGCACAGGAATCGACCCGCGCACGCCGCGCTGCGGGCGGGCGTCGGGATGAGAGTGGCATCTCTACCGATGGTCCTGCATGTGTGAGGTTCCTACAATGAGATTCGAACAAACCCATCGGCACTGGATTGGTGGGTAGAAAGAAATGGGACGTTCCCGATGCGCATACTCATTGCAGAAGATGATCAGGTGTTGGCTGATGGGCTGTTGCGCAGCTTGCGCACCGCTGGTTATGCCGTTGATCAGGTCGGCAGTGGCACCGAAGCCGATGCCGCGCTGGCTGCCCACGAGTTCGATCTGCTGATCCTGGATCTGGGCCTGCCGAAGATGCACGGCCTCGAAGTGCTGAAAAAATTGCGTTCGCGTGGCTCGGCGGTGCCGGTGCTGATCCTGACCGCCGCCGACTCGATCGAGCAGCGCGTCAAGGGGCTCGACTTCGGCGCCGACGACTACATGGCCAAGCCGTTCTCGCTGCAGGAACTCGAAGCGCGCGTGCGCGCGCTGACCCGGCGCGGGCTCGGATCAGCCAGCAGCCTGATCAAGCACGGCCCGCTGACCTTCGATGCCACCGGCCGCGTCGCCTACATCAACGAGCAGATGATCGATCTGTCCGCGCGCGAGCTGAGCCTGCTGGAAGTGCTGCTGCAGCGCGCCGGTCGGCTGGTCAGCAAGGACCAGCTGGTCGAGCGCCTGTGCGAGTGGGGCGAAGAGGTCAGCAACAACGCCATCGAGGTCTACATCCACCGCCTGCGCAAGAAGATCGAGCAAGGTCCGATCCGCATCGCCACCGTGCGCGGCCTGGGCTATTGCCTCGAAAAGATCCCGGGCTGACCGGGGTTCGGCATGGCAGGTTTGTCCAACGATGCGCGCCAGTCGCCCGACGCACCGGATGCCGCGCAAGATTCGCGCAGCTTGGGCCGGCCTTCGCGCTTTGGTGCCGCCGCTTCAGGGGCGGTCAGTGGCGGGGTGAGCGCGCTGCTGGGCCGCGAGCATCGCTCGCTGTTCGGCGAGATCCTCGACTGGATGCTGGCGCCGCTGCTGCTGCTGTGGCCGATGAGCCTGGCGCTGACCTGGCTGGCGGCACAGGGCATTGCCAACCGGCCCTATGACCGCGCGCTCGGTGAAACCGTGCATGTTCTGGCGCAGCGCCTGCAGCCGCGCGGCCACACGCTGCGGGTCGAGCTGTCGCGCGACACCGCCCAGTTGCTGCGCGCCGACGAGGTCGACAACATCTACTACCAGGTGCTGGGGCCGAAGGGCGAGCTGGTCGGCGGCGATCGCGACCTGCCGGCGCCACCGGACAACGACGGCAGCGCCGAGGGTGATTTGCGCCTGCGCGATGACGATGTGCACGATGACAGCGTGCGCGTCGCCTACCAGTGGGTGGTGCTGACACCGGGCGAAGCGCCCGCGCTGATCCAGGTCGCCGAGACGCTGACCAAGCGCTCGCGCCTGGCCACCGAAATCATCAAGGGCGTGATCCTGCCGCAGTTCGTGATCCTGCCGATTGCGGTGCTGCTGGTCTGGCTGGCGCTGGCGCGGGGCCTGTCGCCGCTCAACGCGCTGCAGCAGCGCATCCGCCAGCGCGCCAGCGATGATCTGTCACCCATCGATGACCGCGAGGTGCCCGAAGAGGTCACGCCGCTGGTGCAAGCCATCAACGACCTGCTGGCGCGGCAACACAGCGCCTTGCAGACGCAGAAGCGCTTCCTGGCCGATGCGGCGCATCAGCTCAAGACGCCACTCGCCGGCTTGCGCATGCAGGCCGAGCTGGCGGCGCGCGAGATCGACGCCGGTCAGCGCGATCTGAACTCGCTGCGCTCCTCGCTCGACCAGATGGCGCATGCCTCGCAGCGCGCCGCCCACATGGTCAACCAGTTGCTGTCGATGGCGCGCGCCGAGGCCAAGGCGGTGGCGCCGATCCTGGCGCCGATGGACTTGCAGGCGCTGGCCACCGATGTGGTGCGCGATTTCGTGCCGCGCGCGTTCGAGAAATCGATCGACCTGGGTTATGAGGGGCCCGAAGAAACCCTGTCGGTCGCGGAGCAGCGCGACAGCACGCGGGTGCTCGGCAACGCCTTGCTGCTGCGCGAGCTGATCACCAACCTGGTCGATAACGCCTTGCAGTACACCCCGCCGGGCGGCACGGTGACGGTGCGGCTGGTGCCCGATCCGTTTGGGCAGGTGGTGGTGATGCAGGTCGAGGATTCCGGGCCGGGCATCCCGCAGGCCGAGCGCGAGCTGGTGTTCCAGCCCTTCTATCGCGCCTTGGGCACCACGGTGGATGGCTCCGGCCTGGGGCTGGCGATCGTGGCCGAGATCGCCCGCCAGCACGGCGCTGAAGTGATGCTGGAAGACGCGCGCGAGCCTGGCCAGATCAAGCCGGGCGAGAGTCCGGGTTCTCGGTTCACGTTCCGGTTGATGCGCGCGCCCGCCGTGGCCAATGCCGCCGTGGTGGCGGAGGATCCGGCGCCGGAGCCGGAGTCGCGCACGGAGCTGCACAGTCAGGTGCCGCCCTGAAGGCGGCGGCTCAGCTCTGCATCAGCCGGCGCGCCCGCGCGATCGACATCAGGATGCCCAGACCCAGACCGAGCGTGACCATCGCGGTGCCGCCGTAGCTCACGAACGGCAGCGGCACGCCGACCACCGGCAGGATGCCGCTGACCATGCCCATGTTCACCATCGCGTAGGTGAAGAAGCTCAGCGTGATGGCACCGGCCAGCAGGCGCGAGAACACGGTCGGCGCTTCGGCGGCGATCGTCAGGCCGCGCACGATCAGGAACGAAAAACCGACGATCAGCACCAGGCAGCCAGCCAGGCCGAATTCCTCCGAATAGGCCGCGAAGATGAAGTCGGTGGTGCGCTCGGGAATGAACTCCAGATGCGTCTGGGTGCCCTGCATGAAGCCCTTGCCGGTCAGGCCGCCCGAGCCGATCGCGATCATGCCCTGGATGATGTGAAAGCCCTTGCCGAGCGGATCTTGCGTCGGGTCGAGCAGGGTGCAGATGCGGTGTTTCTGGTAGTCGCGCAGCATCGGCCAGGCGATCTCCGGCTGGCAGATGGTCGGCTCCGCGATGATCAGGGCGACGACGGCGGCGGCGCCCAGCAGCATCACCGGCAGGATCAGTTTCCAGCTCAGGCCGGCAAAGAAGATCACGTAGAAGCCGGCCGAAAACACCAGGATGGCGGTGCCCAGATCGGGCTGCTTGGCGATCAAGCCGGCCGGAATGGCCACCAGCAGCGCGGCGATCGCGAAATCGGGCGGATGCAACTGGCCTTCACGGCGCTGGAACCACCAGGCCAGCATCAGCGGCATGGCGATTTTCAGGATCTCGCTCGGCTGGATGATGACGCCCAGATTGAGCCAGCGCGTCGCGCCCTTCTTGGTGATGCCGAACAGCGCGGTGGCCACCAGCAGCAGCACGCCCAGGGTGTAGAGCGGCACGGCCAGCTCCATCAGGCGCTGCGGCGGCACCTGTGCGACCAGGAACAGGATGCCGACCGCCAGCAGCATGTTGCGGGCGTGATCGACGAAGCGGGTACCGTGGTCGAAGCCGGCCGAATACATCGCCACCAGCCCGACCGAGGCCAGCAGCAGGGTGGCCAGCGCCAGGCCGGTGTCGAAGCCGGAAAACAGCGGGCGCAGGCGCTGCCACAGCGAGGGCTGATCGAAGCGTGCGTTCATGGCGACTCCCGGTTGGCACTGGCTGGATGGGCCGCCGAGGCTTTGCTGGCTTCGGCCGGATCGGGGGCTGGGTCGGCTCGCACCGGTAGCACGTGGGGCAGGGCGGCCGACGCACCAGTGGCGGCTCCGGCGCTGCGCGAGGCGGTGCGGGCAACCCCGGACGCCGCCGCCGTGATCTGGAGCGCCGCCGAAGCGGCTGGCGCGGCGCGACGTGCTGCCGTCGCAGAGG
>JBFPGZ010000039.1:0-122947 GCA_041083665.1 Leptothrix sp. (in: b-proteobacteria)
GGGTGACAACGTGTCGATCACGGTCAAGCTGATTGCACCGATCGCCATGGAAGAAGGTCTGCGCTTCGCCATTCGTGAAGGCGGTCGTACCGTCGGCGCCGGCGTGGTTGCCAAGATCATCGCGTAATTTAGTTAATAGGCCGCAGGGGTATAGCTCAATTGGCAGAGCGTCGGTCTCCAAAACCGAAGGTTGGGGGTTCGATTCCCTCTGCCCCTGCCAAGCCCTGACGCAAGTTGCGACAGGGTCGCGGTCAACACAGCAGCCCGCGGGACGTTTTGGCGCCCCGGCGGGCTTTGCTGCTGATGGTTGGTACTCCTTGGAGTGCTGGCGCGGATCAAAAAAACGCAATGACCACACCACAAATTGAAACTGTTTCGACCGGCGCAGACAAGGCCAAGCTGGCTGGTGCCGCTGGGCTCTTGCTGGCTGGATTGATCGCTTTTTACGCGCTGTCGGGCCAGGGTGTCTATCTTCAGTGGGCGGCGTTGATCGTCTTGCTGGGCGCTGCCTTGGCAGCTTTTTTCATGGCTGAATCTGGCAAGGCGTTGATTGCCTATGGCCGCGAGTCGGTGCGTGAGTTGCGTAAAGTGGTGTGGCCCTCGCGCAAGGAAGCCACCCAGATGACCGCTTATGTGTTTGCCTTCGTGGTGGTCATGGCGTTGTTTCTCTGGTTGACTGACAAAACCCTCGAATGGGTGCTGTACGACCTGATCCTTGGTTGGAAGCGCTGAAGTCTAGACGGATCAAACGATGAGCGACGTACAAGGCACCCCTCAAGCCGTACCGGCCATGCGCTGGTATGTGGTTCACGCCTATTCGGGCATGGAAAAGGCTGTCGAGCGCAATCTGCGTGAACGCATCGACCGCTCGGGCATGCAGGCCAAGTTCGGCCGCATCCTGGTTCCGACCGAAGAAGTGGTCGAGATGAAGAACGGCAAGAAGGCCGTTACTGAGCGGCGCTTCTTCCCCGGCTATGTGCTGGTCGAAATGATCATGGAAGACGACACCTGGCACCTGGTGAAGAACACCAGCAAGGTGACCGGCTTTGTCGGCGGCGCCAAGAACCGTCCGGTGCCCATCTCGGAAGACGAGGTCATGAAGATCGTCAGCCAGATGCAGGAAGGCACCGAGAAGCCGCGGCCCAAGATCGAATGGGACGTGGGCGAGGTCATCCGCGTCAAGGAAGGCCCGTTCACCGACTTCAACGGCTCGATCGAAGAAGTTAACTACGACAAGAACAAGCTGCGCGTCTCGGTCACCATCTTCGGCCGCGCCACGCCGGTCGAGCTGGACTTCTATCAGGTCGAGAAGGTCTGAGCTTCGTTTTCACAGCGCCGAGATCGGCGCTGAGCTTGCAGACTCGGATGGCCCGGAGTCTGCGGGATTTTTTCAAGACGGCGCGTTTCGCGCTGCTGGGCCAAACGACGAGGAGCTCACCACGGTGAGCGCTTGAACTCGAGGAGCCACACATGGCAAAGAAGATCATCGGCTTTATCAAGCTGCAGGTTCCTGCAGGTAAAGCCAACCCGTCTCCCCCGATTGGCCCGGCCCTGGGTCAGCGCGGTCTCAACATCATGGCGTTCTGCAAGGAATTCAACGCCAAGACGCAGAGCCTGGAGCCGGGTCTCGTGCTGCCGGTGGTCATCACCGCGTTTGCCGACAAGTCCTTCACCTTCATCATCAAGACGCCGCCTGCGACCGTCCTGATCAAGAAGGCGATCAAGCTGGTCAAGGGTTCCGACCGTCCGCACCTGAACAAGGTCGGCAAGCTGACCCGTGCGCAAGTCGAAGAAATCGCCAAGACCAAGCTGCCTGACCTGACGGCTGCCAATCTGGAAGCTGCTGTCAAGACCATCGCCGGCTCTGCCCGCTCGATGGGCGTTATCGTGGAAGGTGTTTGATCATGGCCAAGCTCACGAAGCGTCAACAAGCCCAACAAGGCAAGATCGAAACCACCAAGCTGTATTCGATCGAGCAAGCCCTGGCCCTGGTGCAAGAGTTCGCGATCGCGAAGTTCGATGAATCCATCGACGTCGCCGTGCAACTGGGCATCGATGCCAAGAAGTCCGACCAAGTCGTGCGCGGCGCGGTCGTGATGCCGAACGGCACCGGCAAGACCAAGCGTGTCGCCGTGTTCGCCCAAGGCGCCAAGGCTGACGAAGCTCGCGCCGCTGGCGCCGATCTGGTCGGCATGGACGACCTGGCTGCTGAAGTCAAGGCCGGCAACATCAACTTCGACGTGGTCATCGCCTCGCCGGACGCGATGCGCGTGGTCGGTCAGTTGGGCCAGATCCTGGGTCCGCGTGGCTTGATGCCTAACCCGAAGGTCGGCACCGTCACTCCTGACGTCGCCACGGCGGTGAAGAACGCCAAGGCCGGTCAGGTGCAGTTCCGCGTCGACAAGGCCGGCATCATCCACGGCACCATCGGCCGTCGCTCGTTCGACGCCGACAAGCTGAAGGTCAACCTGCAAGCTCTGCTGGAAGCGCTGAACAAGTCGAAGCCGGCATCGAGCAAGGGTGTGTACCTGCGCAAGGTCGCCGTCTCGTCGACGATGGGCGTGGGCGTGCGCGTCGACGTGGCCAGCATCAACGCAGCTGCGGCTGCCTGAGCTGACTAACACAGTCTTTCCGGAAATCGCACGAGTCTGGTGCGGTTTTCGTTGAATTTGGTGGGCTGCAGGGCTCGGGCAACCGGGGGCTGCAGGCCATCCAAGACCGCTGGTGGGGTTGGTTGCCGAGTGCAGCCGATCGCTTAATCCAGGCTGATCACTCCGGTGCTCAGCCGCAACCAGCGCAGATGGCGGTCCCGCCGGACAGGAAGATTCCGCAAGGATGGGCTCCTGGATGGCAAGGTCGCTGAAATCCGGTGTGCCCCGGGCAGGGAAACCTGAGCAGGGCACGTTTTGAAGGAGTGGACCTTGAGTCTCAATCGCAACGAGAAAGCTGCCGTTGTCGAGGAAGTGCTGGCCCAGGCGGCCAAGTCACAAACCCTCGTCCTGGCCGAGTACCGTGGCCTCACCGTCGCTCAATCAGACGCACTGCGCAAGGTCGCGCGCGAAAAGGGTGTGTATCTTCACGTGCTGAAGAACACCCTGGCTCGCCGCGCTGTTGCCGGTACGTCGTTTGAAGTCGCTGAAGCCCAATTCGTCGGACCGCTGATCTACGGCTTCTCTGAAGATGCCGTCGCCGCAGCCAAAGTCATCGCCGACTTTGCCAAGACGAACGACAAGCTGGTCATCAAGGGTGGTGCCTACGGTGGCAAGGCGCTGAGCGTCGATGCCGTCAAGGCGCTGGCCAATGTGCCGAGCAAGGAAGTGCTGCTGGCCCAACTGCTGGGTCTGCTGCAAACCCCGATCTCTGGTCTGGCTCGCGTCCTGGCCGAAGTGGCCAAGAAGCAAGGTGGCGGCGCCGAAGCGCCGGCTGCCGAAGCTGTTGCCGCCTGATCTCTCATTTCTCGAATTCACTGCATTTAGGAGCCCAACATGGCATTCGACAAAGACGCATTCCTGGCCGCCCTGGACACCATGACCGTTCTGGAACTGAACGACCTGGTCAAGGCCGTTGAAGAGAAGTTTGGCGTGTCCGCTGCTGCGGTCGCCGTGGCTGGTGGTGGCGGCGGCGCTGCTGCTGCTGCTGTCGTCGAAGAAAAGACCGAATTCAATGTCGTGCTGATCGAAGCCGGCGCCCAAAAGGTGTCCGTCATCAAGGCCGTGCGCGAACTGACCGGTCTGGGTCTGAAGGAAGCCAAGGATCTGGTCGACGGCGCCCCGAAGAACGTCAAGGAAGGCATTGCCAAGGCCGACGCCGAAGCTGCCCTCAAGAAGCTTACCGAAGCTGGCGCCAAGGCAGAAATCAAGTAATTTCAGCATGCGCGAGTCGCGCATCTGAATTGCTCGCGAGGCTGGCCCGCAAGGGCCAGCCTTTTGGTGCTTCAGGGAGAAATCCCTGGAGGACACCTGAAAACGCCATTCCGGCTATGCTGGAGGGCTTTTTCAAGTGTTCTCTGAACCGACTGCGGAGAACAGGTTTGGTCGGGCCGGGCGCAACGCTCTGGTTGTCCGCCAGCGGCTGGTAGTGGCCAGCCACCAAGCTTCAGGCGCAAGGCCTGGTGCCAGTCGTCCCAAGTCTCGGCCGAACGATACGCCGTCCTGGCCCGATGGTGTGCTTCGACACGGAGTGATTGATGGCGCAAGCTACCCCCTACACCTACACCGAACGCAAGCGCATTCGCAAAAGCTTTGGCAAGCGCGCGAGTGTGCTGAACGTCCCTTATCTTTTGACCATGCAGAAGGACAGCTATGTTGCCTTCTTGCAAAAAGACGTTCCACCTCAAAAGCGCAAACCCGAAGGTTTGCAAGCAGCGTTCCTCTCAGCGTTCCCGATTGTTTCGCACAATGGGTTCGTCGAGATGAAGTTCCTCGAATTCAACATCGCCAAACCTCCGTTTGACGTGCGGGAATGCCAGCAACGCGGACTCACGTTTGCGGCAGCGGTGCGGGCGCGCCTGCAGATGATCATCTATGACCGCGAGAATTCGACCTCGCAGTCGAAGGTGGTCAAGGAGATCAAGGAGCAAGAGGTCTACATGGGCGAAGTGCCCCTGATGACCGACTACGGCTCCTTCATCGTCAATGGCACCGAGCGTGTCATCGTCTCGCAGCTGCATCGCTCGCCTGGCGTGTTCTTCGAGCACGACAAGGGCAAGACGCACAGCTCGGGCAAGCTGCTGTTCTCGGCGCGGATCATTCCGTACCGTGGCTCCTGGCTCGATTTCGAGTTCGACCCGAAGGACATCCTGTTCTTCCGCGTCGACCGCCGCCGCAAGATGCCGGTGACGATCCTGCTCAAGGCGATTGGCCTGAACCCTGAGCAAATCCTGGCGCACTTCTTCAAGTTCGACAACTTCCGCCTGATGGATTCCGGCGCGCAGCTGGAGTTCGTGTCGGAGCGTCTGAAGGGTGAAGTGGCTCGCTTCGACATCACCAATAAAAACGGTGAAGTCGTGGTGGAAAAGGACAAGCGCATCACCGCCAAGCACATCCGTCAGCTTGAGCAGTCGCAGACCCAATTCATCAGCGTGCCGGAAGACTACCTGGTGGGCCGCCTGGTGGCGCGCAACATGGTGGACACCGACACCGGCGAAATCGTGGCGAAGGCCAACGAAGAGCTGACCGACTTGCTGCTCAAGAAGCTGCGCTCGGCTGGCATTCGCGATCTGCCGTGCCTGTACACCAACGAGCTGAATCAGGGTGCCTACATCGCCCAGACGCTCGCGGCTGATGAAACCGCCGACCAGCTGGCCGCGCGCGTGGCCATCTACCGCATGATGCGCCCCGGCGAGCCGCCGACCGAAGACGCTGTCGAAGCGCTCTTCAACCGCCTGTTCTACAACGCCGACACCTATGACCTGTCGCGCGTCGGGCGGATGAAGTTCAACGCGCGCGTCGGCCGCAACGAGTCGGAAGGCCCGATGACGCTCGGCAATGAGGACGTCCTCAATGTCGTGAAGATCCTGGTCGACCTGCGCAACGGCAACGGCGAAGTCGATGACATCGACCACCTGGGCAACCGGCGCGTGCGTTGCGTCGGCGAACTGGCCGAAAACCAGTACCGCTCGGGCCTGGCCCGGATCGAGAAGGCCGTCAAGGAACGCCTCGGCCAAGCCGAGACCGAAGCCCTGATGCCGCACGACCTGATCAACTCCAAGCCGATTTCTGCGGCTCTGAAGGAGTTCTTCGGTGCGTCGCAGCTGTCGCAGTTCATGGACCAGACCAACCCGCTGTCCGAGATCACGCACAAGCGGCGTGTCTCGGCGCTGGGCCCGGGTGGTTTGACCCGCGAGCGTGCCGGCTTCGAAGTGCGCGACGTGCACCCGACTCACTACGGTCGCGTCTGCCCGATTGAAACGCCTGAAGGCCCGAACATCGGCCTGATCAACTCGCTGGCGCTGTACGCCCGCCTGAACGACTACGGCTTCCTCGAAACGCCGTATCGCCGGGTCAAGGACGGCATCGCTTCGATGCAGATCGACTACCTGTCGGCGATCGAAGAAGGCAAGTACGTCATCGCGCAGGCCAACGCCTCGCTCGATGCCGACAACCGCCTGACCGATGAGCTGGTCTCGGCGCGTGAAAAGGGCGACTCGGTGCTGACCAGCCCTGAACGCATCCAGTACATGGACGTGGCGCCGACGCAGATCGTGTCGGTCGCGGCTTCGCTGGTGCCGTTCCTGGAGCACGATGACGCGAACCGCGCGCTGATGGGCGCCAACATGCAACGTCAGGCCGTGCCGACCCTGCGCCCCGAAAAGGCGCTGGTGGGTACCGGCGTGGAACGCGTGGCGGCAGTCGACTCGGGCACGGTGGTCACGGCGCGCCGTGGCGGCATCGTCGATTACGTCGATACCAACCGCATCGTGATCCGCGTCAACGACGCGGAAACGGTCGCCGGTGAAGTCGGCGTCGACATCTACAACCTGATCAAGTACCACCGTTCCAACCAGAACACCAACATCCACCAGCGCCCGATCGTCAGTCGCGGTCACATGGTGGGTTCGGGTGACGTGATCGCCGACGGCGCATCGACCGACCTGGGCGAACTCGCGCTGGGTCAGAACATGCTGGTCGCGTTCATGCCGTGGAACGGCTACAACTTCGAAGATTCGATCCTGATCTCCGAACGCGTGGTGGCCGAAGACCGCTACACCTCGATCCACATCGAGGAACTGGTGGTGATGGCGCGTGACACCAAGCTCGGCCCTGAGGACATCACCCGCGACATCCCGAACCTGAGCGAGCAGCAACTCTCGCGTCTGGACGAGTCGGGCATCGTCTACATCGGCGCCGAAGTGACGCCGGGCGACGTGCTGGTCGGCAAGGTCACACCGAAGGGCGAGACCACGCTGACGCCGGAAGAAAAGCTGCTGCGCGCGATCTTCGGCGAGAAGGCGTCCGACGTGAAGGACACCTCGCTGCGCGTCGATCAGGGCACCAACGGCACCGTCATCGATGTGCAGGTCTTCACCCGCGAAGGCATCACGCGCGACAAGCGCGCTCAGCAGATCATCGACGATGAGCTCAAGCGCTTCCGCCTGGACCTGAACGACCAGCTGCGCATCGTCGAGGCCGACGCCTTCGACCGGATCGAGAAGCTGCTGAATGGCCGCGTCGCCAACGGCGGCCCGCGCAAGATCGCCAAGGGCACCGTGATCGACAAGGCCTATCTGGCCGAAGTCGAGAAGTACCACTGGTTCGACATCCGCCCGGCGGAAGACGAAGTCGCCAATCAGCTCGAATCGATCAAGAACTCGCTGGAGCAGACGCGCCACTCGTTCGATCTGATGTTCGAGGAAAAGCGCAAGAAGCTCACGCAGGGCGACGAGCTGCCGGCTGGCGTGCTGAAGATGGTCAAGGTCTACCTGGCCGTCAAGCGTCGCTTGCAGCCGGGTGACAAGATGGCCGGCCGTCACGGCAACAAGGGCGTCGTGTCCAAGATCACCCCGATCGAAGACATGCCCTACATGGCGGACGGCACCCCGGCCGACATCGTGCTGAACCCGCTCGGCGTGCCGTCGCGGATGAACGTCGGTCAGGTGCTGGAAGTGCATCTGGGCTGGGCCGGCAAGGGCATCGGCCAGCGCATCGGCGACATGCTGCAGGAACAGGCGCGCGTGAGCGAGATCCGCAGCTTCCTCGACGAGCTGTACAACCAGTCCGGCGGCAAGCCCGAGAAGCTCGACGAGCTGACCGACGAGGAAGTGCTCGACATGGCGCAGAACCTCTCGAAGGGTGTGCCGTTCGCGACGCCGGTGTTCGACGGTGCCAAGGAAGAAGAAATTCGCGGCATGCTCAAGCTGGCCTACCCGGACGACATCGCGGCGAAGAAGGGTCTGACCTCGACGCGCACTCAGGCGATGCTGCGCGACGGTCGCACCGGCGAGCAGTTCGAGCGTCCGGTCACGGTCGGCTACATGCACGTGCTGAAGCTGCACCACTTGGTCGACGACAAGATGCATGCCCGTTCGACTGGCCCGTACTCGCTCGTCACCCAGCAGCCGCTGGGCGGCAAGGCGCAGTTCGGTGGTCAGCGCTTCGGTGAAATGGAAGTCTGGGCCCTGGAAGCCTACGGCGCGGCTTATGTGCTGCAGGAAATGCTGACCGTCAAGTCGGATGACGTGAATGGCCGGACCAAGGTCTACGAGAGCATCGTCAAGGGTGAGCATTCGATCGAAGCCGGCATGCCGGAATCGTTCAACGTGCTGGTCAAGGAAATTCGTTCGCTCGGTATCGACATCGAGCTGGAGCGCAACTAAGGACGCCCGGGGCGCGGCCTGCGGGCCGGCGCCCTGTGCCTGAGTTGAGTTCCTGTGTGTTTAGAGATACCGAGTTTTAGGAGAGATGCATGAAAGGCTTGCTGGACCTGTTCAAGCAATTCACGCCGGATGAACACTTTGACGCGATCAAGATCGGGCTCGCTTCGCCCGAGAAGATCCGTTCGTGGTCGTTTGGTGAAGTGAAGAAGCCCGAGACGATCAACTACCGCACGTTCAAGCCTGAACGCGACGGTCTGTTCTGCGCCAAGATCTTCGGCCCGATCAAGGACTACGAGTGCCTGTGCGGCAAGTACAAGCGCTTGAAGCACCGTGGCGTGATCTGCGAAAAGTGCGGCGTTGAAGTCACGCAAACCAAGGTGCGCCGCGACCGCATGGGTCACATCGACCTGGCCGCTCCTTGCGCGCACATCTGGTTCCTGAAGTCGCTGCCGAGCCGTCTGGGCCTGGTGCTCGACATGACGCTGCGCGACATCGAACGCGTGCTGTACTTCGAAGCCTATGTGGTGGTCGATCCGGGCATGACGCCGCTGAAGAAGTTCAGCATCATGTCGGAAGACGACTACGACACCAAGAAGCGCGAGTTCGGTGACGAATTCATTGCGCTGATGGGTGCCGAAGGCGTGCAGAAGCTGCTGGCCGAAATGGATCTCGACGTCGAGATCGAGAAGCTGCGCGGCGACATGACCGGCTCCGAGCTGAAGGTCAAGAAGAATTCCAAGCGCCTCAAGGTGATGGAAGCCTTCAAGAAGTCGGGCATCCGGCCGAGCTGGATGGTCATGGACGTGCTGCCGGTGCTGCCGCCGGACCTGCGTCCGCTGGTGCCGCTGGACGGCGGCCGCTTCGCGACCTCCGACCTGAACGACCTGTACCGCCGCGTCATCAACCGCAACAACCGCCTCGCGCGCTTGCTGGAGTTGAAGGCGCCGGAAATCATCGTGCGCAACGAAAAGCGCATGCTGCAGGAAGCGGTCGATTCGCTGCTCGACAACGGCCGTCGCGGCAAGGCGATGACCGGTGCCAACAAGCGTGCGCTCAAGTCGCTGGCCGACATGATCAAGGGCAAGTCGGGCCGTTTCCGCCAGAACTTGCTGGGCAAGCGGGTTGACTACTCGGGCCGTTCGGTCATCGTGGTGGGTCCGACGCTCAAGCTGCATCAGTGCGGTCTGCCCAAGCTGATGGCCCTCGAATTGTTCAAGCCGTTCATCTTCAGCCGCCTTGAGGCGATGGGCATTGCGTCCACCATCAAGCAGGCCAAGAAGGAAGTCGAATCCGGCACGCCGGTGGTGTGGGACATCCTGGAAGAGGTGATCAAGGAGCACCCGATCCTGCTGAACCGCGCGCCGACGCTGCACCGTCTGGGCATTCAGGCGTTCGAGCCGGTGCTGATCGAAGGCAAGGCGATCCAGCTGCATCCGCTGGTTTGCGCGGCGTTCAACGCCGACTTCGACGGCGACCAGATGGCCGTGCACATTCCGCTGTCGATCGAAGCGCAGATGGAAGCCCGCGCGCTGATGCTGGCCTCCAACAACGTGCTGTTCCCGGCCTCGGGCGAGCCGTCGATCGTGCCGTCGCAAGACGTGGTGCTGGGTCTGTACTACGCGACCCGCGAACGCATCAACGCCCGTGGCGAAGGCATGATCTTCTCGGACGTGGTTGAAGTGCAGCGCGCGCTGGACAACAACGCCGTCGAGATCACCGCCAAGATCAGCGTGCGTCTGACCGAGTTCGTGCGCGACAAGGTCAGCAACGAGTGGGTGCCTGAAACCCGGCTGGTGCAAACCACCGTCGGTCGTGCCCTGCTGTCCGAGATCCTGCCGAAGGGCCTGGCGTTCACCAACATGAACAAGGCGCTCAAGAAGAAGGAAATCTCGCGCCTGATCAACACCTCGTTCCGCAAGTGCGGCCTCAAGGACACCGTGGTGTTCGCCGACAAGCTGCTGCAGAGCGGTTTCCGGCTGGCGACGCGCGCCGGCATCTCGATCGCGATCGATGACATGCTGGTGCCGAAGGAAAAACCGGGCCTGATCGAGCGCGCTGAAAACGAGGTCAAGGAGATCGAGCAGCAGTACATCTCCGGTCTGGTGACTTCGGGCGAACGCTACAACAAGGTGGTGGACATCTGGGGCAAGACCGGCGACGAGGTCGGCAAGGTCATGATGAGTCAGCTGTCCAAGCAGAAGACCATCGACCGCCACGGCAAGGAAGTGGATCAGGAGTCGTTCAACTCCATCTACATGATGGCCGACTCGGGCGCGCGGGGTTCCGCCGCTCAGATCCGCCAGCTCGCCGGCATGCGCGGCCTGATGGCCAAGCCGGACGGTTCGATCATCGAGACGCCCATCACGGCGAACTTCCGCGAAGGCCTGAACGTTCTGCAGTACTTCATCTCGACTCACGGTGCTCGCAAGGGCTTGGCGGATACGGCGCTGAAGACCGCGAACTCGGGTTACCTGACGCGCCGTCTGGTCGACGTGACGCAGGATCTGGTCGTGATCGAAGACGACTGCGGCACCGACAACGGCATGGCGATGCGCGCCCTGGTCGAAGGCGGCGAAGTCATCGAATCGCTGCGTGACCGCATTCTCGGCCGCGTCACCGCCGTCGATGTGCTGCACCCTGAGACCCAGGAAACGCTGCTTCTGGCCGGCAAGATGCTGGACGAAGACGCGATGGACATCCTGGAAGCAGCCGGCGCCGACGAAGTCAAGGTCCGCACCCCGCTGACCTGCGACACCCGCTTCGGCATCTGCGCCAAGTGCTACGGCCGCGATCTGGGCCGTGGCGGCCTGGTGAACCAGGGCGAGGCGGTCGGCGTGATCGCTGCGCAGTCGATCGGTGAGCCGGGCACGCAGCTGACCATGCGGACCTTCCACATCGGTGGTGCCGCGTCGCGTGCCGCAGTGGCTTCCAGCGTGGACGCCAAGTCGGACGGTTTCATCGGCTTCAACAGCACGATGCGCTACGTCACGAACGGCAAGGGCGAGCTGGTGGTGATTTCCCGTTCCGGCGAAATCATCATCTCCGACCAGCACGGCCGTGAGCGCGAGCGTCACAAGGTGCCGTACGGCGCGACGCTGAACGTCAAGGCCGATCAGCAGATCAAGGTCGGCACGATCCTGGGCAACTGGGATCCGCTGACCCGCCCGATCATCACCGAGTTCGCCGGCAAGATGCGCTTCGAGAACGTCGAAGAAGGCGTCACGGTGGCCAAGCAGGTCGATGAAGTGACGGGTCTGTCGACGCTGGTCGTGATCGACCCGAAGCGTCGCGGCTCGGCCAAGGTGGTGCGTCCGCAGGTCAAGCTGCTCGACTTCGCTGGTCAGGAAGTCAAGATCCCCGGCACCGATCACTCGGTGACGATCGGCTTCCAGGTCGGCGCGCTGATCCAGGTGCGTGACGGTCAGGACGTGATGCCCGGCGAAGTGCTGGCACGTATCCCGGTCGAAGGCCAGAAGACGCGTGACATCACCGGCGGTCTGCCGCGTGTGGCGGAACTGTTCGAAGCCCGCACGCCCAAGGACAAGGGTTCGCTGGCCGAGATCACCGGCACGGTGTCGTTCGGCAAGGAAACCAAGGGCAAGGTGCGCCTGCAGATCACCGATCCGGACGGCAAGGTCTGGGAAGACCTGGTGCCGAAGGAAAAGAACATCCTGGTGCACGAAGGCCAGGTGGTCAACAAGGGCGAGTCGATCGTCGACGGTCCGGCCGATCCGCAGGACATCCTGCGTCTGCTGGGGGTCGAGGAACTGGCGCGCTACATCGTCGACGAAGTGCAGGACGTCTATCGCTTGCAGGGCGTGAAGATCAACGACAAGCACATCGAGGTGATCGTGCGCCAGATGCTGCGTCGGGTGCAGATCACCAACTCGGGCGAGTCGCACTACATCGTCGGCGAGCAGGTCGAGCGCTCGGAGCTGTTCGGCACCAACGACAAGCTGCGTGCCCAGGACAAGATCCCGGCCACGTATGCGGACGTGCTGCTGGGCATCACCAAGGCCTCGCTGTCGACCGATTCGTTCATCTCGGCGGCGTCGTTCCAGGAAACCACGCGCGTGCTCACCGAGGCTGCCATCATGGGCAAGCGCGACGAGCTGCGTGGTCTGAAGGAAAACGTCATCGTCGGTCGTCTGATTCCGGCTGGTACCGGTCTGGCTTATCACCAGGCTCGCAAGGCCAAGGAAGAAATGGACGACAACGAGCGCCGCGCCATCGCGCTGCAGGAAGCGCAGGAAGCGCTGGCTGCGGTCGATGCGGATGACGACAGCTCGGACGCTTGATGTCGGCCTGAGTCGATCTGTCCGTCACCACCGGTTGAGCCACCAAGGCTCGGCCGGTGACCGGCAGCAAAAAGCCCGCCAACTCTGGCGGGCTTTTTTGTGGGCGGACGGGTCAGCGCTCGGTGGTGTTTCCGCGCAGTGCCACCATCAACGCCGGCATGTGAATCCGTGCCGAGCGCAGGTCGATCGGCTCCAGGATGTTTTCGCGCTTCAGCACTGAAATCAGCCGGCTGGCGGTCTCGAAGGTCATGTCGAGCATCGCGCCCATTTCAGGACGAGTCGGCAGCCAGATCAGGCCGTCGTCGCTGCTGTATTCGCTCAGCTTGAGCAGCAGGCGCAGCATGCGCTGGCGCGCCGGGCCACGGGTCAGCTCGGTGAGCCACTCGTCGGCGTCGTCGAGGGCGCGCTGCCAGCGTTTCATCAGGTCGCGCAGCAGCTGCGGGTGCTTCTGGCCCAGCTCGTCGATCAGGACGCGCGGAATCCGGCAGACATCGACGGTGGTGCAGGCCACCGCATCGGCGGCGTAGGTCTGGTGCAGGATCGATTCGAGCCCGAGCAGATCGGTGCGGCCCGACAGGCGCAGGATGCGCCGCTCGCCGGCCTCGCTGACCCGTTCCATCCGCACCACGCCGGAGCGGATCGTGTAGACCGCCGAGCCTGGCGACTGGGCCGCGTAGAGCAGCGCGCCCGGCTGCAGCCGGATGTCGGCAATGTGGTAGTGGATTTCGGCCAGCGCCGCTTCGTCCAGTGCGCCGAACAAGGCAAATTGCCGTACGCCGCACTGGGCGCAGACATGGGCCTGCGGGTTGTACGGGGTGGTGCTGTGGCCTGTGGGCAGAGCGATCACGGATGCAGAGGAGGCCATGGTTCCTATTCGACTCGACTGGATGGGTCGATACAACCCGGAGTATCACTGTTGGTGGGCGGTCGGCACTATCATGGCAGGTTGCCCATCACCAGTCTGCCATGTCATCGCGCCGCAATGAATCCGCCTTTCGTCCGCCTGCACCTGCCAGCCTGATCAGCGTGCGTGGCGCCCGCACGCACAACCTGAAGAACATCGATCTCGACCTGCCAAAGTACGCGCTGGTCGTGATCACCGGCCTGTCGGGCTCGGGCAAGTCGAGCCTGGCCTTCGACACGCTCTACGCCGAAGGTCAGCGCCGCTATGTCGAGAGCCTGAGCGCCTATGCGCGCCAGTTCCTGCAGCTGATGGACAAGCCCGATGTCGATGTGATCGAGGGCCTGTCGCCCGCCATCAGCATCGAGCAGAAGGCCACCAGCCACAACCCGCGCTCGACGGTCGGCACCATCACCGAGATCCACGACTACCTGCGCCTGCTCTACGCCCGCGCCGGCACGCCCTATTGCCCCGAGCACGCGCTGCCGCTCGACGCCCAGAGTGTCGGCCAGATGGTCGATGCGGTGCTGGCGCTGCCCGAGGAAACCAAGCTGATGATCCTGGCGCCGGTGGCGCGCGACCGCAAGGGCGAGTTCGTCGAGCTGTTCCAGGAGATGCAGGCGCAGGGCTATGTGCGCTTTCGCGTCGATGGCCAGGTGGTCGAAGCCGCCGATCTGCCGGCGCTGAAAAAAGCCGAGAAGCACGACATCGACGTCGTCATCGACCGCCTGAAAGTGCGCCCGGACGCCAAGCAGCGCCTGGCTGAGAGCTTCGAGGCGGCGCTGCGCATCGCCCAGGGCCGGGCGATTGCCTGGCAGATGGACGTGCCGACCGATGCGGCCGGTGCCGGCGAGCAGCTGTTTTCGAACAAGTTCGCCTGTCCGGTCTGCAGCTATTCGCTGTCGGAGCTGGAGCCACGGCTGTTCTCGTTCAACTCGCCGGTCGGCGCCTGCCCGAGCTGCGACGGCCTGGGCCAGGTCACCGCCTTCGATCCGGATCGGGTGGTGGCATTCCCGAGCCTGAGTCTGGGCAGTGGCGCGGTGAAGGGCTGGGATCGGCGCAACGCCTACATGTACGCGATGCTGGAAAGTGTCGCCGCGCATTACAGCTTCGATCTCGACACGCCCTGGGAGGAGCTGCCGACCGAGTTCCGCCACGTGCTGCTGCACGGCTCGGGCCCGACCGAGATCATGTTTGTCTACCAGGCCGAAGGCACGGCGGGCAAGAAGCGCAGCGTGAAACGCGCCCATCCCTTCGAAGGCATCATCCCGAACTTCGAGCGGCGCTACCGCGAGACCGATTCGGTCACGGTGCGTGAAGACCTGGCGCGCTACCAATGCGCCAAGTCGTGCCCCGACTGCGGCGGTGCGCGCCTGCGTCGTGAGGCGC
Organism: Leptothrix sp. (in: b-proteobacteria); assembly: GCA_041083665.1. Classification (GTDB taxonomy): domain Bacteria; phylum Pseudomonadota; class Gammaproteobacteria; order Burkholderiales; family Burkholderiaceae_C; genus Sphaerotilus. Next base: position 14,903 of record JBFPGZ010000039.1, read on the forward strand.
GTCATGTGTTCTTGCCGCACGCGCCGGCCGAGCCGGGCGAGGCCGCCGCGACTGCCCACGCCTTGCCCGGCAAGCCGATCTTCGAGGTCGAGCACGCCACGCTGGCCGACTGCCTGAGCTATTTCGAACGCCTGCGGCTCAGTGGCGCCAAGGCCGAGATCGCCGACAAGGTGGTGCGCGAAATCCGCGCCCGGCTCAAGTTCCTCAACGACGTCGGCCTCAACTACCTGAGCCTGGACCGCAGCGCCGACACACTGTCGGGCGGCGAGGCGCAGCGCATCCGCCTGGCCAGCCAGATCGGCTCGGGACTCACCGGCGTGATGTACGTGCTGGATGAGCCGTCGATCGGCCTGCACCAGCGCGACAACGAGCGCCTGATCGCCACCTTGAAGCACCTGCGCGACCTGGGCAACTCGGTGCTGGTGGTCGAGCACGACGAGGACATGATCTGGGCCGCCGACCACGTGGTGGACATGGGCCCGGGCGCTGGCGTGCATGGCGGCCAGGTGATGGCGGAAGGCACGCCGGCCGAAGTGGCGGCCAATCCGGACTCGCTGACCGGCGCCTACCTGGGCCGGCGCCTGCGCATCGAGGTGCCGCAGCGGCGCCGCCAGCTCAGCGATCAGGTCGATCCGCGCACGCTCAGGATCGTCAATGCGCGTGGCAACAATCTGCGCGGCGTGACGGTCGAGATCCCGGTCGGGCTGCTGACCTGCGTGACCGGTGTGTCCGGCTCGGGCAAGAGCACGCTGGTGAACGACACGCTCTACACCGCAGTGGCCAAGAAGCTCTACCAGAGCCACGCCGAACCCGAGGCGCACGACGACATCGAAGGGCTGGACGCCTTCGACAAGGTCATCAACGTCGATCAGAGTCCGATCGGGCGCACGCCGCGCAGCAATCCGGCCACCTACACGGGGCTGTTCACGCCGATCCGCGAGCTGTTCGCCGAAGTGCCGATGGCGCGCGAACGCGGCTACGGCCCGGGCCGCTTCAGCTTCAACGTCGCGGGCGGGCGCTGCGAGGCCTGCCAGGGCGACGGCGTCATCAAGGTGGAGATGCATTTCCTGCCCGACGTCTACGTGCCTTGCGACACCTGCCACGGCCAGCGCTACAACCGCGAGACGCTGGAGGTGCTCTACAAGGGCAAGAGCATCACCCAGGTGCTCGGCCTGACGGTGGAAGACGCGCACGCCTACTTCAACGCCGTGCCGGCCATCGCGCGCAAGCTGCAGACGCTGCTCGACGTCGGCCTGGGCTACATCAAGCTCGGCCAGGCGGCCACCACGCTGTCAGGCGGCGAGGCGCAGCGCGTCAAGCTGGCGCTGGAGCTGAGCAAGCGCGACACCGGCCGCACGCTCTACATCCTCGACGAGCCGACCACCGGCCTGCACTTCCAGGACATCCAGCTGCTGCTCAAGGTGCTGCACCAGCTGCGCGACGCCGGCAACACGGTGGTGGTGATCGAGCACAACCTCGACGTCATCAAGACCGCCGACTGGCTGATCGACATGGGCCCGGAAGGCGGCTCAGGCGGCGGCCAGCTGCTGGTGGCCGGCACGCCGGAAGCGGTGGCAGCGCATCCGGGCAGCCATACGGGGCGGTTCTTGAAGGCGCTGCTGGCGGAATGACGGGTGGCCTGTCCGTCAGACCTCTGCTCTTGAGGTCTTGGGCAGCGCCGCCGCCACATCCCGAAAGGCCAGCAGCGCGGCCTCCAGGTGGTCGATGATTTCCTGCTGCAGCGCCTCGGGTGGCGGCAGATCGTCGAGCTTGTCCAGGCTGTCGTCCTTGAGCCAGAACAGATCCAGGCTGGCCTTGTCGCGGGCGATCAGCTCGTCATGGGCGTAGAAGCGGAAGCGCTCGCTGGCGCGGCGCAGGTGCCGGTCGGCCGGGTGGTAGCAGGCGATGAAATCGCGCAGATCTTCCAGCCGCAGCGGCCGGGTCTTGAGCGTGAAGTGCTGGTTGGTGCGCAGGTCGTAGAACCAGATGCCGCGCGTGTGGGTCTGGCCGTCCTTGGGCCGGGCGTCGAAGAACACCACATTGGCCTTGACGCCCTGCGCGTAGAAGATGCCGGTGGGCAGGCGCAGGATGGTGTGGACATCGCAGGTCTCCAGCAGCTTGCGGCGAATCTTCTCGCCCGCGCCGCCCTCGAACAGCACATTGTCCGGCAGCACCACCGCCGCGCGCCCGGTCACCTTGAGCATGCTGACGATGTGCTGCAGGAAGTTGAGCTGCTTGTTCGAGGTGGTTTCCCAGAAGTCCTGGCGCTGATAGGTCAGCGCCTCGCGGTCTTCCTCGCCGTCCTCGTTGGTGATGGTCATGCTGCTCTTCTTGCCGAAGGGTGGGTTGGCCAGCACCATGTCCACCTTCAGGGCTGATTCGGTGATCAGCGCATCGGCGCGCGCCACGGCCGGCTGGCCGTCGATCTCGCCGATGCTGTGCAGGAACAGGTTCATCAGGCACATGCGCCGCGTGCCGGGCACGATCTCGTTGCCGTGAAAGGTCTGGTCGCGCAGGAACTGTTTCTGCCGGCGGTCCAGCACGCGCGCGCCGTGCCCCAGCCAGCGGCCGTGCTCGCGCACCCACTGGCCGGTGCCGCTGAGCCAGTCGTTGGCAGCGAGGAAGAAGCCGCCCGTGCCGCAGGCCGGATCGGCAATCGTCTGCATCGGCTCGGGGCGCATGCAGGCCACCATGGCCTGGATCAGCGCGCGCGGCGTGAAGTACTGGCCGGCGCCGCTCTTGGTGTCCTCGGCGTTCTTCTGCAGCAGGCCTTCGTACAGATCGCCCTTGGTGTCGGCGTCCATGCCGACCCAGCTCTGCTCGTCGATCATCTGCACCAGCCGGGACAGCTTGGCCGGATCTTGAATCTTGTTCTGCGCCTTGAAGAAGATCGCGCCCAGCATGCCCGGCGCGCTGCCGAGTCGGTGCAGCGTGGCGAGGTAGTGCGCCTCCAGCGGCTCGCCGGTACGCTCGCGCAGGCTGGCCCAGTCGAAGCCGGCCGGAATGCCGGTGTCGCGCAGATAGGGCTCCTGCGCGTACTCGTGCGCCATCTTCAGGAACAGCAAGTAGGTGAGCTGCTCCAGATAGTCGCCGTAGCCGACGCCGTCATCGCGCAGTGTGTGGCAGAAGTTCCAGACTTTCTGGATGAGGGAGGAGGTGTTCATGTCGCGGTCGGTGCGTGAGTGGCGGGCGGCAGGGCCGCTGTCACCCGTTGTTCGAAAAGGTGGGCCTGTGCGCAGTGGGGCCGGACGTTCGAGTGCCAGCGCCGGGTCAGTTCGGGCGCGGCCTTGCGGTAGTCGGTGACCGTCTTGCGCAGCTTGCGGCCCTTGGGCAGGCTGGCCAGCCGGCTTTCCAGTCGGGCGTTGCATTCGACACCTGCCAGCAGGGCCGTTTCGGTGTTCAGCCAGGCGGCCACCAGCCAGGATTCGGTTGATTTGGACGGGATGCACCACACCGTCTGCGGCCCCGGGCTGCCAGCCGGCAAGTTGAGCCATCCGCCCAGCAGACGCTCGACCTGCTCGACGCTCGCCGATGCCGGCGGGCAAGGCCGAGCGCACGGCATCGCAGGCAGCCCCTGCGCGGCGGCCAGATGCACCAGTTCGTCACCGTAGTCGGCGTAGGACTTGTTGGCCACGTCGGCGTCCAGATGCAGGATGAACAGGTCGAAGCCTTCCAGCGTCGGGTCGTTTTCCAGCGCGGCATGGCCGCCGGCCGCGAACGCCCGGCACCACTTCAGCACACCACCCCAGCCGGCGCCCATCTGGGGCCGGGTCGGCTCCGGCTGCAACTGGATCAGCACGAAGGGCCGATCCAGAAAGCCTTTCAGCGCGGCTTCGATCAGGGTGGCATCGGTCGGCCCCTCGGCGATCAGGGCCACGCGCAGCGTCTCAGACATTCGGCACCGCTCCCAGGTTGCCCATCAGCCAGAGTCGGGACAGCGGGTAAGTCTCGTTGAGCTTGAGCAGCCGCTCGGACGGCTCGATGCGCCGCACGACGGTGTGGCCGTCGCTGTTGCGCTCGACCGCGAACAGGCGCACCGCGTCGTCGCGCAGGTCCAGGCCATCGAGTACCGCCGGGTTGTGGGCCGTGAACAGCACCTGCCGGTGGGCCGCCGCCGGGTCGTCCAGCCAGCGCCGCATCTGCGCCGCCAGGCGGGTGACCAGGCGCGGATTGAGTGCCTGATCCAGGTTGTCGATCGCCAGCATGCCGGGCGCGTGCGGCGACAGGCACAGGATGGCGCAGAACAGCACGTACAGCGCGCCCTCGCTGGCGTCATAGGCGGTGAGCGTGTTGCGGCTCTTCTTCATGAAGCGGTCGGTGAACTTCAGCGCCTCCTGGGTGCGTGCCACCGAGGGCGATAGCAGCGCGCCGGCCGTCTGGGTGGTCTGGATGTCGGCCACCCAGTCCACCAGCCCGAACACGCTGTCGAGCCAGGCATCGTCCTTGTCCAGTACCGACTTGCGGAACTCCGCGAAACCCTCGGCGAGCCGCCCGCCGGCCAGCCCGACGGGGCTGCGCGACTGCGGATCGCCGACCATGCCGCGCAGCGTCGGCGTGTTGGGCGAGTAGATGGCGAACTGCTGCAGGCGCGCCATCAGGCTGGCCGCCAGGTTGTCGCGTTCCAGATCCACCATCTTCAGCGCCGCCAGCCCGGCGGTTGGCGACAGGTTGCGCCGGTTGCGCACGCCGTCGGACACCACGTCGATCTGGCCGTCGCTGAGCCGCTCGGTCTTGAACGTCCAGGCCGGTTCGGGGCTGTCGAGCGGATTGAGCAGCGAGACACGGTAGCTCTCGCCCTGCGGCCCCTGCGCGCACAGGCCGATGTGCGCCGGCACCCGGCCCGACTCGAACGAGGTCTTGTACAGGCGCGGCAGACCCGGGCGCACGCCCCGGCGCAGCAGCGCTTCGTCATCGACCCGGCCGTTCGCTGCCGCGCCCAGCACGCCGATGGCTTCGAGGATGTTGCTCTTGCCGGCGCCGTTGGCCCCGATGAAACAGTTCACCCGGCCCAGCGGCAGCGTCATCGTGGCAATCGATTTGAATCCATCGATCTGGATGCTGTCGATCATGTCGTGGTCTCCTGGTCAGTCAGCCACGCGCCGACGCTGTCGTCGCGCAGCGTGTGATTTAAATATCTCCGCATAAAACTCGCGCTGATAGGGCCACTTGAGCGGCAGCAACTCGCGGAGGTGCGACCAGCTCAATTGTCGCCACAGTGTGGCGACAATTGCCGCAAATCGCTCAACAGCGGCCCAGCCTCCATGCCGGCCTGAACCAGAGCAGCGTCGGGTGACGCAGATTTATTTGGTTTTGTCATGCCGGCTCCTTGCGACTTCGCTGGTTTCGCGCCGCTTTGACCGTATTAACTGCGCGCTCAGCCCGAATGCGCGCCAGCAGCACCTCGGCCGGCTCGTCATCGGGGTTTTGCGGCACCAACTGGCCGGAGAACGCGGCCTTGAGAATGTTCTGGCGCTGGGCGGCGGATTGTTTGAGGTTCGTCTGAATGCTGACGCCTAATTGATCAATGGCGCTCATTTGATCATTAACCAGGCGAACGATTTCTAGCTGTTCCAGCGTTGCAGGAATCGGCACAGGCGTGCGCTTGACGTCTTGCTGATTGATGCTGGCCTGATTGACTGCCCACTTTGCGTCATGAATCAGGCGTGCCCGTCCGATCATGGAGCCAAGGTAATGACCGACATAGTCACTTGCGATTCCATCAGCCAAATTCATTCGCATCATATTGGATTCGAATAAAACACCATTCATTGAGGCCCCAATGACCAATGACTTGCCAAGGTGAGTCATGCTATTGACTCTGTTGATGACCATGTCGCCTGCTGACAGCGTGTAGGTTGACAAAATATCCTCGGTGGCTTCAACCAGATTCAAGGCGGTGCGTGGTCTGCAATAGCCGATTTGAAAGTCGTCAATTCTCAGAATGGGCGTACCTGTTCCATATTTGGAAGCGGGTAGATATAAGCCATTCTGCGGGCCGTCTAGTATCAGCGTGTCCATGCTTGCCCAAGCCCAACCTGAGGGTAAATCCGGTAATCCAGGCGCATCGGATTTCACCGGCTCCGGATATTTATCATTCCACCCCTTCGGCGGCGCCTTGCCCTGTTCGGCAAACTTTGCCAGCTGTTTGGCTTCCCAGCGTTCGCGGCGGGTTTTCAGGATGCGTTCCAGCAGCTCCGCGCCGGTTTCTGCGGGCGAATGACTGGCGCGCCATTCGGCCGTGAGGGCACCTTCCACGGCGGCCTTGAGCAACGATTGACGGTATTGAACAAGTTTCTTTTGCGCGGCTTTCAGCTCGGCCACGCCGGCATCCAGATCGGAGAGCAGTTCTTCGAGTTTGGCGACGATGCGGGTTTGTTCGGCACGGGGTGGAATCGGCAGTTTCAGTGTGCTCAGATTTCCCCTGGATATACGCTTTCGCGTTGATCCACTTTGAAGCGAATGAATATCGCTACGAAATTCAGATGAATTGATGAAATACATCAACCATGAGCGATCAAAGTGCTCTTGTTGACCGCGTACGACGCAAACATCAACCACCGTTACAGCCAGCTTGTTATCTCCGGGGAAGATACATGCTCTGCCCAAAGGATCTGGCATGCGTGCAATCAGCACATCACCGATTTTAAGAATCGTGCAGCCCAAATCAATAGCTTTTTGGTGGGCCAGAAATCTGTTCGACTTGTTGACATAGCGGCCATCCCCGATGTCTGCGAGTTGAATCAGACGAACATCTCCACTGGGATCTTGATCTTTGCTTTCGATCCAGTCTCCATCGATAAAAACGCCATTGTGAGAAATTAAATCAGGCAAGCAGGCTTGCGCCCATCCTTTAGGCAAACTGCTCACGCCACCAACTCCAAATTCATCTCATTCATCAAGCTGTCCAGTTCCTTGCCCAGCACGTGCCAGACTTTTTGCAGGCCGCCACGGCCGGCGAGTTCGGCGTAATCAAAATCGCTGCGGCTGATGCTGCAGCTGCTGGCAATATGGTCTTTCATCAGGCGCAGCCAATCGGTTTGTTCCGGGGTGAAGGCGGTGGTGCGCTGCGCATTGTGGCGGAATATCCAGGCCTGGAAACGCCGGTCCACGTCGTCAGAGAATGGGCGCAGTTCCGCCTGTGCGCCGTCCAGCCCCAGCGCAAACCGCACCAGCGAAACCAGATCGGTGAGCTGGCGCCGTGTTTCCATTCCTTTGACGCGGCCGGCCTGCACCCGCGCATAGGCGCCCCACAGGCGCTCGGTGGTGAGCATCAGCGGCGGGCGGCTCAGGCGTTCGTGCAGGGTTTCGACCATTTCCAGCGTCAGCGCGCGGCGTTGATAGGGTTGCTGGTAAAAGAAACCCAGCGCCTCGATCTCGTCACGATGCGTTTGCAGATAGTCGGTAAAGGTCTGGATGGTTTTCTGCGCTGCCTGCTCGGCTTGCTCTGAAAACCCGGCAAAGGTCAGCGTGTCGATGTGAATATGGTCAATCAGCTGCTCATGCTCGCGCCGGGCGGATTCAATCGCGTCGCGCAATTCGGGCTGGTCAAACGGCGCGCAGGCGGCCGCGACCCGCTGCGCACGGGCAGTTTCAAGCTCCTGCGCCAGCAGCGTGTCTTCGCTGCGGCTGATACCATTGGCGCGCGCCGTGCTGAGGGCCGCCGCCGCAATCTGATCCGGGTCCAGCGCCTGAATCAGCGCCTTGCCCAATTCACCCACCGGCACGCCGCCGCTGATTTTCTCGATGCGCGCCTGCGCCTTGTCGTCGAGTTGCTTGGCCAGCCGCAGCAGCCGGTTTGCCAGCGACAGCAGCGTGTCGTCATCGCGGCTGCCCAGCGCCACACCTTGCAGCAGATCTTTCAGGGCCACGCCGGGTTTCTTTTCCAGCGGCCGGCTCTCGGTCTTGAGTGATTTCTCCACGCCCACCGCGTCGATCAGCACAAAGCGGTCCTTGGCGCCGCTGGCCGAGCCGCTGACGCGCTGCAAGGCATCGATGCCCAGGCTGCGCACGCCACGGCCTTTCATCTGCTCGTAATAACCCTTGCTGCGCACATCGCGCATGAACAGCAGCACCTCAAGCGGTTTCACATCGGTGCCGGTGGCAATCATGTCCACCGTCACGGCGATGCGCGGAAAATACTCGTTGCGAAAATTCGCCAGCACACCTTCGGCGTCCTTTTCGCTGTAAGTCACCTTGCGGCAAAACTCGTTGCCCTGGTTGTAGACCTCGCGCACGATCTGGATGATGTCGTCGGCGTGGCTGTCGGTCTTGGCAAAGATCAGCGTCTTGGGCATTTCACGGCGCTGTGGGAAGATGCGAGTTTCCAGCGCCGTTTTCATCGTCTCGATCACCTTGCGAATCTGGCTCGGGTTCACCACCGAGCGGTCCAGCTCCTTGCCGGTATAGGCGGTGTCGTCATCGGTCTGCGCCCAGCGTTTCCGGCGCGTTTGCCGGTCGCGGTGATCAACCCATTCGCGCGCTTGCAACAGCGCACCTTTCTGGGTGATTTCCGTTTCGATCAGGAACACGTCGTAGCCCACATTCACGCCATCGGCCACCGATTGCTCGTAGGTGTATTCGGCGACGATGTTTTCCCTGAAAAAGCCGAAGGTCCGTTTGTCAGGCGTGGCGGTCAGGCCGATCAGGAACGCGTCAAAATAATCCAGCACCTGTTTCCACAGGTTGTAGATGCTGCGGTGGCATTCGTCGATGACAATGACGTCAAAACTCTCCACCGGCACCGCCGGGTTGTAGCTGACCCATTTCTGCTGGTTTGGTGTCTGCTGCAGTGCGCTGAGCGAGATGTCTTCAGCGGAATCATCGATCGGCTCGCCGCTCAGGATCGAATACATGCGCTGGATGGTGCTGATGCAGACCTGCGCGTGCGGATCGATCTGGCTGCTGGCCAGCCGCTGCACGTTGTACAGCTCGGTGAACTGGCGTGCGTCATCCGGCGGCGTGTAGGCCATCAATTCCTGCTGCGCCTGTTTGCCAAGATTGCGCGTATCGACCAGAAACAGAATGCGCCGCGCACCGCCAAACTTCAGCAGCCGATACATCGCCGTGATGGCGGTGAAGGTCTTGCCGGCGCCGGTGGCCATGTGAACCAGCGCGCGCGGTCGATTGCCTGCCAGGGATTTTTCCAGGCCGCTGACGGCGCTGATCTGGCAGTCGCGCAGGTTTTGTGTCGGCAAGGCCGGCATCTGCTCGGCCAGCCGGCGACGCAGCGTGGCGGTCTGCGTGAGCCAATCTGCCAGGGTTTCCGGACGGAAGAAATTGAATATCTCGCGCGAGCGCGGCGCCGGGTCGTGGCCGTCGGTAAAACGAATGATCTGGCCGGTCGCCTCGAACAGAAAGCGCAGCGCCATCTGGTCCTTGCGCCATTTCAGTGTGGCGTTGGCATAGCGTGCGGTCTGGGTTTCGGTGGCGACCAGGGTGGCGCCGGCGTCGTCGCGCTTGGCTTCGATCACGCCGACGGCCTGCCGGTGCACGAACAGCACGTAATCAGCCGGGCCGGTGTCGGTGGGATATTCGCGCACCGCCACGCCGGCCGCCGCGCTCAGATTGAGCGCTTTCATGTCCTGCACCGTCCAGCCGGCCTGCCGGAGTTTCTGGTCGATCGCCTGGCGTGCTTGAGCTTCTGGCGTCACGGCGCGTTCTCCCTGTGCAACAGCGTCGAGCCGGATCATCGCACCGGCACAAAACTCCGCTCAGCGCTTGACCGCCTCCTTCGCCATCTGCAGCTGCTGCCAACGCTCGATGGCGGCGCGGATGGCGGGCATGGCGGCCTGGGCGGCTTTTTCGCCTTCCAGCACCGCGACGTGTTTCTGGTCGAAGTCGGCCGCGCCGATCTGGCCGACGCGCGGGCGGATCACCACCTCGGCGCGGGTCATTTCCTGCTCGCCCAGCTTCTGACCCATGATCGTGATGGTCTGGTTCAGGTTGCTGAGCATGCCCTCGGCCTTGCCGTCGCGAGCCTTGGACGAGATATCCACCGCGATGACGATGTCGGCGCCGAGTTCGCGCGCGGCATCGACCGGCACCGGACTGACCAGGCCGCCGTCGACATAACGCCGGCCGCCGATCAGCGCCGGCTGGAACACGCCTGGCACGCTGCACGACGCGCGCACCGCCTGGCCGGTGTTGCCGCGCGCGAAGATGACGCGGCTGCCGCTGTCCAGATCGGTGGCGACGGCGGCAAACGGCAGGCTCATCTTCTCCATCGGGCGCTGCTTGACCAGCTCGTTGACGTAGTCCTGCAGCTTGTCGCCCTTGACCAGGCCGCCGCTGCCGAACAGCGTCACGTCGCGCACACGGCCCTCATCAAGCGCAAAAGAGGTTTCCTGCAGCGCAAAGCCGTTCAGGCCGGAGGCGTAGAGCGCGCCGACCACGCTGCCGGCGCTGGTGCCGGCCACGACGGCGGGGGTCAGGTTGGCGGCTTCCAGCACCTTGAGCACGCCGACATGGGCAAAGCCCTTGGCGGCACCACCGCCCAGCGCCACGCCGATGCGGGGCATCGGCGGGGGCTTGACCGGTTGGGCCGGCGGTGTGCCGCAGGCCGTGAAGAGGACAGTGATTGAAGCAAGGAGCAGCAGGCGGCGTTGCATCGGTATAGAGGCGTCTGGTGGCAAGTGGAGCACGAGCGTTGTGCGCCCGTGGCGAGCCGCCGCATTGTCGGCCATGTGGCCCACCCTGCGGCTGACCGCGATACCCCACCCGCTGGCGATGTCGGCCAAAGCCCGGCGCTGCACCCTTCAAGCCAGTGTGGACGGCAGGCGGCTGGGCCGTGCCGACCGCAGATGGGCCCAGGCCGGCCGCTTGAACAGAAACGCCCAGACGCTGTGACGCGTGATCAGGTTGAACAGCACCGCCGCCGTCACACCCAGCAGCACCGTCAGGGTGGCCAGCAGGTTGATCTCGATCTGCCAGCCGTAGTGGCGATAGGCCGCCAGCCACCACAGCAGCGGCAGGTAGAAGCCGAGGTAGACCACGATCGAGTGATGCCCCAGGTCGCGCAGCCAGTTCAGCCACGGCGCGCCCGCCAGCAGGCTGCTCAGCGCGATGATGGCGCCGATGGCAGTGAAGCCGCAGACCATCTCCCAGACGGGCAGCAGCGACCAGCCTTCGGTGACAAACCAGGCGTTCGTGACCGCCCAGGCGCCGATCAGCAGCCAGGCCTGCTGGCGATGGTCGGCCGCCCAATCGGCCCACTTGAAAATGCGCGCAGAAAATAGATAACCGGCGACGAAAAATACGTAGTACTGGGCAAAGTGTTCCAGCGGCGCAAAGTGGCTGTGTATCTGCGCGGTCGAGAGCATTGCGGTGGTCGTCAACAATAACCAGCTCGGCATGTTTCTGAGCAATCGCGTGGTGACAAAATAAATCGCCAGCATCTGGATGAACCACAGCATCGCCAGCGGCTGGATCAGAAAATAAATGTAGGTCTTGACGACCTTGAGCGCGCTCAGCTCAGGCGGCGCTTCGACAAACAGCCGCCAAGCCAGATAAGGCACGGTCCAGAGCACCAGAAAATAGCCGTAATGGACCACCTTGGTATCGAGATAACTGCGCCAAGGACGATGGATGACGCGGCCTAGAAATAACCCTGAGAGCAGAAAGAAATCCGGCATCCGGAATGGTTTGGCAAATTTGGTCCAAACCTCCAGCCAGCCGGTTTGCCCGAGTGCTTGCGCCAGGTAGGTATTGGCATACAGGCACACCACCGCCACGATGCAAATGCCTTTGGCGGTATCGACCCAGGCGTAGCGGTTGCGGTCAGCGGCAACAATCTGCACGTCAGAGGATGTCATGCGCGGCCCTTCACGATGGCGCTGGCACGCAAAGCTTTTCACCATCGTTTTTTGGGAGAGCCGGCGCCATCCTGAAAGTACGCGCTGTGCGCCGTGCAGTCTGTTCGACAGCGCACACAAAATGCGGCGCCTGGCCGCAGGGTTTATCCGCCGCCGCCGGGGCGGTATTCCGGCACCAGCCGCGCCAGCTGGGCGCGCACCTCGTCGTCAGCCGCGACCGGATGCGCGTCGGCCCAGTCGAGCAGCGGCTGCACATCGTCGCCGCTCAGATGATTGAGTTTGGCGATGCGCAGGCGCTCGAAGCGGGTCGGCAGGGTGGCGTCGGCGTCGGCGAGCAGTTCCTCGAACAGTTTCTCGCCCGGGCGCAGGCCGCTGTAGTTGATCGGGATCTCGTCCAGCGTGTGGCCGCTGAGGCGGATCAGGTCGCGCGCCAGATCGACGATGCGCACCGGCTCGCCCATGTCGAGCACGAACACCTGGCCGGTGTCGCCGATCGCACCGGCCTGGATCACCAACCGCGCCGCTTCCGGGATGGTCATGAAAAAGCGCGTGATGTCGGGGTGCGTCACCGTGACCGGGCCGCCCTTGGCAATCTGCTCCTTGAATTTCGGGATCACGCTGCCGGACGAGCCCAGCACGTTGCCGAAACGCACCGCCATGAAGCGGGTTCTGTGGCCTTGGCTGGCCAGCCGCGCGATCACCATTTCGGCGGCGCGCTTGGTCGCACCCATCACGTTGGTCGGGTTGACGGCCTTGTCGGTGGAAATGAGCACGAAGCGCTCGGCGCCCGCTTCGGCGGCGGCCAGCGCGGTGCGCCAGGTGCCGAGCGTGTTGTTGCGCAGCGCGGCGATCGAGTTCTCTTCCTCCATCAGCGGCACATGCTTGTAGGCGGCGGCGTGGAACACCACCTGCGGGCGCCAGCGCTGCATCGTCGCGCGCAGATGGGCGAGCTCCTTGACGTCGCCGATCAAGCGCACCAGCGGGATGTGCGGGTGGCTCTCCGACAGCTCCTGCTCGATGCGGTAGAGCGCGAATTCGCTCATCTCGTACAGCACCAGCCGGCGCGGGCCGTAGCGCGCCACCTGCCGGCACAGCTGCGCGCCGATCGAGCCGCCCGCGCCGGTGATCAGCACCACCTTGCCGGACAGGCACTCGCTGATGCCGCCTTCGTCGAGCTGCACCGGCACGCGTCCCAGCAGGTCGTCGGGTTCGATGTCGCGCACCTGCGCCGGCGACTGGCTGCCGTCGCGCAGCTCGGCCGCGCTCGGCACCGTCACCACCGGCAGCTGTGTCGCGGCGGCCAGGTCAAGGATGCGTCGGCGCGCACTGCCGCTGGCGGACGGAATCGCCACGATCACATGCGTGATGCCGTGCAGCTCGGCCCAATGCGGCGCGCTCTCCAGGTTCCCAAGCACCGGCACGCTGCCGACGCGGGCGCCGTGCTTGCGCGGGTCGTCATCCAGCAAGCCGACCACTACCCAGCCCTGATGCTGGATACCGGCGATCAACAGCCGCGCGGCGTGGCCGGCGCCGAGCACCAGCGCGCGGTGCGTCTCGTGCGCGCTGCCGCTGGTGCGGGCGCGCATGTGCTCGTAGAGCATGCGGTAGCCGATGCGCACCATCGACAGCCCCATCAGGCTGACGATCGGATGCAGCGCCAGCACCGAACGCGGCACGCCGACCAGTTGCGCCATCAGCACCACCACGGCGCCGACCAGCCCGGCCGCGCCGCAGGCCAGCGTGAGCCGCTGCACTTCGCCAAAGCCCGAGAAGCGCCACATGCCCTTGGGCACCCGCAGCAGCACGAACACCAGCATGTACAGCGCCACCAGCCCGAGGATCACCCACGGGTCGTAGCTCGGCCGGGCGCTCATCCAGCGCTCGAAACCGAGCCGGAACAGATAGGTGATCTGCCAGCACAGCCACACCATCACGGCGTCGATCAGCAGCGCGAGGTGCTCGCGGTGCGGGCGGATGCGAGTCAGCAGACTGTCGAGGTGTTGCCAGAGCATCAAGGGAGTGGTCAATCCAGAAAGAGGGCCGTGGCCGGTTCAGCGGCTCAGCAAGGTCGTGACGGTGCGCCAGAGGATGCGCAGATCGGTGGCGACGCTGCTCTCGTCCACGTAGCGCGCCTGCAGGCGCAGCTTGACGGGCAGCACGGCGTCGATGTACTCGCGCTCCGGATCGGCGGCCATCGACAGCAGGTTGTTCTCGTTGCGGAATTCCAGCGAGGCGTAGTCGGTGATGCCGGGCCGCACCGACAGCACCTTGTCGCGCAGCTCGGCCGGATAGTGCGCCACGTAGCGTGCCACTTCCGGGCGCGGTCCGACCAGGCTCATGCTGCCGCCCAGCACATTGAACAGCTGCGCCAGCTCGTCCAGCTTGGTGTTGCGCAGCAGCGCGCCCACGCGGGTGATGCGGCTGTCGTTGCCGACCGTGATCAGCGCGCCGCCGCCGGCCGGGTCGTGCCGCATGGTGCGGAACTTGTAGATCTTGAACGCCGCGCCACGCCGGCCGACCCGCTCCTGCAAAAAGAGCACCGGCCCGTCGGAATCGAGCTTGATCGCCAGCGCGATCAGCAACAGCAGCGGCGCAAGCAGCAGCAGGCCCAACCCGGCCAGCGTGATGTCGAGCAGACGTTTGCCCATCATCCCAACGCCGCGCGCAGCGCCGCCACCACGCGCCTGACATCGGCCTCGGTCATGCGGGTGTAGAGCGGCAGGCTGAGCATGCGCTCGAAGGCGTGCTGGCTGTGCGGGAAGTCTGCGGCCTGCAGGTTGTAGCGTTCGCGCCAGTACGGATGCAGGTGCAGCGGAATGTAATGCACGCTGCAGCCGATGCCGACGGCGTAGAGCGCCTCGATCAGCGCGTCGCGGCCGATCCGGGCGTCGTCCGCCAGCCGCAGCACGTACAGATGCCACGAGTGCAGCTCGCCAGGCAGCGGTTGCGGCGGCAGGATCAACGGCAGGTCGGCGAGCAGTTCGTTGTAAAGCGCGGCGAGCTGGGCGCGCTTCTGCTGGAAGGCATGTGCGCGCTTCAACTGGTGGATGCCGAGTGCGGCGGCGATGTCGGTCAGGTTGTACTTGAAGCCGGGCGCGACGATCTCGTAATACCAGCTCGGCACCTTGGCGGTGAAGCGGTCGAAAGCGTCGCGGTTGATGCCGTGCAGCCGCATCACCTTGGCGCGCGCCGCGATGGCAGGGTCGCGCGTCACCAGCATGCCGCCTTCGCCGGTCGTGATGGTCTTGTTGGCGTAGAAGCTGAACACGGTGACGTCGCTGGCCAGCGTGCCGACCAACTGGCCGGCGTGCGTGCTCGGCAGCGCGTGGGCGGCGTCTTCCACCACCTTCAGGTTGTGGCGGCGCGCGATGTCGAGGATCGCAGCCATGTCCACCGCGAGGCCGGCGTAGTGCACCGGGATGATCGCCTTGGTCTTCGGCGTGATGGCGGCCTCGATCGCTTTCGGATCGATGTTCAGCGTGGCCGGATCGATATCGACCAGCTTCACGTCGGCGCCGAGGTAGCGCACCACCTCGGCGGTGGCGGTAAAGGTGTGCGTGGTGGTGATGACCTCGTCACCCGGCTGGATGCCAATGGCTTCCAGCGCCAGATGCAGCCCGGCGGTGGCCGAGTTGACCGCGATCGCTTCAATCCCCGGCTGGCCCAGGAAGGCGGCGAAGTCTTGCTCGAAGCGGCGCGCCTTCGGCCCGGTGGTGACCCAGCCGGACTTGAGCGTATCGACGACTTCGGCGATCTCCTCGTCACCGATCTCGGGCAGGGCGAAGGGCAGGAAGGGAAGCGTGGACGATGCGGTCATGACGGTGGCGGCCCGATTTCAGCGGAAAGAGCCGCTATTGTCGTGGAACCGCCCGGCGCTCCCGGCCGCCTGGACGCCGGTGGCGCTCAGCCCGGCTGGGTCCGATACGGTTCCTCGAACTGGAGGAAATCTCGCTCGGCCAGCGCATCCGCGACCCACGCCGCCACGCCCGGCGCGGCCCAGACACGGTCGGCGTAGGCGGCGATCTGCGTCGGCACCGGCAGCGCATAGGTCCGCAGCCGCCCGACCACCGGCGCGAAGTAGGCGTCAGCGATGCTGAACTCGCCGAACAGGAACGGCCCGCCGCTGGCTTGCAGCGCGGCGCTCCACATGGCGATCAGCCGGGCCAGATCGGCGCGCACGCCGGCTTGCTCGGCCAGCACGCGCGCACCGACGTCCGGCAACGCGGCCTCGATGTTCTGGCCGCAGTGGCTGCGCAGCGCCTGGAAGCCGGAATGCATCTCGGCGCACAGCGAGCGAGCCCGAGCGCGCGCATCGGCGTCGCGCGGCCACAGCGCGTGCTGCGGAAACTGCTCGGCCAGGTATTCGGCGATCGCCAGCGTGTCCCAGACCACCAGACCGTGATCAGCCACCAGCACCGGCACCTTGGCGGTCGGCGACACGCCGGCCAGCGCGGTCTTGAAGGCCGAGCCGGCATCGAAGCTGTCGAAGCGCACCAGCACTTCCTCGAACGGGATGCCGAACTGGCGCAGCAGCACCCACGGTCGCATCGACCAGGACGAGTAGTTCTTGTTGCCGATGTAGAGCTGCATGGTCGGGTTCCTCCGGAAAGGGTGCGGCAGGCCGCGTGGCTGATGTCGTTGGATGCTAGGCGCTGCGGCGCCGGCGCGGGGTGACGATGCGGCATGGCAGCCATGCGCGGCAGGCATGCATGGTGGCTGCGCCGAGCCTCAGTCGGGGTTGGCGTTCTGCTCGGCGTCGGGCACGTCGCCGATGGCGGCGCGGGTCAGCGCGGCCTGCGCCAGCACCCAGTCGGTGAAGGCGCGCACTTCCGGACGGATGTCGGCGTGCAGGCCGGCGCGCGGTGTGCTGGCCGCTTCGCCGAGCCGGATCAGCCAGTAGCAGGGCTCGGCCCACAGCCGCAGCGCCGGGCCGAAGGGCTCGACCAGATCACCGCGTTCCAGCGCGTCGTGCACCATCGCCAGCCGCGCCAGCGCCACACCTTGGCCGGCCAGCGCGGCCTGCACCTGCTGATGCGTGTAGTTGACGCTGATCCAGCGCCGGGGCTGCAGCTGCAGCAGACCGTGCGCGCCGAGCCAGGTCGGCCAGCCGATCGGTGTGGAAGGCGCGCTGCCGTCGTCCATTTCGACCAGCGTGTGTTCAGTCAGATCAGCCGGCCGGCGCAGCGCTGGCGCGTCGCCGCGCGCAATCGCCTCGGCCAGCCGCGCGCCGACCACCGGTGTGAGCACCTCGCCGAACAGCCGCACGGCGTCGGCCGGCACGCGCTCGCGGCCGCAGTGGCGCAGCGCCAGATCGAGCTCGACATCGTCCTGCTCGACCAGCCGATCCGTGGCGGCGATGCGGATGTCGGCGTCCGGGTGGCCGCGCTCGAAATCCGGCAGGCGCGGCATCAGCCAGAGCGAGGCGAACGACGAGAAGGTGGTCAGGCTGACCAGCGCGCGGCTGCGGCTCATGCGGATCTGGCGCACGCTGGCGTCGATGCGAGAGAGCGCCGGCTGCACCGCGCGCTGCAGCATCTGGCCGGCCAGCGTCAGCTCGACCTTGCGGGTGGCGCGGTGGAACAGCGGCGCGCCCAGCTCTTCCTCCAGCCCCTTGATCTGGCGGCTGATGGCGGGCTGGGTGACGTTGAGTTCCTCGGCGGCGGCGCTGAAGCTCAGGCGCCGCGCGACGGCCTCGAAGCTGCGCAGCACGTCGAGCGCGAGCGGGCGGTGCGGGATGCGATTCATGCCGGCAGCTTATCAATCGGTGGCGCCGAAGTCATCCCGCCGGAGTCGATTTGTATCGACACTGGTGACATTGAAGCGCGGCTTCGAGCCGGCGAGCCTGCTGGTGATGGTGGTATCCTGCAGTAGAGATATATCAATCTGCACGGGGCCGAAATGGACACAGCAAAGGTTTTCATGTCCGGGCGCAGCCAGGCGGTGCGGCTGCCCAAGGAATACCGCTTCGATACCGCCGAGGTCTACATCCGCCGCACGACCGAGGGCGTGCTGCTGGTGCCCAAGACCGGGCGCCGCCTGGGTGATGTGCTGGCGCAAGCCTTCGACCAGCTCGGCGGCAGCGATGCCGAGACCAGCTTCGAGCGTCCCGATCAGGGCGAACTGGAGCGCGCCACCGATCTGTTCGGCCACGCCGACGAGCCGGCGCGATGACGATCCTGCTCGACACCAATATCTGCGTCTACGTCGTCAAGGCGCGCCCGGCCAGCGTGCTGGCGCGCTTCAACGATTTCGAGCCGGGTGAACTGGCGGTGTCGGTCATCACGGCGATGGAGTTGCGCGTCGGCGCGCTGCGGGCCGCGCAGACCCATTACGCCGGCCGGGTCGAGGTGCTGCTGGCGCAACTCGACATCCAGCCGCTCGGCTCCGAGGCGGTTGAGGCCTACGCCCGCACCCGACTCGACCTGCAGACACGTGGCGAGCTGATCGGCCCGATGGATCTGCTCATCGCCGCCCACGCGCTCAGCCTGAACGCCACGTTGGTGACCAACAACGAGCGCGAATTCCGGCGTGTCAGCGGGCTGCGGGTCGAGAACTGGGTTTGAGCCGGTCGGCGGGGCGGTGCGACGCATCGATCGGGCTGACCGCCTCCATGAAGCGCCGCGCCAGCACCGGATAGGTGTGCTCGGCTTCGACAAAGGCCCGGCCGCGCACGCCCATCGCCTGGCGTTCAGGCGCGGGCAGGGCGGCGAGCTGACGCAGGCCGGTGGCCACCGCCTCGGCGGACTCGGGCGGCACGGTCAGGCCGCAGCGGGCTTCCGCGACTGGATCGTTGCCGGCCTCGACCGAATGCAGCACCGCGCAGCCGGCCATCATGTAGTCCATCAGCTTGTTCGGCGCGATGCCGAAGCGGTAGATCGGCACGCGCTGCCAGCCGATGTAGGCGATGTCGATCTGCGCCAGGAAGCTCGGGATCTGCGCCTTCGGGATCGGCGCCAGCAGTTGCACGTTGGTCAGACCTTCGGCCTGGATGCGATGGAGCAGCCGGTCGCGCTCGTGGCCGCTGCCGACCATCACGATCTGCAGCGGCGCGCGGCCAGCCGGTTCGCGTTGCAGCTGCGCGGCGGCGTCGAGCAGCGTGTCGAGCGCGTTCGGCAAACCCATCGAGCCGGCGTAGCCGACCACCGCCGCGCCGCTGGCACGCGCCTGGGCGATCGCGGCGGCGACGTCCTCGCGCAGCGGCGGCGCGCTGCCGCTCCACTCATCGAGCGTGATGCCGTTCGGCACGATGTGCAGCTTGCGCAGATCCAGGCCGCGACTCGCCATGTAGTCGTGCACCTTGGGCAGCATCGAGATCACGATGTCGGCGTCGCGGTAGGCGTCGTCCTCAGCCTTCTGCACCAGCATGATGAAGGGGTGCCGGCGCGACATGCCGGACAGCTCGATCGGCGACAGCGGCCAGAGGTCGTGCACCTCGAACACCAGCTTGGCGCCGGCCCGGCGCGCGATGCGCCGCGCCACCCAGATGTCCATCGGATAGGTGCTCGACGCGATCACCACATCGGGGCGGATCTGCTCGATCAGCGCGTCGGTGTTCGACCAGACCTGGCGCAGGAAAGCCCAGATGTTCCTGATCCGGCCCAGGCCGTTGCCCTGGTAGGGCGGCGCGGGAAACCAGTGGTAGCGGATGCCATCGATGTCCTGCTGCAGCGGCGCGCTGAGCGGCTGGCCGCCCTGCTCGGGCTGCCTGGCGCGCACGTGCGAGAAACTCGCCGCGACCATGTGCACCTGATGGCCGCTGCGGACCCATTCGCGCGCCAGGTAATACGGCCGGTATTCCATGCCGAGCGTGGGCGAGCCGGCGTAGTGGTTCAGATAAAGGATGTTCATCGCGCCGGATCGGTCGGTTCAGGTCGGTGAGGGATGGGCGGCGTCAGCTCGCGCAGGCGCGCCAGCAGGCTGCTGACGGCCGGGGCAAACAAGCCGTGTTGCAGCACCCAGCTGCGGTTCTCGTGCGCGATGCGCGGTGCCTGGCGGCCGAGGTCGGCGAGCAGGTAGAGCGCGTCGATCTTGGGCAGGCAGCCGTTGGCCAGGATCAGGCCGTTGTCGCCGCTGCGCACCAGCTCGTGATTCGCCGGCAGATCGGAGAGGATCGGGATGCAGCCGTGCGCCATCGCCTCCAGCACCGAGACGGCGACCGAGTCGCTCTCCGGCAGGCTGAAATACCACTGCGCGCGGGCGTACCAGTGGTCTTGCGCGGTGGCGTCGAGCCGGCCGACAAACTTGACCCGATCGGCCACGCCCAGACCGCGTGCCTGTGCCTGCAGACCGTCGCGCAGCGAGCCGTCGTTGGCGACGATCAGCCGCGCGGCCGGCCGCACCGCCGCAATCGCCGCAAAGCTGGCGATGACCCGCTCGGGCTTGTAGATGGGCTCCAGCCCTCGGTTGCTGAAATACAGCTCCGGATCTTTCTCGGTCGCAGGCGGCGGCATGCGCTCCAGTCCGAATGGAAACACCCGCACCTCATCCGCGCCGAGCGCGCGCATCTCGGCCGCCATGTGCTGCGAGTCGCTGGTGCACAGGCGGCTGGCGCGCAGCACCCGGCGCGTCACCCAGCGGTAGGCAACGTGGCGGTGCGGCGTCACCAGGATGTCGCTGCCCCAGGCCGAGGCCACCAGCTGGCCGCGCAGCCGCCAGCCGAGTTTGGCGGCCCAGGCCAGTGTGCCGTGCGAGGTCAGGTAATGCGGATGGATCCAGTCGGCATCGACCTCCTTGAGCCAGCGCGCCAGCTCCGGCAGCCGCTTGAGCAGCGCCAGGTTGTCGCCGCCGTGCGCGACTTCGGCGCCGAGCGCCAGGCGCCGCCAGCTCGGCACGATGCCGTCAAAGCCGGTTGCAAAACCTCGGCTCGACGCCACCCAGAGCTCGACCTGCGGCGCCAGCGCGCGGGCCCACTTGAGCAGGTGCGGACTCTCGGCATCGCCGATCAGCACATGGCGCCAGCGCGGCAGGCTGCTCAGCGCCCCCGGTGCGGTGGGGCTGGCTGGCAACGGCGCCGGCCGGGTGAGCGGGGCGGGGCGGGACATGGTCAAACCTCCGTGCCGGGGCGCTGGACCCAGGCGTCGTAGTGCTCGCGCAGCTCGGGGTGGCGCGCCAGCAGCTTCTCGTCGCTGCGGCGGCTGTCGCCGACCACCCGGGCCGGCTGGCCTTCCAGGATCGCGAAATCGGTGTAGTCGCCGCGCACGTGGCTGCCGGCGCAGACGATGCTGCCGCGACCCAGCCGGGTGCCGGCCTCGATCAGCGAATGCGGGCCGATGAAGCTCCAGGCGCCGATGTGCACCGCGCCGGCAATCCAGCCCGGGCGCGCGCCGGCGTCGGCCGGCCAGCTCGCGAACTGGCGTCCGAGCAGCCGCTGCGCCCGGTGCGAGCTGTGCGTGACGATGCTGACGTGGTGCGTGATCTGCACGCCTTCCTCGATCTGGATGCCGCCGCTGGCCTCGATGAAATTGAACGGCCCGATGTAGACGTGATCGGCCAGCACCAGCCGGTCTTCGTGCTCGATGCAGCTGGCCGGCGAGATGCGCGTGTTTGGCAGTAGTTGCCCTTGCGAGCGCTCGCCGAACACGATGCGGAACATCAGCCGGTGCACCCAGCTGCGGCGCCAGCGGTTGAAGGTGGCTCGCAAGGCGATCAAGATGGTTGTCCTTCGGTGTCTGCAGGGTGAGGCGCTGACAGCGGCCAGTGCGCCAGGCGCCAGAAATACCAGCCGAAATAGCCGGCCATCGCCAGCGAGATCGCCCAGCCGGCGCCGGCCAGCCCGCCCCAGTGCAGACCGGCCGCCAGTGCGAGCACAAAAGCCAGTTGTCCGACCAGTGCCAGCCGCAGCGCCCAGGCCTGCGCGCCCCAGGCCATTGTCACCACCGCGAGCGGCGCGGCAATGAAGTGAGTCCCTATGTAGACCGCCAGCGCCCGCGCCAGCAAGCCGGCCTCGCGCCACTCGGCGCCGAACAGTTGCTCGAACAGCCACGGCCCGAACAGCCACAGGCCGAGGGTGAGCGGTGCGGCCAGCAGCGCCAGCATCGCCATCACGCGCCGCACCGCCTGACGCGCGGCCGGTGTGGCGCCGGGGCCGGCCTCGGCCAGCTTCGGGTAGAGCGCTTGTGACACCGCACTGCCGACCAGCGTGGCCGGTGCCTTCAGGTAGCGCAGCGCCAGGCCCCAGAAACCGGCGGCGGCCGGCCCGAGCGTGGCGGCGATCAGCGCGATCGACACGGTGTCCTGCAGCGCGCCGAGAAAGGCGTGCGGCGTGTTCAGCAGCGGAAATTCGCGGTAGCGCCGGGCGATTTCGCGCAGGCTTGGCGTGGCGCTCTCGGCGGCGGAGGGCGCTTCCGACGCGGCAACCGGTTGAGCCGAGTGGGCCGTTTGGGCCGAT
This sequence comes from Leptothrix sp. (in: b-proteobacteria), assembly GCA_041083665.1. GTDB lineage: Bacteria > Pseudomonadota > Gammaproteobacteria > Burkholderiales > Burkholderiaceae_C > Sphaerotilus. The sequence continues at coordinate 37,100 of JBFPGZ010000039.1, forward strand.
TTTTCTGCGCCAGGCCGGCGCGCTAGCAGCGCCGCTGCGGCGGCTTGCGCGGCGATCGGCGCGATCACCAGCCCGCTCACGCCGACATGCAGCCAGCCGGCCAGCACCTGCAGCCCGGCCGAGCCGCCGTACTGCAGCACGCGCGCCCAGGCGAGCTGCGGGAAACGCTCCTGCCGGGTCGCCCACATGGTGGCCAGTGACACCGCGCCGCCGGCCGCCACGGCCGGGCCGAGCCAGAGCGCCCAGGGCTGCGCGCTCGCCCAGGCCCAAGCCAGGCCGCCCAGACTGGTCAGCACGCTGACGATCAGCAGCAATCGCAGACACAGCCGCCGCAGCGCCGAGGCTTCAGCGCCCGAGCGCGCCAGCGGCAGCGCAAATTCATAGCGCGCGCAGGCCACCACCGCGAGGTTGGTCGCGATGGCCGCGAACAGGTGGAAGGCGCCGTACTCCTGCGGGCTGTAGAGGCGGGTCAGCAGCGGCCCGAGCAGCAGCGGCAGCGCCTGCGCGAAGGCGCCGCCCGCGATCAGCATCAGCGTGGCGCGCAGCAGGCCGGGGCGCGTTCGGGGTGGCGGCGCCGTCGAAGGGGCGGTCATGCGCCCGCGTCCGGGCGGCTCAAGCGCTGGCCGGCAGATTGGCCAGCGCAACCGTCAGCGCCGCGACGACGCTGTCCTGATCGGCGTCGGACAGGTCCGGGCTCATCGGCAGACTCATCACGCGCGCGGCCGCCGCCAGGCTGTGCGGGCAGGCGTCGGGCGCGGCAAAGCGCGCGTAGGCGCCCTGCTGATGCAGCGGTTTCGGGTAATGCACGGCGGTCGGCACGCCGGCGGCCTGCAGCGCCGCTTGCACGGCCGCGCGTTCGGCGACGAACACGGTGTACTGGCCCCAGACGCAATCCCGATCCGGCCGCACGGCCAGCAGCCCAAGCCGGCCGTCCGCCGCCAGCGGCGCGAGCAACTCGTGATAACGAGCGCCGAGCGTGCGGCGCCGTTCCAGCTCCCACTCGAAACGCGGCAGCTTGGCCAGCACGACCGCGCACTGCAGCGTGTCCATCCGGCCGCCGACGCCGACGCGGGTGTGGGTGTAGCGCGCGCTCTGGCCGTGCACGCGGATCACGCGCGCCGCTTGCGCCAGTGCGTCGTCATCGGTGAACAGTGCGCCGCCGTCGCCGTAGCAGCCGAGCGGCTTGCTCGGGAAGAAGCTGGTGCAGCCGATCGTGCTGGTGGCGCCGCTGCGCCGGCCTTGATACGTCGCGCCGAAACTCTGCGCTGCGTCCTCGATGACCGGCAGCTGATGGCGCGCGGCGATCGCGTTGATCTCGGCCATGTCCGCCACCTGGCCGTACAGGCTGACCGGCATGATGGCGCGCGTCTTCGGCGTGATGGCGGCCTCGATCAGCGTCGGGTCGATGTTGCAGGTGTCGGGCTCGATATCGACGAACACCGGCACCCCGCCGAGCAGCACGATCACCTCGGCCGTGGCGGCAAAGGTGAACGGCGTGGTGATGACCTCGTCGCCCGGCTGCAGGTCCAGCGCCATCAGCGCGATCAGCAGCGCCTCGGTGCCGCTGGAGACGGTGACGCAGTGCTTGGCGCCGGTGAAGGCGGCCAATGCGGTTTCCAGCGCCTTGACCTCCGGACCCATGATGTACTGGCCGTGGTCGAGCACGCGCTGGATCGCGGCGTCGATGTCGGTCTTGAGCGCGCTGTATTGGGACTTGAGGTCGATGAATTGCATGGGTCGGGTCTTGAAGTCTGAATCTGCCGGAGGCGGTGCTGCGGTTGCGCCGTGATCACGCCACCGCGTGGGCGCAGGCGGCCCAGGCGTCCGGATGATGCTCGCGCAAAACGTTGAACGGTTCGATCGTCTGGCCGATCTGCCCGAAGCACCAGGGCAGCAAGCCGTGATCGTCGGCCTCACGCAGTTCCTGTTGCAGCGCGTCCGCCACGATGGGGCTGGATTGTTGCAGGGCCGCGCTGACGATCTGGCTCAGGCGTCGGAAAGTGCGCCGATAGCCCCGGGACAAGCCCTCGCGGCGGTCGAACTGCAGCACCTCGACGGTTTTGACGCCCTTGGCCGAATAGTCATCGCGGCTCAGCTCATATCGAGCCGTGAGATTGCCGGTTTCCGGATCGAAGTCGAGGTGTTGCCACGGGTCGTCTTGCGTTGGGTCGATCAACAGCGGCGCGTGATCTGCGAGCGGGAATTTATCGCCTTTGAATCGGCCGCAAGGCGTGCAGCACAACAGCAGATTCGGCCAGGAAAAGGCGTGCTGTGGATAAGGTGCTTTCGGGCGAAAGTGCTCGATATCACTGCCGTCCGAATCAAGACAATACATGCAGCGATGGCGTGGGCCGCTCATCTGCCGCAGCGTACTCAGCACGCTGTGTTGCGGGCCGCTGATGGTCTTGGTTTTGCGGGCATCGTTCCAGCGATTGTCGATGTCGAGCGTCCCGGCAGCCAAATCTGCATTGGCCCGGGTTTGACGATCATCCAGATACTTTTGGGCTCGTCCCGGCAAGGGCGCTCGCTCGATACGCCACATGGCTCAAGGTTCCTCGTCCGGATTGATGAGCCTGCTGGCGTCTTCGAGTTGGGATTTTTCCTGCGCAGATAACTGTGCACCGGCCCGCTGCTTGGTTTTGAGCCGTGCATAACTGGCGCGAGCGTCAACGGCAGGCTGTGAACGCGTATTCTGCAGCCCGAACGCCGGTGAACGCAGAATGGTATCTGGCCGCGAGGAAATGACTTCCTGATATTCTTCCTGAGTCAATGCGCGGGCCGGCAAGTCGCTGCCGGGCTCTGGCAGCACGAACAAACCATTCGGATCGGCGGCTTGGCAAATCAGCGGGCTGTGGCTAGTGACCAGAAACTGAATATTCGGAAAATGCCGCTTCAGCCAGAAACCGATCTCGCGCTGCCATTCGGGATGCAGGTGCGCGTCGATCTCGTCGATCAGCACCACACCGCTGCGCTGGATGTAGAGCTTGCCGTCAGCGTCGCGGGCGGTCAGGCCCTCGGTGCCGTAGGTGTTGATCAGGTGGCGCAGGATGTCGGCGAGCAGCGCGAGGGCGGCACGGTAGCCGTCGCTCATGTCGCTCCACGCCAGTTGAATGCCGTTGCGATCTTTCAGCCAAAGTCCATCCGAATCGACGCGTTCGATGGTGAGTTGATTTGGCAGCAGTTCGTCGCGCAGGATTTCGAGAACCAGCGCCAGTTGGGCCTTGGCTTCCGGCTTGCCTTCGAGCGACTTGTAATTCAGATTTCGTAGCCACTGGTCTACTTCAGCCAGTGATGCAGATTCTTGGAACAACGTGATGAACCGCTCGACGGTCGGGGTCGTCATGCGCTGTGCTACTTCAGGCGAGGAGCCAAATACCCGACGAAATGGGCCGTATCCACAAGAGAAATAATTTTTTGTTGTTGGTTTCCAGAATTTTGGCTCTAAATTAAACGTTCCTACTTGATCATCGGGTACGTGAATTCCAAAGATTGGTTCTGTTTCTTTTGTTTGTGACCCCAGTAGCAATTCAATAGAAATTACTTGGTTTGGTTTTTTCTGTTTTATTTTGGCGGCGTCTATTGATATATCAATCGCCACGGTTATTCCGAATTTTCCGATGTGTTCGCCATTGTGAATCCAGCGACGAAAACTCGGCTGCAGCGTACGTGCTGAATCAGTGCCAACTAACGCAATCGCAATCGCCTTCAGCAGCGTACTCTTGCCAGATCCATTATCCCCAGTAAAAACCGTCCACCCCGCATACTGACCATTCCCGCGATCAAAGTTGAACTCCAGCTTCTTGAAACCACGGATGTTCGTGAGCGATACCTTGTCGATGAACATGCGTGGTTCTCCTTGGCGCTGGTAGGCAGATGTCAGAAATTCAATCCAGCCGCGTCAGCACTTCGCCAACCAACTGATAGCGCTCGCCAGTGGCCGGGCAGGCCGCTTCCATCGGCTCACCGCCGTGGCCGCGTGCCGGCAGCGCCAGGCGTTCGCCGTTGCGGCTCATCCAGCCGATGCGCTGCGCCGGCACGCCGACCATCAGCGCGTAGTCGGGCACATCGCGCTGCACCACCGCGCCGGCGCCGATGAAGGCGTACGCGCCCACCGTCACGCCGCAGACGATGGTGCAGTTGGCGCCGAGCGTGGCGCCTTGCCGCACCAGCGTGCGGCGGTATTCCATCTTGCGGGTCACCGCCGCGCGCGGGTTGTAGACGTTGGTGAAGACGGCGCTCGGGCCGCAGAAGACGTCGTCTTCCAGCGTGACGGCGTCATAGACCGAGACGTTGTTCTGGATCTTGACGCCGTCGCCGATCACGACGTCGTTGCCGACAAAGACGTTCTGCCCGAGCGAGCAGCGCGCGCCGATGCGCGCCCCCGCGCAGACGTGGCTGAAGTGCCAGACCTTGGTCTCGGCACCGATCTGCGCGCCGTCATCGACGATGGCGGATGCGTGCTGCCAGGCGGGGGTACTGCTCATGTCGGGGCTCCTGTGGAATGGATGGATCAGAACACCAGCGGCAAGCCGACCCGCACGCCGTCGCGCGCCGAGCGGTAGCCGGCGATCAGCACTTCCAGCGAGCGCAGGCCCGAGTAGCCATCGACTTCGGCATGCGCCTCGCCGCGCAGCGTACTGATGACGTTGTCGTAGTAGAGCGGGTGGCCGAAGCCGTACACCGAGGTGGTGGCGTAGCTGGCGGCCTTGACCTGCTCGTCTTCCGGGCGCGGCTCGTCGAATTCCCAGTGCTGGATCTCGTTGATCGCCACGCCGCCGATGCGCACCGTGCCCCGTTCGCCCAGCACCGTGATCGAGCCTTCCAGATTCTTCGGGTAGGTCAGCATGGTCACGTTGATGCTGGCCAGACCGCCGGCGCGCAGGCGCAGGCTCATGATGCCGCTGTCCTCGGCCTCGATGTCGCGCGACTGCGTCGCGGTGTAGGCGTGCACGTTGTCCACCGGGCCGACCAGCCAATCGACCATGTCCACATAGTGGCTGGCCTGGTTCATGAAGGCGCCGCCGTCCATGTCCCAGCGGCCACGCCAGGGTGCTTCGTCGTAGTAGCTCTGCGGCCGGGTCCAGAACACGTTCACCGTCACCATGTGGATGCGGCCGAAGCGCTTCTGGTCGATCGCCTTCTTCAGTAGCTGCATCGTTGCGTTGAGGCGGTTCTGCTTGACGACGAACAGCTTGACGCCGGCGTCGCGGCAGGCGCGCACCATCGCCATGCCCTCGTCCCACTTGGTGGCCATCGGCTTCTCGGACAGCACATGGCGGCCGGCGGCGGCGATGCGGATGGCCTGCTGCGGGTGCAGGCCGCTCGGCGTGGTGAGCGAGACGATGTCGGCGTCGCTCTCGGCCAGCAGCGCGTCGAGCGAGGTGTAGGCGCGGGCGCCGGTGGCGGCTGCGGCGGCCTCGGCGCGCTCGGGCACCTTGTCGCAGACGGCGACCAATTCGGCGCGGTCGGCGTGGCGCTCGATCGAGCCGAAATGGTTCTTCGCGATGCGTCCGCAGCCCACCAGGGCGAAGCGGATCTTGCGGTCGGTGATCGGATACGGTGCGCTCATGGTGGCCTGGTCCGGGGCAAACGGGCAATTTTATCGGTGCCATCCAGCAGCCAGCCTAAAATTGCAGCAAATTCAACAGGTTGACAATGACTGCCGCCTCCACTCCTGCCACCATCATTGCCCCTCACTCTGACGAGAACCAGCTGATCGCTGAGCGTCGCGACAAGCTTGCTGCCATTCGCGTCCAGGCCAAGTCGGAGGGCGCTGCCGCCTTCCCGAACGACTTCAAGCCGGCCGACCACGCGGGCGAGCTGCACCGCGTGCACGAACCGCGCAGCGGTGAAGAGCTCGACGCCGCGCCGATCCAGGTCAGCGTGGCCGGCCGCATGATGCTCAAGCGCGTCATGGGCAAGGCCTGCTTTGCCACCGTGCAAGACGGCTCGGGCCGCATCCAGCTCTACATCACGCAGGACAACGTCGGCGTCGAGAAACTGGCCGCCTTCAAGCACTGGGATCTGGGCGACATCATCGGCGCCGAGGGCGTGCTGTTCCGCACCAAGACCAACGAGCTGTCGATCAAGGTCACCAACCTGCGCATGTTGACCAAGGCGCTGCGGCCGCTGCCGGACAAGTTCCACGGCATGACCGATCAGGAACAGAAGTACCGCCAGCGCTACGTCGATCTGATCACCGACGACGCGGCGCGCGCGCGTTTCCGCGCCCGCAGCAAGGCGGTGTCGAGCATCCGCGAATTCATGATCGAGCACCAGTTTCTCGAAGTGGAAACGCCGATGCTGCACCCGATTCCGGGTGGCGCGAATGCCAAGCCCTTCATCACGCACCACAACGCGCTCGATCAGGAAATGTTCCTGCGTATTGCGCCGGAGCTGTATCTGAAGCGGCTGCTGGTGGGTGGTTTCGAGCGCGTGTTCGAGATCAACCGCAATTTCCGCAACGAAGGCATCTCGGTTCGGCATAACCCCGAATTCACGATGATGGAGTTCTACGCGGCCTACTGGAACCATCACGACCTGATGGATTTCACCGAGGCGGTGCTGCGCCACGCGGCCATTTCGGCCACCGGTTCGGCGCGCGTCAGCTACGCCGGCAAGGAAGTGCACCTCGACGAGCCGTTCGCGCGCCTGTCGGTGCGTGATTCGCTGGTGGTGCACGCCGGCCTGACCGAAGCCGAAGCCGATGATGCCGACGCCGTGCACGCCAAGCTCAAGGCCATCGGTGAGGAGCCGCCCAAGCACTGGAAACTCGCCGCGCTGCAGTTTGGCTTGTTTGAAGCGGTGGTCGAAGAGAAACTCTGGCAGCCGACCTTCATCATCGACTATCCGGTCGAGGTGAGCCCGCTGGCGCGTGCCTCGGATACCGATCCGACCATCACCGAGCGCTTCGAGTTGTTCATCACCGGCCGTGAATACGGCAATGGTTTCAGCGAGTTGAACGACGCCGAAGACCAGGCCGCGCGCTTCCAATCGCAGGTCGTCAACAAGGACGCCGGTGACGAGGAAGCGATGTATTACGACGCCGACTTCATCCGCGCGCTCGAATACGGCATGCCGCCGGCCGGCGGCTGCGGCATCGGCATCGACCGCTTGATCATGCTGCTGACCGATTCACCCAGCATCCGCGACGTGATTCTGTTCCCGGCCCTGCGCCGCGAGGGCTGAATCCCGGCGGCGGCGGCCGCAGGATGATGACCAGAAAAGAGGGCGCCCGCAGGTGCCCTCTTTGCTTGGCGCTCCGGCCTCAGGCCACTTTGGCGCCCACGCCGCGCCCGTGGCGCCATTGCCCGAGTAATTCGGCCCAGCGCAGCCGCACCTTGGCCAGATGCTCGGCCTTGATGTGGCCATAGCCGCGAATCTGCTCGGGCAGGCTGGCAATTTCCACTGCCAGGCTGAGCCGCTCGGCACTTAGGGTTTTGAGCAGCTCGTCGATCGTGGCGCGATAGTCATCGATCAGCGCGTGCTCGGCCCGGCGCTCGGCGCTGCGGCTGAACGGGTCGAAGAATGTGCCGCGCAAACCCTTGAGTTTGGCCAGCAGTTTCAGCGCTGGCCGCAGCCACGGCCCATAAGCCTGCTTGAGGGGCTGGCCGTGATTATTCTTTTTGGCCCATAGCGGCGGTGCCAGGTGATGCACGAGTTTGTAATCGCCCTCGAACATCGCGCCGATCTGGTCGGTAAAGGCCGGATCGGTCTGCAGGCGGGCGACTTCGTATTCATCCTTGTAAGCCATCAGCTTGAATAAATAACGGGCCACCGCCTCGCTCAAGCGCGTGCTGCCGAGCGGGCTTTCAGCGTCGCGCACGCGGGCGACCAGGTCGCGGTACTGCTGGGCATAACCGGCGTTCTGATAAGCCGTCAGAAACTCGACGCGGCGTTCGATCAGATCATTCAGCGAGCTGCGTTTGACGAACTGGATGATTTGCGCGCCACCGGTCGGCTGGCCTGATTGAGCCTCGACCAGCGCCATGACCGCCGCCAGGTCGTGCGCACAGCGCCGGCCCCATTCAAACGCCGCCTGGTTATTGGCGACTTGCACGCCATTCAATTCGATCGCGCGCAGCATCGCCCGGCGGCTCACCGGCACGCGGCCCTGCTGCCAGGCGTAGCCGAGCAGCAGCGGGTTGGTGTAGATCGAATCCCCCAGCAGTTGCTGTGCGACCTGCTCGGCGTCGAGTCTGCCGAGCTGCGCCGCACCCACCGCCGCGCTGATGACGCGCTCGCAGGCGCCTTCGGGAAACTGCCAGTCGGGGTTGTGCACGAAGCTGGCGGTCGGCGAGCTGTGCGTGTTGAGGGCGACGAAAGTGCCTTCACGCATCAGCGCCAGCGTGGCGCGATTCGCGGCGACGATGGCGTCGCAGGCGATCACCAGATCGGCCTTGGCGATATCGACCTTGGTGGTGGCAATCGCGCTCTGGCTGTGCGCGATCTGGATGTGGCTCCAGGTCGCGCCGCCCTTTTGCGCCAGGCCGGCGGCGTCCTGTGTCACGACGCCCTTGCCCTCGATGTGCGCCGCCATGCCGAGCAGCTGGCCGATCGTGATCACGCCGGTGCCGCCCACACCGGCCACGACGATGCCCCAGGGTCGGATGCAGTCGGGCAAGGTCGGTTCGGGAATGGCCGGCAGGGCGCTCGGGTCGGGCCGCTCGGCCTTCTTCGGCTTCTTCAACTGGCCGCCTTCCACCGTGACGAAGCTCGGGCAGAAGCCGTTCACGCAGGAATAGTCCTTGTTGCAGGTGTTCTGGTTGATGCGGCGCTTGCGGCCGAACTCGGTCTCGACCGGCTCGACGCTGAGGCAGTTGCTCTGCTCCGAGCAGTCGCCGCAGCCTTCGCAGACCAGCTCGTTGATGACCACGCGTTTGGCCGGATCGACCATGGTGCCGCGCTTGCGGCGCCGGCGCTTCTCGGTGGCGCAGGTCTGGTCGTAGATCAGCGCGGTGCAGCCGGTCAGCACGCGCAGCTCCTGCTGCACGGCGTCCAGCTCGTCGCGATGGCGCACCGTCACGCCGGGCGCCAAGCCGCTGACGCCGTGGTACTTCTCGGGCTCATCGGTGACGATGACGATGCGTTTGGCACCTTCGGCGTGCAGCTCGCGCGTCATCTCCGGGACTTTGAGCGTGCCGTCGACCGGCTGGCCGCCGGTCATCGCCACCGCGTCGTTGAACAGGATCTTGTAGGTGATGTTGACCTTGGCAGCGATGCTTTGCCGCACCGCCAGCAGCCCCGAGTGGTAGTAGGTGCCGTCGCCGAGGTTGGCAAAGACGTGCGTGTCCTTGCTGAACGGCGCCTGGCCGACCCAGGCCACGCCTTCGCCGCCCATCTGCGAGTAGGTCACGGTGCTGCGGTCCATCCAGACCGCCATGTAGTGGCAGCCGATGCCGGCCATGGCGCGCGAGCCTTCCGGCACCTTGGTGGAAGTGTTGTGCGGGCAGCCGCTGCAGAACCAGGGCGCGCGCTCGCCGACGGGGGTCTGCGCCTGCAGCGTCGCCTGGCTGCGCTCCTTGGCGTCGATCACCGCCAGGCGTGCGTCCATGCGCGCGGCGATGTCGGCCGGCACGCCGAGCTTGTTGAGCCGGCGCGCCACCGCCTTGGCGATGATGGCCGGCGTCAGATCGGCCTTGGCGCGCAGCAGCCAGTTGCCGCTCGGGTTCGGCTGGGCCCATTCGCCGCCGGTGTGGTCGCCTTCAGGCTCGTCGAACTTGCCGAGCACGTCGGGGCGCACGTCGGCACGCCAGTTGTAGAGCTCTTCCTTGAGCTGGTACTCGATGACCTGGCGCTTTTCCTCGACCACCAGGATCTCGGTCAGGCCGGTGGCGAAGTCGCGCGTGCTGCTGGCTTCGAGCGGCCAGACCACGCCGACCTTGTGCAGCCGGATGCCGAGTTGGCGGCAGGTGGCGTCGTCCAGACCCAGGTCGATGAGCGCCTGGCGCGTGTCGTTGTAGGCCTTGCCGCTGGCGATGATGCCGAAGCGGTCGGCGGCGCTCTCGATGACGTTGTGATTGAGCCGGTTGGCGCGGATGTAGGCCAGCGCGGCGTACCACTTGTAGTCCATCAGGCGCGCTTCCTGCTCCAGCGCGGCGTCGGGCCAGCGCATGTGCAGGCCGCCCGGCGGCATCTGGAAGTCGTCCGGCACGATGATGCGGACCCGGTCCGGATCGACCATCACCGAGGCGGAGGACTCCACCACTTCCTGGATCGTCTTCATGCCGGTCCAGACGCCCGAGAAACGGCTCAAGGCGAAGGCGTGCAAGCCCAGGTCGAGGATCTCCTGCACGCTGCTCGGGAAGAACACCGGCAGGCCGCAGGCCTTGAAGACGTGGTCGCTCTGGTGCGCGGCGGTGCTGCTCTTGGCGACATGGTCGTCGCCGGCCACCGCGATCACGCCGCCATATCGGCTGGTGCCGGCCAGGTTGGCGTGCTTGAAGACATCGACGCAGCGGTCCACGCCGGGGCCCTTGCCGTACCAGAGGCCGAACACGCCGTCGAACTTCTTCTGCTCCGGAAACAGATCCAGCTGCTGCGAGCCCCAGACGGCGGTGGCGGCCAGCTCTTCATTGACCCCCGGCTGGAAGACGATGTGCTGCGCCGCCAGGTGTTGCTTGGCCTGCCAGAGTGCCAGGTCGTAGCCGCCGAGCGGCGAGCCACGGTAGCCGCTGACGAAGCCGGCGGTGTTCAGGCCGGCGGCGGCGTCGCGCTGGCGCTGCAACATCGGCAGCCGCACAAGGGCCTGCACGCCGCTCATGAAGGCGCGGCCGTGGGCGAGCGTGTACTTGTCGTCGAGCGACACGGATTGCAGCGAGCGTAGAACCGACTCGGGTAGCGGCGCATTCATGACACAGTTCCTGGCGTGTGTTGAGGGCGGTGCCGGCGCGCACTTGTGATGCAGCCGGCGTCACATCAAGGCGGGTGGCCGAGCTTGTCAGTGTAGAGAAAGCTGGCGCTTCGAGTTATTCAAATTTAAGGCTCTGCACGCCCGGTGTGGGTTCGGCCGGATCACTCCAGCGTGGGCGCCGTGATGCATCTGGCGAATGCGGGCCGAGCTTGTATCGTGCGGTAACTGAGCGAATCAGGCGCCGTACGCCGCTGATCTTGTGCTGGATCAAGAAATTTCAGTCATTTAGATCACGCTACGCCGGCCGCTTCGGGCAAGCCCGACTGGTATTTGCGCGACAGCGCGTCAGACTGACCGATCTTCCATTTGCTCTGTCGGTGTCCTCATGCATGCTGCCGTCGCTTTTCCGCCGACCGATCTGTCACAGATCGAGCGTGAGGTTTGGACCGAGCTGTCGCGCGCTGCCTACATGCCGGCGCATGAGTGGCGCCGCATGGTGATGTCGACCTTGGCCGACGATGGCTGGCCGGATTCGCGCCTGATGGTCTTGCGCGAGTGTCAGCCTGAGGAGCGCCGGCTGCTGATCTACACCGATGCTCGATCGGTCAAGGCCCGGCAGCTGCAGGCCGATGGTCGCGCCACGCTGGTGGCCTGGTCGGCGACCTTGGGTTGGCAGCTGCGGATGCGCTGCCACATCGAGGTCATCACCAGCGGGCTGTCGGTGGCGAGCCGCTGGGCGCGCATCCGCCTGACACCGGCGGCGCAGGACTATCTGTTTCCGGTGGCGCCAGGCTCTGATCTGTCGGAGATGCCACCGGCGCCGGACGATTGGGGCGACGCGCCGTCTGCCGCGATGGATGCGTATCCGCATCCCAATACCGTGGCACATCATCACTTTGCGGTGCTGAGCGTCACGGTGCAGCGCCTCGACTGGCTGGCGATGACGGCGCAAGGTCACCGGCGGGCTCGTTTTGATGCGCCCGGCTGCGGGCGCTGGATCGCGCCTTGAGGGCTTGAGGTCGGCAAATGCGCCAGTCCTGGCTGCGGACTTGCGTGAACGCGACACCTGTGATTCAGGTCAGGGGCGACAATTCGGCGGTTGCATTTGTTTCAAGCACCTCGTTGCCGCCGACTGCCCTCATGCCCGCCTCTACTGTCTCCACCAATTACGCTGCTGCGCACGTCTCACCGCTCAATCCTGTGGCCCATCGGCTCGGCTTGGTCGGCTTGCTGCCGTTTGTGCTGGGCGCCTTCCTGTCGTTGATCGTGCGCGATGATGCCCATCCCTACGTGGTGCTGGCGCTGGCAGGCTACGCGGCGGTGACCGTGTCGTTCCTGGGTGGCATCCACTGGGGGCTGGGCATGAAGGCCACGGTGCCCTCGCCGCTGCCCTTTGCCTGGAGCGTGGTGCCGACGCTGATCGCCTGGATCGCGGTGGTGATGCCGGCCTACGCCGGGCTGGTGATCCAGGGCCTGATGCTGATCGCCTGCTACCTGGTCGATCGCAAGGTCTATCCGGTGCATGGCCTGTCGTACTGGCTGACGCTGCGCTTCCGGCTGACGGTGGTGTCGGCGCTGTCCTGCTTTGTCGGCGCGCTGCGTACCTGAATGATCCATTACCGCGTCGAGATTGCCGACCTGCACGCGCACCTGCTGCGGGTCACGCTGACCCTGCCGCGTCCGGCCGCCGTGCAGCGTTTGAGCCTGCCGGTCTGGATTCCGGGCAGCTATCTGGTGCGTGAATTCGCGCGTCACCTTTCGCAGCTGGACGCCCGTCAGGGCAAACGCGCCGTCGAGCTGCAGCAGCTCGACAAGTGCAGCTGGCAAGCCAGTTGCAAGGGCTCGACCGCCTTGACGCTGAGCTATCTGGTCTACGCCTTCGACGCCTCGGTGCGCACCGCCTGGCTGGATACGCAGCGCGGCTTCTTCAATGGCACCAGCCTGTTCCTGCGCTGCGAAGGCCGTGAGGCCGAGCCGCAGCGCGTTCAGCTCGCTGGCTTGCCGGCCGGCTGGGATGTGGCGACCGCGATGGCGCCAGTCGGCAAGCTGGAGTTCGAGGCGGCCGACTACGACGAGCTGATCGACCACCCCTTCGAGCTGGGCGCCTTCTGGCGCGGCCGCTTCGAGGCGGGCGGCGTCGAGCACGAGTTCGTCGTCGCGGGCGCCTGGCCGGGCTTCGACGGTGAGCGGCTGCTGGCCGACACGCAGAAAATTTGCGCCGCGCAGATCCGTTTCTGGCATGGCGAGGGCGCCGCGCCGATGCAGCGCTACGTCTTCATGCTGAACGCCGTCGATGACAGCTACGGCGGCCTGGAACACCGCGCCAGCACCGCGCTGATCTGCGCCCGGCGCGATCTGCCACGGCGCGGCATGCAAGGGCTGCCGGACGGCTACGTGACGCTGCTCGGCCTGATCAGCCACGAGTATTTCCACACCTGGAACGTCAAGCGTCTCAAGCCGGCCGACTTTGCGCCCTATGACTTGACGCGCGAGAACTACACCGAGCTGCTCTGGTTCTTCGAGGGCTTCACCAGCTACTACGACGACCTGTTCCTGCTGCGCTGCGGCCTGATCGACGCCACCCGCTACACCAAGCTGCTCGCCAAGACCATCAACCAGGTGCTCGGCACGCCGGGGCGCAAGGTGCAAAGCGTGGCGCAGGCCAGCTTCGACGCCTGGGTCAAGTACTACCGCCCGGACGAGAACACCGCCAACGCCACCGTCAGCTACTACACCAAGGGCTCGTTGATCGCCTTGGCGCTGGATCTGACGCTGCGCGGCGAAGGTCGCGGCACGCTCGACGCCGTGCTGCACGAGCTCTGGCGGGCCAGCGCGGCTGGCAGCGGCAGCGGCGCCAATGGTGCGATCAGCGAGGCCGACATTGCCGCTGCGCTGCAGCGCGTCGGCGGGCGCGACTACGCCGCCGAACTCGCCGCCTGGGTGCATGGCACGGCCGAGCTGCCGCTGGCGCCGCTGCTGGCGTCGGTCGGACTCGACTGGAGCCATGAGCGCGCCAACTTCGCCCAGCGCCTGGGCGCGCGTCTGAACGACACGCCGCAAGGCCTGAAGGTGCACTCGGTGCAGCGTGGCAGCGCTGCCGAGCAGGCCGGTCTGGCCGCCGGTGACGAGCTGATCGCGCTGGACGACTGGCGTCTGACCAAGCTGGAAGACGCCGTGCTGCTGGCCACGCCGGAAGCACCGCAGCGCCTGCTGGTGGCGCGCGACAAGCGGCTGCTCGCCTTGACGCTGCCCGTGGCCCAGATCGATGGCGCGGTGCAACTGACGCCGCAAGCCAAACCGACCGCAGCCATCAAGCGGCGCCGTGATGTCTGGCTGCAGCCGGCACCGACCTGAAGGCGCTGGCAGGTGAGTCCTTGTGGTGATGACCGGTTCGGCATGAGTTGCCGCGCATGACCGGCGCGGCTCGTGCCGGCCTCTGGTCGGTCTGGCGGCGTCCGCGCTGGTGGTTGATCCTGGCGCTGGTGCTGCTGCTGCATCTGTGGCTGCGCGAGCGGGTTGTCGATGAGCTGGCGCAACTCGGGCCGCAGCATTCGACCATGCAGCGCATGCAGGCCGTCTACACCCGCCAGATGGCGCCTGCCGCCATGCCGACACCGGCTGCACCGGCCAAAGCGCCCCGGCCGGCCGCGAAGCAGGCTGCGCCTGCGGCCCGGCCCGCCGCATCGGATGCGGCGGCCAATGCCCCGGAGTCGGCCGCTTCGGCTGCAGCGACGGCTGACTCACCCGAGGCCGCCGCCAGTGCGGCCAGTGCGGTGGGTGATGGCGCCACGCTGGCGGCGGCCGATCTGGCCTCCATCGTGGCGAGTCCGGCGCCAGCATCCGCCGCCAGCGCATCAGCGGTGGCGCCAGCGGCTTCGGCGGCCGCAGCGAGTGCCTCGGCGCCGGCTGGCAGCGAGCTGCTCTACGGCGTGGTCTGGCCGGCCTCGACACGGTTGCGCTATGTGCTGAACGGCTGGTATCGCGGCCATGTCGATGGCAGCGCGCAGGTCGAGTGGCTGCGCCAGGGCAGCCGCTATCAGGTGCATCTGGAGGTCTCGCTCGGCCCGGCGGTGGCGCCGCTGGTGACGCGCCGCATGAGCAGCGAGGGCCGCATCACCCCGGACGGCCTGGCGCCGCAGCGCTACGAAGAAGAAACCCGCGTCATCATTGGCCGCAACCGGCTGCGCGACGTCAATTTCGACGCCGACGGCGTGCGCCTGGACGGTGGCCGCCGCGTGCCCAGCGAGGCCGGCATGCAGGATCTCGCCAGCCAGTTCGTGCAGGTCATCTACCTGCTCAGCAGCCAACCGGCCTTGCGCCGGGCCGGCTCCAACGTGGACTTTCCGCTCGCGCTGCCGAACCGGATCGATCACTGGGTCTATGACATCGGCCCGCTCGCGCCGCTCGACACCCCCGCCGGCGTGATCGAGGCGATGCACCTGCAGCCGCGCCGCCGCACCGGCACCAGCGACCTGACGGTGCAGATGTGGTTGGCGCCGCAGCTGCAGATGATGCCGGTGCGCCTGCGCATCGATCAGGACCAGGACACCTGGGCCGACCTGCTGCTCAAGGTCATGCCGGATCAGGCCGGGCCGCCTTGAGCGGGTGCTGCCGCGCCGCAACAATCGGCCACGTTGTTGTGACCTGGGCGGCGACATCGGGGCGGGCGGCCTCGGTATAGTCGATGCTCCCTCAAGGAGCACACCACCGATGAGCACTCCCGTGTACGAAAACATCCTCGTCGAAACCCGCGCCGGCGCCACTGACGGCGCGCTGAGCTACGGCTGGATCACGCTGAACCGTCCGAAGGCACTCAACGCGCTGAACGATGCGCTGATGGACGAGCTGGGCGCCGCGCTGCTGGCCTTCGACGCCGACGACAGCATTGCCTGCATCGTCGTCACCGGCAGCGAAAAGGCCTTTGCCGCTGGCGCCGACATCGCGATGATGCAACCCTTCGATTTCCCGAACGCCTACCGCAAGGGTTTGATCTCGCATAACTGGGACACCATTCGCCAGGTGCGCAAACCCGTCATCGCGGCGGTGGCCGGTTTTGCGCTGGGCGGCGGCTGTGAAGTCGCGATGGCCTGCGATCTGATTCTGGCGGCCGACAACGCCAAATTCGGTCAACCCGAAATCAAGCTCGGCATCATCCCCGGTGCCGGTGGCACGCAGCGCTTGCCGCGCGCGGTGGGCAAGAGCAAGGCGATGGACATGGCCCTGACCGGCCGCATGATGGACGCGGCGGAAGCTGAGCGCGCCGGCCTGGTTTCGCGCGTCGTGCCGCTGGCTGATCTGCATGCCGAAGCCAGCAAGGCCGCCCAAGCCATGTGCGGTTATTCGCTACTGACGCTGATGGCGACCAAGGAATGCGTGAACCGCGCCTACGAAGCCCCGCTGAGCGAGGGTTTGCTGTACGAGCGCCGCCTGTTCCACGCGCTGTTTTCCAGCGCTGATCAGAAGGAAGGCATGGGCGCGTTCCTGGAAAAGCGCGCGCCCAGTTTCACGCACCGCTGATTCAGCTCTTCGCTGCCAGCCGCTTTTCCAGTTCGGCAGCAGGCATCGCGCCGGGCGAGCGGCTGCCGTCCTCGAACACGATCGCCGGCGTGCCGTTGACCTTGTGCTTGCGCGCCAGCGCGCTGTTGCGCTCGATCGCGGCGGCATCACATTGGCCCATCTGCTTGGGCGGCGTGGTGCCGTTGATCATCCAGTCGCGCCAGGCGGCGGTGTTGTCCTTGGCGCACCAGATCGAGCGCGATTTCTCGGGCGAATCGCCGCCCAGGATCGGGATCACGAAGGTGTAGACCGTCACGTCCTTGACGTTCTGCAGGTCTTTCTCGAAGCGCTTGCAGTAGCCGCAATTCGGATCGGCAAAGACGGCAATCTTGCGTTTGCCGGTGCCGGTTTTCCAGACGATGGCGTCTTTCAGCGGCAGGCTGGCGAAATCGATCGCGGTGAGCTTGTCGACGCGTTCCTCGGTCAGGTTGCGCCGGCTCGAGGTCTCGATCAGTGCGCCCTGGATGATGAAGTGGCCTTGCGCGTCGCTGTACATCACGTCGTTGCCGAGGCGCACTTCCCACAGGCCGGACATCGGCGTGGTGCGGACCTCGTCGATCTTGGGCAGGTTGGGGAAACGCTCGGCCAGTGTCTTGCGGATTTCGGCTTCATCGGCGTGGGCGACGAGGCTGAGCAGGGCGGCGGCAGCGGCGATGAACAGGCGCTTGGACATGGGGAATTCCTTACAGGGCAACGGAAAAGAGCGGAGCGACACGGGCGGGGGAAAAAAGACCGGGCCGACAGTGTCAGTGACCCAGCGCGCGGGCGGCCAGCCAGCGTTTCAGCGGCGGCAGCTGATTGACCAGACTCATGCCACGGTTGCGCAGTTCCTGCAGCGGCGCGGCTTGTTGTGCAAAAAGGTGCCAGAGGCTGTCGCCCATGCCGCTGATGGCCAGCGTCGGCGTGGCGCGGTCGCGGGCGTAGCGGCGCAGCGTGCGCGCATCGCCGAGCGAGCGCCAGGGCGCTTCGGCGCGGGCTTCATTCAGCACGCGGCTCAGGCTGATCACATCGCCGAGCCCGAGATTGAGCCCCTGGCCGGCGAGCGGATGCACCGCGTGGGCGGCGTCGCCGAGCAGCACCCAGCCATCACCGCACCAGCGATCGGCCCGGCCGGCTTGCAGCGGCCAGGCGGCGCGCGCCGATACCAGCTTCAAGTTGCCGGCGGCGCCATCGGTGGCGGCCATCAGGGCTGCTTCGAAGTCAGCCGGATCGGCCTGCAACCAGGCTTGCGCCTGCGCTTCGGGTTGCGACCAGACCAGGCCGTAGCCGTAACCGTCGGCGGCGCGGTCAAACGGCAGCAGTGCCAGCACCTCGGGGTTGCGAAACCATTGCCAGGCGGTGCCGTTGTGCGGCTGGTCGCTGGCCAGCCAGGCCGCGACCGCGTGGTGGCCGTAGGCGTGGCGCTCGAAGCGCACGCCCAGCCGTTCGCGGGTGGCGGAGTCGCGGCCTTCGCAGACGGCGGTCAGCGCGGCCGGCACGGCTTGCGCCACGCGTGTCACATGCGGCGCGTAGCGCAGCGCGGTGGCCAGCGCCTGATCCAGCGCGCCGGCATCGACGATCCAGGCCAGCGCCGGCACGCATTGCTGCCAGGCGCTGAACTCCAGCGCGCCGCCGGCATCACCGGCGATCTGCATCTCCTGCACCGGTGTGGCCGCGCCAGCGGGCAAGCCGTCCCAGACGCGCAGGCGCTGCAGCAGCTCGACCGAAGCGGCGTTCAGCGCGTAGGCGCGCAGGTCCGGCTTGGCGCCCGTTGCGGCGGGCGCGCCGACCAGCGCGACGCGCAAACCCTGGTGCGACAGCGCCAGCGCCAAGCTGGCTCCGACCGGGCCGGCGCCCTGGATACAGACGTCCGTGCCTGGGCCGGTCGGGTCGATGTTGGCGGCAATTGCGTTCATGATCGCGGATTGTAGGGAGCCGACCCATCGCAGCGGCCCCGTGTGTTTGAGAGCCCTTGAGTTGACCGTGATGAATCAAGTCGTAGCCGCTTCTTCCTTTGACGCCGCCGACGATGGCAGCAGCGCCGTGACGGTGGCGGGGCTGCACATCTACCCGATCAAGTCCTGCGCCGGCCTGGCGCCGACACAGATCACGCTGGCCGCGACCGGCTTTGCGCAGGATCGCCAATGGATGCTGGTCGATGCCGACGGCGAGTTCGTTACCCAGCGCGAGCACGCGCGCATGGCGCTGCTGCAGCCAGCGCTCGGCGTGGATGGTGCGTTGACGCTCAGCGCGCCGGGCTGCGCGCCGCTGACCCTGCCGGCCGTCGCTGCGGGCGAGGGCTTGCGCGTGCGCGTCTGGGACGACGTGGTCGAGGCGCGCGCCGCTGGTGCCGAGGCCGATCGCTGGTGCAGCGCCTTCCTCGGTGAGTCGGTGCGGCTGGTGCAGTTCACGCCCGAACAGAAACGGTTGTCGAGCCGGCGCTGGACCGGCGACATCGCCGCCGAGAACGCCTTCTCCGACGGCTACCCGATCCTGGTCGTGTCGAGCGCGGCGCTGGCCGAGCTGAACCGCCGCCTGGCCGAGCGCGGCGTGGCGCCGATGACGCTGGCGCGCTTCCGGCCCAATCTGGTGCTCGACGGGCTGGCCGCGCACGGCGAGGACGGCCTCGACGAGCTGCTGTTCGACACGCCGGACGGCCCGGTCCGGCTGCGTCTCGTCAAACCCTGCCCGCGCTGCCCGATGCCGAACATCGATCCGCTCACCGCCGCAGCCGGCACCGAGCCGGGCGACACGCTGGCCAGCTACCGGGCCGATCCGCGCGTGGACGGTGCCATCACCTTCGGCATGAACGCGGTGATCGTCGAGGGTTTTGGCCGCACGTTGCGGCTCGGCCAGGGCGGACGCGGCACGGTGCGCTTCTGATCTGAGGTGCGCAGGAGGGCGGCCGCCTACAATCTCGACCCATCTCCCGGGCGGCCGCAGCTGTCGCCTCGATCCAACCCTGCGCGGCCCGGCCGTGCCCCTCCAGAGACAGCATCATGAGCCTCAAGTGCGGCATCGTGGGCCTGCCCAACGTCGGCAAGTCCACTCTTTTCAATGCGCTGACCAAGGCCGGCATCGCGGCCGAGAACTATCCGTTCTGCACCATCGAGCCGAACGTCGGCATCGTCGAGCTGCCGGACCCGCGCCTGCAGCAGCTGGCCCAGATCATCGATCCCGAGCGCATCGTGCCGGCCATCGTTGAATTCGTCGACATCGCCGGCTTGGTCGCCGGTGCCAGCAAGGGCGAAGGCCTGGGCAACCAGTTCCTGAGCCACATCCGCGAAACCGACGCCATCGTCAACGTGGTGCGCTGCTTCGAGGACGACAACGTCATCCACGTCGCCGGCAAGGTCGATCCGATCAGCGACATCGAAGTGATCCAGACCGAACTCTGCCTGGCTGACCTCAGCACCGTCGAGAAGACGCTGCACCGCTCGCTGAAAGCGGCGCGCTCCGGCAACGACAAGGAAGCCGCCGCGCTGGTCAAGGTGCTGGAAAAGTGCCAGGCCGTGCTGGACCAGGCCCAGCCGGTGCGCTCGATCGCCTTCAGCAAGGAAGAGCTGGTCATCCTGAAACCGCTGTGCCTGATCACCGCCAAGCCGGCGATGTTCGTCGGCAACGTCGCCGAAGACGGCTTCGAGAACAACCCGTTCCTGGATCGGCTGAAGGAATTCGCCGCCAAGCAGAACGCGCCGGTGGTGGCCATCTGCGCCAAGACCGAAGCCGAGCTCTCCGAGATGAGCGACGAAGACCGCAGCATGTTCCTGGCCGAAATGGGCCAGGACGAGCCGGGCCTGAACCGCCTGATCCGCTCGGCCTTCAAGCTGCTCGGCCTGCAAACCTATTTCACCGCCGGCGTGAAGGAAGTGCGCGCCTGGACCATCCACGTCGGCGACACCGCGCCGCAAGCGGCCGGCGTGATCCACACCGATTTCGAGAAGGGCTTCATCCGCGCCCAGACCATCGCGTTTGAAGACTTCATCACCTTCAAGGGCGAGCAAGGCTCCAAGGACGCCGGCAAGATGCGCGCCGAAGGCAAGGAGTATGTGGTCAAGGATGGGGATGTGTTGAATTTCTTGTTCAGCAGCTGATGCTCAGCGCTTGATGAGCGTGCCGTGACCTGGTCAGCAACCCCGTCAGACGCAGGTCTCACGGGGTTTCTTGTTAATGCACCGGTTCTGCCGGGCTGAGATGGCGAATCTGCATGTCCAAATTGCATACGCCGCAAGGCGATGATCATCCGGAAGCCGCTGGCAAGCATCTGGCCGATGCTGAGGTGCTGCTGGCTGCCAAACGTGCCGATGGTGCGGCGTATCTGAGCGGCTATGTGGTGGAGTGCAGCCTGAAAAGCCTCTGGCTTCACCAGACAGGTATCCCGACGGGACGGAAGATGCCTTGGGGCCGCGACGGACACAATCTGGACTATCTGTGCCGTGAAGTGGCGCAACTGGCTGCTTTTGCGGATACCAAGGTGGCGCGTTACGTTGGGCCGGTGACGGCTGCCATTTCTGTCACATCCATGGCGATCTGGACATCGGAAATGCGCTATCGATCTCCAGCGATCAGCCTGGCCCAGGCCCAGGCATGGGCCGCGATAGCTGGGCAGGTGTTTCAGGAAACGGTGGCCGAAATGTGGCTCGACGGAGTTCTGTGATGGCCCAATTCATACACGCTGACGAAGCACACGCCGAGGCACTCCGGCTGACTCGACACTGGCTGGCCCAGGTTGCTGCCGACGTTGAACTGCTGCTCATTACAGACCTGTTCGGCAAATTTCGGTTGGTGGTGTTTCCTCAGGGGGATCTGCAGACCGTATCCGAGCAACTGGCGCAGGCCTGTGGCCCTTGGTGGACCGGCGAGGTGCTGCAGGCGGAGCAACTCGACAGCGTCAGCGGCCGCATGTTCGAGCAAGTCCGGCAGAGTGCCCGTCGCGATGCCGAAGAGCCCCGCTTGAAGCTGGTCGAGCGCCATCGCAGCCGCACCGCCTGGTTTGCCGAACCGCAGCAGCCGCCTTGGCGCGCACCCGAGGACGGGCCGCCGATTGTGGTGTTCTATTCCTTCAAGGGCGGTTTCGGGCGCAGCACCTTGCTGGCTTCGTTTGCGATCCAGCGTGCGCGAGCTGGCGAACGAGTCTGCGTGCTTGATTTTGATCTCGACTCACCCGGCATTGGTTCGCTCCTATCGGCCGATGTGGAGGGCCGGACAGCGCCGTGGGGCGTGGTCGATTTCCTGCTGGAACACCGCCTGCCGGATCTGCCGTTCGACGATTACTGGCACCGCTGTGACCGGGTCTCGGGTCGCGGCGAAATCCGCGTCATGCCTGCAGGTCAGCTCGACACAGTCTTTGCCGACAAGCTGGGCCGCGTCGATCTGGAAGAGTCGCCAGCAGCACACGCCAGCGGCCTGTGGCGCCTGCTGGAGCGCACGCGCACCGAGTGGCAGCCCGACTGGATCCTGTTCGATGCTCGCACCGGCATTTCAGAGCCTGCCGGGCAGTTGCTGTCCGGGTTTGCACATCTCCATGTACTACTCGGTAGCGTGCAGGAGCAGAGCTGGCTGGGTCTGGATCGTGTGCTGGAGCGGCTTGGCCGAGACCGGGTCTTGGCTGATCAACCGCAGGCCGAGGTGCTGCTGGTGCAGGCGATGGTGCCGGTGGGTGAACAGCCGGCACGCTGGGCGCGCGAGCGTTTCGCTGCGCGGGCTGAGCAGACCTTCGAGGAGCGCTACTACGCCAGCGTCGAGGAGGGCGACAGCGACGAGCGCACCGACCGTTTCTGGAATCTGGACGACCAGCAGAGTCAGGACGCGCCGCATCAGCCTTGGCCGATCGATTACGACCCGCGTTTGGCCAGTTTCGGTGATATCGCCGAGGTCGCTGACGCCCTGTGCAGTGGTGCGCATGCGGTCATCGGCGAACAGATCTGCAGCCGCTTCGTGGCCGAGGAGGACGCATGAGCCGCGCCTGGGACGATGAACGCCGTCGTCTGTTGGATCATCTGGTCCGCATGGGTGACGCGGGGCGTGCCGAAGGGGCGGGGCGCGATCGACTGGCACGCGGCTTCTATCCGGTGCCCGAGCACTTGCGACTGCTCGATCCGGATGTTGTGCTGGTGGTCGGGCCACGTGGATCGGGCAAGTCGCAGATCGCCAAGCTGCTGACCGAGGCTGATCTGGCCGAGCCGATGGCCCGATTCGCCCCGCGCGTGCGATTGCCTCGCGAGGGGCGCTGGCTGGAGGCCTATCCTGGCGGTCGCGACATGTTCGAGGCCAATGGTCTGCGCGACTTGGTCGCCGAGTACGGGTCGGATGCAGCCCTGTTGCGCGATGTCTGGATGGCTTACCTGCTGCGTCGGCTGCAGGGCGAACTGCGTCCCGAGCATCAGCAGGCACTGTCAACGCTGTGGGCACCACCAGCAGCCGACATCGCGGCCGTGCACCAGGCATTTCGTGCCTTGGCGGCTGCGCCAGTCGTGGCACTGGACGATCTGGACCGCGATCTGGAGCAGCGCAGTCAGCATCTGTTTGTTACCTACGATGAACTCGACACGCTCGGGCACGGCGACTGGTCGGTGATCGAGGCTGGTGTGCAGGGGCTGGTGTCGTTCTGGGCTGCGTATACGCGGCGCTGGCGCCACCTGCGCGCCAAGCTCTTTCTCCGCACTGACCTGTACGAGCGGCACGCCAGGATCGGTGGTGCCGACCTCTACAAGCTGGCGGCCGGGCGTGTCGAGTTGAACTGGGGCGACCGCGATCTCTACGCGATGCTGCTCAAGCGTTTGGCCAATGCCGATGATGAACTGGCGCTCTACCTGAAGTCGGTCAAGGGCATCGAGTGGCAACAGGACGCTGAGCTGGGCCTGATTCCGCGTCTGCAGCGCTGGGATGACGCACGCCCAGTCATCGAGCGCATGGTCGGGCCGTACATGGGGTCAGACAAGAAGAAGGGACTGGTCTACCGCTGGTTGCTGGATCATGTGCGTGACGGCATGGGGCGTGCCTATCCGCGCCCGCTGGTGCAACTGATCGAACAGGCTGCGCAATACGAGCGGCAGCAGGCCGAATCCCTGGCGAAGCCGCGTTTGCTTCAGCCCACCTCGCTGCGCCGCGCGCTGGATGGTGTCTCGATGGATCACGTCCGGCAAGCCAGTCATGAATGGCCCTGGTTGGAGGTACTCAAGCGTCGTCTGGCCAGTAACCCGCTGGTGCCTTATCCGGACAGCGAGGCAGTTCGACTGCTGCAGGATATCGCTCAGGCGGAGCTTTGGTCGGCACAGGCGGCGGTGGTACCGCCCTACGACGGCAAGGAACTGCTGGCGTATCTGATCGAGCTCGGTATCCTGCGGCGGCGGCCGGATCAGCGCATTGACGCTCCCGATCTGTTCCTGACCGGTCTGGGTCTGCGCCGCAAGGGCGGCGTGCTGCGTAAAAGATAGGAGCATTGCGATGCAGGTGACGAATCATGTGCTCTCCCCCATCATCGCCGGCTGCTGGCGCCTGTCCGAATGGCACTGGACGCCGGCCGAGCGGTTGCGCTGGATCGAGCAGTGTCTGGAGCGCGGCGTCAGCAGCTTTGACCATGCCGACATCTACGGCGGCTACACGGTCGAGGCGCTGTTCGGCGAGGCGCTGGCGATTGATCCGGGCTTGCGCCAGCGCATGCAGCTGATCAGCAAGTGCGGCATCCGGCTGGTGCATCCGAACCGGCCGGGGCACCGGGTCAAGTCGTACGACACCTCGGCGGCGCACATCACGGCCAGCGTCGAGCAGAGCCTGCGGCTGCTCGGCACCAATCACCTCGACCTGCTGCTGATCCACCGCCCCGACCCGCTGCTGCAGCCGGCCGAGGTGGCTGAAGCCGTGACCCGACTGCAGGCGGCCGGCAAGCTGGGCGCCTTCGGCGTCTCGAACTTCACGCCGACGCAGTTTGCGCTGCTGAATCAGGCGCTGCCGCTGGCCACCAATCAGATCGAGCTGCACCCGCTGCATCTGGCGCCGTTGCACGACGGCACGCTCGACCAGTTGCTCGGTCTCGGTGTGCGGCCGATGATCTGGTCGCCGCTGGCGGGCGGGCGGCTGTTCACCGAACACGACGAGGCGGCGCAGCGCGTGCGCGCGGTGCTGCAGGCCGTGGCGCAGCGGCTGGGCAGCACGCCGGCCACCGTCGCCTATGCCTGGCTGCTGCGCCATCCGAGCCGGCCGTTGCCGATCGTCGGCAGCCGGCGGCTGGAAGCGCTTGATGAGGCGCTGGCGGCGCAGCATCTGGCGCTCGACGCCGAGACCTGGCACGAGATCTGGAGCGCCGGCGCCGGCACCGAGGTGCCTTGAGCGCGGCCGGTCCGAGCCGGTCTGACCGCTTGATCCGCACCAACTTGCCTGCCAGAGAGGTTGACATTGCAGTGCTGGCAAGTCAGGGGGGCAACTGATCCTGGCACGTCGATCGGCGCATGATTCGGAAGCTGCTGACCTGCTGCCTCCGCCCATTGGCACTAGCTGGAGAGCGGATGATCAAAGGAGAACGGCCTTGAATACGCTCAGCAATACAGACGTGCCGCTTGCGGGAGACATGCGCCGCTTGATCGACGCAGCCAGGCAACGCGTGGCGGGGCGGGTCCATACCGAACTGGCCCAGGTGTATTGGCAGATCGGCCGGCGCATCCACCTTGAAATGCGCAAGTGCCATGGCCCCGAACAGGCGGCCCAATTGCTGGAGCCGCTCATCGCCCAGCTCACCTACGACTATGGCCGATTATTCGATCTCAAGAACCTGCAGCAGATGGTCCAGTTCGCCGAGTACTTTCCGGACGAGAACATCGTTGCGGCCTTGCTGCGGCATCTGAGCTGGAGCCATTTCAAGTCGCTGTTGGCGCTCGAAGATCCGTACCAGCGCGATTTCTACGCCGAGATGTGCCGCATCGAGGGCTGGAGCACACGCATGCTCGATCATCAGATCGAGTCCGGCTTGTACGAGCGTGCCGCGCATTCGCACCCGCCCGAGCTGCTGATTCATGATGAGATCGACAGTGCCAAATGGGGCGATGATCGGCTCAGTAGCGGCATGGCCGTCTTGAAAGAGCCGTATGTGCTCGGTTTCCTGGGTTTGACGAACGAGTATCTCGACAAGGGGTTTGAGGCCGCGATCCTGCGTGAGCTGGAGTATTTCCTGCTGCAGTTGGGGGCCGGTTTCACGCTGGTGGCGCGACAGAAGCGGGTGCTTGTCAACCACCACGATTACTACATCGACCTGTTGCTCTACAACCGCAAGCTCAAGCGGTTGGTGGCCATCGATCTGCGGCTCGGCACCCTGCAGCCACGCCACAAGGGCCGGATGGAGATGTATCTGCGCTGGCTGGCCAAGTTCGAGCAAGAGCCTGGTGAGGCGCCCCCGCTGGGGATTGCCTTGTGCACCGGCGCCACCACCGAGCAGATTGAGCTGTTCGAATTGAACCAGAGCGGTGAGGATGGCCTCCATCTGGCCGAGTACCTGGCCGTGCTGCCACCACGCGCCGAACTGGCGGCGCGGCTGCACCAGTCGGTCCAGCTGGCCCGTGAACGTGTGTTGCGCGTGTATGACCGCGCGTCACCGGTGCATCACTGACGCACGGCCGAGTGGTGGGTTTACTGGCCGAAGGCGGCGCTCCTGGCGGCCGCTCTCTTGCTGTGCTTGTGGCGCTTCTTGTGATGGTGCTTGGTGCCGGTCGAGGCCGACAGGGTCGGCACCGAGCTGGTGGCGGCCAGGACCGGAGCGGCTTCGGCGGTAAAGGCGCTCATCGCGAGCAGGACAGCAGTCAGGAGGGTAAGCAGCTTGTTCATCAGGAACTCTGGGTGATTAGCGTTGTGGTTCAGGCGGTTGCACGCCGGTTGGCGCGTACTGTAGGCGATGCCGAGCGGCCAGGCTCAGTGCGAAAGTGCGTGAGGCAGAACTTTTTCATATACGGCGGCGTGATCGAGGTCAGGCCGCATCGACGGATCGACGTGCGTCATCAGGTTCAGGACGCGGTGGCGTTGCATGACCCGCTGGCGCGCGGCCACGGCGATGTCATGGCCGGCCTCGACGCTGATCTGGGCATCGACCTCGATATGGGCATCGACGACGATCATGTCGCCCATCTTGCGGGTGCGTACGTCGTGCACGTTGATCACGCCCGGTGTGCTCTGCAGGGTCTGGCGGATCGCGGCGACTTCCTCGTCGTCGGCGGCGCGGTCCATCAGATCGTGCAGCGCGTCCCAGCCGAAGCTCCAGCCCATCTTGCCGACCATGCCGCCGACGATCAGCGCGGCAATCGGGTCGAGGATCGGATAGCCCAGCAGGTTGCCGGTGATGCCGATGCCGACCACCAGCGACGACGCGGCGTCCGAGCGGGCGTGCCAGGCGTTGGCCACCAGCATGCTCGACTTGACCCGCTTGGCCACCGCCAGCATGTAGCGAAACAGCAGCTCCTTGGCCAGCAGCGCCGCGCCGGCCACCCACAGCGCACTCAGGTGCACGGCGGCGATCGACTCAGGCGCCTGCAGCTTCTGCAGTGCCGACCACAACATGCCCAGACCGACGCCGAGCAGCAGCAGCCCCAGCGCCAGCGACGCGGCGGTCTCGAAGCGCTGGTGGCCGTAGGGGTGGTCCGGATCGGCCTCCTTGCGGCTGTGGTGGCCGGCCAGCAGCACGATGAAATCAGCCACCAGATCGGAGAGCGAATGGATGCCGTCGGCGATCAGGCCTTGCGAGCGCGCCAGCACCCCCACCACGATCTGCAGCGTGCTCAGCAGCAGGTTGACGATGACGCTGACCCAGGTGCTGCGCGTGCCTGCGGCGGTCTTGTCGGCGATGTCCTGCGCGGAGGCTTCGGTGTCTTCGGGTAAATCGGGGAAATCCATGCGGTCATCTGATCGATCGGCAAGATCGATGCGGGGGTAAGTTTGGCGCGATGGTATACGGCGTTTCCTGAATCCGCATTCAAACGAACATGACACTGCCACCTCACCTCGAAGCGCGCCTGACCGATCTGGAAATCAAAGCCAGCTTCACTGAAGATCTGGTTGACCACCTGAACCAGATCGTCGTGCGCCAGCAGCAGCAAATCGACCTGCTGCTGCGCGAAATCAGTCAGTTGCGCCAGCAGACGCCAGACGGTGGCGTCAGTACGGCACGCAGCTTGCGTGATGAGTTGCCGCCGCATTACTGACGCGCGCCGCTCGTAGCATGCGTGCCTTGATCGATTTCTGAAAAAACCAACCATGTTGCTTGTTGATATTGCCGGCCACATCGGCACGATTACCCTCGACCGTGACGACCGACGCAACGCTTTGTGCGAGGCGATGGTGCTGGCCTTCGCGGCGGCGCTGAAGTCCTTCACGGCGGCCGGGGTGCGCTGCGTGGTGTTGCGCGCCAAGCCCGGCAGCCAGGTCTGGTCGGCCGGTCACGACATCGATGAGCTGCCGGCGGCCGGGCTCGATCCGCTGGTCTGGCGCGATCCGCTGCGCAAGCTGGTGCGCGAGATCGAGACCTTTCCGGCCCCGATCATCGCGATGGTCGAAGGCAGCGTCTGGGGTGGCGCCTGCGAGACGGTGTTCGCCTGCGACCTGACGATTGCCGCCACCGAGGCCACCTTTGCCGCCACGCCCGCCAAGCTCAATGTGCCGTACAACGTCGGCGGCCTGCTGACCTTCCTGAACGCGGCGAACCTGCGCATCGCCAAGGAAATGCTGTTCACCGCCGCGCCGGTGCCGGCCGAGCGGCTGTGCCGGCTCGGTGTCATCAACCACGTCGTGCCGGTCGACGAGCTGGAAAGTGCCACCTACGCCCTGGCGCGCCAGATCGCCGCCAACGCGCCGCTGGCCATCTCGGTCATGAAGGAGCAGCTGCGCATCCTGGCCGGTGCGCACACCATGTCACCGGAAGACTTCGAGCGCATTCAGGGCCTGCGCCGCGTGGTCTACAACAGCCAGGACTACGTCGAGGGCATCCGCGCCTTCAAGGAAAAGCGCAAGCCCGTGTATCGCGGCGAGTGAAGCCGGGTTCGCGGGCGCGCAGCCACTCGACGAAGCCTTCCGGCGCGAGCGGCCGGCTCAGCAAGTAGCCCTGCATTTCGTCGCAGCCGTGGCTGCGCAGGAACTCGGCCTGTGCTTCGTTCTCGACGCCTTCGGCCACCACCTTCAGGTGCAGGCCGTGGGCGAGCGCGATCACCGCCAGCGAGATTGCGCTGTCGTCCGCGTCGTCAGGCGTGTCGCGCACAAACGAGCGGTCGATCTTCAGCGTGTCGACGTTGAAGCGTTTCAGGTAGCTCAGTGACGAGTGGCCCGTGCCGAAGTCGTCGATCGCGACCCGCACGCCCATGCCGGCCAGCCCGGCCATGATGCTGACCACGTAGTCCAGATCGTCGATCAGCATGCTCTCGGTGAGTTCGATTTCGAGCCGGTGCGGGTCGAAGCCGGTGTCGGCCAGCAGCCGGGCGATCTGGCCGACCAGGTCTTGCTGACGGAACTGGCGGGCCGACAAGTTGACCGCCAGGTTGAGCGGCGCCAGCCCCTGCGCATCCCACGCCACCATCTGGGCGCAGGCCTGGCGCAGCACCCAGGTGCCGACCGGCACGATGAGGCCGATCTCTTCCAGGATCGGAATGAACTTGTCCGGGCCGATCGGCGGCAGATCGGGGCGCTGCCAGCGCAGCAGCGCTTCGACGCCGGTGACGTGGCCGCTGCGCATGTCGGCCTTGGGCTGGTAGACGATCGCGAATTCTTCCCGCTGCGCCGCCAGGCGCAGGCCGGCCTCCAGCGTGTGGCGTTCGATCGCCTCGGCGTTGAGCTGCGGGCTGAAGAATTCAAATGTGCCGCGCCCGTGCGCCTTGGCCTGGTACATCGCCATGTCGGCCTGCTTGATCAGGCCGTCCAGGTCGTTGTCGTCGCGCGGGTAGAGCGTGATGCCGATGCTGGTCGAGATGTAGAGCTCGTCGCTGTCGACTGGAATCGGCAGCGCCAGGGCGTCGAGAATGCGGTGCGCGATTGCGATGGCCGGTCGGGCGTCGGGCAGATCCTCGATCAGCACCGTGAACTCGTCGCCGCCGAGGCGGTAGACGCCGGTGTCCGCTGCGTTCGGGCGCGACACCGAGTCGGTATCTCGCAAGCAGCTGGCCAGCACGCGGGCCACTTGCTGCAGCAGCTTGTCGCCGACCTCGTGGCCCAGGCTGTCGTTGATGACCTTGAAGCGGTCGAGGTCGAGGAACATCAGCGCCAGCTGCCCGCCGGTCCGGCGTGTGCGTGCCATCGCCATCTGCAGCCGGTCGCGGAACAGGCTGCGATTGGGCAGGCCGGTCAGGTTGTCATAGTTGGCCAGTCTGGACAGGCGCAGCTCGTGTTGCTTGCGCTCGGTGATGTCGCGCACGATGGCGATGTACTGGCACTGGCCGGTCACGCTGGTTTCATTGGCGGTGACGTCGACCGGGAAGGTCGAGCCGTCGTGGCGTCGCGCCAGTGCCTCGAACTGCCCGCTCAGCGCCGGGGCGGTCGATTCGGTCAGGATCAGTCCGCCAATCCGCATCCGGCACAGCTCGGGTGCCGCGAAGCCGAGCATCTTGCTGGCGGCCCGGTTGCTCGACACCACCGTGCCGTCCGGGGTGTACATCAGGATGCCTTCGATCGCGTTCTCGAACACGATGCGCATGACCTCCTCGGCCTCTTCGCGTGCCTTGGACTCTTCGCGTTGCAGCGCGGTGATGGTGCGGCGCAAGGCGCGCAGCGGCAGCACGTACAGCGACGCGAAGATCGCGCCGCCCAGGCTGAACGTGAACAGTGCGACCAGCGCCGAGCGCAGCAGCAGCGGCCGCAGCGAGCGCTGCACCATCACCTCGCCGACCCAGCCGTCGGCTTGCAGCAGCGGCGCCGCGCTGGTCAGCACCGGCGTGGCCAGTGCCGGCCCGCTGATGGCGATCGTTGTGCTGCTGATGTCGCGAATCATGCGCCGTTCTGGCAGCTCGCTCGGTGACAGTTCGGCCTCGATCAGACCTTCGACATCGTGGCGCCAATCGGACCGGCTCAGCGAAATCACCTGCATGACGAAGGCGGCATGCAGGCGGGCGGCGATCGCGCTCTCGCGCTCTTGCGCGCGGTACGAGAGCCAGAAATAGCCGGCCGGCGCGCCGACGGCGACGATGCAGGCCAGCATTCCTGCCACCCAACCCATCAGCGTGGCCAGGCGAGACTCGGCTTTCCAGGCCGGGGTGGTGTCGGTGTCAGACACGGGTGGTACCTCAGGTCAGTCCCTGACAGCGCGCACGCTGTCATCGAGCTGCGAGGCGCGGATGTAGCCGATGGCGTTGCGATTGGTGGCGACCAGCCGCTTCATCTCCGCGTCCGGCGATACCACCCGTGGCGGCAGCCCCTTGCCGGTGAAGATGTTCTGCGACCAGATCGCGCGCATGTTGGCCAGGCTGCGGCCCAGCACGCGGGTCGAGAACAGCGCTCGGGCGGGGTCGTTCTCGGCCAGGTCGAGCACGAACGCGGGCGAGCCATCCGGCCAGCCCTTGATGGCGCCGGTGTACAGGCGCTCCACGAAGGCTCGATCGATGCTGTTGGGGTTGTCCTTGTTGACGATCACCACGATGTCATCGGCCCGCGCGGCGCACGGGTTCAGCAGCGCGATGCAGACCAGCAGTGCGCAGCGCCGCCGCAGGGTATGGGCAAAGGCAGGCATGGTGACGGCTCAGAAGGTGATGTTGTAAGAGGCGCTCAGGAGCTGGTGGTCGCCGGTCGAGTGTCCCGACTGCGAGCGGTCATGCCAGCTGTCGTACTGCAGCTTGACTGCCGCACCACCCGCGAAGTCGTAGCGCAGCACCAGCGTGCCGACATCGAACGCTTCGGCCGGGCCGGCACCCGGGTTCATCTTCTGGCGGTAGCGCGACCAGGACAGCACGGGTGTCCAGGCGCCGAGCCGATAGCCGGCGGCGACCAGGTCGCTGTAGTCGCCGCTGTAGTGGTGATCGCGGCGGATGCTCAGGAACTCGGCGCGCAGCAGCCAGTTGTCCGGATCGGCGCTGAGCGACAGGCCGCTGATGCTCAGCCGCTTCGGATCGGAAAACGCCGTCTCGCCGCTGGAGACGAAGCGATAGCTGTCGTGCGCCTGGATCCGCACCATGCGGATCTCGTAGATGTCGCGGCTCAGCTTCAGTTCGCCGCCGACGACGTCTGACCAGCGCACATCGACTTGCGCATCAAGTCCGTAGAAGAGCTTTTCGTAGTCTGAATCGTGGACCGTTTCTGATCCCGCGAACACGTTGGCGGAGGCAAACCAGTCACCCCAACGGTCACGGTAGCTCAGGTTGGCGCCGTTGTAGTTGACGATTTCCCAGCCGTACACCGGCGGCGACAGATGCACCCACGGGATGGCGACGCCGACATCCTGCACTTCCGAGTAGGTCAGCAGCGGCAGCCGTTTGCGCCCGAGCTGCAGCGTGAAGCGGCTGTCGAGTTCGGCAGTGCCGTACAGCCATTCGAGATCCACCTTGCCACGATGTGCGCCACGCGAAACGATCTGGCCAGTGAGACGGTAGCGATCGTCTTCGGTGCCGATCGTGCCTTGTAGGCCGAGCTTGCTGTCGGCGTCGAGCTGCCAGCTACCCGGTTCATAGATGCCGCCCTGTGCGTAGTCAGCAATGAAGCACTGGCAACGGTAGCCGAGCTCGCCCGCAGGCGCGTCTCGACCGCCGATGATCTTGCCTGCTGCGATGGTGAGGAAACCCGAACCGGTGGTGCGCAGTCCACCTTCAGGCTCGGCGGCAGCGACGGCGGCCCAGGCCAGCAGCAGTATCGTTGTCCAGATTTTGCGCATCGCTTTCGACTTCATGGCGATCGACCCTTGTTGAGTACCGAGTACGGGGCAGATCCTCCAAGCGTGTCTGCCGATCAGGTTTTCGGCTTTGGGCGATGCGAACTTGAATTTGGCGTGCTGGGGGTGGCCGAAGTCTGTGATTGACTTGGCTGACTGCGGTCGAGTGCGCGAATGGGTGCAGATCAGCCGAGCGTTTTGTAGAAAACGGGGCCGACATGTAGAAAAGCCCCGGACAGCGAACTGTTCGGGGCTTTCGTCTAAGTGCTTGTCAGCGCTTAGAAATCTTGGTGGCCAAGGGCGGAATCGAACCACCGACACGCGGATTTTCAATCCGCTGCTCTACCGACTGAGCTACTTGGCCGCTGAGCTCTCAACTATAACACTGTTCTTCAAAAATCAAAGCTATTTTTGCTTTTGCGGCAAAAGACCGTTCAATCGCCATTGCGCTTGTTGCGGCTGAGATCGACGCCGAGCTGTTTGAGCTTGCGGTACAGGTGGGTGCGTTCCAGGCCGGTGCGTTCGGCAACGCGGGTCATGCTGCCGTTCTCGCGGGCCAGGTGGTACTCGAAATAGGCTTTCTCGAACGCATCGCGAGCCTCGCGCAGTGGCCGATCCAGCGTGAAGCTCTGTTCGGCTTGCAGGCCACCGAGCGCCAAGTGGTTGCTCGGTGGTGGTGCGACGTGGTTGCCGGGACTGCTGATTTCATGGGTGTACGGCCGCGGCTCGATGCGTTGCTCAGGGGGCGGAGCGGCGGCTGGGGATGCGGGTTTCGGTGCCGGCTTGGACAGGCCTTGTTCGACCGAGCGCAGCAGCTTTTGCAGCGTGATCGGTTTTTCCAGGAATGCCATGGCGCCGAACTTGGTGGCTTCGACCGCCGTGTCGATGGTGCCGTGCCCCGACATCATGATGACCGGCATGCCCAGCTGGGCGCTGGCGCTCCATTCCTTGAGCAGCGTGATGCCATCGACATCGGGCATCCAGATGTCGAGCAGCACCAGATCGGGCCGCAAACGGTCGCGGAACGACCGCGCCTGGGCGGCGTTCTCAGCCAACTCGACGGTGTGCCCCTCGTCGGTGAGGATTTCGTGCAGCAGGGCACGAATGCCCATTTCGTCGTCAACGACTAGGATGGTTGCCATTGGACAGTGAATTTAGAGCGCGCTCTCATTGGGTGGTGTGGTCGATCTTGCCGGCTCCATCGCCACAATCGACCCTGCTTTGGTGACCCAGCGGGAAAATGATATCGAAACTTGTGCGCCGGTCCGAGCAGATTCGCCCGCACCGTCACCAAGTACATCCTGCAGATTGTGCGCTCGGACACGCGCAGCGTGTTCTTCGGCGATCTTCTTCACGACCGCCAGGCCCAGGCCGGTGCCGCGTGCCTTGGTGGTGACGTAGGGTTCGAAGGCGCGTTTGAGCACCTTGTCGCTGAAGCCGGGGCCGTTGTCGATCACTCGCAGACGCACCGCGCGCGTGCTGCCATCGTCCTGGCGGGTCAGCTCGGTGCGGACTCGCACCAGGCCATCGGGCCGGTCGGCCACCGCATCGAGCGCGTTCTGCACCAGGTTGTGGATGACCTGGCGCAGCTGGCTGGCGTCGCCGACGATGGCGGGCAGCTCGGGGCTGAGCTCGCTGTGCAGACGGCCGTTTTCCTGGGCACTGCCATAGAGCGTGAGCACTTCGCCGATCAGGCCGTTCAGATCAAGCGGCGCCAGCTGCGCCGACGGCAGCCGCGAGTAGTCGCGGAACTCGTTGACGAGCTGCTTCATCGCCTGCACCTGGTTGACGATGGTTGCCACCGAGCGCACCAGCATCTGCTGGTCGGTACCTTCAAGCTTGGCTTCGAGCTTGTGCTGCAAGCGCTCGGCCGAGAGCTGGATCGGCGTGAGCGGGTTCTTGATCTCGTGCGCCAGCCGGCGCGCCACTTCAGCCCAGGCGACGCTGCGCTGGGCCGAGACGACGTCGCTGATGTCGTCGAACACCATCAGTCGGGCGCCGTGCGGCAGGGCCGCGCCGCGCACCAGCAGCGTGAGTTCGCTCTGCTGCGGGCCGATGCGCAGCTCGTACGAGTGCTGCCAGGGCTCGCTGAGGCCGGCATCGGCATCGCTGGCGTCGGCGGCATGGGTGGCGTGCGCGCTGTACTGCGCTTCGACCGCCGCCGCAAATTCGAGCAGCCCGGGTACTTCGGCAAGCGGCTCGCCGTGCCACTGCGTCAGCGGTGTCTGCAGGATGCGCGCGGCGCCGGGGTTGACGGTGTCGATGTGCCCTTCGGCGTCGAACACGATCACGCCGGCGGTCAGGTTGTCGAGGATGGTCTGCAGATGGGTCTTGGCGCTTTCTGCTGCGGCCAGGCTGCGCTGCGCCAGTGCGCGGGCGTCGGCGAGTTGCTGTGTCATGTCGGCGAACGCCCGCGTCAAGCCGCCAAGCTCGTCGCGCGAGCCGAACACCTCGATCGGGCGCAGGTCGCCGCGTGCCACCTGCCGCACGCCTTCGGCCAGCAGCACCAGCGGCCGGCCGATCTGGTGCCCCAGCGCTGCCGCCATCAGCACCGCGCTGAACACCGACAGGATCAGCGTCAGCGTCAGCGTGCCGATGTACATCTTGCGCAGCCCTTCGCGACCCAGCGCGCGCTGCTGGTATTCGCTGTAGGCCGCCTGCACCGCCAGTGCGTTGGCGGCCAGTTCGGGCGGAATGATCTGGGTGACCTGCAGATAGCGGTCGTCATTGCCCAGGCTGATGCGGCCGGACGAGATCCAGGCCAGCGCATGCACCCGGGCCCGCGAGACACCGTTGCGGCCGTCTTCGTCGAGCCCTTCCAGCAGCGACACGACCCGCGTGGTGCGCGCCTGGCGCAGCATCGCGGCGGTGGGCCGCTCCGGCAGCAGCGAGGGGCCGACGCCACCGCCCGCCGACGACAGCACCTGGCCGTTGGCCGACAGCACCGCCACGCTCTGCGCCGACAGTTGCTCGCGCAGCCGCTCCAGCGTCAGAACCTGGATGCGCTCGGGCGAGTCGGCGGCCCGCTCGGCGGCCAGTCGGGTCTTGCTGGCGAGGTCGTTGACGACGATCTGCAAGGTGCCACGGCCGAGGTTCAGGCCGGCTTCGAGCGCGCCTTCGACCTTGACGTCGAACCAGCTCTCGATGCTGCGCGAGACGAACTGGTACGACACGCTGTAGATCAGCACCCCGGGCAGGAAGCCGACAAAGGCAAAGATGCCGACCAGCTTGAGCAGCAGCTTGCTGCCGAACTTGCCGTGGCGCATGCGCACCGCCAGCCGCAGCAGGGCGAGCAGGATCACCAGGCCCAGCATCGTCGTCACACCGATGTTGACCCACAGCAGCCAGTCGTAGTGGCGTTCGTAGAGCGCCCGGTTGTTGGTCGCGATCGACAGCAGGAAAACCAGCGCCAGCGCTGCCGCCACCACCACGCAGACGGCGATCAGGATGGCCCAGCGGACGGAGCGGCGGCTCATCGCCGAGCGGGGTGTCGGGTCGGACAGGTCGGCAGGCAAGGGTATCGAGGCGTGGCTTGGCTCAGTGCGATTCGGACGTCACATGGATGGTCCGTGCGATCTGCAGGCTCCAGTCAGGCTGGCCGCTCAGTCCGATCTGCAGCGGTCGCGGCAACTGGTTGGCGTCCAGCTTGTAGCTGAATGCCACATAGTAGCGGCCTTCCTCGTCGGGGACCGGTTCGGCGATGTGCCAGTCGCTGGCGCGCTGCACCGAGCGCAGCGCTTCACCCAGCGAACGATAGCTCTGCGACAGGCCGCCCTGGTTGACCCGGTAGCTGAAGGTCAGCGGCTGATAGGTCAGGCGCCAGTTGCGGCTCACCGAGGACACTTGCTGATCACGCCAGTACCAGCGCGTCCGCATCAGCTCGGCTTCGGCGACGAAGTGCAGCGCCACGCCTTTTTGCAACGCGTCCTCGACCGCCGGCGGCAGCTGAAACCGGCTCTCGAAGCTGAGCAGCACGCCCTGGTCGCTGCGGAGTGCTTCGAGCCGGACGAGTTCGACCGTTTCGGCGTGAATCGGGAGGCTGACCAGCAGCAGCCAGAGCAGCAGGCCTGCCAGGCGGCCGAACCACCCGATGGCTGCGCTCGGGCGGGCGGGGCGGGCTGGCAAGCCAGGAGTTGAGCGGCGCAAAAGCACGGTCGGCGTCAGATTCGGTGTGGCGGTGGTCTTGGCGCCACCTGGCGACTCCGGTCGGACAGTCAGGTGGCTGGGCGATCGAGCCGTGCGTAATAAAAGCCGTCACCCAAGACCGCTGGTGCCGCACCGCTCTGATGCTGATTGTCAGCCACCGGCAGCAGATGTCCGGGTGCAGGCGGGGTACAGGCTTCCGGGTGACGTTGCAAAAAAGCTGCAATCTGGTGCACGCCCTCGCTGCGGAACACCGAGCAGGTGGCGTAGACCAGCCGGCCGCCCGGTTTGAGCAGCGGCCACAGCGCGTCGAGCAACTGCGCCTGGATGCGGGCCAGCGCGTCGATGTCGCTGGCGCGGCGCAGCCAGCGTACGTCCGGGTGGCGCCGCACGATGCCGGCGGCGCTGCAGGGCGCGTCGAGCAGGATGGCATCGAAGGCGTGGCCGTCCCACCACTGCGCCGGTTGGCCCGCGTCGCCCGCGCGCAGCTCGGCCTGCAGGCCCAGCCGGGCGAGCGTTTCACCGACGCGCTTGAGGCGGGTGGCGTCGCTGTCGATGGCGAGCAGATCCAGCTCGGCCAGTTCCAGCAGGTGCGCGGTCTTGCCGCCGGGCGCGGCGCAGGCGTCGAGCACCCGCGCGCCGGCCGGCAGCCGGTCGGCGCCGTGGCCCAGCAGCAGCGGTGCGGCCTGCTGGGCGCTGCGGTCCTGCACCGACACCAGCCCGTCGGCAAACCCGGGCAGCAGGTGCACCGGCACGGCCTGATCGAGCACGATGCCTTGGGCATCAAAGGGCTGCGCAGCAATGCCGGCGGCCGTCAGGCGGGCCAGGTAATCGGCCACGCTGCTGCGACGCAGATTGACGCGCAGCATCAGCGGTGCGGCGGGCTGGTCGGCCGCCAGCAGCTCAGTCCATTGTTCGGGCCAGTCACGCTGCAGGCGCTCGATCCACCAGCGCGGATGTTGATGGCGGGCCACCGGATCGGTGGCTTCAAGGTCCGGGACCAGCCGCTCGCGCTCGCGCAGAAAGCGCCGCAGGATGGCGTTGACAAAACCGGCGCTCGCCGGCGTGCGCCGATGCGCGCAGGCCACCGCCTGGTCGACCAGGGTGTGGTCGGCGTAAGGCGCCTGGGCGCGCGGCCACAGCAAGGCCAGCGCGGTGATCAGCAGGGCGTCCACGGCGGGCGGCGGCTGGCGCGAGGCCAGCGCGGCGCGCGCCGCCATGGCGCCACCGAGCCAGCGCATGACATGAAAGGCCAGCGCCTGGGTGCCGGGCCGGGCTGCGGCCGGCACGGCGGCGAGCAGATCGGTCAGCGAGCGGCCGGCCAGCACGGCGGCGACCACGGTGGCGGTGTGGCCGAGCAGCAGGTCCAGCGGCAGGCCGGTGGAGCTGTTCGGAGCGGGCGCCGGGTGGCGCGAATGGGGAGGGGTGGGCGCGGAGTTCACGGCCGGCAGTCTAAGCGCTGCCTGCGGCCCGAGATCTCAGGCAGGCGGGCGCGGCTCGGCCGGCGCATCGTCCGGGCATTCGATGAAGCAGCGGGCCAGCGCCGGTGGCAGCGGCGTGTCGAGCAGCCGGCTGGCCAGCCGCAGCGCCTCGGCCGCCTCATACGGCAACTCGACGCGTGGATCGCTGTTGTTGCGGTGGCGCCGTGCCACGGCGGTAGCGCTGTCGACCCAGGTGCGCACCAGCACCGGGCGCTGCATCCATGACAGCGTGCGCACATCGACGATCGCTTGCACCAGCTGGTCGCCATCGGGCAGCTCGCAGGGCGGGGTTTCGTCGTTCCACCAGGGGCGCAGCGTGGCCCGGTACCAGGCCACGCCGATGGCGCCGACCTTGCTCACCGGATCGGCCGTCGGCACGATGCGAGCCAGAAAGGCGGTCAGATGCGCCACCGCTTGTCGCAGCGGCGGCGCCAGCACGGCCAGGTCGGTATTGCCGGCACTGCTGCCGCGCACGGTGTGCGAGTCCTGGCCGTAGGGGCGCGCCAGCACATGGCGGATCAGCAGCCAGCGCAGCCGGTCGATCGGGCGCACCTTGCCGTCGGCACACATCAGGCGGCGCACGCTGCGCAGCAACTCGATGCGTTCCATGGCCGGGGCGGCCGCGCCTTCCAGCAGCACCCGCTCCAGCACGGCGGGTTGTGCTTCCGAGGGCAACTGTTGCACCAGCCTGAGTGCCGGCAGGGCGTCGGCGATGCTGCTGGTTTCTTCGGACCAGGCTTGGCGTTCACGGGCACTCTGGGGCGTCAGCAGCAGCGCCAGCAAGATGGCACGGCGCTCGCCGGGGCCGCGCATCTGCCCCAAGCGGGCGAACACGTCTTTCAGCTCCGACGGGGGGCGCAAAGAGGGTTCCTGGCCGGTACGGGGGGCCAGGCGGGTTTCTTCAGAGGCGGTGGCCGGAAACAGGCTGACGCTGCGCGAGGGCAGGGCGTCCCAATCGTCCCAGTCATCGATCAAACGCGGGAATTCGGACTGGAGTTCCCCGGCCGGTTGAGGAGACGTTGCGCTCATCACGGTTTCACCCATGCCCAGGGGGCATCAGTGCAGATGCTCGTGCGGTGCGCCGGACTTGTCCAGCGTGGCACGCCATGCCTGCTTGCGAACAGGGCCACCGACCGGCACTGCGGCCGCAGGGGTTGCCAAAGGTGGACGGGACCATGGTGCACTTCAGTTGCGGTGCCGGGCCAGCGGCATGGTCGCCACGGCCTCGAAGCGAAACAGACCCGCCACCACGGTGGTCGGAAAGAGCCGCAGCGCCGCGTTGTAGTCGCTCGCCGCCTGGTTGTAGACCTGCCGGGCAAAGTCGTTTTGCGCCTGCACGCCATCCAGCCGGGTCAGCAACTCGGCCAGGCTGGGTGGTGGGGGCGCCGCTTCGGGATCGGCGGGCTCTTTGATGTCGAGTGCAGGGTTGCCCGGTGCGACCTCGTCCGTGTCGCTGGCCTGCTGCGCCACATGGCGGCGCAACGCTTCGTCGAGCCGAGTCAGCGCCTGATCCAGTACTTCTTCGGTACGGCTGAGTTGCTGCATCGTGTTGGCGCGCAGCGGTCGGGGTTTGGTGGCCTCCAGCGCCGTGCCGGCCTGCCGCGCCGAGGCGGCCGCGATCTCGACCAGATCACGCTGCTCGGTGAGGACGCTGCGCAGCGTCTGCGCCAGTTTGTCGACCAGGCCATGACGCTCGCGGGCGTGCTGCTCGACCTGGCTGAACAGGCTCATGCTGGCATTGCGCAGCCGCACCAGCCGGTTGTAGGCGCCGAGCATCCAGAACCCCAGCAGGGCCAGCAGCAAAAGCAGCGTCAATATCTCCACAGTCGTCTAGCAGTCAGGCAAGGTCGGTCAGTTGAGGGGGAGCAATGAATGCTCGTGCAACACGTCACGAATTGTGACTTGAAGAGCCTCGACTCTACTGCAGCCGCTCCGGCAATGCGTGGCCTTGTGTGAGGGGGGCTTTGGTTTTGTTCAGATAGTTAGGGGGCGATTCAGCCAAGCCTGATGACCACTGCTGCGCAGCAGACAGGCAGGGCAACTGCCGCAGCCCCAACCCCAGGCGTGGCGCTGAGTGCGTTCGCCGAGGTAGCAGGTATGGGTGTGTTCAGCAATGAGCGCGTTGAGAATTTCTCCGCCCAAACTGTGCGAAAGTTCCCAAGTCTGGGCCTTGGTGAGAAACATCAGCGGTGTCTCGACCGTCATCGGCGTGTCCAGACCGAGTGACAGCGCCACCTGCAGCGCCTTGAGCGTGTTGTCGCGGCAGTCCGGATAACCCGAATAATCGGTCTCGCACATGCCGCCGACCAGCACCGACGCACCGCGCCGATACGCCACTGTGGCCGCAAAACCTAGAAACAGAAGATTGCGTCCGGGCACAAAAGTGTTGGGTAAACCATTCGCCTGCAGCTCGATGGCACGCGATTCAGTCAGCGCGGTGTCGGAGATCTGGCCGAGCAGCGCCAGATCGAGCAGGTGATCGTCGCCGAGCCGTGCCGCCCAATCGGGAAACTGTGCGCGTAGCTGCGCCAGCACCGTCACGCGGCAGTCCAGCTCGATGCGGTGGCGCTGGCCGTAGTCGAAGCCGAGCGTCTCGACCCGCGCGTAGCGCGTCAGCGCCCAGGCCAGGCAGGCGGTCGAATCCTGCCCGCCGGAAAACAGCACCAGCGCTGTGCGCGGATCGAGTGTTGTCACAGCGTTCACGAGCGCACTTCGCCCTGGCCGAGCACGATGTACTTCAGCGAGGTAAGCCCTTCCAGGCCGACCGGGCCACGGGCGTGGAACTTGTCGGTTGAGATGCCGATCTCGGCGCCCAGGCCGTACTCGAAGCCGTCGGCGAAGCGGGTCGAGGCGTTCACCATCACGCTGCTCGAATCGACCTCGCGCAGGAAGCGCATGGCGTTCGGGTGGTTGGTGGTCAGGATCGCCTCGGTGTGGTGCGAGCTGTAGCGGTTGATGTGGTCGATTGCCTCGTCCAGGCTTGCCACGATCTTCACGCTGATGATCGGCGCGAGGTATTCCTCCGACCAGTCGGATTCCGCCGCATCGACCAGCTTGGCGCCGGGCACGTCACTGAGGATCGCCTTCGAGGCCGGGCAGCAGCGCATCTCGACGCCCTTGGCGGCAAAGATGGCGCCGATCTCGGGCAGGAAGCGCGTGGCTTGCGCGGCGTGCACCAGCAGCGACTCGGTGGCGTTGCAGGGGCTGTACTTCTGCGTCTTGGCGTTGTCAGTCACTTTCAGCGCCAGCGCCAGATCGACCTCGGCATCAATATAGGTATGGCAGTTGCCGTCCAGGTGCTTGATGACCGGCACCTTGGCCTCTGCGCTGATGCGCTCGATCAGCCCCTTGCCGCCGCGCGGGATGATCACGTCCACAAATTCAGGCATCGCGATCAGCCGGCCGACGGCGGCGCGGTCGGTGGTTTCGACCAGCTGCACGGCGGTGGCGGGCAGGCCGGCGTCCACCAGTGCGCGCTGCACCAGCTGCCACAGCGCCAGATTGGAATGGATCGCCTCCGAGCCGCCGCGCAGGATGCAGGCGTTGCCACTCTTGATGGCGAGCGAGGCGGCCTCGATCGTCACGTTCGGGCGGCTCTCGAAGATCATGCCGAACACGCCCAGCGGCACGCGCATCTGGCCGACGCTGATGCCGGTCGGGCGCTGGCGCAGATGCAGCAACTCGCCGATCGGGTCCGGCATGGCGGCGAGCTGCTCGCAGCCCTCGGCGACGGTGGCGATGACCTTCTCGGTCAGCTTGAGCCGATCAACCATCGGCTCGGCCAGCCCGGCGGCGCGTGCGGCCGTGATGTCGAGCGCATTGGCAGTCTGCAGCGCAGCGCCTTCAGCGCGCAGCAGCTCGGCCAGGCGAACCAGGGCGCGGTTCTTGGCGGCGGTCGAGGCCTTGGCCATCGCCGTCGCCGCGCCGCGCGCGGCCTCGCCCAGCCGGGTCATGTAGGTGGGGATGTCGAGCGTGTTCATGGGCGGAATTGTCGCAGAGGGGGCTCGCCACGCTGGGCCGCGTCTGCAACGACCATGAGGCGCTGAGCGTCACCGGCCACGACGAGCAGTCGGTGGTGATGCTCTCGCTGGAAAACTACAAGGCGCTGGAAGAAACCGCTTACCTGCTGCGCGGTCCGGCCAATGCCAAACGCCTGCGTTCCCTCCTCACTCTGTCCTGTCCTCTGTGGAAAACAGGCCCGTGGCGACCGGGATTTGAAAACTTCGGGCCTGTCGGACTAGACTGGTTTCCCTTCGATGCGCCAACCGGGGGAGTGCCATGGGCTATGCCGAACTGATCCGAACCTTGCAGGAGCTGCCGCAGGACAAGCAGGCCGAGGTGTTCGACTTTGTCGATTTCCTCGCCGCCCGCGCCGGCATCCCTGCGCGCAGCGGCGCCGATGCGCCCGAGCCGGCCCGTCCGCTCGCTGAATTCTTCCGCCAGCCTTTCCGGGTCGAGACGTTCCAGCCCATGACGCGGGATGACGCCAATGCCCGCTGACGTCTTCATCGACTCGAATGTCTGGCTGTATGCGCTGGTGGAAAGCGCCCAGCCCGATCCGCGCCGGGCGGTCGCTCGGACGTTGATCGCCGCCCAGACCTTGCCGGTCATCAGCACCCAGGCGATCCGCGAAGTCAGCGTCAATCTGCTGCGCAAGGCGGGCGTGGCTGAATCGGCCGTCAGAGAACTCGTGCGCGGCTGGTACGCGAGCTGCCGTGTCACCGAAGGAAGCGAGGTGCAGTTTCTGCATGCCTCGCAACTGCGCGAGCAGCTTGCGCTCAGCTACTGGGCAGCCTGATCGTGGCAGCCGGACTGGAAGCGGGGTGCGCTGTCCTGTATTCGGAAGACATGCAGCACGGGCGGTGATTGAAGGTCGGATGACGATCATCAATCCATTCCGTGCGGCGTGAAACGCTTCAGCCCGCCGCCGCAATCTGCCGCAGCGCCTGCTCGAATACCTCGACCGGCTGGCCGCCGGAAATCAGGTGCTTGTCGTTGATGATGATGGCCGGCACCGAGTGGATACCATGCTGCTGGTAGAGCGTCTCGATCTGGCGCACTTCGTAGGCGTAGGCATCGCTGTCCAGCACGGCGCGCGCCGCTTCAATATCCAGCCCGACCTCGCCGGCCACGCGCAGCAATACTGCGTGGTCGCCGGGATTCAGTCCGTCGGTGAAATAGGCCTTGAGCAGCGCGTGTTTCAGGCGGCCCTGCGCTTCGGGAGATTGCAAACCCGCCCAGTGCAGCAGCCGGTGCGCATCAAAGGTGTTGTAGATGCGGCTGCGCTTGCCCAGGCCGAATTCGAAACCCAGCGCCGCGCCACGCTGTCGGATCGCTTCGGTATTGGCGGCGATCTGCTCGGCCGAGATGCCGTACTTGGCGCTCAGGTGTTCCACGATGTCTTCGCCCTCCGGCACCATGGCCGGATTCAGCTCGAAGGGCTGGAAATGCAGCGTCGCCTGGATTTGCGGCGCAACGCGGGTGAGTGCCTGTTCCAGCGCGTGCAGCCCGATGGCGCACCAGGGGCAGGAGACATCGGAAACGAAATCGATTTTCACGGCCAGGGTCCAGAGGTGTTGCGGCCACAAATTGTCGCGCGGGCGGGCCGTGCGTGCTGGTGGCGGGGCAACGGCCCCTGGCCGTGCGGGCTCTGATCAGCCGCCGACAAAGCCGTTCGGGTTCTGCGACTGCCAGCGCCAGCTGTCCTCGCACATCTGGTCGAGGCCGCGCTGGGCGTGCCAGCCGAGTTCCTGCAGCGCCAGCGCCGGGTCGGCGTAGCAGGCCGCCACGTCACCGGGGCGGCGATCGACTAGTCTGTACGCCACCGGCTTGTCACTGGCCTTCTCGAACGCCTTGATGACATCGAGCACGCTGTAGCCCTGGCCGGTGCCCAGATTCACGGTGACCGAGTGGCGTTTGTTGAGCAGGTAGCGCAGCGCGGCGACGTGGCCTTCGGCCAGATCGAGCACGTGGATGTAGTCGCGCACGCCAGTGCCGTCGGGGGTGTCATAGTCACCGCCGAACACCTGCAGATGCGCGCGCTTGCCGACCGCGACCTGCGCCACGTAGGGCATCAGGTTGTTCGGCACGCCGCGCGGGTCTTCGCCGATCGTGCCGCTCGGGTGCGCGCCGACCGGGTTGAAGTAGCGCAGGTAGGCGATCTTCCACGCCGGGTCGCAGCGTTCCAGCTCGCGCAGCAGCTGCTCGCCCATCAGCTTGGT
This sequence comes from Leptothrix sp. (in: b-proteobacteria), assembly GCA_041083665.1. Lineage (GTDB taxonomy): Bacteria > Pseudomonadota > Gammaproteobacteria > Burkholderiales > Burkholderiaceae_C > Sphaerotilus. Next base: position 81,146 of record JBFPGZ010000039.1, read on the forward strand.
CAGGCCGTAGGGGTTGGTGGCCGACAGGGCCGAGTCCTCGCGGATCGGCAGCGTCTCCGGTTGGCCGTAGACGGTGGCCGACGAGCTGAACACCAGCGCCTTGACGCCGTTGCTGCGCATTGCCTCGGTCACGCTGATCAGGCCGCCGAGGTTGTTGCGGAAATATTCGAGCGGCTTCTCGTTCGACTCGCCAACCGCCTTGTGGGCGGCGAAGTGCACCACCGCATCGACCTGATGCTGGCCGATCACGCGCGTCATCGCGGCGGTGTCATTGACGTCGCCTTCGATGAACTTGGGCGTTTCGCCGATCAGTGCGGCCAGGCGCTCCAGCACCTTGGGTGAGCTGTTGGCGAAGTTGTCCAGGCCGATGACCCGAAAGCCGGCCTCGTGCAGGGCGACCCAGGTGTGTGAACCGATGTAGCCGGTCGCACCGGTCAGAAGAATAGTGGCCATGGTGGCAGCGCTCCCGCAGTCGTCCGGCCCACCCACTGTGGCGCCTGGATGCCGCTGGGCGATTCTGTCAAATCAACATGCCCATAACAGCCTGATGTTGTCAATGAGTGTGAACAGCCACCTACAATTCCCGGATGTTTCAGGCCTTGCTCGGATCCATCGCCCCCGCCCTCGGGCAGGAAGCGCTCGCACGTGCGACGCTGCTCATCAACCATGTGCTCGCCGCCGAGCCGCAAGCGCTGGCTCGGCTCACGCCGCACGCTGGTCGCTCGGTCACGATCGAGTGGCGCCAGTGGCCCATGCTGCTGCCGCCGCCACCGCTGATGCGCTGGCAGATCAGCCGTGCCGGCATGCTCGACCAGGACGCGCTGGATGCCGAGCCGCTGGCCGGCGGGCTGATCGTGATGCTCGACGCCAAGGAGCTGGGCGGCTGGCTGCTCAGCGCGCGCGGCGGCCGTCCGCCGATGGAGATCAGCGGTGACGCCGAGTTCGCCACCCAGGTCGGCTGGCTGGCCGAGAACCTGCGCTGGGACATCGAGGACGATCTGGCCCGCGTGATCGGTGACGTGCCGGCGCGCCAGCTGGCCAGTCTGGGTGGCTTGTTTGTCGGCGCGCTGCGCCGCTTGCTGCAGACCGTGCGGCGTCCGGCATGAAGCGCTGGTTGCGACTGGCGCGCATCGCCTGGGTGCTGCTGCGCCATGGCGTCGATCAGATGGCGATGGCGGGGCTGCGCCATCCGTGGCTGCGCGCGCTGGCCTGGCTGGCATCGATCGGCCGCACGCATGACAAGCCGCGTGGTCAGCGCCTGCGCGAGGCGCTGGAGCACCTCGGCCCGATCTTCGTCAAGTTCGGCCAGGTGCTCTCGACCCGGCGCGATCTGATCCCGTTCGATCTGGCCGAGGAGCTGGCGCGGCTGCAGGATCAGGTGCCGCCGTTCCCGACCGTGCAGGCGCGGGCGCTGGTCGAGAAGGCCTTCGGCCGGCCGATCGAGCAGGTCTTTGCCCAGTTCGACGCCGAGCCGATCGCCAGCGCCTCGATCGCGCAGGTCTATTTCGCCAAGCTGCACGACGGCCGCGAGGTGGCGGTCAAGGTGCTGCGGCCCGGCATGCTGGAGGTGATCGAGTCCGATCTGGGCCTGCTGCGCACGGCGGCCAGCTGGCTGGACCGCCTGTCTGCCGATGGCCGCCGGCTGCGGCCGCGCGAGGTGGTGGCCGAGTTCGACAAGTACCTGCACGACGAGCTTGATCTGGTGCGCGAGGCCGCCAACGCCGCGCAGTTGCGTCGCAACATGACGGGGCTCGATCTGGTGCTGGTGCCGGAGATGATCTGGGACTACTGCACCTCCGAAGTGCTGGTGATGGAGCGCATGCACGGCGTGCAGATCAGCCAGGGCCAGCGGCTGCGCGAGGCCGGCGTCGACATCCCCAAGCTGGCGCGCGACGGCGTGACGATCTTTTTCACCCAGGTGTTCCGCGACGGCTTCTTCCACGCCGACATGCACCCGGGCAACATCCAGGTCAGCCTCGATCCGAAGACTTTCGGCCGCTACATCGCGCTCGATTTCGGCATCGTCGGCACGCTGGATGCGCGCGACAAGGACTATCTGGCGCAAAACTTCCTGGCCTTCTTCCGGCGCGACTACCGGCGCGTCGCCGAGCTGCATATCGAGTCGGGCTGGGTGCCGGCCGGCACGCGCGCCGATGAGCTCGAAGGCGCAGTGCGCGCGGTCTGCGAGCCGCATTTCGATCGGCCGCTGAAGGATATCTCGCTCGGCCAGGTGCTGCTGCGGCTGTTCCAGACCTCGCGCCGCTTCAACGTCGAGATCCAGCCACAGCTGGTGCTGCTGCAGAAGACGCTGCTCAACGTCGAGGGCCTGGGCAGGCAGCTCGACCCGGAGCTTGATCTCTGGAGCACCGCCAAGCCGTTTCTGGAGCGCTGGATGAACGAGCAGATCGGCTGGCGCGCCCTGACCAATCAGCTCAAGGACGAGGCACCCCGCTACGCGCACTACCTGCCGCAGCTGCCGCGCCTGCTGCACGATGCGCTGCAGGTGATGGCGCATCCGCCGGCCCAGCAGCGCGGGCCGTCGAACGAAATGCTGGCAGCACTGCTGGTCGAACAACGCCGCACCAACCGGCTGCTGCGTGCTCTGGTGTGGGGCGGGGCGGGATTTGTCGGCGGCATGTTGTTCATGCGCGTGCTCTGGTATGTCTGGGGGCAGGGCTGAAGTTGGGTCTGACCGCTATAATTTCCCTTTTCAAATCAATGCCTTAGCCATGCCGATCTACGCCTACCGTTGCAGCAGCTGCGGCCACGCGAAGGACGTGCTGCAGAAGATCTCCGATCCGCTGCTCACGACCTGTCCGGCCTGCGGTGCCGAATCGTTCCAGAAGCAGGTCACTGCGGCTGGTTTCCAGCTCAAGGGCTCGGGCTGGTACGCCACCGATTTCCGTGGCGGCAGTGGCGGTGCTTCTGCGCCGGCACCGGCCGCCGAGGGCGCCAGTGCCCCAGCGGCCGAGTCGAGCAGCAGTGCGGCGGCTCCCGCGCCTGCCACCCCGTGTGGCGGCTCCTGCGCCTGCCACTGAGCTTTTTCATCGCCCGACTCTCGAACATGGCCAGCCCTGGTGCTGCAAGCTTGTGAAGAAATACATCGTCGCCGGGCTGCTGGTCTGGCTGCCGCTGGCCGTCACGGTCTGGGTCTTGACCTGGATTGCCAGCGTGCTGAACGGCGTGTTCGAGGTGCTGCTGCAGGCCGCGATCGCGGTGTCGCCCGCCGCCGCGCGCAGTCCGATGGAGCAACTCGGCAACATCCCGGGGCTGGGCGTGCTGCTGCTGTTGCTGACGCTGCTGCTGACCGGCATGTTCGTCGCCAACTTCGTCGGCCAGTGGTGGCTGCGGCAGTGGGATGCGCTGATGTCGCGCATTCCGATCGTCAAGTCGATCTACAACTCGGTCAAGCAGGTCTCGGACACGCTGTTTTCCAGCAACGGCCAGGCCTTTCGCGAAGCGGTGCTGGTGCAGTACCCGCACGCCGGCTGCTGGACCATCGCGTTCGTGACCGGCAAGCCCAGCGGTGAGGTAGCCCACCAGCTGCCGGACGATTGCCTGAGCCTGTACGTGCCGACCACGCCGAACCCGACTTCCGGTTTCCTGCTGATGGCGCAGCGTGCCGAGGTTCGGCCGCTGGCGATGAGCGTCGATGAGGCGCTGAAGTACATCATCTCGATGGGTGTGGTGGCCCCGCACGCCTCGCACGCGCCATCGGCCGAGCCGGCCCTGGCCCATCACTGACCGGCTGCGACCGGCACCCGGCCGCGCACCGATCCCCCGATTTTCGAAAGACAACTCCATGCGTACCACCTATGCCGGCCTCGTCAGCGAGGCACTGCTCGGCCAGACCGTCACTCTGATGGGTTGGGCCCACCGTCGCCGTGACCACGGCGGCGTGATCTTCATCGACCTGCGCGACCGCGAGGGCCTGGTGCAGATCGTCTGCGATCCGGATCGCCCGGAGATGTTCAAGACCGCCGAAGTGGTGCGCAACGAGTTCTGCATCAAGGTCGTCGGCCTGGTGCGCGCGCGCCCGAACGGCACCGAGAACGCCAACCTCGTGTCCGGCAAGATCGAAGTGCTGTGCCACACGCTGGAAGTGCTGAACCCCAGCGTCACGCCGCCGTTCCAGCTCGACGACGACAACCTGTCTGAAACCACCCGCCTGACGCACCGCGTGCTGGATCTGCGTCGCCCGGCGATGCAGAAGAACCTGATGCTGCGCTACCGCGTCGCGATGGAAGTGCGCAAGTTCCTCGACGAGCAAGGCTTCGTCGACATCGAGACGCCGATGCTCACCAAGAGCACGCCGGAAGGCGCGCGCGACTATCTGGTGCCGAGCCGCGTGCACGACGGCCACTTCTTCGCGCTGCCGCAGTCGCCGCAGCTGTTCAAGCAGCTGCTGATGGTGGCGGGCTTCGACCGCTACTACCAGATCACCAAATGCTTCCGTGACGAGGATCTGCGCGCCGACCGCCAGCCAGAATTCACGCAAATCGATATCGAAACCTCGTTCCTGAGCGAGGAAGAGATCCGCGCGATGTTCGAGGGCATGATCCGCCACGTCTTCCGCAAGGCCTTGAACGTCGAGCTGGGTGACTACCCGGTCATGCCGTATTCCGAGACCATGCACCGCTTCGGCTCGGACAAGCCGGATCTGCGCGTCAAGCTCGAATTCACCGAGCTGACCGACGTGATGGGCACGGTCGATTTCAAGGTCTTCTCGACGCCCGCCACCAGCAAGGGTGGCCGCGTGGTGGCTTTGCGCGTGCCGGGTGGCGCGGCGATCAGCCGTGGCGAGATCGACGCCTACACCGAGTTCGTCAAGATCTATGGTGCCAAGGGCCTGGCCTGGATCAAGGTCAACGACGTCACCAAGGGCCGTGACGGCCTGCAGTCGCCGGTCGTCAAGAACCTGCACGATCAGGCCATTGCCGACATCCTGAGCCGCACCGGCGCCCAGAACGGCGACCTGCTGTTCTTCGGCGCCGACAAGGCCAAGGTGGTCAACGACGCCATCGGCGCGTTGCGCCTGAAGGTCGGCCACAGCGAGTTCGGCAAGAAGAACGGCCTGTTCGAAGACCGCTGGGCGCCGCTCTGGGTGGTCGATTTCCCGATGTTCGAGCACGACGACGAGGACAACCGCTGGAACGCGGTGCACCACCCGTTCACTGCGCCGAAGGACGGCCATGAAGACTACATGGACACCGATCCGGGCAAGTGCATCGCCAAGGCCTACGACATGGTGCTGAACGGCTGGGAACTCGGCGGCGGCTCGGTGCGTATCCACAAGGCCGAGGTGCAGAGCAAGGTCTTCAGCGCCCTGAACATCAGCAAGGAAGACGCGCAAGTCAAGTTCGGCTTCCTGCTCGACGCGCTGCAGTACGGCGCGCCGCCGCACGGCGGCCTGGCTTTCGGTCTGGACCGCATCGTCACGATGATGACCAAGGCCGAGTCGATCCGCGACGTGATCGCCTTCCCGAAGACCCAGCGCGCCCAGTGCCTGCTGACCGGCGCACCGAGCCTGGTCGACGAGAAGCAGCTGCGCGAGCTGCACATCCGGCTGCGCAGCGCGCAGGCGGCGGTGGCAGCCGGCTGACGCGTTGCCACCCTGCACGGCCGGGCCTCCGAGTGAGCTGCCCGGCCCGCACAAGGCCGGTCCGGGTGACCGGCCTTTTTGCTGCCCGATCGCTTGATCGTCGGCAAGGCTCGGAGCCGCTGGATAGCCGCTATGCTGATCAGCATGAGCCCCACTCGCCCCCACAAGATTCCTGAGTCGGTGCTGGTCGTGATCCATACCCCGGCGCTGGAGGTGCTGCTGATCGAGCGCGCCGACAAGTCCGGGTTCTGGCAGAGCGTCACCGGCTCGCTCGATGAGCTCGATGAGCCGGTGCGACTCACCGCCGCACGCGAGGTGGCCGAGGAAACCGGCATCGTCGTCGGCTCGGCCGCCGTGCCCGAGCAGGCCTTGCGCGACTGGCGCTTGAGCAACGTCTACGAGATCTACCCGGTCTGGCGGCATCGCTACGCGCCTGGCGTGACGCACAACACCGAGCATGTTTTTGGTCTGCAGGTGCCGGCCGGAACGCCCGTGCGGCTGGCACCGCGCGAGCATGTGCAATACCTCTGGCTGCCTTGGCGCGAGGCGGCCGATCGTTGCTTTTCACCCAGCAATGCCGAGGCGATCCTGCAGCTGCCGCGCTATCTGGCATCCAAGGAGGATTGATGAAGCGTTTGCAACGTGGCCTGGATGTCTCGCCGATGGCCGAGTCGAATGAGCCCGAACCCATGCTGGCACCGCACGACGGCGCGCGGTTGCGGGTAGCGACCTACAACATCCACAAGGGTGTGCGCGGCGTGGGGCCGAACAAGCGGCTGGAGATCCACAACCTGGGCCTCGGCGTCGAGGCGCTCGACGCCGATCTGGTGTTTCTGCAGGAGGTGCGGCTGTTCAACCACCGCGACGCGCGCCGCTTCGCGCGCACTGCCTGGGGCTGGCCCGGCGAGGGGCAGGCCGAGTTTCTGGCGCCGCAGGGTTATTTCTCGACCTACCGCAGCAACGCCGTGACCCGCGATGGCGAACATGGCAACGCGCTGCTGTCGCGCTGGCCGGTCGGTGACGTCGGGCATCAGGATGTCTCGGATCACCGCTTCGAGCAGCGTGGCCTGCTGCATGTGCCGGTGCAGTGGCGCGGCCTGGAGCTGCACACCATCGTGGCGCATTTCGGCCTGATGCATTCGAGCCGGCTGCGCCAGGCCGAGCGGCTGGCGGCCTATATCCGCACCGAGATACCGCCGCAGGCACTGCTGATCGTCGCCGGTGATTTCAACGATTGGGGCGAACGGCTCGATCCGGCCATGCATCTCAACGGCCTGGTGCGGGCCAGTCCGCCTGAGGCGCCGCGTGGTCCGTGCACCTTCCCGTCACGCATGCCGATGTTTGCGCTCGACCGGGTCTACATGCGTGGCCTGCGCTGCCACTCGATGTTCGTGCCGCATGGCACGGCCTGGGTCCGCATGTCCGACCATTTGCCGCTGGTGGTGGAGCTGGAGCTGGCGTGAAGCCGCCGCCCCCAGACCCGACCCGGCTGGCGGCGCTGGCACCGGTCGAGCCATTGCCGGGCACCACGACCGCGTTGTGGTCCTGGTACTTCGTGTCGCGGCCGGTCTACAGCGGCGACAACCAGCTGACGCTGCTGTGCGGCGGCGCCGAGCTGTTCCCCGCCATGGTGAAGGCGATCGACGCCGCGCAGCATGAGGTCTGGCTGACGAGCTACATCTTCCACGCCGATGCGGCCACCCAGCAGATCGTGGCGGCGCTGGAGCGCGCCGCGCAGCGCGGCGTGCCGGTGCGGCTGGTGATCGATGGCTTCGGCTCCAAACCCAGCATCGCGGCGCTGCAGCAGCGACTGATGGCGGCTGGGGTCACGGTGGTGGTGTTTCGTTCACTGCAGCGCTGGACCCACTGGCTGCAGCCGGGCCAGTTGCGCCGCTTGCACATGAAGCTGTGCAGCGTTGATGGCGAAATCGGCTTCATCGGGGGCATCAACCTGATCGACGATCGGATTGATCTGCACCACGGCAGCTGCGAGCAGCCGCGCCTGGACTATGCGGTGATGGCGCGCGGCCCGGTGGTGGTGGCGCTGCAGCATGCGGTGCGGGCGATGTGGTCGCGCGCTGCGTTCGGGCGCGACTGGCGCCATGAGGTGCTGGCGCTGGTGCGTGCGCCCCGGCCGTTGATCCAGATGCGGGCGCTGCTGCGCCAGCTGCGTCTGACCCGGCGTGCCTCGCGTCTGGACGAGCAGGCCGCCGTGCCGATGCGGGCGGCCTTTGTGGTGCGCGACAACGTGCGCCAGCGCCGCACGATCGAGCGTGCCTACATCGACGCGATCCGCAGCGCACGCACACGCATCTGGCTTTTCTCGCCGTATTTCTATCCCGGTGGCGAGTTTCGGCGCGCCTTGCGCGAGGCCGCCCAGCGCGGCGTCGAGGTGCGGCTGCTGTTGCAGGGCAAGGTCGATTACCGGCTCGCCGCGATGGCAGCGCATGTGCTGTACGACGAATTGCTGCGCGACGGCGTGCACATCCACGAGTACACGCCGGCCTTCTTGCACGCCAAGGTGGCGGTGATCGATGCCGACTGGGCCACGGTCGGCAGCTCCAACATTGATCCGCTGTCGTTGCTGCTCAACCTGGAGGCCAACCTGGTCGTGCGTGACGCGCAGTTCACGGCCACCTTGGCTGCGCAGATGCAGCAGGCGCTGGCAGCCGGGCGAGAGATCGGTCCGCGCGACGTGCGTTCAAGCGGCTGGCTGGCCTGGTTGCGGCGCGGCGTGGTGGCCTGGTGCGCGCATGTCTATCTGCGCTTGGCGGGTGTCACTGGGCGGTATTGAGGGCCGCGCTGCAAGTGGCGGCCGGTTTGATCGGTGCGGCCGCGTGGCGCTCCTTCATGGCGCGGGCGGCATCCACGGCATCGATGGCCAGCTTGCCGAGCGTGGACAACGCCAGGCAGCTGTTGTTGACGATGCGACGGTCCGGCCAGATGTCGTCCATGTACGAACCCGGGCTGGCGCCGCTGTCAAAGAAGTTCAGATCCGGGCAGATGTTGCCGGCAGCGCGCAGGAATTCGGCTTCGCACAGCACACCGGGTGACATCTTGGCGTACTCGGAGTTCCAGCCCACCTTGAAGGCAAAGCCGGCGTTGCCGGAGACAAAGTTGCTGGTCGAGACGATGACCTGATCATTCACCGTCATCTCGGTGAACATGGCGCGACCTTCGGCAGCAAAGCGGCCGACCACGTCCTTGAAGAATGCTTCATGCGATGCGGCCGAGCGCAGTGAGGTGCCGCTCTCGCCTTTCCAGCCTTGATGCTCAAGTGCCAGGAACGCTTCGACCGCCGCGTCGGGCACACCGGCTTGGCGGTGTGCACGCCAATTCACGGCACCTTGCTCGTTCAAACGCTTGGTGCGGCGCTTGATGTTCTGTGTCAGTGACGACGACAGCCGGGTCTGATGGGCGGCGTGGTCGAGCGGCAGATGCAGCACTGCGCGCGATTGCTCGTCCAGGCAGCGCAGGGTGCGCTGCATGTTCTGGGCGTAGTCGCTGATCAGCTGGGCCTGCGGGCCGTCACCCCAACCACGTTCGAACGTGATGCCGTGCCAGCGCCACGATTGGCTGCGCACATGGCCGAACATGGCGTCCAGTGCGTCGCTCGCAAAGGTGCGATCCAGCAGCAGACCGCTCAGATAAGAGTGGGCCGACAGGTAGGCGCTCAGATGCGGCAGCGGGAATCGGCGCGTGCCTGACATGACACGGAACACGCCCAGACCGACCAGTTGCTGGCCGCCGGCGGTTTGCCGCTCGACCAGCAAGATCTTGATGCGTGCCTCTGGCTCCAGGTGCTTGAGCGCCGGCAAGACGAAGTGCGGTGAAAGGTACGCATTCGGTTCGAGGGCGACGGATTCCAGATCCAGCCAAGCACGCACCTGAGCGTCGGTGATTTCTGCCGCATCACAAACCAAAACTCTGTAAGCCATCCGGTCTCCCTCGGGCATCCCAGATGCCGCTTGTCAACATAACGGTCTTGATCGTAGCGCCAGCACGTGTTGAAAATTCAGGCGGTCTGACCCCTGATTCGGGGGGCGTGACGAACGCACGTGGGATATCGCGCAGTTCTCACCATACGCTGATGGAACGGTGTTGTTGTGCCTGATGAAGAGGCTCGGCAGGCTGGGTTGGTGGCGTGTTCAGCGCCGTTGCTGCAGTGCCCGAATGCGGTCTTCGATCGGCGGATGGCTCGAAAACAGCGCCAGCCAACCATTCGGGTGACCATTGATGCCCATCGTCGCGACGTTCTTGGGCAGCTCGCCCGCGTCCAGGCCGCCCAGGCGCGCCAGCGCCTTGATCATGGTTTGTTTCTGGCCCATCAACTCGGCGGCACCAGCGTCGGCGCGGAACTCGCGGTAGCGCGAGAACCACGCGACGATCATCGCGGCCAGCACGCCCAGCACCAGGTCCATCACGACGGTGGCCACCGTGTAGCCGATGCCGGGGGCGTCGCGGTCGTTTTTCAGGATCACGCGGTCGATGACGTAGCCGATCACGCGCGAGAAGAACACCACGAAGGTGTTCATGACACCCTGGATCAGCGTCATCGTCACCATGTCACCGTTGGCGACGTGGGCGATCTCGTGGCCGATGACGGCTTCAACCTCCTCGCGCTCCATCGACATCAGCAGACCCGACGACACCGCCACCAGCGCCGAGTTCTTGAACGCGCCGGTGGCGAAGGCGTTGGCCTCGCCGTCGTAGATGGCGACCTCGGGCATCTTGATGCCGGCCCGGTCGGCAAAGCGCCGCACCGTCTCGACCAGCCAGCGGTGGGTGCTTTCGGGCGAGTCGTTGATGACGATGGCACCGGTGCTCCACTTCGCCATCGGCTTGCTCATCAGCAGCGAGATGGTGGCGCCGCCGAAGCCCATGATGAGCGCGTAGCCCATCAGCATGCCCAGGTTCAGGCCGTTGGCGCGCAGATAGTGGTTCACACCCAGCACGCTGGCCGCAGTGCCGAGCACCAGCATCACGGCCAGGTTGGTCAGGAGGAACAGGGCGATGCGCTTCATGGCGAGCAGGTCGGAAGTCAGGGATGCCTGAATAGTACGGGCAAGTCCGGGCACTTCAATGACCGGGCTCAGGCCTCCAGGCGCCAGTTCAGCGTCTCGCCGGCGCACAGCGGTTTGAGTTGTGCGTCGCCGAAAGCCAGCGTTTCAGGCAGCTGCCAGGGCTCGCGCTTGAGCGTGATGGTGCCGGCGTTGCGCGCCAGGCCGTAGAAGGCCGGGCCGTGCTGGCTGGCGAAGCCTTCCAGCTGATCGAGCGCACCGGCGTTCTCGAAGGCCTGGGCGTACAGCTCGATGGCGCTGAGTGCCGTGTAGCAGCCGGCGCAGGCGGCGGCGTGCTCCTTCAGGTGCGCCGGGTGCGGCGCGCTGTCAGTGCCGAGGAAGAACTTGGCGCTGCCCGAGGTCGCGGCCTTGACCAGCGCCTCACGGTGCACTTCGCGCTTGAGCACCGGCAGGCAGTAGTAATGCGGCCGCAGCCCGCCGGTGAAGATGGCGTTGCGGTTGTAGAGCAGGTGATGCGCGGTGATGGTCGCGGCGGTGAGCTGATCGGCCTCGGCCACGTACTCGGCCGCTTCCTTGGTGGTGATGTGCTCGAACACCACTTTCAGGCCGGGCAGATCCTTGCGCAGCGGCAGCATCACCTGGTCGATGAAGACGGCTTCGCGGTCGAAGATGTCCACGCTCGGGTTGGTCACTTCGCCGTGCACCAGCAGCGGCAGGCCGGCGCGCTGCATCGCTTCGAGCGTCTTGTGAGTCTTGCGGATGTCGGTCACGCCGGCATCGCTGTTGGTGGTGGCGCCGGCCGGATAGAGCTTGAGCGCGACCACGCCGGCATCCTTGGCACGCTGGATCTCGTCCGGCGGCGTGTTGTCGGTCAGGTACAGCGTCATCAGCGGCGTGAAATCGACGCCGGTCGGCACCGCCGCCTGGATGCGCGCGCGGTAGGCCAGCGCCTGCGCGGTGGTGGTCACCGGCGGGCGCAGGTTCGGCATGATGATGGCGCGACCAAACTGGCGCGCGGTGTGGGGCACGACGGCCGCCATCGCGGCGCCGTCGCGCACATGCAGATGCCAGTCGTCCGGGCGGGTCAGGGTGAGGGAGGTGGGGGTTTGCGGGGCGTTCATGCCCCGCATTGTCGGCGCCTCGGCCGGCTTACTGCTCGGCGAAAGCGCGCTCGATGACGAAGTCGCCCGGCTTGGTGGTGTTGCCTTCCTTGAAGCCGCGCGCTTCCAGCATGTGCTTCAGGTCGCGCAGCATGCCCGGGCTGCCGCAGATCATGATGCGGTCGTCGGCCGGGTTCAGGGTTGGCACGCCCAGATCCTCGAACAGCTTGCCGGACTCGATCAGGTCGGTGATGCGGCCCATGTTCTCGAACGGCTCGCGCGTCACGGTCGGGTAGTAGCGCAGCTTGTCGGCCACGATCTCGCCGAGGAACTCGTGCTCGGGCAGGTGCTTGGTGAGCAGCTCGTGATAAGCCAGCTCATCAACCTGGCGCACGCCGTGCACCAGGATCACTTCGTCGAACTTCTCGTAGGTCTCGGGGTCGCGCACCACGCTCATGAACGGCGCCAGACCGGTGCCGGTCGAGAACATGTACAGGCGCTTGGCCGGCAGCAGGTAGTCGATCAGCAGCGTGCCGGTGGGCTTGCGGCCGACGATGACCTTGTCGCCGACCTGGATGTGCTGCAGACGCGAGGTCAGCGGGCCGTCCTGCACCTTGATGCTGAGGAATTCGAGGTGTTCTTCGTAGTTGGCGCTGACGATCGAGTAGGCGCGCAGCAGCGGCTTGCCATCGACACGCAGACCGATCATGGTGAAGTGGCCGTTCGAGAAACGCAGGGTCGGGTCGCGCGTGGTGGTGAAGCTGAACAGGCGATCGGTCCAGTGGTGGACGGTCAGGACTGTTTCTTCGTGGAGGGCCTTCATGATGGGTTCCAGGGTCAGGGGTTCAGAGCTGCGGGACGGGGACCGAGCCAGCGCTGTAGTGGAAGACTGCAGCGCGCCGGGCTCGTTGATGTGTGTCATGCCGTGCTGTCGCCGCAACAGTCACCGTGACACCTTCTTGTGATCAAGGGGCGGAATTTTAGACGCTTGGGTCAGGGTGGATAAAACGGTTGCTTCCAATCCGCCCGGCGCTCTACATTGGCGCGTCGATTTCACGGAGTCCAGGATGAGTTCCACCCATAAAAAAGCCCGTTTCCAGTGGGATGACCCGCTGCTGCTCGACGCCCAGCTCAGCGCCGACGAGCGCGCCGTGCGCGACGCCGCGCGCGCCTACTGCCAGGACAAGCTGATGCCGCGCGTCACCGAGGCGTTCCGCCACGAACGCACCGACGCGGCGATCTTCCGCGAGATGGGCGCGCTCGGCCTGCTCGGGCCGACCATTCCCGAGCAGTACGGCGGCGCTGGCCTCAACTATGTCTGCTACGGCCTGGTGGCGCGCGAAGTCGAGCGGGTCGATTCCGGCTACCGCTCGATGATGAGCGTGCAGTCGTCGCTGGTGATGGTGCCGATCCATGAGTTCGGCAACGAGGCCACCCGGCAGAAATACCTGCCCAAGCTGGCGACGGGCGAATGGATCGGCTGCTTCGGCCTGACCGAGCCGAACCACGGCTCCGACCCCGGCAGCATGGTGACACGCGCCCGCAAGGTCGAGGGCGGCTACAGCTTGAGCGGCAGCAAGATGTGGATCACCAATTCGCCGATCGCCGACGTGTTCGTCGTCTGGGCCAAGGACGACGCGGGCGAGATCCGTGGCTTCGTGCTGGAAAAGGGCTGGCAAGGGCTGAGCGCGCCGGCCATCCACGGCAAGGTGGGTTTGCGCGCCTCGATCACCGGCGAGATCGTCATGGACGAGGTGTTCTGCCCGGAAGAAAACGCCTTCCCCGAGGTGCGCGGCCTGAAAGGTCCGTTCACCTGCCTGAATAGTGCGCGCTACGGTATCGCCTGGGGCGCGCTCGGCGCGGCCGAGTTCTGCTTCCACACCGCGCGCCAGTACACGATGGACCGTCAGCAGTTCGGCAAGCCGCTGGCGGCCAACCAGCTGGTGCAGAAGAAGCTGGCCGACATGCTCACCGAGATCTCGCTCGGCCTGCAAGGCTGCCTGCGCCTGGGCCGCATGAAAGACGACGGCACGGCTGCAGTCGATATCACCTCGATCATGAAGCGCAACTCGTGCGGCAAGGCGCTCGACATCGCCCGCACCGCGCGCGACATGCTGGGCGGCAACGGCATCTCGGACGAGTTCGGCGTGGCGCGCCATCTGGTCAATCTGGAAGTCGTCAACACCTACGAGGGCACGCATGACATCCATGCGCTGATCCTGGGTCGCGCCATCACCGGCATCGCGGCGTTCTGAGTCGGCGATGAGCAGCGTGCCGACCGACTTGCCCGCAGGTCATTCATCGGATCAAGCGGCGGCGGTGTCTGGCGCGGCCGATCCCGCCTGGACGCCAGGCATCCAGTCCGTCGGCGCGCGCCCGGCGCCGCTCACCGGCCTCAAGGTGCTGGATCTGTCGCGCGTGCTGGCCGGACCGTGGGCCAGCCAGCTGCTGGCCGATCTGGGCGCTGACGTTGTCAAGGTCGAGCGGCCTGGGGTCGGTGACGACACGCGCGCCTGGGGCCCGCCGTATCTGAAGGACGCGCATGGCCACGACACGGCCGAGGCGGCCTACTTCCTCTGCGCCAACCGCAACAAGCGCTCGGTGACGATCGATCTGGCGCATCCGGACGGCCAGGCGCTGGTGCGCCAGCTTGCCGCGCAGGCCGACGTGCTGCTGGAGAACTTCAAGGTCGGCGGGCTGGCGCAGTACGGGCTCGACTACGCCAGCCTCGCGGTGCTGAACCCGCGCCTGGTCTATGCATCGATCACCGGCTTCGGCCAGGACGGGCCCTACGCGCCGCGCGCTGGCTACGACTTCCTGATCCAGGGCATGGGCGGGCTGATGAGCCTGACCGGCCGCGCCGAGGGCGAAGACGGCGCCGGCCCGCAAAAAGTGGGCGTGGCGCTGACCGACATCATGACCGGCCTGTACACCACCATCGCGGTGCAGGCGGCGCTGGCCGAGCGCGCGCGCTCCGGCCTGGGCCAGCACATCGACGTCGCCTTGCTGGATGTGCAGGTGGCCTGTCTGGCCAATCAGGCCGCCAGCTATCTGGCCGCCGGCGTGGTGCCGCGCCGGATGGGCAACGCGCACCCGGCGATCGTGCCGTACCAGGACTTCCCGACGGCGGATGGCGACATGATCCTGGCGATCGGCAACGACGGCCAGTTCGCGCGCTTCTGCGCCATTGCCGGCAAGCCGGAGTGGGCGGCGGACGAGCGCTTCGCCACCAACCCGGCGCGCGTCGCGCACCGCAGCGTCTTGATTCCGTTGCTGCGCCAGACCACTGTGATGCGCACGACCGCCGAGTGGATCGCCGCGCTGGAAGCGGCGGCCGTGCCGTGTGGCCCGATCAACCGAGTTGATCAGGTCTTTGCCGACCCGCAGGTGCGCTCGCGTGGCCTGCGGGTCGAGCTGCCGCACCCGACGGCGGGCACGGTGCCGCTGGTGGCCAACCCGATCCGGCTGTCGGCCTCACCGGTGACTTACCGCTCGGCGCCGCCGCTGCTTGGCCAGCACACCGACGCGGTGCTGGCCGACTGGCTGGCGCTGGATGTGGCGGCGCTCGCTGCGCTGCGTCAGCAGCAGATCATCTAGCGTGCTCGCCGTCCAGGCTCCAGGTGCCCGCCCCGGCGATGGCGAAGTACAGGAAGATGAAGCAGAACAGCACCGCCGGTTCGCCCTGATTGAGCATCGGCGAGAGGAAGTTGCCCTTCGGCGCATGGGCCATGAAATACGCCACCGCCATTTCGCCGCACAGGATCAAGGCCACCGGTCGCGTGAACAACCCAAGCAGCAGCAAGGTGCCACCGACCAGCTCCAGCACCCCGGCCAGGCCGATCAGTGACAGCAGGTGCAGCTGATCGAACATCGCAATGTGCGGCACATGCAGCAGCTTGGTCGAGCCGTGCTGCAGGTACAGAAAACCCGTGACGATGCGCAGCACGGCCTGTGCCTGCGACGGGTTCAGGATGTTCGGATGGATGGCCATGATCTCGCTCCTGCACGCTGCGCTGTTGCCGGGGCATCCGCCAGCGTGCGCCGCGCTGGCGGTCCGGAGTCAATGCCCGAGGATCTTGGACAGAAAGTCCTTGGCACGTGGCGAACGGGCATCGGGGTCGCCGAAGAAGTCGTCCTTCTTGCAGTCCTCGATGATCTTGCCCTGGTCCATGAAGATGACGCGGTGGCTGACCTTCTTGGCGAAGCCCATCTCGTGCGTGACCACCATCATCGTCATGCCTTCCTGGGCCAGCTTGACCATCACGTCGAGCACTTCGCCGACCATCTCGGGGTCGAGCGCCGAGGTCGGCTCGTCGAACAGCATCACGATCGGGTCCATCGACAACGCGCGTGCAATCGCGACGCGCTGCTGCTGACCGCCCGAGAGCTGGCCTGGGAACTTGTCCTTGTGCGCGGTCAGGCCGACGCGATCCAGCATCTTCAGGCCGCGTGCCAGCGCGTCGTCCTTGCTGCGGCCCAGCACCTTGATCTGCGCCAGCGTCAGGTTCTCGGTGACGGAAAGGTGCGGAAACAGCTCGAAGTGCTGGAACACCATGCCGACGCGGCTGCGCAGCTTGGGCAGATCGGTCTTGGCGGCGCTGATCGAGATGCCGTCGACGACGATGTCGCCCTGCTGGATCGGCTCCAGCGCGTTGACGGTCTTGATCAGGGTCGATTTGCCCGAGCCCGACGGACCGCAGACCACGACCACTTCGCCCTTCTGGATGCTGGTGCTGCAGTCGGTCAGCACCTGGAAGCTGCCGTACCACTTGGAAACGTTCTGGATCTGAATCACGGTAGAGAGTCCTTGGGCGATCAGCGGATGATGGCGATGCGGGCCTGCAGGCGCTTGACCAGCATCGACAGGCTGAAGCAGATGACGAAATAGAGCGCGGCGGCGACCAGATAAGTCTCGACCGGGCGGTTGAAATTCCTGCCGGTGACCTCGAAGCCTTTCAGCAAGTCATAGGCGCCGATGGCGTAGACCAGGCTGGTGTCCTGGAACAGGATGATGGTCTGCGTCAGCAGCACCGGCAGCATGTTGCGCAGCGCCTGCGGCAGCACGATCAGCTGCATGGTCTGGCGGTAGTTCATGCCGATCGCATAACCGGCGTGCACCTGGCCCTTCGACACCGACTGGATGCCGGCGCGCATGATCTCCGAGTAATAGGCCGCCTCGAACAGCGTGAAGGTCACGATCGCCGAGAGCTCGGCGCCCATCGGTTTGCCGATCAAGAGCGGAATCAGCAGGAAGAACCACAGGATCACCATCACGAGCGGAATCGAGCGCATCGTGTTGACATAGGCGGCGGCCGGCAGCGCCAGCGCCCGTCGGCCCGACAGGCGCAGCAGCGCCAGCACGGTGCCGAGCACGATGCCGCCGAGCATCGCAATCAAGGTGAGCTGCAGCGAGAACCAGAAGCCCTTGGCGACATAGTCGGCCAGCACCTCGGCGGAGAGAAAAGAGAAATCGAGCTGCAGCGCGTTCATGACTGCGCTCCCGCGCCGAGCATGCCGGGAATGCGCAGGCGCGCTTCGATGGCGATCGCGATGCGGTTGATCGCAACGGCCGAGATGAAATACAAGCCCGTCACCGCCAGGTAGATCTCGATGCCGCGCGAGGTTTCTTCCTGCGCCTGCATCGCGAACATCGTCAGCTCGGCGATCGACACCGCAAACGCCACCGACGAGTTCTTGATGATGCCCATCGACTCACTGGTGAGCGGCGGCACGATGATGCGAAACGCCATCGGCAGCAGCACGAAGCGGTAGGTCTGCGGCAAGCTCAGGCCCAACGCCAGACCCGCGTAGCGCTGGCCTTGCGGCAGGGTCTGGATGCCCGCCTTGACCTGCTCGGAGATGCGCGCCGAGGTGAAGAAGCCCAGCCCCAGCACCACCAGCACGAAGCTCGGCACGCCTCGGAGCACCGGGAAAAGCTGCGGCAGCACGTGGTACCAGAGAAATATCTGCACCAGCAGCGGGATGTTGCGAAACAGCTCGGTCCAGGCGTTGCCGATGAACACCAGCGGCTTGCTCGGCGTGGTGCGCAAGATGCCCATCACCGCGCCGACCAGCAGCGCTACCAGCAAGGCGAGCAGTGCCACCGACAGCGTCCAGCCCCAGGCCGACAGCAGCCAGTCGAGGTAGGTCACATCGCCCTTGCTGCCGAAGCAGCCCGCCACCACCTGGTCTTCGGTCGTGCTCTTGCAGAAGACTTGCCAGTCCCAGTTTGCCAAGTTGGCTCTCCTCGTGGGTGGTGAGCTTTACTTCTTGGCGTAGTCTTCCATCGGCTTGTCGTTCGGATTGGCCCAGGCGGCCTTGGTGGCGTCCGACAGCGGCAGGCCGACGCGCGTGTTGGTGGGAGCAATCGGTTGCAGGAACCACTTGTCGTACAGCTTGGCGAGCTGGCCGCTCTTGATCATGGCCTTGATGCTGTCATCGACCGCCTTCTTGAAGGCCGGATCGTCCTTGCGCAGCATGCAGGCGATCGGCTCGACCGACAGCACTTCGCCGACTATTCTGTAATCAGCCGGATTCTTCGACTTGCTGATGTTGCCGGCCAGGATCTGTCCATCCATCACGAAGGCATCGGCGCGGCCCGATTCGAGCAGCAGGAAACTGTCGGCGTGGTCCTTGCCGAACACTTCCTTGAAGTCCACCCCGGTGGCGCGTTCGTGCTTGCGCAGCGTCTGCACCGAGGTGGTGCCGGTGGTGGTGGCGACCGTGCGGCCGTTCAGCTGGTTGATGCCGGTGATGCCCGAGTTGGCCTTGACGGCGATGCGCACTTCCTCGACATAGGTCGTGATGGCAAAGGCGACCTCTTTCTGGCGCCCCAGGTTGTTGGTGGTCGAGCCGCACTCCAGATCGACGGTGCCGTTCTGCACCAGCGGAATGCGGTTTTGCGAGGTCACCGGCTGGGTCTTGATCTCCAGCTTGACCAGGCCGAGCTGCTTGCGGATGTCTTCCAGCACATGCTCGGCCATCTCGGTGTGGAAGCCGACGTATTTGCCGTTGCCCAGCGTGTAGGCCAGCGCGCCGGACGATTCGCGCACGCCCAGCGTCACCGCGCCGCTGTCCTTGATCTTCTTGAGCGTGTCGGTTTGGGCCTGGGCGGCAGCGCCCATCAGCAGCAGGGTGGCCAGCACCAGCAGGGACTTCTTCATGCGCACTCCAGGAGAAAATTGGTGACAGCCGATTCTAGGCATCGGGCTGTCGCTGTCAGCGGCGGGAACTACTGACTTGCGTCAGCGCGGTGCGACGCGGCACAGCCCGGCAGACGCATCAACTGTGCCCACGTCAGCGCTTCTGGCTGGCGCCGCGCAGAAACTCCCACAGCGCCAGCGCGGCTGGCTTGGGGTGGCGCGAGGTTTCCGGGCGTTCGCGGTAGAGGCGCACTTCCATCGTGACCTCCAGCGTGTCGCCGCCCTGGCGCGGTCCGGCCGGCACCAGCTGGCGGGCGCGCAGCTCCTTCTTGACCGAGCTGGACGGCAGGAACGCCACGCCGTGGCCTTCCATCGCCATTGCCTTCAGGCCCTCGGCCATGTCGGTCTCGTAGATCGGGTCGAGGTAGAGCGATTCCTTCGACTGCTTGAGCAGCAGATCGACCAGCCGGCCCAGATAGGCGCCGGACGAGTAGCCCAGATAAGGCACGCGCTCGTGCTGCCGGCCGGGCAGGCGGAACAGCGGCTCGCCATCGCCGTTGGCGCGCGCGTAGGGCGCCAGCGTCTCGGTGCCGAGGCTGAGCATCTCGTAGCGCTCCGGGTTGAGCTGCAGCGGCTGCGAGGCGTGGTGATAGGCCAGCAGCAGGTCGCAGCTGCCCTCGGTGAGCTGCAGCACCGCGTCGTGCACGTTCAGGCCGACGAGACGGCTCTTGAAGGCGCCGAAGTCGCGCCGCAACTCCATGACCCAGTGTGGAAAGAAGGTGAAGGCGAGCGAGTGCGGCACCGCAAACTCGATCATGTCCTGCGCCGGCGTCTGGTGGCCGCGCATCAGGTTGCGGGCCGCCTGCAGCGAGCCCAGCACTTCAAGCGCCTGCGGCAGCAAGGTCTGCCCGGCGGAGGTGAGCCGGGTCGGGTAGGACGAGCGATCGACCAGATCCACGCCCGCCCAGGCCTCCAGCGCCTGGATGCGGCGTGAAAACGCCGGCTGCGTCACGTGACGCAACTGGGCGGAGCGGGAAAAGCTGCGGGTCTCGGCCAGGCTGACAAAGTCCTCAAGCCAGCGCGTTTCCATCGGTAGTGATCTCCTCGGTGGCCGCCGCCGAAGTTGGCGCGGCGCGGGCGCTGTTCTGCAGCCGCCACATCCGAGCATAGCGCCCGTCCTGGGCCAGAAGATCTCCGTGCGAACCCCGCTCGACAATCTGGCCGGCCTCCATCACGAGGATTTCGTGCGCATCGACGATGGTCGAAAGCCGGTGCGCGATCACCAGCGCGGTCTTGCCGCGCGCGGCGCTGGCCAGCTCGGCCTGGATGGCGCGTTCGTTGGCCGAGTCGAGCGCCGAGGTCGCTTCGTCGAAGATCAGCACCGGCGGATTCTTCAGCAGCGTGCGGGCGATGGCGACACGCTGCTTCTCGCCGCCGGAGAGCTTCAGGCCGCGCTCGCCGACCATCGTGTCGTAGCCCTTCGGCTGCGCGGTGATGAAGTCATGGATGTGCGCCGCGCGCGCGGCGGCTTCGATCTCTTCGCGGCTGGCGCCGGGCCGGCCGTAGCCGATGTTGTAGCCGACCGTGTCGTTGAACAGCACGGTGTCCTGCGGCACGATGCCGATGGCGCGGCGCAGGCTGTCCTGCGTCACGCTGCGGATGTCCTGGCCGTCGATCGTGATGCGGCCCGGATCCTCGCCATTGCCGTGGCCGGCACGGCCGACGTCGTAGAAGCGGTACAGCAGCCGCGCCAGCGTGCTCTTGCCCGAGCCCGAGGGGCCGACCACCGCGATGGTCTGGCCGCCGGGGATCTCGAAGGTGATGCCGTGCAGGATCTCGCGGCCGCTCTTCGGATCCGGGTCGTAGCTGAAGCGCACGTTCTCGAAGCGCACCGTGCCCGTGCTCACCTGCAGCGCGGGCGCGCCGGGCAGGTCGGCCACTTCGCGCTCGCGCTCCAGCAGCGTGAACATGCGGTCCAGATCGGTCAGGCTCTGCTTGACCTCGCGGTACAGCACGCCGAGGAAGTTGAGCGGGATGTAGATCTGGATCAGCAGCGCGTTGATCATGACCAGATCACCGAGTGTCAGGTGCCGATCGACCACGCCTTGCGTCGCGCGCCACAGCATCGCCACCAGGCTGCTGGCGATGATGAGCTGCTGGCCGGTATTGAGCAGCGAGAGGCTGCCTTGCGACTGGATCGAGGCCTTGCGATAGGCGTCGAGCCCCTCGTCGTAGCGCTGTGCTTCGAAGGTTTCGTTGTTGAAGTACTTGACGGTCTCGTAGTTGAGCAGCGCGTCGATGGCGCGGCTGTGCGCCTTCGAGTCGAGCTCGTTCATGCGGCGCCGGAACTGGGTGCGCCACTCGGTGATGCTGATGGTGTAGACGCCGTAGACCACCAGGGCCGCCAGCGTGATCCAGACGTAGCCCATGTCGAAGCGGCTGCCCAGCAGCGCCAGCACCAGCGACAGCTCGACCAGCGTCGGCACGATGGTGAAGATCGAATACGACACCAGCGACTGCAGCGCCTTGGTGCCGCGCTCGATGTCGCGCGTCATGCCACCGGTCTGGCGGTCGAGGTGAAAGCGCAGGCTCAGGGCGTGCAGATGGCGGAAGGTCGAGAGCGCCAGCTCGCGCGCCGCGCCGTGGGTGGCCTTGGCGAAGATCCATTCGCGCAACTCGGTGAACACGGTGGTCGACAGGCGCAGCCCGGCGTAGCCCAGCAGCAGCCCGATCGGCACCACCAGCACCGCGCGCGGGTCGTTCATCGGGATCGCGAAGGCATCGACCAGGCTCTTGAGCAGCAGCGGCACGCCGACGTTGGCCATCTTGGCGCCGACCAGGAACAGCAGCGCCGCCGCCATGCGCCAGCGGTATTGCATGAAGTAAGGCGCCAGCTTGCGCAGCGTCTGCCAGTCGCTGCGCGGCAGGCCGGTCGAGGGCGGCGGTGGTTCGGAATGAGAGTGGCGGCGCATCGTGAAAGAATCCGGAGCTATAGGGCTTGATTGTCCGCGCTTCCCGCGCCCGCAGCCCGACTGGAAGTCCTTGCCCATGAGTCAGCCCGACGCTCCCGCACCATCCGCTGCCAGCATGCCGGTCGCGATGCCGCACATCGCCGACCCGCCGGGTCTGCCGACCGACAAGAGTCTGGTCATGCGCGTGATGCCGATGCCGGCCGACGCCAATCCGAACGGCGACATCTTCGGCGGCTGGATCATGGCGCAGGTCGATGTGGCGGGTGCCGTCTTGCCGATGCGCATCGCGCGCGGCCGCATCGCCACCGTGGCGGTGAATCAGTTCATCTTCAAGCAGGCCGTCTCGATCGGCGACCTGCTGAGCTTCTACGCCAGCATCGAGCGCGTCGGCACCACCTCGGTGACGGTGCACGTCGAGGTCTGGGCCGAGCGCAACCCGGCGGCGCGCCAGGTGGTCAAGGTGACCGAGGCGAACCTGACCTATGTCGCGATCGATCGCGACGGCAAGCCCAGGCCGATTCCGCGCGACTGAACCCGGCGGCGTGGTCGGGCGTCAGCGCAAGGTGTC
Source organism: Leptothrix sp. (in: b-proteobacteria) (assembly GCA_041083665.1). Taxonomy (GTDB): domain Bacteria; phylum Pseudomonadota; class Gammaproteobacteria; order Burkholderiales; family Burkholderiaceae_C; genus Sphaerotilus. The sequence continues at coordinate 103,551 of JBFPGZ010000039.1, forward strand.
GAAGCCGCTGAAACCGCTCGGCCGCACCGTGTTGGCGTCCGGCACCTGGTTCAGGAGCACGTCGATGTGCGCGGCCAGTGCCGCAGCCCAGCGCTGGTAGAGCTTGGGATTGGGGTGGAAACCGTCGGAGGCCAGCCAGTCTTCCGGCCGATCGACACGCGGATCAAACGGAATCACCAGCCGGCTGCGCCGCTTGGCGTCGTGCATGCGCGCCTGCAAGGTGGCGTCGAGCTGGGCCGCAGTGGCGCCGAGCACCCAGCGCAAGGGTTGCGGCAGCAGTGGCAGCAGGTCGAGCCGGGGCGGCGCGCAGTGCACGCTGTAGTCGACGCCAGCGCGATAGCGGGCGTGGCTGTGGATGGCGTCGAGTGCCTTCATCCAGCGCCCTGGCGGGGTTTGTTCCAAGGTGTCGTTGATGCCGAGCACGGTGATCAGGATGTCGGCCTGCTGCAACTGGGTCGCCGCCATCAGCGCCAGCGCAGCCCGTGCTGACAGCCCCGTGCGCGCCACCAGTTGCCACGACACCGTGCCGTGACCGTAGGTGGCCAGCTCGCTGGCGAGCTGGCCGGCCAGCGCCTCGGCCTGGGTCGGCGCGCCGACGCCCGCCGCCGACGAGTCGCCCACGATCAGCAGCCGCACCGAGGCCGGCCCGCGTCCGAACTTGCCCTGGCGCGGCCCCGCCGCTTCCGGCAGACGCGGCGTCTTGCGGCGCACGGCGGCACCTTGCCAGAGCAGCAGCGGTGTCAGCAGCGTCCGCACCGCAGCCAGCACCAGCGGGCGCGGCGGTTTGACTTCAGGCGGTCGGTGCGTCGAGGCGTTCAGCACGGCGGGTGCTCAGGCGAACTTGGAGAAATCAGGCGAGCGCTTCTGAAAGAAGGCCTGAAAGGCTTCCTGCGCCTCGGGGCTGCGCAGCCGTTCGGCAAACAGGCGCGCTTCCTCGGCGATCACGGTGCGCAGTGCCTCGCGTTGCGGCGCGCGCAGCAGGCGCTTGCTGTCGCGCACCGCGCCAGGCGGCAGGGCGTTGAAGCGTTCGGCAACGCGCCGGGCGTGCGGCAGCACTTCGCCGGCCGGCAGCACTGCGTTGGCGATGCCGCACTCCACCGCGTCGTCGCCGGTGAAGGGGTCGCCGAGCAGCAGCTTCTCGGCCGCCTTGCGTGCGCCCATCAGCTGCGGCACCAGCAGGCTGGCGCCGAATTCAGGCACCAGGCCGAGGCCGACAAAGGGCATCGCCAGGCGGGCTTCGTCGCTCACATAAACGAAATCGCAGTGCAGCAGCAGGGTGGTGCCGATGCCGATGGCAGCACCGGTGACCGCCACCACCACCGGCTTGTCGCAGTCGAGCAGCGCCTGCATGAAGCGGAACACCGGCGAGTCCATGCCCTGCGGCGGGCGCTGCATGAAATCTTCCAGATCATTGCCGGAGGTGAAGATGCCCGGCTGACCGGTGATCAGCACCGCGCGTACGGCGCTGTCGGCCTGCGCGGCCACCAGCGCGTCGGCCATGGCCTGGTACATCGCCAGCGTCAGGGCGTTCTTCTTTTCAGGGCGGGCAATTTCGAGGGTGGCGACGCCGTTCAGCGTCGCAGTCTTGATGCTCATGTGGTTTCCTCGGCGGAGGCGCGATGTTAAGCGTGTATGGTTACAACTCAACCTGCCAAATCCGCTCGTCATGGTAAGTCAGTAGGCTAGTTGTTACAGCGTCTGGATGCTCATCTGGTGAGCTATCCGAAATGGCTGAGCTGCGGCGATTGAAATGAAAAGCCGCCGACACCTGTGGGTGCGGCGGCTGTGCGGGTCGGCAGCAGAGGCTGCTTCAGACCCGCTCGAAGATGCCGGCGGCACCCTGGCCGGTGCCGACACACATCGTCAGCATGCCGTATTTCAGGTTGTGGCGGCGTAGCGCATGCACCACGCTGGCGGCGCGGATGGCACCGGTGGCGCCGAGCGGATGGCCCAGCGCAATCGCGCCGCCGATCGGGTTGACCTTGCTCGGATCGAGCCCGACGCTGCCGATCACCGCCAGCGCCTGCGCGGCAAAAGCCTCGTTCAGCTCGATCCAGTCCATGTCGGCCAGTTGCAGGCCGGCGCTTTTCAGCGCCGCTGGAATGGCTTCGATCGGGCCGATGCCCATGATCTCGGGCGGCACGCCACGGCTGGCAAAGCTCACGAAGCGCGCCAGCGGTTGCAGGTCGAACTGCTTGACGGCCTTTTCGCTCGCCAGGATCAGGCAGCCGGCGCCGTCGCTGGTCTGCGAGCTGTTGCCGGCCGTCACCGAGCCCTTGGCGGCGAACACTGCTTTCAGCTTGGCCAGGCCTTCGGGCGAGGTGTCGGCGCGCGGGCCTTCGTCCAGGCTCACCGTGCGGCTGCGGTTGATGACCGTGCCGGTGCTCAGATCGGGCAGGCGCTCGATCACCTCGACCGGCGTGATCTCGGCCGCGAACTCGCCGGCCGCCTGCGCCTTGAGCGCCTTCTGGTGCGAGGCCAGCGCAAAGGCGTCCTGCGCCGCGCGGCTGACCTGCCATTGCGTCGCCACCTTCTCGGCCGTCAGGCCCATGCCGTAGGCGATGCCGACGTTCTCGTCGCGCTCGAAGATGGCCGGGTTGAAGCTCGGCGTGTTGCCGCTCATCGGCACCAGGCTCATGCTCTCGCAGCCGCCGGCGATCATCACATCGGCTTCGCCGACGCGGATGCGATCGGCCGCCATCTGGATCGCCGACAGGCCCGAAGCACAGAAGCGGTTCACGGTGATGCCGCCCACCGTGTTGGGCAGCCCCGCCAGCAGCGCGGCGACGCGCGCCACGTTCAGCCCCTGCGGGCCTTCCGGCATGGCGCAGCCGATGATGGCGTCCTCGATCGCCTTCGGGTCGAGCGTCGGCACCTGGATGAGTGCGCCACGGATCGCCGCGACCAGCAGGTCGTCCGGCCGGGTGTTGCGGAAGACGCCGCGGTGCGATTTGCCGATCGGCGTGCGGCTGGCGGCGACGATGTAGGCGTCCTGAATCTGTCTGTTCATGTGTCGCTCCAACTCAGTTGCGAACCGGCTTGCCGGTGGACAGCATGCCCATGATGCGTTCCTGGGTCTTGGGGTGTTCGAGCAGGGCGCAGAAATGCTGGCGCTCCAGCGCCATCAGATAGTCCTCGGTCACCAGCGCACCGGCATCAACCTCGCCGCCGCAGACCACCTCGGCAATCGCGCTGGCGATATGGAAATCGTGCGCGCTGATGAAGCCGCCGTCGCGCATGCCGACCAGGCTGGCCTTGATGGTGGCGATGCCGGAGCGGCCCGCCACCGGGAACAGGCTCCTGGGCGGCGCGCGGTAGCCGGCATCACTCAGCGCCTTGGCCTGGCTGAGTGCCACGAACAGCAGCTCGTCCTTGTGCGGCACGATCACGTCGGCGTCCTGCAGGTAGCCGAGCTGGCGGCTTTCCAGCGCGCTGGTGCCGACTAAGGCCCGCGCCGCCGCCGTGAAACCTTCCTTCAGGAAGGCGAGCAGATCGCTGCCCGGCGCGCTGGCGGCGTTTTCAGCCGCGCGGCGCGCGATGTAAGTCAGGCCGCCGCCGCCCGGGATCAGGCCGACGCCCACCTCGACCAGGCCGACGTAGCTTTCCATCGCCGCGACGCGCCGGCTGCAATGTACCGCCAGCTCGCAGCCGCCACCGAGCGCGATGCCGCGCAGGGCGGCCACGGTCGGCACGCTGGCGTAGCGCAGCCGCAGCATCAGGTCTTGCAGCTTCTTTTCTTCCGGCGCGATGCCCTTGGCGCCGTACTTCATGAACACCGGCATCAGCGCTTCGAGGTTGGCGCCGGCCGAGAACACCTCGTCCGGCGACCAGATCACCAGGCCTCGGTAGCTGCTTTCGGCCAGTTCGAGCGCCTGGCGCAGCCCTTCGGTGACGGTCGGGCTGATCAGGTGCAGCTTGGCGGTGATGCTGGCGATCAGCAGCTCGCCGTCGAGCGTCCAGACGCGCAGCTCCTCGTTCTTGAACAGCTCGGTGCCGCTTTGCAGCGCATCGATGGCGCCGCTGCCCCGCACGCTTTCGGGGAAGTGCTGGCGCTGGTAGACCGGCAGCGTGCTCGGCGCGACGAAGCGCGCATGCGCCGCACTCCACGAGCCTGTCGGATGGTGCGGGCCGCCGTGGCTGGCCACCGGGCCGTGAAAGACCCAGTCCGGCAGCGGCGCGGCGCACAGCGCCAGGCCGGCGTCGATGTCGGCCTGCACCCACTCGGCCACCTGCGCCCAGCCGGCCTCCTGCCAGAGCTCGAACGGGCCCTGCTTCATGCCGAAGCCCCAGCGCATCGCCAAATCGATGTCGCGCGCGCATTCGGCGATCTCGCCCAGATGCACCGCGACGTAGTGGAAGCTGTCGCGCAGGATGGCCCAGAGGAACTTCGCCTGCGGGTTGCTCGACTCGCGCAGCAGCTTCAGGCGCTCAGGCGCGGGCTTCTTGAGAATGCGCTCGATGATCGGCTCGGCCTGGCCGCCGGCCGCCACATAGTCGGCCTTGGTGGGGTCGAGCCGCAGGATGTCACGGCCGACCTTGCGGTAGAAGCCGGCGCCGCTCTTCTGGCCCAGCGCACCCTTGGCGATCAGCGCCGCCAGCACCGGCGGGGTGCCGTAGCTGGCGTAGAACGGATCGTTGCCCTTGTCGGGGCCGAGGTTGTCCTGCAGCGTGCGGATGACATGCGCCATCGTGTCGAGGCCGACCACGTCGGCGGTGCGGAAAGTGCCCGAGCTGGCGCGGCCGAGCTTCTTGCCGGTCAGGTCATCGACGACGTCGTACGTCAGGCCGAACTGCTCGGCTTCATGGATCGCGGCCAGCATGCCGGCAATGCCGACCCGGTTGGCGATGAAGTTGGGCGTGTCCTTGGCACGCACCACGCCCTTGCCGAGCGTGCTGGTGACGAAGCTTTCGAGCTGGTCGAGGTAGGCGGCTTCAGTGCTTGGCGTCGGGATCAGCTCGACCAGCTGCATGTAGCGCGGCGGGTTGAAGAAGTGGATGCCGCAAAAGCGCGGTTTGAGCGCCGCTGGCAGTGCCTCCGAGAGCGTCGTGATCGACAGGCCCGAGGTGTTGGAAGCGACGATGGCGTGCGGCGCGATGAAGGGTGCGATCTTGGCGTAGAGATCGAGCTTCCAGTCCATCCGCTCGGCGATCGCCTCGATCACCAGATCGCATTCACCCAGCAGCGCCAGGTGCTCCTCGTAGTTGGCCGGCTGGATGCGCGCGGCCTCCAAGGTCAGGCCGAGCGGCGCGGGTTTCAGCTTCTTGAGCTGGTCGATGGCCTTGAGGGCGATCGCGCTTTTCGGGCCTTCCTTGGCCGGCAGATCGAACAGTACGACCGGTACTCTGACATTGACCAGGTGGGCGGCGATCTGCGCGCCCATCACGCCGGCGCCGAGCACGGCGACCTTGCGGACATTGAATCGACTCATGGTTGCTCCTGAAAATTATTCGACCCGCTGCCAGGTCTGGGTGCGGCCGAGCAGCGGCAGGCCGATGTAGCCGCGCACCTCCAGCCGCTGGCCGTCGTCGATCGGCCGCAGGCGGACCCGGTAGGTCTTGCCGTTGTTGGGGTCGAGGATCTCGCCGCCGTCCCACAGCGCCGCATCGTTGGGGTTGTGTCGGACGCCGCGCAGGATGCTCATGCCGAGCAGCGGCTGGTCCTTGCGCTCGTCGCTGCACTTGCTGCAGCGGGCGTCCTGCCTGGCCGGATCGAAGATCTTCTCGATCTGGGCGCTGTAGATCCCATTGCTGTCACTGATGCGCACCAGCGACTTTTCGGTCTTGCCATCGTCGTCGATGGTTTTCCACAGGCCGGCCGGGCTGGTCTGGGCTTGCGCGAGCAGTGCGCCAGCGCCGAGCAGTGTGGCGATCAGGATGTGTTTCATCGTCGGCTCCTGGTGGTTTTGCGCGCGGCCGCTCAGCTCAGAACAGCGCCGCGTCCATCGCCATCAGCGGCTGGCTGCCCGAGCGGGCGGTGCGGATCAGGCTGGCGGTTTCGGGCAGCAGCTTGGCGAAGTAGAAGCGCGCGGTGTGCAGCTTGGCGGTGTAGAACGGGTCGGCGCTGCCGCCCTGTGCTTTGAGCTGGTCCAGCGCGATCAGTGCCATGCGGGCCCAGAAATAGGCAAACACCAGGTGGCCGACCACGCGCAGATAGTCCACCGCCGCCGCGCCGACCTCGTCGGCATTGCCCATCGCCTTGAAGCCGAGCTCGGTGGTGAGCTTGGTGACCTTGTCGCCCAGATCTGCCAGCGGGTTGATGAACTCCTGCATGTCTTCGCGCACGCCGGCGTCCTCGACCAAGGCCGCGACGCGCCGGCCGAAGGCCTTGAGCTTCCTGCCGTTGTCGGCCAGCACCTTGCGCGCGAGCAGGTCGAGCGACTGGATGGTGTTGGTGCCCTCGTAGATCATGTTGATGCGGGCATCGCGCACGTACTGCTCCATGCCCCATTCCTTGATGTAGCCGTGGCCGCCGAACACCTGCAGGCAGGCCGAGGTGGCGGTCCAGCCGTTGTCGGTGAGAAACGCCTTGACGATCGGCGTCAGCAGCGCCACTTCATCGGCGCTGGCCTGGCGCACTGCGGCGTCGGGGTGGCTGAGTTCCTGGTCGAGCAGCAGCGCGGTGTGCACCGACAGGGCCCGGCCGCCTTCGGCGTAGGCGCGCGCGGTCAGCAGCATCTTGCGCACGTCGGGGTGCACGATGATGGCGTCGGCCGGTTGATCGGGCGATTTCGGGCCGGTGAGCGAGCGCATCTGGATGCGGTCCTTGGCGTAGGCCACCGCGTTCTGGTAGGCCACCTCGGTCAGGCCGAGCGACTGGTTGCCGACGCCGAGGCGCGCGGTGTTCATCATCACGAACATCGCCGCCAGGCCCTTGTTGGGCGCGCCGACCAGCGTGCCGACGGCGTCTTCCAGCATGATCTGCGCGGTGGCATTGCTGTGGATGCCCATCTTGTGCTCCAGCCCGCCGCAGTAGACGCCGTTGCGCGCGCCCAGCGAGCCGTCGGCGTTGACCAGGAACTTCGGTACCACGAACAGCGAGATGCCTTTCGAGCCGGCCGGCGCGTCCGGCAGGCGTGCCAGCACCAAGTGCACGATGTTCTCGGCCAAGTCGTGTTCGCCGGCCGAGATGAAGATCTTGGCGCCGTTGATCTTGTAGCTGCCGTCGGCCAACGGCTCGGCCTTGCTGCGCAGCAGGCCCAGGTCGGTGCCGCAGTGCGATTCGGTCAGGCACATGGTGCCGGTCCAGACGCCGCTGGTGAGCTTGGGCAGGTAGAGCGCTTTCTGTTCCGGCGTGCCGTGCGCCTGCAGGCATTCATAGGCGCCGTGCGACAGCCCCGGATACATCGTCCAGGCCTGGTTGGCGCTGTTGAGCATTTCGTAGAGGCACTGGTTCACCACGTGCGGCAGGCCTTGGCCGCCGTAGGCCGGGTCGCAGCTCAGCGAGGGCCAGCCGCCCTGCACATATTGGTCATACGCGGCCTGGTAGCCCTTCGGCGCCGTGACGGCGTGGCTGGTCTGGTCGAGTTGGCAGCCTTCGGCATCGCCGCTCTGGTTGAGCGGAAAGATCACCTCGGCGGCGAACTTGCCGCCTTCTTCCAGCACCGCGTTGACGGTGTCAGCGTCGATCTCGGCGTGCGGCGGCATCGCCTTGAAGGCGTCGGTGACCTGGATCAGCTCGTGCAGCACAAACTGCATGTCACGCAGGGGCGGGGTGTACTGGGCCATGGCGGGTCTTTCGTGTCGATGTGGGGCGGGTGGGGCCGGGTGTTGGTGGCTTCGCAGACGTTGTGCGGCCAGATGTCAGCGGGGCGATGCAGCGGGACGCTGGGGTGTGCCGGGTGGCGCCAGATGGTTCTGGATCAGGCGGGCAAAGCCAGCGCGAGCCCGTTCGACCGCGCCTGGATTGCGCAGGAAACGGGCGTCGTGGTGCAGCGCCAGAATCAGGCCATGCAGCTCGAACAGTATTTGTTGCGCATCGGTGTCGGGGCGCAAATGGCCTTCGTCACAGGCCATCAGGATCGAGCGCAGCAGGCTGCTCTGCCAGGTGCGCACCATCGCGGCCAGTGCGTCGCGGACCGGGCCGGGGCGGTCGTCAAACTCCACCGCACCGCTGATGTAGATGCAGCCGGAATCGATCTCGACGCTGACGCGTCTGATCCAGCGCTCGAACATCGCCAGCAGCCGCGGCAGGCCGCGCGCTTCACTGATCGAGGGGAAGAACACTTCCTCTTCGAAGCGGGCGTTGTATTCGCGGATGACGGCAATCTGCAAGTCTTCGCGGGAACCAAAATGGGCAAACACGCCCGACTTGCTCATGCCGGTCAGCTCGGCCAGCGTGCCGATCGACAAGCCCTCCAGCCCTTTTTTGGATGCCAGGGCCAGCGCAGCGTCCAGGATCGAGGCGCGCGTCTGCTGACCTTTGTGCACATTGCGACTGCTCGGGCGGGTCGGACGCAGGTGGATGTCTTTAGCAGTCACGGCAATCAGGCTTAAATAGTACGAACGATCGTTCTATTTTGCAGAGAAATGATCTTTCTGCAAGCCGTGCTGACCCGCGTCAACCTAGGGTTTGAACTCTAGATGCCTGATCTTCGGTTACGCGCTGTTGTTTGCTTGACCTCACATTGAGCACAAGGCGTGGCTTGTTCTATGCTTACGGTTGCAGGAGCCTTGCATGGACGTGCTGCAACTCGATATTTCCGGTCGCCCTCAGGCGTGGATTTCCGCCAGGGAAGCGGCTACCTTGTACGCCAGCGACGCCGTCGCTTGGACGTTGGGGGATCCTTGTCTCGTTTTGCGCGGGGGCATCCAGCGCATCAGCGGTCTGCAGTCGCGCATCGAGTTGCATCCGATCATCGCCGTGCGCGGCAGCGTCCCGAGTCGCGCCTGGCGCCAGGTGCCGGCGCTGGCCAATCCGAAGCTGTTCGCCCGTGATCGCTACGTCTGCGCCTATTGCGGCGTCGATGTCGCACACGACGATCTGACCCGCGAGCACATCGTGCCGACCTCGCGCGGCGGCCAGGACAGCTGGATGAACTGCATCACCGCCTGCCGCAGCTGCAACAGCCGCAAGGGCAGCCGGCTGCTGCATGAAGTCGGGCTGGAGCTGCTCTATCTGCCCTACATCCCCAGTCTGCACGAGGACATGATCCTGCGCGGCCGCCGCATCCTGGCCGACCAGATGGAGTTCCTGCTCGCCAGCGTGCCGCAGCACAGCCGTCTGCACGGTTGAGCCTGCCGCGCGGCAAAACCCCTTTAATCTGAAGTCGGGTCTTCCCGGCTCTTGAAAGCGCGCAAGTCGTTCCTATAATCAGTTCCTGTTAGCACTCGACATGAGTGAGTGCTAGTGACCCTGTTCCTCAAGGAGATGCAATGAAACTTCGTCCTCTGCACGATCGCGTGATCGTCAAGCGCCTCGAACAAGAAACCAAGACCGCCTCGGGCATCGTCATTCCTGACAACGCCGCCGAGAAGCCGGATCAAGGTGAAGTCCTGGCCGTCGGTCCGGGCAAGCGCAACGACAAGGGCGAATTCGTGACCCTGAACGTGGCGGTGGGTGATCGCGTGCTGTTCGGCAAGTACAGCGGCCAATCGGTCAAGGTCGACGGCGACGAGCTGCTGGTCATGCGCGAAGAAGACCTGTTTGCTGTCGTTCAGAAGTAAGCCAAGGCTTACTTCGTCGCATCGCAATCCCATTCAAGAATTCCGGAGTTAGAACATGGCAGCAAAAGACGTCATCTTTGGCGCAGACGCCCGTCACCGCATGGTTGAAGGCGTGAACATCCTGGCCAACGCGGTCAAGGTCACCCTGGGCCCGAAGGGTCGCAACGTCGTGCTGGAGCGCTCGTTCGGTGCCCCGACCGTGACCAAGGACGGTGTGTCCGTGGCCAAGGAAATCGAGCTGAAGGACAAGCTGCAGAACATGGGCGCGCAGATGGTCAAGGAAGTTGCTTCCAAGACCTCTGACAACGCTGGCGACGGCACCACCACCGCCACCGTGCTGGCGCAAGCCATCGTGCGCGAAGGCATGAAGTACGTGGCCGCCGGCATGAACCCGATGGACCTGAAGCGCGGCATCGACAAGGCCGTGACGGCCCTGGTCGCCCAGCTGAAGGCCGCTTCGAAGGCCACCACGACCTCGAAGGAAATCAGCCAGGTCGGTTCGATCTCCGCCAACAGCGATGAGTCGATCGGCGAAATCATCGCCAACGCGATGGACAAGGTCGGCAAGGAAGGCGTCATCACCGTCGAAGACGGCAAGAGTCTGGCCAACGAGCTGGACGTCGTCGAAGGCATGCAGTTCGACCGCGGCTACCTGTCGCCCTACTTCATCAACAACCAGGAAAAGCAGTCGGCGATTCTGGAAAACCCGTTCGTGCTGCTGTACGACAAGAAGGTTTCCAACATCCGTGACCTGCTGCCGACGCTGGAGCAAGTGGCCAAGGCTGGCCGCCCGCTGCTGATCATCGCTGAAGAAGTCGAAGGCGAAGCGCTGGCGACCCTGGTGGTCAACACCATTCGCGGCATCCTGAAGGTCGTGGCCGTCAAGGCGCCGGGCTTCGGCGACCGCCGCAAGGCCATGCTGGAAGACATCGCCATCCTGACCGGTGGCAAGGTCATCGCCGAAGAAGTGGGCATGTCGCTCGACAAGGTCACGCTGGCTGACCTGGGCCAGGCTGCGCGCGTCGAAGTGGGCAAGGAAAACACCATCATCATCGACGGCAACGGCACCGCTGCGATCATCGAAGCCCGCGTCAAGCAGATCCGCGTGCAAATCGAAGAGTCGACCAGCGACTACGACCGTGAAAAGCTGCAAGAGCGCGTGGCCAAGCTGGCCGGCGGTGTTGCCGTGATCAAGGTTGGCGCTGCCACCGAAGTCGAAATGAAGGAAAAGAAGGCTCGCGTCGAAGACGCGCTGCACGCCACTCGCGCTGCCGTTGAAGAAGGCATCGTGGCCGGTGGTGGCGTGGCTCTGCTGCGTGCCCGTCAAGCCGCTGGCGTCATCGCCGGTGACAACGCTGACCAGGACGCCGGCATCAAGCTGGTGCTCAAGGCCATCGAAGCGCCGCTGCGCGAAATCGTCGCCAACGCTGGTGGCGAGCCGAGCGTGGTCGTGAATGCCGTCCTGGCTGGCGCTGGCAACTACGGCTTCAACGCTGCCAACGACACCTACGGCGACATGATTGAAATGGGCATCCTGGATCCGACCAAGGTGACCCGTACCGCGCTGCAAAATGCCGCTTCGGTCGCCAGCCTGATGCTGACCACCGAGTGCATGGTTGCCGAAGCGCCGAAGGATGACGCTGCAGGCATGCCTGGTGGCGGCATGGGTGGCATGGGCGACATGGGCGGCATGGGCATGTAATGCCTGGCGCCTGAGCTGGTCGCTGCTCAAGCAAGAAGGGTCACCGCAAGGTGGCCCTTTTTTGTTCTGCGGACTGACAAAATTTGTCAGTAACTGCGAAAAATTTACCAAAAATCAAGTGCTGGCCCTAAGTTTTTGACATTCTTGCGGGCTTTGAGGCGTTGATGAGCCTGGCACGCCCCCTGCAAGTAAGGGGGTGTCCATCATCCTACGGAGGAATCGAAATGAAACGAGTTCAGCAAGGCTTCACCCTGATCGAATTGATGATCGTCGTGGCGATCATCGGCATCCTGGCCGCCGTGGCGCTGCCGGCGTATCAGGACTACACGGTGCGTGCGAAGGTGTCAGAACTGGTGTTGGCTGCCTCGGCATGCCGTACCACCATCACTGAGGCGACCCAATCTGCCACCGGGACAACCCTGCCTATTGGCGGTGGCTGGGGTTGCGAGTCGGTTGTCGGTTCAGCGCCGTCGAAGTATGTCAAATCCATTACGACGACCAGCACCGGGGTGATTACTGTTACAGGACAGAACATCACGCAGCTGACGGCTGGTAGCAAGGATCAGCTGACTCTGGTGCCTTACAAGGATGCCACCAACAAGCTGACGAACACTGACGTTGGCGGGGCCGTCTACAAATGGATTTGCGGCTCATCTACCGACGGTACGACGATTGACCAAAAATATCTGCCGGGTTCTTGCCGCGGTTGATATTGAATCACCTCGCGTGATATGAAAATGCGCCCGACAGGGCGCATTTTCTTTTTTGAGTCAGGCAAAGAAATGTTGGTTGCTTGGTGCCCTGAATGAACTTTCTTTGTAACGCTGGTCTGTGCATGTTCGGGCTCGCCTGGCTGCTGCCTGGCCATTACCCGCCCTGGGTCTCGTTTCAAGCCGAGGCGATGACTGCGCTGGGTTTGGTATGTTTCGGATTTGGGGTCTTGTGGACTCGCCGTGGTGGCGAGGTCGCCTGGCCCACCGTGGCAAAAGGCATGATCGCACTTGCCGCCATACCCCTGCTGCAATGGGCGGCCGGCCAGATCATGTTTTTTTCTGATGCAATTCTGCCCACACTGTATTTGCTGGCGTGCGCTCTGGCCATTGTGGTTGGACGGGCTGGGTTTGGTGGACCAGAAGGGCATCGATGGTTGGCGCGCTGGCTGAGCGTTTTCATCGTCGCGGGCGCCGTGTCGGTGGCGATTGAGTTGCTCCAGTGGCAGGGTGTGCAAAATTTATGGCTGGCAGATTTGCGCCCTGGTGCCCGTCCTTATGCCAATATTGCCCAGCCAAACCACCTGGCTACCCTGCTGGGGCTGGCATGGCTGGCGGTTTTATATCTCTACGAAACACATCGCATGTCTTCTCGGGCTGCTGCCGCGCTGGCACTGTGGCTGGGATTGGGGCTGGTGATGACGCAATCGCGCACCGCCTGGGTTTTTTCGGCCGGTTTGGTGGCTTGGTGGGGATGGTTTCGACAGCGTGCTGGTTTACGGACTGGTTCGGGTGCGATCGTGATCGCCATCTTGGCCTTGGTGACCGCTGTTGTGTGCTGGCCCTGGTTGAATGATGTGCTGCTGTTGCCGCAGGACTCGCCTTGGGCTGAGCGGATGGTGCCGGGAACGCGTGGCGCTTTGTGGCAGGGTTTATTGGCTGCGGTTGCACAGTCGCCGTGGTGGGGCTGGGGTTGGGGCCAGGTGGTGGTGGCGCAGCAAGCGGTGGCCGTGCATCAGGAGGTGGGCTCGCGCATGCTTGAATACTCCCACAACATCGTGTTTGATTTGATGCTGTGGCTGGGTGTGCCGCTCGCTGGTTTGGTTTTGCTCGGGCTGGTTTATTGGGTATGGCGCCAGATCATGTGCTGCCGCACGCCAGAGCAATGGTGCCTGATTGGCGCGCTGGGTGTGATCGGCATTCATGCGATGACTGAATATCCGCTGGCCTATCTTTATTTCTTGGTGCCCGTCGGATTGCTCATGGGGGCACTGGAGGCGCAGATCCCATCCCAGCCGGTCAGGCATGGGGTGGCATTTGCCGGTGGCTTGGGATTGGTGTTGTTGTTGATGTTTGGTTTGATTGGTCGTGAATATCTTGCCAGCGAGGAGTCTGAGCGCAGTGTGCGGATGTCTCTGGCCAGAATTGGCAGTGACCCCGATGCTGAGATTGATTTTCCAGCGGTGCATTTTCTGGACTCAGTGGTGGCTTATCAGCGGTTTCGACTGCAATTGGCCCATGCTGGCATGTCGGATGATGAGCTTGAATCAATGCACAAGGTCAGTCTGCGCCATCCATTTCCGCCCGCCATGCTGAGATATGCGCTGGCGGCAGGCCTGAATCATCGGCCAGAACAAGCCAAAGCCACGCTGGTGGCCCTGTGTCATATGCATCCGAAACCTACTTGTGACGATGCGCGGCAGTCCTGGGCGGCTGCACAGGTTCGTTACCCGGTGCTGGCTGCGATTGCCGCGCCCTGATCCCGTCTGGTGTGGGTGCGGGCCGGTATCATCCGGCGCCTCAGCCGCAGCTTTGTTGCTCTTGGCAGTTAACACGCAGAACTCATGACTTCCGTACAGCGTTCCGGCGCCTGGTTATTGGGCTTGGTGGCGATCGGTCTGCCGATGCTCATCGCCAGCAGCACCTCACCCACATCGACTTTCTTCAATCAGTGGCTGGCCGCGCTGGGCGCGGGTTTCTGGCTGCTGTGGTGGGCGCGTGGCCAGCAGCGCGCGGTGGTGTCGGCGCCGGGCGCGAGTGTCTGGGCGCTGCTGCTGGCCTTGGCGCTGCTGCTGGCGGCCACGCTGGTGTCGTCGGCGCCGCTCGGGCAGCGGCTCATTCCGGCCGGCTGCCTGCTGTTGGCGGCGGTGCTGGCAGCGGCGTCGGCCCGATCAGCTCGCATGGGCGATGACTCGGCGCTGGCCGCGCCCTTGATGCTCGCGCTGCTGGTTGCCGGGGGCTTGAGCGTGCTGGTGGCGCTGGTGCAGGTGTTCGTGCCTGCGCTGGCTGACGGTGTGCTGGTCGCTTATCCGACCACGCCGGGGCGGGCGATCGGCAACATGCGTCAGCCCAACCAGCTCTCGACGCTGCTGCTGTGGGCGTGCGCGGCGGCGGTCTGGCTGGGCGTGTCGCGCCGCTGGGCCTTTGATGTGCTGGCGGCGTTGCTGGTGGCGCTGGTGCTGGCGGTGGTGTTGACCGCTTCGCGCACCGGGCTGGTCGGGGTGATCCTGCTGGCGTTGTGGGGCGTGATCGATCGGCGCCTGCCGGGCAAGGTGCGCCTGCTGCTGCTCTTGATGCTGCCGCTCTACGCGCTGGGCTGGTGGGGCATGGAGCAGTGGTCGGTCTACAGCGGCGATGTGTTCTACGGCGATGACCAGATCAAGAAAACGCTGCATGGCGACCCGAGCAGCTCGCGCGGCAAGATCTGGTCGAACACGCTGGCGATGATCGCGGCGCACCCCTGGCGCGGTGTCGGCGCGGGCGCCTACAACTTCATCTGGACCATGACGCCGTTCCCGGATCGGCCGATCGCGTTCTTTGACCACTCGCACAACCTGCCGCTGCAGCTGGCGGTCGAGTCGGGCATTCCGTTCGCGCTGGCGGTGCTGGCGGCCTTTGGCGCGGTGCTCTGGCTGGGCCGCAAGGCGCTGGTCAGCGCTGACGACGCGCGCGCGCGTGGCGCCCGGACGGCACTGTTCATGCTCGTGATGGTCAGCGTGCACAGCCTGCTCGAATATCCGCTCTGGTATGTCTATTTCCTGCTGCCAACCGCCGTGCTGGCCGGCTGGTACGCCGGCGCGGGCGATGTGGCGCGACACGCACCGGCACCGATCGACAGCGCCATGGCGAGCCTGTTCGATTCCTGGCTCGGCCAGACCCAGCCGATGCCGCGCGATTCGCGCGCCTTCAACCGCTGGGTGCCCACCTGGCAAGACATGCGGCCCTCACCGCTGGCGTGGCGCACTTATCTGGCCGCCGGCTGGCTGACGGTGATGCTGTCGGCCTGGGCGCTGGCCGAATACTGGACCGTGGTGGTGATCTTCGAGCCGCAACTGGCGCTCGGCGCGCCGGTGTCGCTCGATGAGCGCATCCAGCGCGGCCAGCGCAGCGTGCTGTTCGGTCACCATGCCGATTACGCTGCGGTGACGATGGCCGAGCAGCCTGAAACAGTGTTCGCGAGCTTCGAGCGCCCGCTCTACCACCTGCTCGACAGCCGGTTGATGATCGCCTACGCGCGTGCGCTGGCCGCGCGTGGCGAGCTGGAGCGCGCGCGCCATGTCGCGGCGCGGCTGCGCGAGTTCCGCAACCCGGCGGCGGATGAATTTTTCGCGCCGTGCCACAGCAGCGAGGCCGGCGCGATGCTGGCATTCCAGTGTGGTGACGATCCGGCCTTGCCGGCCGAGGCGCTGCGGCCAGCCGGGCGCTGAAGTCGGGTAGAGCAGAGCGCCGCTCGCTCGGGTCCGGCAGGCGCGCGGCTCACTCCTGCGGCAACTCGGCGTGCCAGTGACCGGACTTGCCGCCGCGTTTTTCAAGCACCCGCACGTTGGTCATGACCATGCCGCGATCGACGGCCTTGCACATGTCGTAGATCGTCAGCAGCGCGACTTGCACGGCGGTCAGTGCTTCCATCTCGACACCGGTGCGGCCGAGCGTTTCGGCCGTGGCCTGGCAGTGCACCGCGCTGGCCGCTTCGTCGAGCCTGAACTCGACCGCGACGCGCGTCAGCGGCAGCGGATGGCAGAGCGGAATCAGCTCGGCGGTGCGCTTGGCGCCCTGGATGCCGGCGATGCGGGCGATGCCGAGCACGTCGCCCTTCTTGGCGCTGCCGCCCGTGATCAATGCCAGCGTGGCCGGCTGCATGCGGATCGAGCCGGCGGCGACGGCGACCCGGTGGGTCTCGGCCTTGGCGGCCACATCAACCATGTGGGCCTGGCCCTGGGCATCAAAATGAGTCAGCGGAGACGTCATGGTGGCGGGGTCTGCAGTGTCTGTTTACAAGAGCATGACATTGTGCGGGCATCATCGGCACCATTGCGGTTCATCACGAGGTGTCTTGCCATGCATCGATTTCGTCTGCGTCATTCCTGGCTGGCGGGTCTGGGCCTGTGTGCCGCCCTGGCCTGGCCGGGGCTGACGCCCGCGCAGAGCCACTCGGTGTTGCCGGGTCTGGGCGACAGCGTCTCGGAAGAGCTGTCGGTGGCGGCCGAGCGGCGTCTGGGCGACCGCATCATGCAGGAGCTGCGGCGCGACCCGGATGTGCTCGATGACCCGCTGCTGCTCGACTACGTGCAAGGCATCTGGCAGCCGCTGCTGGGCGCGGCGCGCCGCCGTGGCGAGCTGTCGGAAGAGCTGGATGCTCACGAAGCCTGGGAGCCGTTTCTGGTGCGGGATCGCACCGTCAACGCTTTTGCGCTGCCGGGCGGCTATGTCGGCGTGCACCTGGGCCTGATCAGCCTGACCAGCAGCCGCGATGAGCTGGCTGCGGTGCTGGCGCACGAGCTGTCGCACGTCACGCAGCGCCACATCGCCCGCATGATGGCGAGCAGCCGGCGCCAGTCGCTGCTCGGGCTGGCCTCGATGATCGCGGGCGTGCTGGTGGCATCGCGCAATCCGGAGGCGGCCAGCGCCATGATCACCGGCGGCCAGGCCGGTGTGATGCAAGGCCAGCTCAACTTCTCGCGCGACATGGAGCGCGAGGCGGATCGGGTTGGCTTCGGTGTGCTGAGCACGGCCGGCTACGCCCCGGCCGGCATGATGCAGATGTTCGACAAGCTGCAGCTCGCCTCGCGTCTGAACGACAACCAGCAGTACCCGTACTTGCGCTCGCATCCGCTCACCAGCGAGCGCATCGGTGAAGCGCGCCAGCGTTTGGGGGTCGACATGGTGGCGACTGCGCCGGTCGGCGCGGAGGGCCTGCTCTGGCTGCATGCCGCGATGCAGGGCCGTGCGCGCGCGCTGATGGACGGCCGCAGCCAGACCTTGCAGCGGCTGGCTGCTGGGGCCGCAGCGGTGCCGATCAATGGTCCTGAGGCGCTCACCGCCGCTTATGCCGGCACCTTGGCCGCTGTGCGCTTGAAGGATCGTGCCGCCGCCGATACCGGCTTGGCACGTTGCCTCGCGCTGGCGGCAAATCAGCCGGCCGCATTGCGGGCGGTGCAGCTGCTGCAGGTCGAAGTCACGCTGGAGCGCGGCCGACCGGCCGAGGCGTTGCAATTCTGGCGCGATCACCTCGATGACGGCAGCCGCACCGGGCTGCTGCTCGGCACCACGGCCGCGCTGGCCGTGGCGGGTGCGGATGCGACGCGGGCCGCGTCGTTGCTGGGCCCCAGAGCGGAGGCCCTGCAAACATGGGTTGCCTTGCATCCGGCGGACCCGGCCGCTTGGGCCGCGTTGGCTCAGGTGCAAGACGGGCTCGGCCTCAATCTGGCGGCGTTGCGCGCCCACGCTGAAGAGCACTTTGCGCTCGGTGATCTTGCCGGCGCGGCCGATCGCTTTCGGGCCGGTCAGCGCCTGGCGCGCAGCAGCGGCAAGGCCGATTCGGTCGAGGCGTCAGTGATCGATGCGCGCCTGAAGGCGATCGAGAAGCAGCGCCGCCAGGAGCAGCTGGATGCGCGCGCCGCCGGGCAAGGCGAGCCGCAGCCGCAACTGGGTGCGTTTACCGATCGCGGAAGACCTGCTGCAGCGCTGCGTCAATGACCATGCCGCAGGCGCTGTAAAGCAACGAGGCCAGCAAGGCGGCACCAAAGCCGTTGACTTGCAGGCTGTCGAGCAGCCAGGCGGCGGCGTAGAACATCGCGGCGTTGATGACAAACAGGAACAGTCCGAGCGTGAGCAGCGTGACGGGCAAGGTCAGCACGATCAGCAGCGGGCGCACCAGCGCGTTCAGCAGCCCAAGTACCAGCGCAGCGCCGAGCGCGGCGCTGTAGCTCGGGATCGCCACACCGGAATAAAGCTGCGCAATCAGCAGCAGCGCCGCAGCCAGCAGCAGCCAACGAACCAGTAGTCTGACCATGGCCGGCAGCATACACGCAGACTTTGTCAGTCTGATGGCGCTGGCGTCGGGCGCCACCAAAGCAGAAGGCCGCCCGAGGGCGGCCTTCCTGGCGGGAACCGCCACCGCAACGCGCCTCGTCAGGCGTGTCGCAGCAGGGTCATCGCATCACTGCAGCGCGTGCTTTACAGCATGGCTTTCAGCAGCCGAGCCATCTCGGAAGGATTGCGCGTGATGGTGAAGCCACACTCTTCCATGATGGCGAGCTTGGCGTCGGCCGTGTCAGCGCCACCCGAGATGAGGGCCCCTGCGTGGCCCATGCGCTTGCCGGCCGGCGCCGTCACGCCGGCGATGAAGCCGACGATGGGCTTGGTCATATTGGCCTTGCACCACAGCGCGGCTTCCGCCTCGTCCGGGCCGCCGATCTCGCCGATCATGATCACCGCATCGGTGTCCGGATCGTCGTTGAAGGCACGCATGATGTCGATGTGCTTCAGACCATTGATCGGGTCGCCGCCGATGCCGACCGCGCTCGATTGGCCCAGACCGATCTCAGTCAGCTGCGCCACCGCTTCATAGGTCAGGGTGCCCGAACGGGACACGACGCCGATGCGGCCCTTGCGGTGGATGTGACCCGGCATGATGCCGATCTTGATCTCTTCCGGCGTGATCAGGCCCGGGCAGTTGGGGCCCAGCAGCAAGGTCTTCTTGCCGCCAGCCGCTTCCTTGGCCTTCATCTTGTTGCGCACTTCCAGCATGTCGCGCACCGGAATGCCTTCGGTGATGCAGATCGCCAGATCCAGATCGGCTTCCACCGCTTCCCAGATCGCAGCGGCCGCGCCCGCCGGCGGCACGTAGATCACCGAGACGGTGGCGCCTTGCGCTTGCGCCGCTTCCTTGACGGTGGCGTAGATCGGAATGTCGGCGAACTTCTCGCCGGCCTTCTTCGGGTTCACCCCGGCGACGAAGGCGTTCTTGCCGTTCGCGTAGGCCTGGCAGCCCAGCGTGTGGAACTGACCGGTCTTGCCCGTGATGCCCTGGGTGATGACGC
>JBFPGZ010000065.1:0-5855 GCA_041083665.1 Leptothrix sp. (in: b-proteobacteria)
GCTCGCCGCAAACTCCGGCAGCGACATGCCGTGCTGAAACTGGATGCGGTTCATCACCATGATCAGGCTCCTGCTGTGTCGCTGGCTTTCCACCTTACTCCGGTCACTCCACCACGGGTTTGCGGAGGATCATTGCTAATCAGGTACATTTATGGAAATGGTATATTTCGAAGAAGCCTCATTCGAAGATTCAGAACTTGGCAACGCCGAAGTCACTTCGGAAGCCATCTCTGTCGGAAAGTCGCGCGCACTCTTGAACGCTTTCAGCGCCGTACAGGCTCGGTTCGATGCGAAGACAAGGATTACAAACATCGAGTTTCGCGGTGCTGAGTTGAGAAACGCTCAGTTCAATGGCACAAGGCTGACAGGTGTTTTATTCATCGACTCCGATCTATCGAGCGCTCACTTTGACGGTGTCGATTTCGCGTCGGTGTCTCTTGTCGATGTCGATCTCAGTGGTGCCGATCTATCCAAATCGGTCAACCTGAGTCAAAAGATCTTGGCAGGTGCCTGCGGTACGCAGGAGACGAAGCTACCGCCTGGACTAAAGGTGAACCACTGCCGACCAAGGAGGCGAGCATGAAAGGATGGATCTGCCTATTGCTTGCATCCGTATGGCCGTGCGTCTTCGCAGCCCCTCCCGTAGCCCCTTCGATACCGGACTGCACCAACACGTACCCCCAAGCCCACGTTTCATCTACGGTCGAAGACGCGAATTATAAAAACTGCCCCGGAGTGCTTCACGGCTATTCCTCGTTTGTTGGCGAGCAGCTGGCGTTGCTGCGCAGGCTGCGGCCGGCCTACAAGCGCGAGCTTGTCGCCAAGGAGGACAAGGCCGACGAGCAAGAAGCGAAGAACGCAACAAAGCAAAAGCTCGACGCGTTTGATCAAGCGCTCGGTCGGATCGCTGTCGCCACGACTGCTCCGCCGCAAGTCAATTTCGCGGCATCAAGCCCGTCCGAGGCTGCCTCAAAGGCTACCGGGCAGACGTGGCTGAAAGACACACGCGCCGTATCCAGCGGCTCAACGACCGGATTAACGATGTCGCTTCGACCTTGAAGGGGGATGAGCTGGTCACGTATTGCCAGCGGGACTACTTCTCCAGAATCAGCACAGAGCTCGAGAAAAAGTTAGTGGCATGCCTGAAGAATCTACCTTAGTTGTTGAATATTATGTGAACATTGGATCTTTCAGGAGAGCATCAGGAATCGTGGGAGATCAAGCTGCGAGCGGCTGGGCTGAGGGTCGGCGGCACCGCCGCAGGCCAGACCGGAAGCCTGGCCTCGAAGGACAGCTGAGTATCGAATTTATGGGGTGGGCAGCTTGCGCGATAAGCTGACGCAATGACTCGCCCGCCCCCACTGTTGCCGCCCAGCAAGCTGCTCGGTCCAACCGCAGAATCCGTGGATGCGATCCTGCAGATCAAGGTTCGGCTCGTGGGCGTCAGTCCGATGATCTGGCGCCGGGTTCTCGTGGCGGCCGACACGAGCCTGCGCGAATTGCATGGTGTGCTGCAAGTCGCGATGGGCTGGCAAGGCCTGCACCTGTTCCAGTTTTGCCTGCGCGCCGTGCGCTATGGCTCCTCAGAGTTGTCGGCGCTCTCGCCGGACGTGTCGCTGGCGACGCTGCGCCTGCGGGTGGGCAGCCGGTTTCGCTACGAGTACGACCTGAACGTGGCTTGGCAACACGAGGTTCGCATCGAGGCCCGCAGGCGCCACAGGCTGACCAGTCATACCCCGCCTGTGTCGGCGGGGCTGGCGCGTGTCCGCCCGAGGACTGCGGCGGTCCGGCCCGATTCATGGACCGGCGCGACGATCTGCTGTCGCATGACCACCTGGAAGACCTGGGCACGATGGCCGAGATCTTGAACCAGGTCTTGCTGGAGGAGCCGGCGCAACCCCTCACCGAGGACCAGCGCGGGCAACTTGAGTTCGCCGTGGACCGCACCCGTGCACGCCAACAAGCCCAGGGGCAGCCGTTCTCGCAGCACAAGATCAATGCTCGATTGCGCAACGGGGCGTACCGCGACCTCATGCATCAGAGGTACTGAGCTGGACACGTTCGGCGCGACGCTGGGCCAGCAGTTCAGCGGCGATGGCGCCGGCCTCGTCGCCCTGGCGCTGCCGAATGTCGGTGATCAGCGTTTGTGCCGTCGGATCGGTGACACGATCGAAGCTGCGCTTGAGTACGGCGGCGGTCGTCTGGGCGTACAGCCGGGTCGTGGTGATGCTGTCGTGACCGAGGAAGCGCTGCAGGTCGGCGATGTCCATGCCCATCGCAAGCAGCCGCGTGGCCATCGTGTGCCGCAGCAAGTGCGGATAGACCCGCTTGGTGATGCCCGCGCCATGGGCCACGTCACGCACGATCTGACCGACCCGCTGACGAGTCAGCGTGTGCGGGGTCGGTCCAGAGCCCTGCTGGCGGCTGGCAAACAGCGGCCCAGCCCGGCGCGAGCCCACATGCAACTGCAGGAGCTGAGCCAACTCCCGGCGGATCGGCACCTCTCGACGCTTGCCGCCTTTGCCGCAGCGGATGGTGATCACGCGCTCCATCAAGCTGACGTCCTCGACACGGAGCTGGACCAACTCGGACACCCGGGCCCCCGTTTCCAGCAAAGTCTGCAGCATCAACCCCGTGCGGCCACCCTGGGCATAGGCCTGATCAAGAAAGCGCAGCTCCTCTTCGAGCGTGAGCCGATCAACGCCGCCGCGCCGCTCAGGAGGCGCCTGCAAGCCGGCGCGTTGGCGAGCCGCCTTGAACACCGACTTGCTTTGAGCATAGTCAATCCCCTCGCGAGCGAGGATGGCGGCAATGGCGGCGGATGCGCGTGCGATGGCAGTCATGCCCCCAGTTTGCGCGGTCTTGTTCGGAGTGCAAACCCATTGCCAACACCAGTCCGATGGGTGCACAGTCGCCCGGGGAAGGCCCCTCATGGGCGGCGGCGGGTTTTCCACTCCGGCGATTGTGGAAAGCTCGTCGTCGCCCCAGTCGCTCGCAGACCATCGACCGGAGAACTGTCATGCGCATCGCGATCCTGTTGCAGATCACTGGTGATGACGGTCTCACCCGGCCGGCCGAACAGATCGCCGCGTTCGACAAGGCGGTCGAGTGCTCCGAAGACCTCGGCCTGTCGATCGTCGAGGGCAAGGCGCTGCTCGCCGCAGTCCAGGGCCGAATGGTCACGGCGCAGGCGGCGGCCTGGTCCGCTCGACACCGGAGCTGCCCGGCCTGTGGCCAGCCGCGCCTGAGCAAAGGCAGCTACCGGGTTGTCTTCCACACGCTGTACGGCGACATCGATCTGGACAGCCCTCGGCTGTATCGCTGTGCCTGCCAGATCGAGGCGTGCTCGGCCACCGTGTCCCCGCTGCGGGAGCTGATCCCGAACCGGATCGCCCCTGAGCGGCGCTACCTGGAGGCCCGCTGGGCATCGCTTGTGCCCTACGCGGCGGCCGCCTCGCTGTTGGCCGACGTGCTGCCGATCACCGCCGGCACGAACGCCACCACGCTGCGCGAGCATGTGCTGCAGGTCGCCGAGTGCGCCGAAGCCGAACTGGGTGACGAGCGGCCCTGTTTCATCGAGGGCAGCCCCGCGCAGTGGCAGGCCTTGCCGATTCCGCAGGGCCGCATCGTCGTCGGCATCGACGGCGGCTACGTGCGCAACTGGGCGGATCGCAAGAGCAACTTCGAGCTCATCGTCGGCCGCTCGGTGCCCGAAGACGGTGCGCCGCGCTACCTGGGCCTGGCGCATGGCGACGATCAAAAACCCAAGCGCCGGCTGTTCGAGGTTCTCAAGAGCCAGGGCCTGCAGGCCAATCAGGACGTGACTTTCCTGACCGATGGCGGCGGAGGAGGTGCGCGCCTTGACCGAACGCGTCACCCCCGCCTCCGAGCATGTGCTGGACTGGTTCCACATCACCATGCGCCTGACGGTGCTGGGCCAGTACGTGCGGGGCGTGACGCAGGCAGACGAGGCGGCCGGCAACCACCTGTCGGCCGGGCTGGAGCGCATCAAGTGGCTGCTCTGGCATGGCAACTCGCATCAGGCCGAGCAGGCGATCGATCACTTCGAGGCCGACATCGACGCCCTGGAGGTGGACTATGCGAACCTGAGCAAACTGGTGCGCGCCGCCCATGAGTTCGCTGGCTACATTTGCCACAACACCGCCAGCCTGATCAACTACGGCGAGCGCTATCGAGCCGGCGAGCCGATCTCTTCAAGCTTGGCCGAAGCGACCGTCAACGTCGTCATCAGCAAGCGCTTCGCCAAACGTCAGCAGATGCAGTGGACCCAGCGTGGGGCGCACCTGCTGCTGCAGACCCGAACCCGCACGCTCGACGGCTCGTTGCGATCGCTCTTCGAGTGCTGGTTTCCCGGTCTGGCCAGTGGCGGTGCCGCCGACCCTCAGCCGCTGGCGGCCTGATCTCCCACGATTCCTGATGCTCTCCTTCGATGCCGGCCGGCACACAGCCTGCGGCGGTACGCGAAGCCACCGCGGAGGCGGCACGTGAGTTGTTCGAGGGGCACAAGTACGTGTTCGTCCTGCACAAGCACCAGGGCGCGCCGCATGTGCATCTCTCCGTTCGTGCCGATCGGTACGACGGCGTACGGCTGTCACCTCGCAAGGCTGATCTGGACCGTTGGCGCGCGGTGTTTGCGCGGAATCTTCAGGACCGAGGCGTCAACGCGGTGGCCAGCAGGCAACCCGTCCGGGCAGTAAATCGCAACTACGTCAAGCTCTGGGAGGACCGTGCAGCAGGCCGGGGGCAACTGATACGGCAGCGTCCGGTGCAGCGCACCAGTGCACGAGCCCCCTTACTGCGCGCGCAAAGGCGATCGAGGCCTGGGAGCAGATCGCACGGGCGCTGGCAGGGTCGAAGGATCCGGCAGATGTCCGCCTGGCGGTGGAGGCGGTGCGTTACCTGGCCGAGGTGGCGCCGGGTGGGCAGGCGGCTGCACGGGTGGCGCAGGAGCGGGTAAAGCGGCATGAGGACGGACGCTCCGTTGGCGCGGATGTTGCGCCGAGGGCTCCGGTAGAGCGGCCTAGGTCGCGAGGCCGTTGACGAGAGGCGGAGGCGACAAGGGCGAACGCGGATTTCAGTTTTTCATCAGTCTTGCGGTCGGGCGCGGTGGTGGCCCCGGGACGTCGCTCAGCTAACGGCAGGGTCGCGCATCCAACTGCGCGTTTGCAGCGTTTGCGGTCAGTGAAGCCCATGTCCCGAACTCACGGTGACTGGCAGACAGCGGTCATCCCGACGCCGGCGATCTCTCGAGCGCGATTGCCACCCTCAATGTACTGCTCATCATTCGGTCGGCCACTTCACCACTCCAGGGCCAAAGCGCTCGATTTGGGCGAAGCGCTGGCCGTCCTTCAGTCGCGCAGCCAACAGACCGCGCCATGTGCCTTGCACACGGGTCTTGAACTTGGCCACCCGCCGATAGTCGGGCGTGGTCAACCACGCCTCGCCGTCAGATGAGTCAACTTCGATACGGTAGGTGCCCGCAGCAGGCGCCTTTTCGCCGGCGCCAATGGACAAAGCGCGGGCCCCGCTTCCGACACTCCACTTCTGCTGCACCCCACTCAGCATTTCGTCTCGGAAACGCTGCCAAAGCAAGGCCGTCTCGGGTGTGGGAAACCCGCCGGCATTGGTCAGGTCTGCGATTTCATCGCTGGCTAGCCACTCACGCATACCAGAGACAGTGACGAAAACGGCGCCCGTGATGCGGATCGCGGGAGTGTCGGTATTTTTGTGTGCGAGGCGGGACCGGACTTCCAAGGCATGCGGTGGACAAATCGGTGGTGGATATTACGCTGCCACACGGTTGAATCGATCGCCGTAGGCGATGGCGAACTGAT
>JBFPGZ010000014.1:0-121783 GCA_041083665.1 Leptothrix sp. (in: b-proteobacteria)
CCTCCGGACTGATCGCCTGCGCCCAGTCGAGAGCGGAGGCCGCGTCGGAGGCCGCCGCTGCGGCCGCAGCCGCCTGTTCCAGCGCGCCGGTGCCGGCATTGCGCACCGGCGGCAGCATCACCGCAGCGGCCAGACGCTGCACGCCGAAGGGCGCGCTCGACTGGCCTTTCTGTGTGAGCGCAATGTCTTCGTCATTCGGGTACTTGCCGCTGATGACGTAGTCGAGCACCCGGCGCGCGATCGGTGCGGCGGCTTCGGCGCCGAAGCCGGCGTTCTCGACGATCACCGCCAGCGCGATGCGTGGCTGGTCGACCGGTGCAAAGGCGGTGTAGAGCGAATGGTCGCGCAGGTATTCGGTCAGCCGTGAAGCGTTGTACTTCTCGTTCTGGCCGATGCTCTTGGCCTGCGCGGTGCCGGTCTTGCCGCCGCTCATGTACGGCGCGCCGACGAACACGCGCGTCGAGGTGCCTTCCTGCGTCACGCCGTACATGGCGTGGCGGACCACTTCGACGTGCTCCGGCTTGAGCGGGAGCGGCGTCAGCGCGTGCGACGAGACGGTGCGCCGCTCGTGGGTGACGACGTTCTCGATCTCGCGCACCAGGCGCGGCTCGAAGCGCTGGCCGCCCGACACCAGCGTGGCCATCGCGCTGGCCAGCTGCACCATCGTGAAGTTGTTGTAGCCCTGACCGATGCCGAGCGAGATGGTCTCGCCGGCGTACCAGCGCTGCTGGTCGGCACGCTTGTACTTCTTGCGTTTCCACTCGGTCGAGGGCAGGTCGCCGGTCACTTCACCGTCCAGGTCGATGCCGGTCTTGCGGCCGAAGCTGAACGGATCGAGCTGCTCGTGCATCAGGTCGACGCCCATCTCGTTGGCCAGCGAGTAGTAGTAGACGTTGCTCGACATCACGATCGAGCGGTTCATGTCCACCGCGCCCAGGCCGCCGTCGCCGTGGCTGCGGAAGCGGTGGTTGCCGAACATGAACGAGCCGTTGTCGTAGATGATCTGGTTGGCGGTGCGCTTGCCGCTGGTGAGCGCGGCGATCGCCATGAAGGGCTTGAAGGTCGAGCCGGGCGGGTAGGTGCCGCGCAGCGCACGGTTCAGCAGCGGTTTGTCGATCGACTCGTTCAACTCGCGCCAGCTTTCCTGGTCGATGCCATCGACGAACAGATTCGGGTCGAAGGTCGGTTTGCTGACAAAGGCCAGCACCTCGCCCGAGCGCGGGTCGATCGCCACCAGCGCACCGCGTCGGCCGCCGAACATGGTCTCGACCAGCGCCTGCAGCCGGATGTCGATCGACAGGCGTACCGTGTTGCCCGGCAAGGCCGGCTCGGAGTGCAGCCGGCGCACCGGCCGGCCGCCAGCGCTGGTCTCGACTTCCTCGACGCCGGTGGTGCCGTGCAGCTCGCGCTCGTAGCGCTGCTCGATGCCGAGCTTGCCGATGTAGTCGGTGCCACGGTAGTTGGCCAGCTCCTCGTCGGGCCAGTCGTCCATCGCGGCTTTTTCGTTCTGGTTGATGCGGCCGATGTAGCCCAGCACGTGGCTGGCGAGCTCACCGTACGGGTAGTTGCGGAACAGCCGCGCCTTCAGCTCGACGCCGGGGAAGCGGTAGCGCTGCGCGGTGAAGCGGGCCACTTCCTCGTCGGTCAGCTTGGTGCGGATCGGCACCGACTCGAAGCTGCGCGAGTCTTCCATCAGGCGCCGGAAGCGCCGGCGGTCGCGCGGCTGGATCTCGACCACCTCGGCGAGCTGGTCGATCACGGTGTCGAGCTCGTCCTGCAGCTGCGAGCGGGTGACTTCGAGCGTGTAGGCCGAGTAGTTGTCGGCCAGCACGATGCCGTTGCGATCGACGATCAGGCCGCGATTCGGCACGATCGGCACCACCGAGATGCGGTTGTTCTCGGCCTGCGACGACAGGTCGTCGTGCGAGATCACCTGCAGATAGACCAGCCGCGTGATCAGCAGCGCAAAGCAGAACAGCACGAAGCCGCCAGCCGCGAACAGCCGAGTGCGAAAGCGCCCGAGTTCGAGTTCGAGATTGCGCAGTTCAGTCATCGCGGCGGCTCACAGCGGCCGGTTTGCATCGGGGTCGGGCGGGCGACGCTGCGGCGCCTGCAACAGCCAGCAAACCAGCGGCCAGAGCAGGGCCTCGAAGATGGGGGCCAACACGATCGACCAGCCGGGGAAGGCGCTGCCGGTGGCCAGTCGCACGAGCAACGAGACTGCATGGGCGGCCACGAACAGCGGCAGCACATGCAGCGCCTGGGCGCCGACGCTGAACCACAGCAGGCGACGGTGAATCGTGATGGCCAGAAAGGCCAACAAGGTGTAGGCCAGCGCATGCTGGCCCAGCAGCGCGCCCTGATGCACGTCCATCAGCACGCCGAACATGAACGCCACGCCGACGCCGATCCGGCGCGACTGGTGCACGTTCCAGAACACCAGCGCCAGTGCCAGCAGATCGGGCATCGCCGGCACCCGACCGAGCGGCACCATGTTCAGGGCCAGCGCCACCAGCAACGAGGTCCACATGAACCATGGGTTGACCGGCAACAGGAGCTGGTCAGTGCTGCGAAACATCACGATCGATGTCCTCGGCCTGGGGCGGTGAAGCAGTGCGGGATCATTTGTTCGAGACCTTGCGTGCCGCTGGCTTGTTGCGGGTCGGCTCAGGGGTGGGCTCGGGGCGGGGCGGCAACTGCTTGCC
This sequence comes from Leptothrix sp. (in: b-proteobacteria), assembly GCA_041083665.1. Classification (GTDB taxonomy): domain Bacteria; phylum Pseudomonadota; class Gammaproteobacteria; order Burkholderiales; family Burkholderiaceae_C; genus Sphaerotilus. Next base: position 2,706 of record JBFPGZ010000014.1, read on the forward strand.
GATCGGCTCCAGCACCAGCACGTGACGCACGCCGTCGGCCGGCGCGGCCGGTGCGAGCGTGATCTTGGCAAACGAGGAGTCGGCCTGGCGGTCGATGTGCGCCACCCGCGCCACCGGATAACCGGCCGGATAGACGCCGTCGAGCCCGGAGGTGGCCAAGGTGTCGCCGACCTGCACATCGGCATTGGCGGCCATGAAGCGCAGCTCCATGCCGCTGGTGCTCGGATAGCCGAACGCGACCGCGCGCTGCTGGGTGCGGGCATTGACGACCGGGATGATGGCGTCGCGGTCGGTCAGCAGCGTCACTTCCGAGGTCAGCGGATAAACCCGCGTGACCTGGCCGAGCACGCCGGTTTCATTGATGACCGGCGAGCCTTGCCGGACACTCTGGGCGCTGCCGGCGTCGATCACCACCTTGCGGGTGTACGGGTCGGGCGCGTCGTACAGGATCTCGGCCGCGCGGGACTGCGTCGTCACCCGCGTGCGCAGCGTCAGCAAGGCGCGCAGGCGGGTGTTTTCCAGCTCCAGCTGGGTGATCTGCAATTGGCGTTGCGCCTGAGCGGTCAGTTCGGTGCGCGCAAGCGCTTCGGCGTGACGCGCCGCTGAGATGCCGCCGAGGTATTCACCGATCGCACCGATGCCCACCACCGGTGCCAGCAGCATGCGTTCGACCGGGTGCAACACGGCGGCCACCACCGAGCGCAGCGGCTGGCTCAGGCCCAGGCGCGTGTCGGCCGCCATCAGGAAAATGGCCAACGAGGCGAAGAACACCACCCGCGTCAAGGCCGAAGGGCCTTGGCGGAAAAATGGTGGGGGTGAGCGGTCGAGAGTGCCTTGAGCCATGCTGTGCCGTGCTCAGGAAAGTGGGACTCGGCCCAGGCAACCGCCAGCGCCGGCTTTCCTGACGAGGCCTGAATTATCCTGTCTGTGGATTCGAGCGCTGCGGCGGCGCGTCGTTCACTCCGACGTGAAAATCGAGCCCAGGCGTTCCATGCGTTCCAGCGCCATGCCGCAGCCACGCACCACGCAAGACAGCGGATCTTCGGCCACCAGCACCGGCAGGCCGGTTTCTTCGGCCAGCAGCCGATCCAGGTCGCGCAGCAAGGCGCCACCACCGGTCAGCATCATGCCGCGATCGGCGATGTCGGCGCCGAGTTCCGGCGGGGTCTGTTCGAGCGCCTTCTTGACGCTGGAGACGATCTGGTTCAGCGGCTCGGTCAGGGCTTCGAGGATCTCGTTGCTGGAGACCGTGAAGCTGCGCGGCACGCCTTCCGAGAGGTTGCGGCCCTTGACTTCCATCTCCTTGACTTCGGAGCCGGGGAAGGCCGAGCCGATCGCCTTCTTGATGGCTTCGGCGGTGGGCTCGCCGATCAGCATGCCGTAGTTGCGGCGGATGTAGTTGACGATCGCCTCATCGAACTTGTCGCCGCCGACCCGCACCGAGCCCTTGTAGACCATGCCGCCGAGCGAGATCACGGCCACCTCGGTGGTGCCGCCGCCGATGTCCACCACCATCGAGCCGGAGGCTTCCGACACTGGCAGGCCGGCACCGATCGCGGCCGCCATCGGCTCCTCGATCAGGTAGACCTCGCTGGCACCGGCGCCGAGCGCCGATTCGCGGATGGCGCGGCGTTCGACCTGGGTCGAGCCGCAGGGCACGCAGATGATGATGCGCGGACTGGGGCGCAACAGCGAGCGCGGGTGCACCAGCTTGATGAACTGCTTGAGCATCTGCTCGGTGACCGTGAAGTCGGCGATCACGCCGTCCTTCATCGGGCGGATGGCCTCGATGTTGCCAGGCACCTTGCCGAGCATGGCCTTGGCCTCCGAGCCGACGGCCTGGATGGTTTTCTTGCCGTTCGGGCCACCTTCGTGGCGAATGGCCACCACCGACGGCTCGTTCAGGACGATGCCGGTGCCACGCACGTAAATCAGCGTGTTGGCAGTGCCCAGGTCGATGGCGAGATCAGTGGAGAAATAGCGGCGCAGCGATCCGTACAACATGTTGTGCTCTTCAGCGTCCTGCCGTGGGCCGATTGGCCGACCAAGGTCCGGCGGATAGTCCGACCTGCCGCTCGCCAGACCTACGACGCTGCAAAGCGGGTCGTGATCCGGCGGGCCGCACGGGACTGAGGAATACAAATTTGGCCTGCCCGCAGAAATCAGGAGGGCCAGGCGTGTACGTCACCTGCTCCTCGCTCCTGCCACTGCGCCCAGACCGCTTGAAGTGACCGGCGATAATACCCCATGGCCTCGGTGCGACCTGTGACAGCGCCTGCATTGCACATATCTTCCAGAACATGACACTCACTTCAGCGGATGTCAGCCGCATTGCCAATTTGGCACGGCTGGAACTGAGCGAGGCCGAGCAGCACGACCTGCTGGGTCAGCTCAACGGCTTTTTCAACATCGTCGAGCGCATGCGTGCGGTCGACACCAGCGGCGTGGCGCCGCTCTACACGCCGTTGTCGGCGGTGCAGGAGGTGCCGCTGCGGCTGCGTGACGACACCGTCACCGAGCCCGACAACCGTGAAGCCAACCAGAAGAGTGCCCCGGCGGTTGAAGCCGGCCTGTTCCTGGTGCCGCGTGTGATCGAGTGAGGCCCACACCATGACCAATGCATTGCACACCCTGGGCGTGGCCGAACTGGCGCGCCTGCTCGACGACAAGCAAGTCTCCAGCGTCGAGCTGACCCGCCACCTGCTGGCGCGCGTGGCCGCGCACGAAGCACTCGGCGCCTTTTTGTGCGTCGATGAAGACGTGGCACTCGCCCAGGCGGCAGCCTCCGATCTGTGGCGCGCCAAGGGCGCCCGCTCCAGCAGCCTGGGCGCCGGGCATCGGCTGCTCGGCATCCCGATCGCGCACAAGGACATCTTTGTCACGCGCGACTTCCCCAGCACGGCCGGCTCCAAGATGCTGGAGGGCTATCGCAGTCCGTTCGACGCCACCGTCGTCACGCGCCTGGCCTCGGCCGGCGCGGTGACGCTTGGCAAGCTCAACTGCGACGAGTTCGCGATGGGCGGCTCGAACGAGAACTCCGCCTACGCGGTGGCGCGCAATCCGTGGAACACCAGCCGCATCACCGGCGGCTCGTCGGGCGGCAGCGCGGCGGCGGTGGCGGCGCGCTTGGTGCCGGCGGCGACCGGCACCGACACCGGTGGCTCAGTGCGTCAGCCAGCCAGCTTGACCGGCATCACCGGCATCAAGCCGACCTACGGCCGCTGCTCGCGCTACGGCATGGTGGCGTTTGCCTCCAGCCTGGATCAGGCTGGCCCGATGGCGCGTTCGGCACTTGACTGCGCGCACCTGCTGCATGCCATGAGCGGCTTCGACCCGCGCGACGCCACCAGCGCCGAGCAGCCGGTGCCCGATTTCGTTGCCGAGACCACCGCGCTGCGCCCCGGCGCCACTGCTGACCAGCCGCTCAAGGGCCTGCGCATCGGCCTGCCGAAGGAATTTTTGGGTGACGGTGTCGCCGCTGACGTGCTGGTCGCGGTGCGGGCCGCGCTGGCCGAGCTGGAAAAACTCGGCGCCACGCTGGTCGAGGTCAGCCTGCCGCGCACCGAGCTGTCGATTCCGGTGTACTACATCATCGCCCCGGCCGAAGCCAGCTCGAACCTGAGCCGCTTCGACGGCGTGCGCTACGGCCACCGCGCGGCCGAGTACACCGATCTGAACGACATGTACCGCAAGAGCCGCAGCGAAGGCTTCGGCCCCGAGGTCAAGCGCCGCATCATGATCGGCACCTACGTGCTGAGCCACGGCTACTACGACGCCTACTATCTGCAAGCGCAGAAACTGCGCCGCATGATCGCCGACGACTTCCAGGCCGCCTTCAAGGACTGCGACCTGATCGCCGGCCCGGTGGCGCCGAACGTGGCCCGCCCGATCGGCAGCCAGCACGACCCGGTGGCCGAATACCTGGCCGACATCTTCACCCTGCCGGCCTCGCTGGCAGGCCTGCCCGGCATCAGCGTGCCGGCCGGCTTTGGCGAAGCAGGTTTGCCGGTCGGTCTGCAGCTGATCGGCAACTACTGGCAGGAAAGCGCGCTGCTGCACACCGGCCACGCGCTGCAACAAGTCACCGACTGGCATCTGAAGGCGCCGGCCGGGGTTTGATTCGCCGCTAGAAAGAAAGTCTCCACGGCGATGCCGCTCGGCATCGCGCCGTATTGGCGGCCGTGGAGCAAGCCTGCCAGTTTTGGCGGGTCAATCTGCCTGAAGTCGTCCATCTCGCCACGGAGTGTCCACGCTCCAGAGGTCGTGGCAATACGCCATTGATTCGCAAGCATTCAGGCCATCGGATCGCTTTTCCGTCACTCATCCGGATTGATGTGGTTTTGCCGCTTTTCTTTTTTAAATCAATAAATTACGATGCAAGGCAACAGTCGATTGCTCGATGTTTTGGGTAGCATGCGGTGGCTAGCCAAAAAACGTCTAAAAGTGGTTGGATATTATGAATGAATTGCCTGTAATTTTTGCTGTGGCCATTGTTGTGACATCATTATCTGGATGCGGAGCGTCCGAGGGCGATATATTTACGCTCTACAGAAATAGCGTCCTTGACGAAAATTTACGAATCCATGTTGCTACCTTTGATGCAAGTGATGGCGACAAATATAACAAAGAGAATTGCGTTCAAGCTCAAGCGCTTTTTCAGGCTCAACCTGGAATAAAAACCAAATTTTGGTGTGAAAAAGGACGGTTCAAAAAGTGAGTGTCATACATACCTTTTTGTCAAGAGAATGCTACGCAGGCAAGCCTGCCACGCGCCCATTGTCTCAGATTGGGTGAACCTCAAAAATGCCTCCCCCTGTTTTCGATCGATCGCTTCGCCGTAAGGTGACAGCCGCTGCGATTTTGATTCTCGTGCTGTTGGTGGCACCGATTTGTGTGTATGTTTACAAATTTGGCTGGAACATCTCTGGCAACCACGGTCGTTGGGGTGAAATGGGGTCGGCAATGTCAGGCCTATACACACCGATCTTGTCACTGCTTACTATCTGGGTGCTCGCAGCACAGGTGCGCTTGCAGAGCGACATGAACAAACATGCCTTTGATCAGGCGTACGTTCAGGAAGCCAGGTCAGACGTTCAGTACTATTTATCTCGACTGGTACAAGAACTGGCTGTTGAATTCGATAACGGCTCAGCGATTTCGGGTGAATTAATTGACGTCTTTGCATACGCGTCTGCTCAAGAGCTTTGTTCGCAACAGTATGCAGTAACGGCTCAAGCTCTGAATCGTCGATTTTCTAGGATTATGTCGATTTGGTCTGCTTATTACTCCCGTCTCGAAGGGCTTCGAACGAATTCTCATCACCCGTATGAACACAATTTTACGGCTGCGAAAGAGATGGCAATTGTTCTCCTGTCGTATGAAGGGTGTGTTGCTTTGGATAATTTTGTTTGGTGTGTATCGGAGGGACGTCTAAAATATGAATACCAATTCTCTACAGGCCTTGGTAATTCGCCTGATGCTTAACTAATTTTATGCGCCGATAGTTTTTTTTGGAAAATTGATGTTTCAGTTATCTCGCGTCTGCACCGCCCTCAAGAAATTCGCCAACATCCGTCCCGCCTCATCGCTGAATCCATCCTCTAGCACGTCGAGCGCAGCGATGCTGTGAGCGGCCTCGGCCTGCGACGCCAGCGCTCAATCGAATTGGGGTGGCGCCGCAGCCGCTGCCACCGTAGTGTCAGCAGCCGTAGCGCTCAGCCGGTCACTTCTTGGCGGCCAGCGCGGTGATCATCGACTTAATCGCCATCATCTGCAGGCCTGACTTGGCGGCGTAGTTGGCGCCGGTGTAGCCGAACCAGTCCCAGCAGCCTTGCGGGTTGAATGGCACTTGCGACTTGTTGACTTGCGGGTACAGCACCAGCAAGTGGTTGTTCTCGGCCCACTCGTTGTAGCCGGTGTCGGCGATGAACTGCTTGCCGACCGATTCGGCCGACTGCACGCAGCCGTGGATCGCCACGTGGACCTTGCAGGTTTCGCCGGCGTCGCAGGCCTTGGGCACGTACAGGAAGGCCTCGTCGGCCATGCCGGTGATCGGCGCGGCGAACTTGCGCTGGTCGAAGGTGACGAGGCGGCCGGCCAGCGCGTTGGCCTTGGGCTGCAGATCGCCGTAGATGTGCTTGAGCAGCGCGCCGGCCTGGTCGTAGCCCTGGCCGTCGATCTCGCAGTGGCTGATGTAGGGCGCTTCATTGGCGTCGCAGCTGTTGCCGTAGCTCGGCGTGATGACGGCGTGGCCGGCCGGCACCTTGTTCACATAGGCCAGATTGGCCTCTGGCACGCCGACCTGCTTGAAGAACGACACCGTGGCATCCACCGCAGGTTGGTACACCACCGAGTCCTTGGTGCCGCTGAAGACGTAGATGTGGCGCTTCTTGAGGTTGCTCAGGGCGTCGATCTGGCCGACCTTGGCAAAGCCCTTGGCCGCGCTGACCATCAGCGCCGGATTGGGCGGCAGGAACGTCATCTGGCCCATGCAGATGCCGGCGTACATCATGTTGCCGGCGGCACAGTAGTACGGACCACCTGCCACCACGCCGGCACCCTTGATGCTGGCCGAATAAGCCACTTGCAGTTGCACCGCCATGAAGGCGCCTGACGACAAGCCGGACACCGAGGTCTCGGCCGCATCGATCTTGAACGACGGCAGCGTGTCGGCCGCCTGCACGCCTTGTGACAGCAAGCCGCTGGCGAGCAGCGCGGTGGCAATCAGGGAACGCGAAATTTTCATGACCCAACCTCTCTGAGTGAATCAAGCCGGCCTGTGCTGAGCATCCGATGGCTGCATCCCCCATGGACGCAGCCTGATCCTGATGATCGGGTCAGCTCGATTCGGAAAATGTAGCAAACAACGATGTCAATTGTTGCGCTGCACAAACGTCATCTAAGGGGATTGACATAGGCCGCGCCCGTATCATGCGCGGCCTTGCGGCTCAACCTTGCTGCGGTCGGCGGGCTCCGTCGGGCCGCGCTCCTGTCCAGATGACTGACTCCTACTGCGCGATCGACTTCGGCACGTCCAACTCGGCGATCGCTGTGCCGGCCGGACCTCAGGGTGCCGCCATGCAGCTGGTGCCGCTCGAAGACGGTCAGCTGACGATGCCGACCGCGACCTTCTATCTGGCCGAAGGCCCGGGCCTGCAGAACCTGCCGCGCCTGTACGGTCGAGCGGCGGTCGCCTCGTACGTGGAAGGCACCGAAGGCCGCCTGATGCGCTCGATGAAGAGCGTGCTCGGCTCCAGCCTGATGGATCAGCACACCGACATCGGCGCCGGCCGCTCGGTCAGCTTCGCCGACGTCATCAGCAGTTATCTGCGCCACCTCAAGCACACCGCCGAGCACTACGCGCATCGCCGTTTCACCCGCGTCGTGATGGGCCGGCCGGTCTATTTCGTCGATGGCGATCCGGCCCGTGACGCGCAGGCGCAGGCCGCGCTCGAAGCGGCGGCGCGCTCGGTCGGCTTCAAGGAAATCTGCTTCCAGTACGAGCCGCTGGCGGCCGCCTTCCACTACGAAGCGCAGATCGACACCGAGCAGTACGTGCTGGTGGCCGACATCGGCGGCGGCACCTCGGACTTCTCGATCGTGCGGGTCGGACCAATGCGGCGCGAGCGGCTCGATCGCCACAACGACGTGCTGGCGAATCACGGCGTGCACATCGCCGGCACCGATTTCGACCGCCGCATCGAGCTGGCCAGCATCCTGGGCGAGCTGGGCTACGGCGCGTTCGGCCCGTCGATCGACGGCCAGCCGCCGCGCGAAGTGCCGAGCGGCGCCTATTTCGACCTCGCCACCTGGCACCTGATCAACTCGCTGTACCGGCCGGCGCGCATCCATGAGCTGCGCGCCATGAAGGTCAACTACGCTGACCTGCGCCAGCACACCCGGTTGATGAAGGTGCTGGCCGACCACCTCGGCCACGACCTGGTGGGCCGCGCCGAACGCGCCAAGATCGAGGTCGCGGCGGGTGGCTCGACCAGCATCGACCTTTACCTGGTCGAACGCGGCCTGACGGTGGAGCTGAACGCCGCCCAGGCGCTCGACGCCCTGCGGGACGACATCAAACGGATCGCCCAGGCCGCGCTGGAAACCGTCACGATGGCCGGCCTGGCGCCGGAGCGCATCGACGCGCTCTATTTCACCGGCGGCTCGACCGGTCTGCTGCCGCTGACTGACGCCCTGGCTGCGGCCTTCCCCGGCGCGCGTGCCATGCACGGCGAGCGCCTCGCCAGCGTCGCCACCGGGCTGGGGTTGTATGCGGATCGGGTGTTTGGCCCGACCCGGTAGTGATACCGATACACCTCGCCAAACCCCAGCCGGGCGTAGACCCGCTGCGCCGCTAGGTTCTCCGGCTCGACTTGCAGATAGCCGACGCTGGCACCCACCTCGCGGGCCTGCCGCAGCAGCGCGCTGCAGAGCTGGCGCGCCAGGCCCTGGCCGCGCGCGGCCGGAGCTACGAACACGTCGTACAGGCCGACGCGCTCGTCTTCGCGGGCGTACTGGCCACAAGCCAGCACGGCGCCGTGTTCGATGGCGGCAAGCGGGTCCGTGGCCGCGCCTGAGCCGGCACACACCACAAAACCTCGATACGGCACCGGCGATTCGCGCAGCCGCTGCGCGTGCGCCAGGCGCTGCTCGGCCGGTGTGTCGCGCAGCTGGCCGACGATCTCGGCGTAACGGTCGGCGTCCACCGCCTGCAGCTGCAGCCCGGCCGGCAGCGGCTCGGGTGCCAGATCGGCCAGTGACGGCCGCGCCATCACGATGGTGTCGTCCTGCAGCGCCAGGCCCAGCTCGGCCAGCGCGGCGTCGAGCCCGGCCGGCACGAACGGCGTGATGCGGATCAGCAGCGGCAAGCCGACCGAGGCGTAGAAAGCTTGCGCCAGCGCGAGCCGCTCGGCCAGCGGCAGCCGGCCCGGCCCGAGCGGATTGACGCAGCGCGCCCGCTTCGCCTTGGCCGGGCAGTGGCGCAGCAGCCAGCCGTCGAGCAGGCGCTGCTGTGGCGGCGCGCTGGCGTTCAGCACGGCGTCTTCGATGCGGGCCAGCAGCGCGAGCGGCAGTGGGGCGCCGGCGGTCACGGCAAGACCTCGTCCTGTGCCAGCGTGGCGGGCTGCGGGGCAATGGTGGCAGCGGGCTGTCCGGTGACTGGCGTTGATCCGTTCGACTCGGTCGTGGCTGACGCAGCTGGCTCGACCACCGGTGCCGCCGCCATTGCCGCAGCGGTCTCCGCCTGCAGCGCCCGCTCGGCCCGGCTCGTCGCCAGCAGCGCCTGCAAGCGCAGGTGCACCCGCTCGGCGGTGCCCTGGGCGTCGATCCACCAGTCGGTCGACCAGATGCGCACGATCTGCCAGCCCAGGCCGCGCAGCACCTGTTCGCGCAGCTTGTCGCGGTCACGCGCGGTGGCGGAGCGGTGGTAGGTGGCGCCGTCGCACTCGATGCCGGACAGATAGATGCCCGGCGCGTCCGGATGCACCACGGCCAGGTCGATGCGGAACGCCGACACGCCAACCTGGGTGTGCAGCAGCCAGCCGCGCCGGCCCAGCTCGGCAGCGACGGCCTGCTCGAACGGACTCTCGAAATCGCCCAGGCTGCCGGCGGACTGCTCGGCCAGCGCGCGCGGGCCGCGTTCGGCGAACTCCATGAAGTGCTTGAGGTCGCGCACGCCGATCGCTTGCGTGCGGTTCAAGTCCATCTGCTCGGGGCGCAGGCTGGAAAACACGCGCAGCTCGTGGCGCGCACGGGTGATGGCGACGTTCAGGCGCCGCTCGCCGCCGCTGCGGTTCATCGGGCCGAAGTTCATCGACACAGCACCGCTGCGGTCCGGGCCGTAGGTGAGCGAAAAATACATGATGTCGCGCTCGTCGCCCTGCACGCTTTCCAGGTTCTTGACGAAGATCGGCTCCTGTAGCGCCTCGACGAAATAGCGCTCCAACGCGGGCACGCGGCGCCGCTCGGCGTCGAGCAGATCCTCGATCAGGCGCTGCTGCTCGGCGTTGAAGTTGACCACGCCGATGGTGCGGCCTGACTCGGCAAAGCCCGGCACCAGCAGCCGCGTCACCAGATCGGCCACCAGCGCCTTGGCCTCGATCTGGTTGGTGCGCGCGCCGCCCTTTTCGTAGACGCCGTCCGGCACGTGGTGAAAGCTGACCGCGCGGTCCTGCGTCTGCGGCGACGGGAAGGTGACCAGCGCGCCGCCGTAATAGCGGTGGTTCGAGAACGCGATCAGGCTTTCGCTGCGGCTGCGGTAGTGCCACGACAGGTTGATGGTCGGCAGATTGGCGCCCAGGCATTCGTCCAGGATGCTTTCCAGATCGGCCTCGACCTCGGTGGCGTCCGCGCCGTCGCTGTCGTCAGTCCCAGCGCGGTCGAAGAAGCTGGTCGGCGGCAGCTGTTTCGGGTCGCCCACCATCACGACCTGGCGGCCACGCGCGATGGCGCCGATGGCGTCCCAGACCGGAATCTGGGAGGCTTCGTCAAACACCACCAGATCGAAGGTCGCCGTGTCGGCGGCGAGGTACTGCGCAATCGACAGCGGGCTCATCAGCAGACACGGCACCAGCTGGGCGATGGCGGCCGGCGCCTGGCCCATCAGCTCGCGCAGTGGCAGATGGGCGCGTTTCTTCTGCATCTCGCGCTTCAGCAGACCCCATTCGGAGTTGCGGCTGACGCCGTCCTGCGTGGGCAGCGCGCCGCACAGCCGGGCGCGCACCCAGGCGCGCGTCAGCTCGGTGTAGCGCTCGTCGAGTGCCTGGAAGTCTTGAATACGCTGCTCGTGCTCGGCCGAGACGAAGCTGCGCATCAGCTCATCGTCATCAACCGCTGCTGCCAGCCACCAGCGCGCGTAGTCGGCCTCGAAGGCGTCGCGCAGCTGCGCCGGGGCGGTGCGCCCGGTCTGGATTGCCTCGACCAGCGGTGCCAGCCCTTGTGCGATGGCCTGCGCGCTGACCTTGCGCCAGGCGCACCAAGCGTGCAGGCGGCCCTGCGCGGCCAGCAGTGCGCGGCCGTGGCTGGCCAGCTCCGGCAGCGACTGCTCGCTGAAGCGCTGGCGCTGCGCCTCGTCGAGTCCGGCGAGCTTGGCCGATTGGTCGAGCGCCGGCTGCCACTGGCCGAGCCGCTCCAGATAGGTCTGCGCGGCGCTGGCGATGGCGCCACTCGGGGCCAGCAGCGCGTTGCCGCTGCCGAGCAGCCGCTCGATCGGCGCCTGCAGCGCGGCCAGTGTCTCGGGCGTGTGCGCCAGCTGCGCCAGCGCGGTGGCCAGCGAGTTGCAGAACTTGAGCGCCGGCTCGATCTCGGTCGGCGTGCTGCGCAGACCTTGCCAGAGGCTGCCCGTCAGCTCGCTCAGGCCGGCGTGCGCCTGCAGGCGTTGCTCCAGCGCCAGCAGCTCGTGCATGCGCGCCAGATCGTCGGCCATGTGGCTGCCGCAGCGCTGCTGCTCGACCGGGCCCAGATCGGCCTCGCTCCAGCGCTGGCTGCGGCGTGCTTGCTCCAGCGCGGTCTGGAAGCGCAGCGCGGCGTGGGCAGCGGCGCGGTCGGTGGCGTGGCCTTCCCAGAGCTCGTAGGTGGCGCCCTCCAGGCTGTGCAAGCGGACCAGCTCGGCGTCGATGTGGTGCAGCTGCGCCAGCCGGTGCAGGTCGCCGGGGATGTCGCGCACCGCGTGGCCACCGGCGGCGGCTTGCAGCGCGGCGCTCACCGTGCGTTTGCGTAGCCAGCTCAGCGGCCAGATGCTGTGCTCGGCGTGCGACCACTGGCTGGTGAGCGCCGCCACGTCGAGCGTTGCTGCGCCGCTGTACGGCACCGAGAGCTGGCGCTTGATGTCGGCGTGCCGCTCCAGCAGCTTCAGGCCGTGCGCGAGCTGCTTCTGCACCTCGCTGGTCCAGGGAATGCCGAGCTGGTGGTGCAGCTGGGCGTGCTGTTGCAGCAGCGCCAGCGCGTCTTTCAGTCGCTGCACGATCGCTGGCGCATCGGGGCGCAGTGCGAAGCGCCAGTCGTGCCCGGCGGCGGCCGGCAGCACGTGCGCCAGCACGCCGAGCGCGCTGCGCTCCTGGCGTGGCAGCGTGCGCAGGGCGGCGAACGGATCGGGCGCCGGGTTGCTCGCTGCAGCTGCTGTGCCCGCGTTCTGCGCGACGGCGCCCGGCCCGATCGGCCACTGCAGCGCCCGGCCCAGCGCAGCGGCGGCCTGCAGCGTGGCATCAGCACCGCTGCTCAGCGCCTGCGCCGCCGCCAGCAACTGCTGCTGCCAGCCGGGCGACCAGTCGGTCTGCGCCAACCACAGCCAGGTGTCGGCATGGAACTGGCCATCGACCGCCTTGGCGTTGACGGCGAGCCGATCGACCGTTTCGCGCAAACCTTGCAGCGCCGCCTGGTCGTGCGCCTCGGCCGAGGGCCAGGCCAGCCCGAGCGAGGTCTGCGGCTTGGCCACCACCCGGCCGATCGCCTGATACAGCGTCAGGCCGTTGCGGTGCGGCTGGTGCAGCCGATCCACGTAGGCGTTGAGCTGCGCGCGCAGCAGCCGCAGCCGCTCGGCCTCCTGGCGCCAGGTGGTTTCATCGACCGTGCCGCGCGCGTCCCAGGTCTGGCGCAGCTGGTTCAGCACGTCGAGCTTGCGCGCCTTGCTGGAATGCAGCTCCAGGCAGAACTCGCCCAGGCCGACCTCGCGCAGTCGCCGGTACACCACGTCGAGCGCGGCGATCTTCTCGGACACGAACAGCACGCGCCGGCCTTCCGCCAGGCTCTGCGCGATCAGGTTCGCGATGGTCTGGCTCTTGCCGGTGCCGGGCGGGCCGATCAGCACGAAGTCCTTGCCCCGGCTGGCGGCCAGCACGGCGGCGAGCTGTGACGAGTCGGCCGGCAGCGGGCAGAACATCTGCTCGGGCGGGCATTCCAGATCGAGCCGGCGCGGGTTCGGGAACGCCACCGTGCTCGGGTACGGATCGCGCGGCGTGTCGATCAGGTGCCGCACCACTGGGTTGTGCTTGAGCTGCGCTGTGCGCTCGGCCAGATCCTTCCACATCAGGAACTTGGCGAACGAGAACTGCGACAGCACCACGTCCTCGACCACCTCCCAGCCGGCGATGTCCTTGATGGCGGCCGCGACGGCGCGCCACAGGCCGGCGATGTCGAGGCCGTGCTCGTCGCGCGGCAGCTCGGCGTCGCCGATCGGCAGCTGCAGCTGGAAGTCCTGCCGCAGCATCTGCAGCAGCGTCGGGTTGAAGCGCGGCTCGTCGTCGTGCAGCACCAGCGTGAAGCCGGAGCGCGCGCTCTTGCGCTGCAGCGAGACGGGAATCAGGATCAGTGGCGCCAGATGGCGCTTGTCGTCCCGGTCGCCCTTGTCGCGTTTCCAGGCCAGGAAACCGAAGGCCAGGAACAGCGTGTTGCTGCCGGTCTCCTGCATGGTGTTGCGGGCGCTGCGGTACAGCTCGATCAGGCGGGTCTCCAGCTCGTCGGCCGGCAGCGCGGCGCACAGCTCCTTGCGCGCCAGCGCGCCCAGCGCGTGACTGCGGCGCAGGTCGTCGTGCTCGCGGGCCTGGTACAGATCGAGGCTGCGCGGATCGCTGCCGGTGTCCAGATCCGGCAGCGCGAGCAATTTCAGCGTCTGACCCTCGGCCAGCAGGTCTTCGATGCGGCCGGGTTCGGGCGCCTGAAATTGAATCGCCTTCTTGCCAGCGCGGAAGTTGAGCAGGTTGTTGCGCAGCGACAGGTCCAGCAGCTTGCGCTGCCAGCGCGCCAGCCGGTCGTCCGGGCCGGGCGGCGCGGCGGCGGCCTGCGCAGTCAGCTCGCCGGGCAGCGTCGGCGCGTCGTCCAGGCCGGGCGCGGCATGGTCGGCGTCGGCGGGCGTGCCAGCGGTTTCAGCCTCGGCGCTGGCGAGCGGCTTGATGCGCTGCAGCCGGGCGCGCTGGATGTCGATTGCCTGCTCGAAGCGGGCGTCGTGCGCTTCGGCGATCTGCAGCGCGCCTTGTTCGACCGCCTGGCCGAAACCGGGGCAGGGCCGGCGCGTCAGCAGCGTCGGCTCGAACAGCACCAGCTCGCGCAGCTGCAGGCGCTTGCGCAGGGCGGTGGCGTCCTCGGTGACGACGCTGCCGAAGGTCTCGGGTTTCAGCCACAGGCCGGCAAAGGCGTGGCCTTGCGTGAACACCAGCAGCGCATGCAGGCCGCATTGCTCCAGCGCGGCGCACAGCAGCAGGCTCAGGTCCAGGCAGGTGGTCAGGCCGGATTCGACGATCTGGCCCGGCGCGCGCACCTTCTGGCCGTGCTGCTCGAAGCTGGCCGGCGGCAGCGCGTAGTCCAGGCCGAGCGCGGCGGCCGCGTTCCAGATCGCGGCGGCTTGCTCCCAGGCCCGGCGCGCGCCGCCACGGTAGCCGTCCAGCGCCGGCTCCTTGCCGTGCTGGCGCAGCACTTCGGCGGCCTGCTTGAGCAGCCGCGCCACCGCCGGCTCGTTGGGCTGCACAAAGGCCGCGACCATCTCCGGATGCTGCGTCAGGCCGCCCCAATGCTGGCGTGGCAGCAGCTCGACGGTGGTGTCGAGCCGGGCCAGCTCCGGCACGGCGGTGGCGGACGCTGGCAGCAGCGTGAAGCGCAAGTGCGCCGTCTCGGCCTCGGTCAGGCGCGCCAGCAGGGCCGGTTCCAGCGCCAGATCCAGATCGGGCAGCGTGAGCTGCTGCTGCGCGCCGAGGCTGTCGATGTGCCAGCGGCGCGGCCGGATGAACGCCGGCTCGGCCTGCAGCGTGAGCACCAGCTGCGCCAGTGGCAGCGCGCCGTCATTGCGCAGCGTCAGCGCCTTGAGGACCGGCACCGCGTTCTGGTGCAGCGCCAGATTGATTTTTTCGAGCAACGAGGCTTCGATTCGAACGACCGACATCAGGGGCTGACTTTTCTAGGACGAGGAGTGAGGATGCAGGGGCAACGCCAGACATTGTCCCGAGGTCCGGCCCGAGCAGTTGCGCCAATGTGCAACCGGCGGGGGAGGGGCGTGCATTTTGAGCAGTTCGGGCTGGCCCGATGGTCGAGATGCTGGCCAAGCATCCTGGGCTGACGCTGCCCGCCGGATCGACAATCGAGACGTTGACCGGCTTGTTGAACTCCGGCCTCAGAGAGGGCTAATCGATGGCAAAAATTCTGCGTCCCACCAAAGAGGACTCGCATGGCGAGGCCCGCCCCGAAAGCTTTGGTGCACGGCTGCAGCAGTGGCGCGCCGAGCACTTGGCGGCTAGCCTGCCGACCGGCCCGGATGATGATCTGTTTGCCGATGTGCGTGACAGCAGACCAAGTCGGGCAGTCGATGGGATGGACGGACAAGCATGCGATATATGCCAGCCAATCGATTGTGGCGATAGTGATCGATCAGTGTTTGGCTCGTCAACGCGGCAAAAGTCGCATTATTAGATACGTGCCGACCGTAGACATTAACTTCCTCAGCGCGTAAGCTGCAATGCAAAGTTTGATACTGTTCAAACGCTGATCTGATAAGCGTGGTAATGAAATGGATGATTGCTGTGTGTACTCATCAAAACTGGAGATGATGAATGACTATTCCTAAACATGAACTTGAAGAAATGAACGACCTTCTCAGTAAAGGCAAGACTATTGCTGAGATTGCGATGAAATTCTCGAATTATGATTACTCTGAGATTTATTGGCAAGTCAATGACTATAGCTTTCTTGGCAAAAAAAGAACGATCAGTAATCGGCTGAAAAAGCTTGTTGATACCAAAGTTCAAGCCGATCGGCAGATGATCGCAGACGAAGCGAAGACACTCTTGGATGAGATGTATAAACAGCTCAAGACAAATAGTGCTAAATTAATCGAGATAAACCGTGTGTTACGAGAGAAATAATAAAATTGGGAGTTGCCTGCTATCACTGTAAGCAATTCGCAAGATGATAATCTGAATACTCGTTTTGAGTCCTTGTGTAAGTTGTGGTGCGTTTACACCGCCACCACCTGCCGCACCGCCCGCTCCCACTTCGCCATCATGTCCGCTGCCCGCTCGCGCGGCATGCTCGGATGAAACGTCCGCTCGGCCTGCCACAGCGCGCTGAGTTGTTCGGTACTTGAATAAACCCCGCAGCTCAAACCCGCCAGCCAGGCGGCGCCGAGCGCGGTGGTTTCGGTCACTTTGGGTCGCACGACCGAGATGCCGAGCAGATCGGCCTGGAATTGCATCAGCAGGTCATTGACGGCGGCGCCGCCATCGACGCGCAGTTCGGTCACGGCCGGCGCGCCAGCGGTCTGGGCGTCGCGGTTCATGGCTTGCAGCAGGGCGGCGCTCTGGAAGGCGATCGATTCGAGCGCGGCGCGGGCGATGTGCGCCAGCGTGCTGCCGCGCGTCAAGCCGACGATGGCGCCACGCGCGTCGGGTTGCCAGTACGGCGCGCCCAGGCCGGTGAAAGCGGGCACGAACAGCACGCCGCCAGCGTCGGGCACGCGCTCGGCCAGCGCTTGCACTTCGCTGCTGGCCGAGATGGCTTGCAACCCGTCGCGCAGCCACTGCACCACCGCGCCGCCGATGAAGACGCTGCCTTCCAGCGCGTATTGCGCCGGCGTGCGCGGCTGCGCGCCGAGCGGGTTGCCGGTCGGGTCGCCCAGTTGCGCGGCGGCGGTGCTGATCAGGCCGTTGGCCGAGTCGATCTGGCGCGCGCCGGTGTGCAGCAGCATGAAGCAGCCGGTGCCGTAGGTGTTCTTGGCCAGCCCGGGCTCAAAACACGCCTGGCCGAACAGCGCACTTTGCTGGTCGCCCGCCATGCCGCCGATCGGGATCGGCGCGCCGAACAGCTCCGGGCTGGTGGCGCCGTAGCGGTGGCTGGACGGATGCACCACCGGCAGCAGGCTGTCGGGAATGCGCAGCGCCTTCAGCAGCGCGTGGTCCCAGACGTGGTGGCGGATGTCAAACAGCATGGTGCGCGCGGCGTTGCTCACGTCGGTGGCGTGCACCGCGTGGGCGCGGCCGGCCTCGCTGGCGCCGCCGGTGAGTTGCCAGAGCAGCCAGCTGTCGATGGTGCCGAAGGCCAGTTCGCCCTGCGCGGCGGCCAGATGCGCGCCCGGCACCTGATCCAGCAGCCAGCGGATCTTGGTGGCCGAGAAGTACGGGTCGATCACCAGGCCGGTGCTGTGGCGGACGTGCTCGGCCAGGCCATCGGCGCGCAGCCGGGCGCACAGCGGCTCGGTGCGGCGGTCTTGCCAGACGATGGCGTTGTGAATCGGCCGGCCGGTGCGTCGGTTCCACAGCACGGTGGTTTCGCGCTGGTTGGTGATGCCGATGGCGCTGATGTCGCTGGCGGTGAGGCCGGCTTGTGCGATGGCCTCGCGCGCGGTGGCGAGCTGGCCGGCCCAGAGCTCGTCGGGGTCGTGCTCGACCCAGCCGGGCTGCGGGTAGATCTGGCGCAACTCGCGCCGTGCGACGGCCCGGATGCGGCCGTCGGCGTCAAAGACGATGCTGCGCGAACTGGAGGTGCCCTGATCCAGGGCGAGCAGGTAGGTCATGACGGGCTCCTCGGGCGCTGGTCCGCATCCGAGGGCGGACCAGTCGGCCCGCCACGATAGCCCGAGTCAGGCTCAGCCGGCCATCGGGGCCGGCCCCCGGTCAGCGCACGTCGTTCAAGCCACCGCGCCGATCACCCCGGCGTTGCTCACCACTCGGGCTGCTGGCGCCACCGGCCGGCGGGTTGGGCCGCATCACCGGGGCGGCTTGCACCGGCGGTGCTGCCACCGGAGCCGGGTTCGGGCGCGCCACAGGTGGCGGCTGCACCGGTGCCTGCAGCGGCTGGGCCTGCTGGGCTGGCAGTTGCGGCCGGAAGCCTGGCAAAAAGCCGGGCTGATGCGCGGGTTGGTTGCCCTGCTGGTTGCTCGGTTGAGCCGGTTGATTGCCGGGTTGCTGGCTGGGCGCCTGGCTGGGCGCCTGGCTGGGCGCCTGGCTGGGCGCCTGGCGCGGCTCGGAGCGGTCCGGCCGGTCTTGGCGATCGAGTCTGTCTTGCCGATCCTGACGGTCAGGTCGATCCTGCCGCTCGTTGCGGTCCGGGCGTTGTTCCTGCACCGGGCGGGCGGGTGGCAGCACCACCGCCGGCATGGCCGGTGGCAGCACCGGCGGCGTGGCTTGTCGCTCCGGCAACAGGCGGATCGGCGGGCTCGGCAGCAATATCTGCGGCGTGTTGAGCTGCGGGCGGCGCCCGTCATCACGGCGCTCGTCGCGCCGGTCCGGTTCGCGCAGGGCGGGTTGCGGGCGGATGTCGCGCCGGTCATCGCGGCGCTCATCACGTCGGTTGTTGTTCCAATCGTTGCGCCAGAACGGCTGGTTGATCTCGCGGTCGTGGCGCTCGCTGTGTCGATAGCTGGGCTGGTAGGGCGTGCGGATTTCCAGCGGCAGCCAGCGCACGCCGGGGGCCATCAGGTGATCGCGGCGCGGCGGTGCGTGCTCGAAGCGGCCGTCCGAGCCGCCCCACATCACCAGCGCAGGGGCGTAGATCGGCCGGGCCACGGCGGTGCCGGGCAGCCAGCCCCAGCGGCCACGGTGCTGAATCCAGCGGCCGTAGTGCGAGGGCGCAAAGCCCCAGGGCGCGTCGTCGATCCAGGTCCAGCCCCACGGCGCGATCCAGGACCAGTGACCAAAGCGATAGGGCGCCCAGTCGGCCATCACGACGCGCGGAAACCAGACCATGCCCCATTCATCCACCGTGAGCCAGTCGCCATTGGCGGCCAGGGTGTCAGCGCCGGTCATCTCGGCCGACAAGCCGGGTGCCAGCACGAGCGGCTGCTCGTCCATGCGTTCGGCCCAGCGCGCAAACTCGTCACGGCGCGGCGCACCGATGCGCCAGCCGCCTTCCAGATACAGCTCGGCACGCTGGCCGGCGCTGATGCGCAGACGGTTGTCGCCCTGCTGGAAGTGCAACTCGCCGCGCCAGGCGGTGGCGGTGTAGCCCGCGCGCTCGTCGGCGTCGATGCGGTACAGGCCCGGACCCATCGGTTGCAGGTGGCCGGGGCTGGTGGCGATGTCGAACTCGCGCGCCACCGCGTCGCTGATCACGTTCAAGGCCAGCGAGCCGCGCTGCAGTTCCAGCTCGACCGCATCGTCGTCGAGCCGCAGCACGCGCAGCCGGGTGTTGTCGGCCAGCCGCAGCTGGGTCGAGCCGATGCTGAGCGCAGCGCGCGCCCGCTCGCCGGTCGAAATCACATCGCCGGTCGAGACCGGCCAGTTCAGCGGCGCGGCCACCGACTCGCCGCTGCCGGCGCTGTCCAGCCAGACTTGGCCATCGATGCGCGCCACGCGCCCGACTCGCGCTGGCGGATCGTCGTACGACTGCGCCTGGGCGGCCGGCAGCGTGCTGCAGGCGGCAGCGCCCAGACCGAGGCAGAGCAGCAGAACGCGGCTCAGGCGCGCGGGCCAGTGGCTGCGGGCGGGTGGGGTTGAAGCGGATAGGTCTGACATCAAGAGGCACCTTCGGCGAAGCCGGTCACCATTGAACGGTTGGCGGGGGATTCGGGCTGACAGGGTTGGCCGGTGTCATGATCGGCGCCCGCGCTCGTGCGTACCCTTTTATCTGCTCTCATGCTTGCTGGAACCTTGTTTGCCCTGGCCGCTGGCCTGATGTGGGGGCTGGTGTTTGTCGGCCCGCTGCTGCTGCCGGAGTATCCGGCCACGCTGCAGTCGTTCGGCCGCTACCTGGCGTTCGGCCTGATCACGCTGCCGATCGCCTGGCTGGACCGCGCCGCGCTGCGCCAGTTGTGCCGGGCCGACTGGCTGGCCGCGCTGGAGCTGGCGCTGGTCGGCAACATCATCTATTACCTCTGTCTGGCCTCGGCGATCCAGCGCGCTGGCGGGCCGCTGCCGACCATGATCATCGGCACGCTGCCGGTGCTGATCGCGCTGGTCTCGAACCAGCGTGACGCCGCGCGCGACGGCCGCCTGCCGTGGCTCAAGCTGGCGCCGTCGCTGGCGCTGATCGGCGCCGGTATCACGCTGGTCAATCAGGTCGAGCTGCAGGCGCTGCGCGCCCAGCCGGGTGCCGATCTGGGCCGCTACGCCAGCGGTGCGGTCTTTGCCATCGGCGCGCTGCTCTGCTGGACCTGGTACCCGCTGCGCAACGCCGACTGGCTGCGCGCGCACCCCGGCCGCAGCCCGCGCACCTGGGCCACCGCGCAGGGCCTGGCCACGTTGCCGATGGCGCTGCTCGGCTACGGCCTGACCTGGGCGCTGGGCGCGGCGGCGCCGGACTTTGCGATGCCGTTCGGGCCGCGCCCGGCCGACTTCGTGTGGCTGATGGCGGCGATCGGGCTGTTCGCGTCCTGGTGCGGCACGCTGTGCTGGAACGAGGCCAGCCAGCGCCTGCCCACCACGCTGGTCGGCCAGCTGATCGTGTTCGAGACGCTCTCGGCGCTGAGCTACGCCTTTTTGCTGCGCGGCGTCTGGCCGGCGCCGGCCACGCTGGCCGGCATCGTGCTGCTGGTGGCGGGCGTGCTGGCGGCGCTGCGCGTCAAGCCCGAGCCGCTGGCCGCCGAGGGCCATGCCGGCTGAGCTCAGCCCGCCAGGTCGGCGCTCAACCAGCGCAGCAAGGCGGTGTAGAGCAGTGCCGGGGCGCAGGGCTTGGTGATCTGGTCATTCATGCCGGCGGCCAGGCAGGCGGCCCGGTCTTCGTGGAATGCATTGGCGGTCATCGCCAGGATCGGTCGGGTGGCGTAGCCGGGCAGGGCCCGGATGCGGCGGGTCGCTTCCAGGCCGTCCATCAGCGGCATCTGCACATCCATCAGGATCAGGGCGTAGTCGCGCTGGTACACCTGCTCGATGGCCTCGATGCCGTTGCTGGCCACATCGATCCGCAACCCCACCGCGCGCAGCAAGGTGGCAAAAACCTCCTGATTGACCGGGTTGTCCTCGACCAGCAGCAGCTGCACGCCCGCGTATCGGCGCTGCAGGGCGGCGCCAGCATCAGCCTGCTCGACCGGTGATGCCGGCTGCGTTGGCGCGCTGGCGTCGAGCCAGGCGGTGAACCAGAACTCGCTGCCGACGCCGGGTTCGCTGTGCGCGCCGACCTCGCCGCCCATCAGGCTGGCCAGGCGCTGCGTGATCGCCAGGCCGAGTCCGGTACCGCCGAAGCGGCGCGTGGTCGAGGCATCGGCCTGCACAAAGGCGCCGAACAGCTGGCCGAGCTGTTCGGGTGCGATGCCGATGCCGGTGTCGCGCACCGCAAAACGCAGCAGCAGGCGATCGGCCCGTTGGCGCTGCAGCTCGACGCGCAGCACGATGTGGCCGCGCTCGGTGAACTTGACGGCGTTGCTGAGCAGATTGAGCAAGGCCTGCGACAGGCGGGTCGGGTCGCCGCGCAAGGCGTCGGGCACCTGGTCGAGGTCGAGCCGGATGTCGAGGCCCTTGGCCTGCGCCTGCTCGATCACCAGCGCGCGGCTGCGCGTCAGCAGCGCTTCGAGCGAGAAGTCGAGCTGTTCGAGTTCGAGCTTGCCGGCGTCGATCTTGGACAGGTCGAGGATGTCGTTGATGATCTGCAGCAGGTGGCTGGCGGCGTCGGCGATCTTGCCCAGCCGCTGATTGGCCATGGCGTCATGCACGTCGCGGCGCAGCAGAAAGGTCAGCCCGATGATGGCGTTCATCGGCGTGCGGATCTCGTGGCTCATGTTGGCCAGGAAGGTGCTCTTGGCGCGGTTGGCTGACTCGGCCGCCTCGCGGGCCTGCACCAGTTCAGCGGTGCGCTCGGCGACGCGACGCTCCAGATCGGTGTTCATGGTGCGGATCTGCTGCTCGGCCGCCTCGCGCTGCTGTGCCATGTCGTCGAGCAGGCGGCGCACCTCGGCAATTTCATGGATGCCCGGCGGCGGCGCTGCGGGAGCGGGTGTCTGCGCCAGTGAGGCCACCGCCCGGCCGAGCTGGCGGCCAGCCAAGGTGCCACCGAAAACCCCTGTCAGAGTGGCGCCCAGGATGGCGATGAGCAGCGTGGCGGCGGCGGCCAGCAGCGGTGTGCGGTAGACATCGCGCGGAATCTCGACCAGCACCGACCACGGCGACAGCACCGATTTGGCGACAAAACGCCCGAGCGCATCGACATCGGCGGTGGGGTTCAGGCCGGGCGGCGCGCGGCGCGCAATTACTTCGCCTTTGCCGTCGAGCAAGGTCAGCGCCCAGCCGGCCGGCAGCACCAGCTGATCCAGGCGAGCCTGGAACTGGCGGGTCTCGAAGGTGGTGAGCAAGAGCCACGTCACCTTGCCCTCGCGCAGGGCCGGCACGGCGATGGCGACCAGCGGCTCCTTGGCAATCGGTCCGAGGAAAGCGTCGCTGACGGCGGGTTTGCCGGTGGCCAGGGCCGTCGGTGCTGCGGCGTGGCCCTTCGGGCGTGGCAGCGGCGGCAGCGCTTCGCCGAACGGCACGCGCGTGTTGAGCCGCATGTTCAGGCCCAGATCAGCCAGGATGACGTGGCTGCCAAAACTCTGTCGGAAGCCTTGTGCCTCTCGGTACAGATCCTTGTGGTGCGCGGCGTCATCCACCAGCGGCGACTGCGCCAGCATGTTCAGCGCGCCGATGCGTCCTTCCAGGCTCTGGTCGATCGAGGTGGCCAGACTCTGCGCCAGGTCGACGGCATCATTGTCGCGCTCGACCTGAACGTCACGGACGTGGCTGATGGCCAGGTAGGCCGCCAGCAAGGCCAGCGGTCCGACGCACAACCAGATCAGTCGGGTCAGGAAGGTATGCAGCGAGATGCCCGCCCGGGGCGGTGTCGTGCCGTCTGAAGGAGCTGCGTCGGGTGTGGTCATGCTGAGGCATCGAAGGTAATGGCCGCCGATCGACAAGGGCAGGCGCGCGCGCAGGGCACCGATCGATTTTGCACTGCCAGCAGGGTTTGTGGCCGGTGAGCAGGAGGTCACGGCGCACAATCATCCGTTTCTCAGTCATGGGCATCGCTGCTGGATGCCCGGGGAGACTGCCATGTCGGTGCCACGCCTTGAACGCGACAGTTTTGGCGAGATCGCCGTGCCGGCGCAGCGCCTGTGGGGCGCGCAGACGCAGCGTTCACTGCAGCACTTTGCCATCTCGGGCGAGCGCATGCCACGCGAGTTGCTGCACGCGCTGGCGATGGTCAAGCGCACCGCTGCGGTAGTCAATGCCGAGCTGGATCTGCTCGACGTCCGCAAGGCCGACGCCATCGTGCGGGCCGCCGACGAAGTGATCGCCGGCCAGCATGACGACGAGTTTCCGCTGGTGGTCTGGCAGACCGGCTCGGGCACCCAGACCCACATGAACATGAACGAGGTGCTGGCAAATCGCGCCTCGCAACTGCTGGGCGGGCCGCTCGGCCAGCGGCGCGTGGTGCATCCGAACGACGACGTCAATCTCGGCCAGTCATCCAACGACGCCTTCCCGACCGCGATGAACGTGGCGGCGGTGCGCGCCATTGAGCTCGACCTGCTGCCCGGTCTGCAGATCCTGCGTGACACGCTGGGGGCCAAGGCGCGTGCCTTTGCCGACCTCGTCAAGATCGGCCGCACCCATCTGCAGGACGCCACGCCGCTCACGCTCGGTCAGGAAATCTCCGGCTGGGTGGCGCAGCTCGACCACAGTCAGGCGCATCTGCGCGCCGCGCTGCCGCATCTGTGCGAGCTGGCGCTGGGCGGCACGGCGGTCGGCACCGGCCTGAACACCGCGCCCGATTTCGGCGTGCGGGCGGCGGCCGAGCTGGCGCATCTGACCGGGCTGGCCTTCGTCAGCGCGCCGAACAAGTTCGAGGCGCTGGCGGCGCATGACGCCATCGTGCACGCGCACGGCGCGCTCAAGACGGTGGCGGTGGCGTTGATGAAGATCGCCAACGACGTGCGCTGGCTGGCCTCGGGGCCGCGCGCCGGCCTGGGCGAGCTGACGATTCCCGAGAACGAGCCCGGCAGCTCGATCATGCCGGGCAAGGTCAACCCGACCCAGTGCGAGGCGCTGACGATGCTGGCCTGCCAGGTGCTGGGCAACGATGTGGCGGTCAATCTGGCCGGCGCGTCGGGCAACTTCGAGCTGAATGTGTACAAGCCAGTGCTGATCCACAACCTGCTGCAGAGCGTGCGGCTGCTGGCCGACGGTGCGCGCAGCTTCGAGCAGCACTGCGCGCGCGGCATCGAGCCGGATCGGGCTCGCATTGATGAGCTGCTGCAGCGCTCGCTGATGCTGGTGACGGCGCTCAATCCGCACATCGGCTACGACAAGGCGGCCGAGATCGCGAAGGCGGCACATCACACTGGCAGCACGCTGCGCGAGGCGGCGATCGCCTCAGGGCATCTGAGCGCGGCTCAGTTCGATGCCTGGGTGCAGCCTGAGCGGATGGTCGGACCGGAGCGGGGGCCAGACGGGCGTTGAGCCCGGCTCAAGCCGAGATCAATGCGGCAGGTACGCTGCGGCCGCGTGCTTGGCGGTCTGGGCGGCCTTGATGAGCGGATTCAGGGCCGACCACATCGACGCCGGAGAAGCGTTTTGATCGAGCCAGAGTGTCACGCTGTCCAGCGGGTCGGGACTGTGCTCGCTCGCATGGGCCTGTTGATGGCGCAGCACGGCCACCTGCACATGAGGTTGCTGTGGCGTCAGCCGGGCCACCAGCATCGACAGCCGGGCCCAGTCGCACCAGCCCGCATCGATGATCACGAACGGGCACATCGAATCCTGCACCAGTTCCAGCGCCTGTCCGATGGTGGTGACGCTGGGGGCCTGGGCGGCATGGCCCGATTGTTCGAGCAGTCTCAATAGTCCGACCCGTACCAAGGGCTGATGAGTCAGAACGAGTGTTTGCATGGTTGGCTCCTCCAAGTGCGCAGGGTAACCAAGCAAGCCGTATCGCCTATCCCACTAAAGGGGGGTTTTGCAATGGCTCGTCACATCTGTAGCGTCAATGGTGCAAAGATTTCCGTTAACTAAGTCCGACGCATGGAAATTTTTTTCCATCTATGTACGGTGCCGCACAATGGCTTGTGTAACAAACGACGCTGAGACACATCAACGTGAAAACCAGGCCACCGAGTGGTGCAGGGATGGAGTTCAACAATGCACCGACCTAAATGGCAACTGCCGCACTCCACGGCCATCCACGGCCGGATTCGCTGGCTGGTCATCGTTTGCCTGTTGCCCGGCTGGTTGTTGGCGGCGGTCGTCAGCTGCGTTGCCTACGATCGGGCGCTGCTTGACCTCAAGGAGCATGGGCTCGAACTGGCGCGTGATCTGAGGCGCGACACCGAGCACAGCCTGAGCCTCAACAAGACCGCGCAGCAGATCCTGGCCGCATCCACCGAGATGGCGCGGGGCGATGTTGCGGCTCTGCAGCGGGCGAGCCTGTCGCTGCCGTTGGGCAGTCCCTTGCCGAGCCATGGTCACCTCGTTGAGGGCACTGCCGGTATCGACCCGACGCATCTGGCCCAGCTGATCGACGAGCACGCCCGGCCGACCCATTGGGCGATTTCAATTCTGGATCGCCAGGGCATCGTGGTGGCGTGCAGCGATAGCGCCGAACGCATGGCCGGTCAACTGGCCGCGCCCGAGCTGCTGCGTCACATCGAGGCGATGCCAGAAGGCATGCTCGAATGGCTGGCACCGACCGGTGCGACCATGATCGCCGCCTTCAGCCGCTCGGAGGCTCTGGGCTGGACGGTCCTGACGGAGCGGACCAAGGCGCCGCTGCTGGCCGGCCTGGACCGAGCGGTCGGGGCGTATGCCGTGCTGGCCAGCGCATTGCTGCTGTTCAGCCTGTGGTTGGCCGGCGTGATCGGCCGGCGCTGGATTGCCCGCCCGGTCGAGGCCTTGATCACGCCGGCGCTGGCCATCGGCCAGGGCGAAGCGGTGCGGATGCCGCACCTGCATCTGAAAGAGATCGACGCGGTCGGGCAGGCCTTGCAGCAGGCGCAGCAATTACTGGCGCAGCGGGCGCAGGAGCGTGTCGAGGCCGAACAGCTTGAACACGCCGCCCGCCTTGCCGCACAGGTCGCGGCAGCGGAGCTGCTGCTCACCGAGCAACGCTTCCATCTGGCGATGGATGTCGGCACGACGGTGGCCTTCACGCTGGATCGTGATTTGCGCTATACCTGGGCACATTCAAGCCGGGCCGGTTTTGATGAGCAGTTCTTGCTTGGCAAGACCATGTTTGATGTGTTTACCGAAGAATCTGCCCAGATGCTGAACGCGCTGTATCGGCAGGTGGTCGAGACCGGCCTCGGTTTGCGCCGGGAGGTCGTGGTGTGCAGCCGGATCAAATTGATCGAGCAACATTACGAAGTGATCATTCAGCCGCTGCAAGATACTGGCCAGGCGGTGATCGGGGTGCTCTGCGCGGCGATCGACATGAGCAAGCGCAAGCTGGCGGAAGAATCGATGCTGCGTCTGGCAGCCATCGTTTCATCCTCCCAGGATGCGATCCTGAGCCAGGATTTGAACGGTGTGGTGAGCAGCTGGAACATCGGCGCCGAAAAGATCTTCGGCTATGCCGCGCGCGACATCGTCGGGCGGCCGTTCGCCACGCTGATTCCCCCGACGCATCTCGATGAGGAGCTGTATCTGCTGGCCAAAATTCGCGCTGACATCACCATCGAGTCGTACGAAACCGAGTGGTTTCGTCAAGACGGTTCTACCGTGGCGGTGGCGGTGACGGCCTCACCGATCAAGTGCGCCGATGGCAAGATTACCGGTGCATCGAGTATTGTGCGCGATATTTCAGAGCGCAAGAGATTTACCGAAGCGCTGCAGCTGGCCAAAATCGAAGCGGAACAAGCCAATCAGGCCAAATCCCGTTTCATGGCAGCGGCCAGCCATGATCTGCGCCAGCCACTCTCGGCCTTGACGATGTATGTCGGGACGCTCAAACACAAACTGCCAAAACAAGATCCTCTGTCGCAGCACATCAAGGATTGTGTCGACAACCTGAATACCATGCTGTCGAATCTGCTTGATCTGAGCAAGCTTGATGCGGGTGCCGTGCAACCGGAGTTGAGCGAATTTTCGATGGCGGAGGTGTTTGTCGGTATCGATTCAGTTTTTACGCCGCAAGCCCAGACCAAAGGGCTGATACTGCACTGCCGAAGTTCGGCCTTGATGATCCACAGCGATGCGGTGCTGTTCAAGCGGATCATCGGCAACTTTGTTTCGAATGCGATTCGCTACACCGAGCGCGGTGGCGTGCTGATCGGCTGCCGACGCCGCGCTGGCAAGTACTGGGTTGAAGTATGGGATACCGGCATTGGTTTTCCGGAAAATCGGGTGACGGATATTTTTGCCGAGTTTGTGCAGATCAAAAATACGGCCTCCAACCCTGACAACGGCCACGGGCTCGGATTGGCGATCGTCGCCAAGACCGCCGCTGTGCTGGGTTTGCAGATTCGCGTGCATTCCTGGCCTGGACGGGGTTCGATGTTCGCCGTCGAGCTGCCCACACAGTCTTGCTGACAGCAGCCTGACCGTCAGCCGCTACACTGCCAGAATGGTCCTGGCCGGGCGCATGTGGTGTTTGGCCGGAAGACCGCCATGCATCCATGCAAGCTCCTGCTGCTCTCACACTCTGGCGTGCCCCGCGTTGGATTCTGGCCGTGCTGCTCGCCAGTCTGGGCACGCTCGGGCCGTTTGCCATCGACACCTACTTGCCGGCGTTTGCCGGCATCGCCCGCGAGATCGGTGCCACGCCGCTGCAGATGCAGCAGACGCTGTCGGCCTATCTGCTCGGCTTTGCGGTCATGAACCTGTTCCACGGCGCGCTGGCCGACAGCTTCGGCCGCCGCCCGGTGGTGCTGACCGGCATCGCGGCGTTCACGCTGGCCTCGGTCGGCTGCGCCTTGTCGGACCATGTCGGCTGGTTGATCTTTTTTCGCGCCGTGCAAGGCATGTCCACCGGCGCCGGCATCGTGGTGTCGCGGGCGGTGATCCGTGACCTGTTTCCGCCTGCCGAGGCGCAACGCATGATGTCGCAGGTGACGATCTTCTTCGGCATCGCGCCGGCGGTGGCGCCGATGCTGGGTGGCTGGCTCTATGTGAATCTGGGCTGGGCGACCGTGTTCTGGTTCCTGGCGGCGGTCGGTGTGCTGATCTGGCTGGGCGTCTGGCAGGCGCTGCCCGAAACGCTGGCGCCCGAGCATCGCCAGCCCTTCGAGGTCCGGCATCTGCTGCGCGGTTACCTGGAATTCGGCTCGAACGATCGTTTCTGGCTGCTCGCGCTGGCCTCGGGCGTGCCGTTCAACGGCATGTTCCTCTACGTGCTGAGCGCGCCGGCCTACCTGGGCGAGCATCTGAAGCTGATGCCGACCGAGTTCTTCTGGTTCTTCCTGGTCAATATCGCCGGCATCATGGTGGGTGCCTGGATGAGTGGCCGGCTGGCCGGGCGCTTGCCGCGCCGGCGTCAGGTGCGGCTGGGTTTCTCGATCCTGATCGCCGCGACGGTGTTCAACCTGATCGGCAACTTCGCTTTCGAGCTGACGTTTCCGTGGGCCATGCTGCCGATCGCCGCCTATGCGCTCGGCTGGGCGGTGCTGGTGCCGGTGGTGACGCTGATGGTGCTCGATCTGGCGCCGCAGCGGCGCGGCCTGGCTTCGTCGCTGCAGGCCACCGTCGGCAGCGCCGCCAACGCGCTGGTGGCCGGGGTGATCGCGCCGATCGTGATGCACGATGCGCATGCGCTGGCCTTCACCTCGGCGCTGCTGATGTGTGTCGGCTTCTTCGCCTGGCAGCAGGTCAAGCGGCGCGCGCCGCTCTGAAGCGTGCTCAAGTCGGTCGGTCGACTGCCGACATTTCCGGGTATCGGGTGCCGCCGTCGCGGCGCCCACGCTTGTCCGGAGTCCAGCATGCGCGGCCGATCGTTCCCCTCTCACGCCATTCGGTTGACTGCGGTCTTGCCAGCGATGTTTTTGCTGGCCGCTCTGATGCACGTCCGGCCGGTGCAGGCCGCTGAGCCGGCGCATGGTGCCAAGCCTGCCGAAGAGCCTGCCAAGGCCGAGGCGCTGCAACCCAAATCGGTCTCGCTCGACCAGTTGCGCGACCGTCTGGCCGAGAAGGTCAGCGCCGTGCGCGAAGCCCAGGCGCGTACCCCCACCGTGCGGCTGAGCGCGCGCACGCCGACGTCCCGCCATGCCGCATCGACGGGGCATGCCGCACATGCCGAGCCCGACGCTGCGGCATTGGCCGCCGCGCATCGGGTCGGTCTGGACGCCCACGAACGGCATTGGTCGTATGGCGGCGAGACCGGTCCGGCGGCCTGGGCCGAGCTGAAACCCAGTTTTGCCACCTGTGCCACCGGCCAGCGCCAGAGCCCGATCGACATCCGTGGCGGCCTGAAGGTCGATCTGGAGCCGATCAAGTTCGACTACCGCCCGACCGGCTTCAATGTCATCGACAACGGCCACACGGTGCAGGCCAACCTGGGGCTGGGCAACTCGATCGAAGTGAACGGCCGGCGCTATGAGCTGCTGCAGTTCCACTTCCACCGGCCGTCGGAAGAGCGCATCAACGGCCGCCAGTACGAGATGGTGGTGCATCTGGTGCACAAGGATCCGGAGGGCCGGCTCGCGGTGGTGGCGGTGCTGCTGGAGCAGGGCCGCGCCCATCCGATCGTGCAGGTGGTCTGGAACAGCCTGCCGCTCGAAAAGAACGAGGAGCTGACCGCGCCCGCACCGCTCGACCCCAGCCTGCTGCTGCCGGAAGACCGGCGCTACTACACCTACATGGGTTCGCTGACCACGCCGCCCTGCAGCGAGGGTGTGCTCTGGCTGGTGCTCAAGCAGCCGGTCAGCCTGTCACCCGATCAACTGGCGCTGTTTGCACGGCTCTATCCGATGAACGCCCGGCCAACCCAACGTGCCAGTGATCGGTTGATCAAGGAGTCGAACTGAGGCTTTTTTCGTGTTTGGCGGTTGCCGGGTCGCAGCCACACTGAAGGCATTGGTTTGTTGCTCCTGATTCATCGATCCTCCCCTTTTGGGCCGCTGCTAGCGGCCCATTTTTTTGGGGAGAACGCGACCGAATCAGCGCACCAGCAGCGTGAACGGCGGCACGTAAGCCTGCAGCGTCACGAGCAGACCGACCAGACAGGCCAGTGCGATCGAGTGGAAGAACACGTAGCGCAGGATGTCGCCTTCATGGTCGAACCAGCGCGTCGCGGTCGAGGCCACCACGATCGACTGCGCGTCGATCATCTTGCCCATCACGCCGCCCGAGCTGTTCGCCGCGCCCATCAGGTTGGGGCTCAGGCCCAGCTGCTCGGCCGCCACCTTCTGCATGCCGCCGAACAGCACGTTCGAGGCGGTGTCGGAGCCGGTCAGCGCCACGCCCAGCCAGCCCATCAGCGTGCCGAAGAAGGGGTAGAGCCAGCCGGTGTTGGCAAACGCCAGGCCCAGCGTGGTGTCGGTGCCCGAGTAGCGCGTCACGGTGCCCAGACCCAGCATCAGCACGATGGTCAGCAGCGAGTAGCGCACCAGCCAGATCGTCGTGAAGAAGGTGCGCAGCAGCTGCAGCGGGTGGTACTTCATCACCAGCCCGCCGACGATCGCCGACAGCAGGATGCCGGTGCCGGTGGCCGACAGCAGGCCCAGCGTGTAGACGGCGGCCTCCTTGCGCGGGGTCGGCGCGACCGGCGGCATCTTCTCGATCAGGTTGTGCAGGCCGTCGATCGGGAAGGCCGGCGCCCAGATGCCGTTGAAGTACTTCTTGACGTCCGGCAGGCCCCAGATGAAGACGA
The DNA here is from genome assembly GCA_041083665.1 of Leptothrix sp. (in: b-proteobacteria). GTDB lineage: Bacteria > Pseudomonadota > Gammaproteobacteria > Burkholderiales > Burkholderiaceae_C > Sphaerotilus. The sequence continues at coordinate 33,381 of JBFPGZ010000014.1, forward strand.
ACACGGTCAGGATCGCCCACGGCGTCCAGGCGCGGACCACGTCGGCGATCGGGTGACGCGTCGGCGTCATCGGCGGCTGGGCAATGCCGCCGTCCTGTTCATGGCCGCGCAGCGACACCGAGGTCCAGATCGTCTTCGGATGCCAGACGCGCAGGAACAGCACCAGCGAGGCCATCGAGCACACGGCCGCGATCACGTCCACCAGCTCCGGGCCGATGAAGTTCGACACCAGATACTGCGGAATCGCGAAGCTCAAGCCCGTGACCAGCAGCGCGGGCCAGATCTCCCACATCGCCTTGCGGCCGGCGAAGGCCCAGATCAGCCAGAACGGCACCAGCAGCGAGAAGAACGGCAGCTGGCGGCCGATCATGCCGGACACGGCCATCAGGTCGTAGCCGTGCACCTTGGCCAGCGTGATGACCGGCGTGCCCAGGGCACCGTAGGCGACCGGCGCGGTGTTGGCGATCAGCGAGAGGCCCGAGGCCGCCAGCGGCGAAAAGCCCAGACCGATCAGGATCGCGGCGGTCACTGCCACCGGCGTGCCGAAGCCCGCCGCACCTTCAAAGAAGGCGCCGAAGGCAAAGGCGATCAGCAGCAGCTGCAGCCGGCGGTCCTGCGTGATGCCGGCGATCGAGTCCTGCAGCACCTTGAACGAGCCGTTCTGCTCGGTGAGCTGGTGCAGGAAGATGATGTTGAGCACGATCCAGCCGATCGGCAGCAGGCCGGTCAGGCCGCCGTAGAGCGCCGCGTTGCCGGCCATGCCGACCGGCATGCCGTAGGCAAACACCGCCACCACGATCGAGGCAGCCAGCCCGGCCGCCGCAGCGATGTGGGCTTTCAAGTGCAGAAAGCCCAGGCCCACCAGCATCACCACCACCGGCACGGCGGCCAGCAGGGTGGACAGGAACATGTTGTGAAAGGGGTCGTATACCTGTTGCCAGACCATGGTCGGTCTCCTCGGAGTTTTGTGCGCGGGGCGATGAATCGAACTGAGCGCAATCTATCGAGACCGGGTCTGGCACAGGCTGATACTTGTCGGGCGTCAACTTGATGAAATTTCAAGGGTGAAGCCGGCACAGGGTTAGCACCGAGCGGCGCAGCTGGGGCGGTTCAGCGCAGCGACTCGCGCAGCCATTCCACGAACGCAGCGCATTCCCAGCGCTCCAGCGCGCCGGGTTTCCAGCAGATGTAGTGGTGGTAGGGCGAGGGCGCGGCCTGCTCCGACAGGCGCACCAGCCGGCCGCTTTCCAGCCAGGCCGCGCCCAGCTTGAGGCGCAGCAGCGTGACGCCGAAGCCGCTGGCGGCTGCGTCCAGCATCAGGCCGACGTCGTTGAACTGCGAGCCGTCGCGCGGCTCGGGCAGCGCGATGCCGCAGTGCTTGAACCAGGTGTTCCAGGGGTCGAGCGGGCTGCGGATCAGGCGCGCCTGGGCCACTTCCTCGGCGCTGGCGAAACCGTGGAACGGGCCGAATTCATGCAGATATTCCGGGCTGCAGACCGGCGAGACCGCGTCCGACAGGATGCGCAGCTCCTCGACGTCCGAGTAGCCGCCTGCGCCGTAGCGGATTTCCAGATCAGCCTCCTCGGCCTTGACGTTCAGCAGCGGAATCGTCACCTGCATGATCAGCTCGACGTCCGGATAGGCGTTACGGAACAGCGCCAGCCGTGGCAGCAGCATCTGGCGCGAGAAGGTCGGTGTCACCGCCAGCCGTAGCCGGGTGCTGCTCGGCCGGCCCGAGACTTGCCCCGGCGCTTGCCGCAGTGCCTGCAGGCCGATGCGCACGTTGGCCAGGTAGCTGGCGCCATCGGCGGTCAGGCTGAAATCATTGCGGCCGAACAGCTTGAAGCCCAGATGCGCTTCCAGCTGGCGGATGCGGTGGCTCACCGCGCTGGGCGTGACGCTCAGCTCGTCGGCGGCCTGGCTGGCGCTGCGCAGGCGCGCCACCGCTTCGAAGGTCAGCAGGCATTGGATGGGGGGAATGCGCAGCATCGACATGGCACGGCTCCGGAAACTGAGCCCGCATTTTGCGGTGCCAGGCCCGCGGCTGAGTCAGCGCAAGCCCTGATCAAGCGCTGCCCGGCCGATGCCGAGCGGCCCGGCCGGAGAGCGCGTTCGGGAAATACAGCGCCGTCAGGCTCTTGCTGTGCACCGGTGAATAACCCCGGCCGTCGCCGCCTTCGGTGCTGTCGGCGTAGCGGCGCCAGTCGCGCACCCAGTGGATGGCGTCGCAGACTTCCAGCAGGCCCATGGTTTCGCGGTCGCCGACCAGCACGCCTTGCACGCGCAGGCCGTGCTGCGCGCGCGCGTCGTCGAGCCGCTCCAGCGTGTGCGGCACGCAGCCGAACTCGCCGTCGCTGACGATCAGCAGGTCGGCGCTGCGCCAGGCGGCCTCGTGCACGCGCTCGATGGCGCGTTCGATCGGCGTCTGGATGTCGGTGCCGCCGTCGAAGTTCTGGCCCATCAGGTCCATCAGCGCCTGAAAACCGGCCGAGTCCAGCCCGAGCTCGCGCTCGATCAGTTCGTCCGGCCCGCCGAAGGCAATCAGCTTGCAGGCGCGCCGTTCCTGCTGTGCGGTGCGCAGCGTGGCCAGCACCACCGCCTTGGCGATGTGCTCGGGCGCGCCGCGCATCGAGCCCGAGGTGTCGAGGCACAGGATGATCGGGCCGCGCTCGCGCGACTCCGGCGCGGGCGGCGCGGTGACGCTGCGCGGTGGCGCGGCCGGGTCGGGCCGCCAGTCGACCAGCACCGCTTCGGATTCCCAGCTCAGCAGTCGCGCCTCGGCGTGGCGGGCGCGCCAGAGTTTTTTGAGCACCGGATGGCGCAGCATCACCGCCTCGCTGGCCAGCATGCGCTCGATGCGGCCCGAGTAGTGCACGCCGGTCAGCTCGCCCGGCATGTCGGGCAGCCGGGTCTCGACCGCGCGCAGGCCCAGCGGTGGTTGCGGTGCCTCGTCCGGGCGCGGCTCGGGTGGCGGTGCGGGCGCCGGGCTGTGCTCGCTGCGGCCGAGCCGGCGGATCAGCTCGGCCAGCGCCGGCAACTGCTGCAGCCAGGCCTGGGCGCGCTGCGCCTCGCGCCATGGCCGTGAATTCAGGTGGCCGCGCAGCTCGTCCCAGCGCAGCCGCGCCAGATCGCCCAGACCCTGCAGCAGCGCCATGCTCTCTTCCAGACCGGTCGTTTCCAGTTGCCAGGCGGCACGGAAGTCGGCGGTGACCTGGGCGATCGCACCCGCGCGGTCCAGGCGAGGCTGGTGATCATTGATCCGGTCCAGATGCCAGAGCAGCGTGCGCAGCACCTGTTCCGTCAGCGCCGGCGTGGCGCGGCTCAGGCTCGGCAGACCCAGCTCGCCAACCACCTGGCGCAGTGGCGCGCTGGCGGGCGCATCGCCGAAGTCGGCCTCGGGCGGCGGCAGCTCGCCGGCCAGCAGCGCCTGGCGCCAGCGCTCGACGTCCGCCAGCCGACGCGCCAGCGTGCCGGCACTCGTGATCAGCGTCGGCAGCCACAGGCCGCGCGGCAGCGGCGCGAGCTGGTCAAACGGTTGATCGATCTGGCGGTCACCGCGCTCGGCAGGCCGGCTGGTGGTCGTGCCCTGAGGTGCGGTGCCGTCGACTGCGTGATTGGCCGATGCGGCGGGGCCGGCTGCCGCTGGCTGGCTGTTCATGCCGTCAGCGCGACCGGCTCAGGTGGTTGCGCGGGCAGTGCGGCGTCTTCGGGCAGCTCGGCAAAGCCGGCGCGGCAGGCGTGGAGCCGGGCCAGCAGCGCGTCGAGCGTGGCGAGTGTCTGCGCGTGCGCGCCTTGCAGCTGTTGCACCAGCGTGGGCGGCATCCAGTAGCGGCCGGCCAGCGCCTCGCGCAGTTGCTGCACGGTGGCGGCAATCTGCTCGCGCTGCACCTGCGTGTGCTGCAGGATCTCCGCCACTTGCGCAACCCGCGCGGCGATGTGCACCGGGCTGTAGTGCTGGCGGAGCTGCGCTTCGAGCTGCTTCGAGACCAGTCGCATCATGTTCGGCGCGCCCGGGTCGGCCGGGGCAGGCGCGGCTTCGCTGCTTCGCTCGGCCCCGCGCCCGGCGCCGCTGATGGCCTGCGCCAGCGCGAGCTTGCCGGCGCCGCTGCCATCGCCTTCCGCCTCGGCGGCCTGTTCGATGTCGAGCTGCTTCTCGAAGGCTTCGACCGCGCGCGTCAGCCAGGGTGCTTCCTGCGGCACGGCGCGCAGCAGCTCGGCGGCAAACCACGCGGCCACTTTCGGTGCGGCGTCCGGGTCGGGGCTGACGACGTAGGGCGCCAGCCAGAGGTCGAAGCGGTCCAGCTGCGGGCGGCCTTCGGTGGCGGCCGCTGTCTGCATCAGGCCGATCCACTGGCGCCAGCGGCGGTCCGACACCTCGATCTGCTGCGCCGCCAGCCAGGCGCGCAGTTGCAGGCAGGCTTGCAGCGCGTCGTCGCCGAGTTGGACGGCGTCGCGCGCGGCGCGGATGGCGGCGCGTTCGGCAGCGTCGATCGGCGCGGCGGCGGGCTGATCGGTCTGTGGGCGCAGCGTCAGCAACGCCGCAAACGAGGCGTCGCTGACCGGCGCCACCGGCACGCGCAGCAGGAAGCGGTCGTGGAAGGCACGCAGCGCCTCGTCGGCCGGCACCTCGTTGCTGGCGGCGATCACGCTGATCAGCGGCGTGGCGAGCCGGCCGGCGCCGTTGTCGAACTCGCGCTCGTTGAGCAGCGTCAGCAGCGCGTTCAGGATCGCCGAGTTGGCCTTGAAGACCTCGTCGAGGAAAGCGATGCCGGCGGTGGGCAGGAAGCCGGCGGTGAGGCGCTCGTAGCGGTCGTCTTCCAGTGCCTTGAGCGACAGCGGGCCGAACAGCTCCTCGGGGGTCGAGAAGCGCGTCAGCAGCCGCTCGAAGTAAGACGCACCGGCAAAGGCGCGGTGCAGCCGGCGCGCCAGCTCGCTCTTGGCGGTGCCGGGCGGACCGATCAGCAGCACATGTTCGCCGGCCAGTGCGGCCAGCAGCGCCAGGCGCACGGCCGCCGCGCGTTCCAGCAGGCCGGCCTCCAGGCTGTGGATGAGCGCTTGCAGGCGCGACGCGGTGGGCAGGGTGGAGGTCGCCATGACGTCATTCTCAGGCCGTCATGCGCAGGACTGCACCGCGCTGCGCGTGAGCTCACGGCTGTCGCTGCGCGCTGGATCGAAGGCGCGCTGCAGCGCGGCCAGCACCTGCCGTGCGGCCGGGCCGGCGTCGTGGCGGCGGTTGCAGACGTAGATATCCAGCGTCACCACACCGAGCTCCGGCCAGGTGTGCAGCGCCAGGTGCGATTCGGCCAGCAGCACGACGCCGGTGACGCCGGCTGGTTCGCCCGCGCGGGCCGGCGCGAAGGCATGGAACAGCTCGCCGACGATGGTCAGGCCGGCGGCGCGAATTTCATGCTGGCAAAGCTCACGCAGTGCACCTGCGTCGCAGAGCAGTGCGGCGGCGCAGCCACAGCCGTGCAGCTCGGTGATCAGGTGGAGTCCGTGCATGAGCGGATTATCGGCAAAGTTGTTGTGTGTGAGCGGGGGCTTGTGCTAGCATCGCGAGCTTTTCGGACCTTGGGTGACCTGGGTCCGTTTCGTTCGTTCCGACGATTGGAGCAATCCAGTCAGCAGGAGCACCTTAGTCAGCCCGGCCAATCGCTGTCGGGTATTGGAGAAAAACCATGAGTCTTAGCAACCGCCTCGGATTGCTGGGTCGCAAGGTGGGCATGCTGCGCATCTTCACGGACGACGGCGATGCCGTGCCTGTGACGGTGCTGGATGTGTCCAACAACCGTGTGACGCAGATCAAGACCGTAGAGACCGACGGCTACACCGCCATTCAAGTGGCGTTTGGTTCGCGCAAAGCATCGCGCGTGACCAAGCCGGAAGCTGGTCACCTGGCCAAGGCCGGCGTTGAAGCCGGTGAGCTGCTCGGAGAATTCCGTGTTGCCGCTGAAACCGCTGCCGAATACAAGCTGGGCGCGCAAGTGCCGGTGACGTTGTTCGCGGCTGGTCAGACCGTTGACGTGCAAGGCACCTCGATCGGTAAGGGCTTCACGGGCACCATCAAGCGCCATCACTTCGGTTCGCAACGTGCTTCGCACGGTAACTCGCGCTCGCACAACGTGCCGGGCTCGATCTCGATGGCTCAGGATCCGGGCCGTGTGTTCCCGGGCAAGCGCATGTCGGGCCACCTGGGCGATGACACCGTCACGACTCAGAACCTCGACATCGTGCGCGTCGATGAAGCTCGCCAGCTGCTGCTGGTGAAGGGCGCCGTGCCGGGTTCGAAGGGTGGCTTTGTCACCGTGCGTCCGGCCGTGAAGGTCAAGGCGAAGAAAGGAGCCAACTGATGGCACAGCTGGAACTCCTGAACGAACAGGGTCAGGCTTCCGCGAAAGTGGACGCTTCTGACGCCGTGTTCGCGCGTGATTACAACGAAGCGCTGATTCATCAGATCGTGGTGGCTTATCAAGCCAATGCCCGTCAAGGCACCCGCGCTCAGAAGGATCGCGAGCAAGTTCATCACTCCACCAAGAAGCCGTTCCGCCAAAAGGGCACCGGTCGCGCTCGCGCCGGTATGACGTCTTCGCCGCTGTGGCGTGGCGGCGGTCGGATCTTCCCGAATCTGCCGGAAGAAAACTTCAGCCAGAAGGTCAACAAGAAGATGTATCGCGCCGGCATGGCTGCGATCCTCTCCCAGTTGGCTCGTGAAGGTCGCCTGTCTGTGGTCGAGTCGATCAGCGTTGACGCGCCCAAGACCAAGCTGCTGGCCGCCAAGCTGAAGGCCATGAACCTGGACCACGTCCTGGTCATCGCCGACCAGATCGACGAAAACCTGTTCCTGGCCTCGCGCAACCTGCCCAATGTGCTGGTGGTCGAGCCGCGTTACGCCGATCCGCTGTCGCTGGTGCACTACAAGAAGGTTGTGGTGACCAAGGCTGCGATCGACAAGCTGCAGGAGTTGTTCGCATGAGCACGCCCAAGTTTGCTGAGGGCCGTCTGGCCCAGGTGCTCGTTGCGCCGATCATTTCCGAAAAGGCCACCCGTGTCGCCGAACTGCACAACCAAGTGCTGTTCAAGGTGCTGCAAGACGCCACCAAGCCCGAGATCAAGGCCGCCGTTGAACTGATGTTCAAGGTCGAAGTCGCCTCGGTGCAGGTCGTCAACCAGAAGGGCAAGACCAAGCGCTTCGGTGGCCGTCCCGGTCGCCGTGACAACCTGCGCAAGGCCTATGTGTCCCTGAAGGATGGTCAGGAACTCAACTTCTCCGGGGAGGCCGCGTAATGGCTGTCGTCAAGGTCAAACCGACTTCACCTGGCCGTCGTGGCGTGGTGAAGGTGGTCCACAAGCACCTGCACAAGGGCGCCCCGCATGCTGCATTGCTGGAACCCCAGATGCAGAATGCTGGCCGTAACAACAACGGTCACATCACCGTTCGCCACAAGGGCGGCGGTCACAAGCACCACTACCGCGTGGTTGACTTCGTGCGCAACAAGGACGGCATTCCGGCCAAGGTTGAACGCATCGAATACGACCCGAACCGCACCGCGCACATCGCGCTGGTCTGCTACGCCGACGGTGCACGTTCGTACATCATCGCGCCGCGTGGCCTGGAAGCGGGTCAGACGGTCATGAGCGGCGCTGAAGCGCCGATCAAGGCTGGCAACACGCTGCCGATCCGCAACATCCCGGTGGGTTCGACCATCCATTGCGTCGAGATGAAGCCTGGCAAGGGCGCGCAGATCGCGCGTTCGGCGGGCACGTCCGTGACGCTGATGGCGCGCGAAGGCGTCTACGCTCAGGTTCGCCTGCGCTCGGGCGAAGTCCGCAAGATCCACATCGACTGCCGCGCCACCATTGGCGAAGTCTCCAACGAAGAACACAACCTGCGCCAGTACGGCAAGGCCGGTGCGATCCGTTGGAAGGGTATCCGCCCGACCGTTCGCGGTGTGGCAATGAACCCGGTGGATCACCCGCACGGTGGTGGCGAAGGTCGCACCGGCGAGGGTCAAGCCCCTGTGTCGCCGTGGAACACCCTCACCAAGGGCTACCGTACCCGCAGCAACAAGCGCACGCAGACGTTCATCGTCTCGCGTCGCAAGAAGTAAGAGGGCAACGAAATGGCTCGTTCACTCAAAAAAGGTCCGTTCGTTGACCATCACCTGATCGCCAAAGTCGAGAAGGCTGTGGCCATCAAGGACAAGAAGCCGATCAAGACCTGGTCGCGCCGCTCGACGATCCTGCCCGAGTTCATCGGTCTGACGATCGCCGTGCACAACGGCAAGCAACACGTTCCCGTCTATGTGTCGGACCAGATGGTCGGCCACAAGCTGGGCGAGTTCGCGCTGACCCGCACGTTCAAGGGTCACCCCGCGGACAAGAAGGCCAAGCGCTAAGGAGCACAGACGATGGAAACCAAAGCAATCGTCCGCGGTGTGCGCCTGTCTTGCGACAAGGGCCGCCTGGTGGCTGACATGATCCGCGGCAAGCGGGTTGATCAAGCTCTCGACATCCTGACGTTCACGCCCAAGAAGGCGGCCGGCATCATCAAGAAGGCGCTCGAAAGCGCCATCGCGAATGCCGAGCACAACGACGGCGCCGACATTGATGAACTGCGTGTCACGTCGATCTATGTGGAGCAAGGCGCCACGCTGAAGCGTTTCTCGGCCCGTGCCAAGGGTCGCGGCAATCGCATCAGCAAGCCCACCGCCCACATCTACGTGACCGTCGGCAACTGATAAGGCAGGTAGAAAGTCATGGGACAAAAAATCCATCCGATCGGTTTTCGCCTGCCGGTCACGCGTAATTGGTCGTCGCGCTGGTACGCCAGCAACCGCCATTTCGCTGGCATGCTGGCTGAAGACATCGAAGTTCGCGAGTTTCTGAAGAAGAAGCTCAAGAACGCCGCTGTCTCGCGCGTCCTGATCGAGCGCCCTGCCAAGAGCGCCCGCATCACCATCTTCTCGGCACGTCCGGGTGTGGTGATCGGCAAGAAGGGCGAGGACATCGAGAACCTCAAGCTGCAACTGGCCAAGATGCTCAACGTGCCGGTGGCCGTGAACATCGAGGAAGTGCGCAAGCCCGAGACCGATGCTCAGCTGGTCGCCGACTCGATCACTCAGCAGCTCGAAAAGCGCATCATGTTCCGCCGCGCCATGAAGCGCGCGATGCAGAACGCGATGCGTCTGGGCGCCCTGGGCATCAAGATCATGTCGTCGGGCCGTCTGAACGGTATCGAAATCGCTCGTTGCGAGTGGTATCGCGAAGGTCGCGTGCCGCTTCACACCCTGCGCGCCGACATCGACTACGGTTTCTCGGAAGCCAAGACCACCTACGGCGTCATCGGCGTCAAGGTCTGGGTCTACAAGGGCGACCGCCTGCCGAACGGTGAAATGCCGGTTGCCGCACGCGAAGAGCGTCCGGAAGACGACCGTCGCCGCCGTGGTCCGCGCAACGACCGTCCGGGCAACAACGACCGCCGGCCGCCGTCGCGTGGTCCGCGTGGCGCTGCTGGTGGCCGCAATGAAGCTCCGGCTGATGGCGCCGACAAGGGCGCTGCTGGCGCCCCGGCCGCCAAGCGTGTGGCTCGTGCTGTCGCTCCGGTCGCCAAAGGAGAATAAGAGATGCTGCAACCCGCACGTCGCAAGTTCCGCAAGGAACAAAAGGGCCGCAACACCGGCATCGCTACTCGCGGCGCCAAGGTGTCGTTTGGCGATTTCGGCTTGAAGGCCACTGAGCGTGGCCGTCTGACGGCTCGCCAGATCGAAGCCGCCCGTCGTGCCATTTCGCGCCATATCAAGCGCGGTGGCCGTGTCTTCATCCGCATCTTCCCGGACAAGCCGATTTCGCATAAGCCGGCCGAAGTGCGTATGGGTAACGGCAAGGGCAACCCGGAGTACTACGTGGCTGAAATTCAGCCGGGTAAGGTGCTCTATGAGCTCAACGGCGTGCCCGAAGAGCTTGCACGCGAAGCGTTCACGCTGGCTGCGGCCAAGCTGCCGCTGCGCACGATCTTCGTCGCGCGTCAGCTCGGCGCCTGAGCAGGAGAACCCGTATGAAAGCCTCTGAACTCCGCGCCAAGGATGTGGCCGCGCTCGAAAAGGAAATCAGCGAACTGCTGAAAGCCCATTTCGGTCTGCGCATGCAAAAGGCCACCCAACAGCTGTCGAATCACACGACCCTCGGCAAGACGCGTCGCGACATCGCTCGCGCTCGCACCATCCTGACCGAGAAGAAGAAGGGAGCCGCCCAATGAGCGAAGCCCAAGTCGTCGCCGCCGCGCAACCGGCCAAGAAGAACACCCGCACCCTGGTGGGCAAGGTGGTCAGCGACAAGCGTGCCAAGACGGTCACCGTCCTGGTCGAGCGTCGCGTCAAGCATGAGCTCTACGGCAAGATCGTGGCCCGCTCCAGCAAGTACCACGCTCATGACGAGACCAACCAGTACAAGCTGGGTGATCTGGTCGAGATCAGCGAAAGCCGTCCGCTGTCCAAGACCAAGAACTGGGTTGTGACCCGTTTGGTTGAAAAGGCTCGTACCGTCTAACGACGTTAAGGGCTACGCGGCGCGGGGTCATTGCACCTCGTGCCCGAAATGAAACCGACTCGCTGGGATACTGGCAGTCGGTTTTTTTTCGCCCGTGCTCAGCACGGGTTTTTTGTTCCTGACACTGGAGAATCGCTCATGCTGAAGATTGGTGACAAGCTGCCCGCCGCCACGCTGTACGAATACATCGAGGTTGAAGGCAATGGCTGCTCGCTCGGCCCGAACGCGTTTGACGTCACCAAGGAGAGCGCCGGCAAGACCATCGCCATCTTGGCGCTGCCGGGGGCTTACACGCCGACTTGCTCGGCGCAGCATCTGCCGGGCTATGTCCAGCAGGCCGCTGAATTCAAGGCCGCCGGTGTGGACGAGATCTGGTGCCTGTCGGTCAATGACGCCTTCGTGATGGGCGCCTGGGGCCGCGAGCAGGGCGCCACCGGCAAGGTGCGCCTGATGGCCGACGGCAGTGCGCAGTTCACCCAGGCCGCCGGCCTGGTGCTGGATCTGACCGCCAAGGGCCTGGGCGTGCGCTCGCAGCGCTATTCGATGCTGGTGGTGGACGGCGTCGTCAAGACGCTCAACATCGAAGCTCCGGGCAAGTTCGAAGTCAGCGGCGCCGACACCCTGCTGGCCCAAGCCAAGGCGGCTTGACGCTGCCGGCGGCTGGCGCAGGTCAGGGGTAGAACGCCGACAGCGTGTAGCCGGCGATGTTCTGACCCGTGACCTGGAACGCCAGTGTCCAGGTGATCTCGCTCTGCGCCGCCAGTTCGGCCTGGCTGATGCGGAAATCGGCCGGGCTGAAGACCCGTTTCACCACCACCGCCCCGGTGGTGTCGGTCAGATTGAGCTCCAAGTGCGGCGCGGCGACGATGTGCTCGGCGCGGTTGCGCAGCACCACCGAGAGCCGATAGCCGTCCACGCCGGGCGGCCGCGTCAAGGCGGTGTTGTCGACCACGATCGCATCGATCAGCCGTGGTGGCTTGATCTGGCAGGCCAGATAGACGCAGGCGCTCTGCAGGAGCGGCTTGCTCTGCGGCCAGCGTGCGGCGACGCGATCGCGCATCTGATAGACGCTCTGCGCTGCCAGTCCACTCAGCAGCAGCAACGCCAGCAGGCTGAGCACTATCCGCACCCAGGGCCGTTGCCAGCGCGCGCGCCGGTCGGCGTCGCGCACGAAGCGGGGCAGGGTGGCGTTCGCCCCCAAGGGGGCTGGTCGGCTGGCGGTGCTGCTCAGCATGGCGGCCGAGTCTTCGGCGATGGCGATTTCTTGCCGGGCCAGCATCTGTGCCATGCCGGGTTGCGTCCCGGTGACGGCGGTGGTGCTGTGGTGTGGCACCTCCTGCATCAGCGGGTCAAGCAGTTCGTCCGGGGCAAAGGCGGCCGTCGCCGCAAAGAGACTGGGCGCGGCTTCGTCCGATGGCTGTGCCGGGGTGGCCGCAGCCGGTGGCACGGGCTGCGGCGGCGTCACCCTGACCGCAGATGTGTCGCGTGCGGCTGGGCGTGGCTCGGCTGGTGCGGGGGCACTCGGCGGCGGTGCTGGCGGCGCCTTGCGGCCGGCAGGCAATTCAAAATCAAAGGCGGCACTGCCCCAGCCGGTGTCCGGACGACTTGTCGACGCCTCCTCGGGCGGGCGGCTGCTGGTGTCGGGGCTCGGTGGGATGGGTGGTGTGGGCGGGTCGGGCTGGCGCAGGGCTGCGGGGCTGTTCGCGCTGACGTTGCTGCGCATGGCGCGCGACTGGCGCAACAGGTTTTCGTTCGAAAACGCCGCCGGGGCGGTTTCCTGCCAGTTCGGATCGTCCGACTCGCTGGCTGAGGCACCCCCACGGCGCGGACCGGCCGAGACCGAGCGGCGCGAATCCAGATCGAACAGGTGTTCAACGGCGTTGAACACCTTCTGGCAGTGGCCGCAACGGACCCAGCCTTCCGAGGCCTTGAGCTGGTCCTGGGCAACGCGGAAGACGGTGCTGCAGGAAGGGCATGCAGTAGCGAGACTCATGCCGGAATCATGCCATCGGCTCGCGTCAACCCTGGCGGGTGCCAGTCAAGAGAACCCAGCCATCCTCGGCATCTGCCACGGACAGCTGCAGCCAGGGCGCGTAGACCGCTTGCAGATCCTCGACCTGACGCTCCAGCAGGCCGGCCATCACCAGGGTGCCGCCCGGCGCCAGATGGCCCGTCAGCACCGGCGCCAGCAGCTTGAGCGGCGCGGCCAGGATGTTGGCGAGCACGACCGGATACTCGCCGACCGCCAGATCAGGCAGGCCGACGCGCACCTGCACGCCGTTGGCGCTGGCGTTGGCGGTGGTGGCTTCGACCGCCGCCGGGTCGATGTCGACCGCGTCGAGCGCTTGCGCGCCATGCAGCCCGGCGCCGATCGCCAGAATGCCGGAGCCGCAGCCGTAGTCGAGCACGCGCGACCAGGGCGCGGCCTCGTCGGCGTTGCGCGCGATCCAGCGCAGGCACATGCGGGTGGTCGGATGCGTGCCGGTGCCGAAGGCCAGGCCCGGATCGAGCCGGATCAGTTTCTTGGCGGCGGCCGGTGGCTGGTGCCAGGACGGCACGATCCAGAAGGTCTCGGTGACCGGCACCGGGTCGAACTGCGACTGCGTCAGGCGCACCCAGTCCTGCTCGACCAGCGGCGCCAGCGACTGCACGTGCACGTCGCCGGCCCAGTCCTGCGCCAGCAGCAGCGTGGCCGCTTCGGTGGCGCTGGCTTCGTCGGCAAACAGCGCCTTCAGCACCGAGCGCTGCCAGCCCCGGATGGTGGCCGCTTCGAAGCTCGGCATGCCGGGCTCGCCGAAGATGGGCGCTTCGTCGGGCGTGTCGGCGTCGGCGTCCTCGACCGTGACGGCAAGCGCGTCCAGCTCGTCGGCCAGAGCGTCGGAGACCGTCTCGACCAGGCTGGCCGGGGCCAGCAGTGTCAGTTCAAACATCGACATCGGGACTCTTTCAGCGCTTGCGCTGCTCCATCCAGTGCTCCAGATAGTGGATGTTGGTGCCACCTTCGATGAAGCGCCCGTCGGCCATCAGGTCGCGGTGCAGCGGGATGTTGGTCTGGATGCCTTCGACCAGCGTCTCGCTCAGCGCACTGCGCATGCGCGCCAGTGCCTGTGCGCGCGTGTCGGCGTGCACGATGATCTTGCCGATCATCGAGTCGTAGGTCGGCGGCACGAAGTAGTTGGTGTAGGCGTGCGAATCGACCCGCACCCCCGGGCCGCCCGGCGGATGCCACATCGTGATGCGGCCCGGCGAGGGCATGAAGGTGTAGGGGTTCTCGGCGTTGATGCGGCACTCGATCGAGTGGCCACGCACGCCGACCTGCTTCTGCGTGAATGGCAGCTTCTCGCCTGCAGCGACGCGAATCTGCGTCTGCACGATGTCGATGCCGGTGGTCAGCTCGGTGACCGGGTGCTCGACCTGCACGCGCGTGTTCATCTCGATGAAATAGAACTCGCCGTTCTCGAACAGGAACTCGAAGGTGCCGGCGCCGCGATAGCCGATCTTCTTGCAGGCGTTGGCGCAGCGCTCGCCGATCTTCTCGATCACCTTGCGCGGAATGCCGGGGGCCGGCGCCTCTTCGATGATCTTCTGATGGCGGCGTTGCATCGAGCAGTCGCGCTCGCCGAGCCAGACGGCGTTGCCGTGCGTGTCGGCGATCACCTGGATCTCGATGTGGCGCGGGTTCTCCAGGAATTTCTCCATGTAGACCGCCGGATTGCCAAACGCTGCGCCGGCCTCGGTGCGGGTGGTCTGCACCGAATGCAGCAGCGCCGCTTCCGAATGCACCACGCGCATGCCGCGCCCGCCACCGCCGCCAGCCGCCTTGATGATGACCGGATAGCCGATCTCGCGGCCGATGCGGATGATCTCCTTCGGGTCTTCCGGCAGCTCGCCCGGCACGCCCGGCACGGTCGGCACGCCGGCCTCGACCATCGCGGCCTTGGCAGAGACCTTGTCGCCCATCAGGCGGATCGACTCGGAGGTCGGGCCGATGAAGACGAAACCGCTCTTTTCGACCCGCTCGGCGAAGCCGGCGTTCTCGGACAGGAAGCCGTAGCCAGGGTGGATCGCTTCGGCGTCGGTGACTTCAGCTGCGGCGATGATGGCCGGCATGTTGAGGTAGCTCTGCGCCGAGGCGGCCGGGCCGATGCACACCGCCTCGTCGGCCAGCTTGACGTACTTGGCGTCGCGGTCGGCTTCCGAATAGACCACCACGGCCCGGATATCCAGCTCGCGGCAGGCGCGCTGGATGCGCAGGGCAATCTCGCCCCGATTGGCAATCAGGATCTTCTTGAACATCGGGCTGGCCTTATTCGATGATGAAGAGCGGCTGGCCGTATTCGACCGCCTGACCGTTATCGACCAGCACCTTGGTGATGGTGCCGGCCTTGTCGGCGTCGATCTCGTTCATGATCTTCATGGCTTCGATGATGCACAGCGCCTCACCGACCTTGACCTGTTGGCCGATATCGGCCAGCGGCTTGGCGCCCGGGGTGGCGGAGCGGTAGAAGGTGCCGACCATCGGCGACTTGACCACATAGCCGGTTTCAACCGGGGCGACCGGCGCAGCGACAGGCACGGCCGCCGCCACCGGTGCGGCCGCAGCAACCGGTTGGGCCACCGCGTAAGTGGGCATGGCCGCTACCAGACCGGCCTTGACGATGCGAACCTTGCCGTCAGCCTCGGTGATTTCCAGCTCCGAGATGCTGGATTCGGACACCAGGTCGATCAGGGTTTTGAGCTTGCGAAGGTCCATGGAGAGGCTCCGAATTGTTGGGTGACACGAAGGTTGGTAGCGTGCGACAGGCTGGCTGTGACCAGCTCGCACCTCGAATCCAAGTCTGGGTGGCGACAGGTTTCGGCTCCGAAGAGCAGACTGTCACAGTTGCCGAGTGCCGACATTTGGATCAAAACCTCGGACTTTACGCGCATTTCGGCACATTTCCAGCTAGCTTGGCTGAAATGTGCCTGCAAACCAGGTGGCTCTCCCGTGCGTCCGGGTCAACTATGTTGCAAAACGTACACGCAACCGCGACCGGATGCGCGGCCTTTCGCCGGCTTGACGGGCCAATTCAGAGCGCGGCGGCCCAGCCTGCCAGTTCGTCGTAATGAGTCTGGCCGAGCTTGTGTTGCACCGCCACGCCAGCGGCGTTGAACACCACCGTGAAGGGCAGCGCCCCGTTGCCGTTGCCGAGTTGGCGCGCCAGCGTGGTGCCGCCGTAACCGGCCAGACCGACCGGAAAGCTGACCGGGGTTTTTTTCAGGAATTCGCGCACCGGTGCCGCGCTGTCCACCGCCAGGCCGATCACTTGCACGCCATTCTTGGCAAAGCTGCGCGCAAAGCGGTCGATCTCGGGCAGCTCCTTGACGCAGGGCGGGCACCAGGTGGCCCAGAAGTTCACCACCAGCGGCCTGCCGCGCAAGCTGGCCAGCAGCAGGTCGCCACCATCGGCGCGCTCGAAGCGCAGGCTCCAGAAATCGGGCGCGGTGCCGGCAACGGCGCTGCCGGCCTCGGCCGCAGCCGAGCTGGCGGCTGGCGGGGGGGCATCGACGAGTGCTGCGCTTGCACCGGGAGCTGAGGAGCGGTGCGCGTTCCACCACGCACCGGCCGCGCCGGCCGTGGCGGCCACGCCGGCGACGATCAAACCGCGTCTGTTCATGTCGTTGAGTCCTTGTCCGCTGCGGAGCGGTCTTGCATCAGGCGTTGCAGCGCGGCCAGATCACCGCGCTGGCTGCGTCCCTGGGGATCGGGTTTCAAGGCGCCGCGCAGATCGTCGTGGTCAAGCACGCTCAGGCGCAGCGGCACCAGTTCACCCAGCGCTGCGCAGCGTACCTGCAGCGCCAGCACATTGATGTCGCGGCCGCGTGCATCGGTGTGGCTGGCCACCTCGTATTGCACATTCTGGTTGATGAGTGCGAGCTCGGCGGCCTTCGCATCGTCGCAATAAAGCTGCAGATGCACGGCGGAGAGCCGGGTCGCGGTGCCGCGCCAGACCGCACCGGTCAGATAGGGGCGGAATTCGGCCAGTCGCGCCATCCACACGGCGGCCAGTTCGCGCAGCGCGGCCAGCTCGCCCGGTTGGGTGTCGGCGCAGAAGATCGCCAGGTACTCGCGCACCGCTGCTTCGACCAGGTCGTTGTCGGGCAGATCGATGCGGCGCGAGCCGGCCAGATCGCGTGCGGCGCGGCGTTTGGCCGGGCCGTATTCCATGCCGTCCTCGACCACCAGCCGCGCGGCGGCGGCGGCAATCTCTTCACGCAGTTGCTGGCTCATGGCAGATCCACCGCGCCCATGCGCGCCGCCACCGTGCCGGCGTGGCTGAGCAGATAGGGTGAGGTCGGGCGTTTCTCGAAGCGTTTCGGTGCCGGCAGCATCACCGCCAGCCGTGCGGCCTGGGCGGCGCTGAGCCGGGCGGCGTCGATGCCGAAGTAATAGCGCGCCGCCGCCTGCGCGCCGAACAGGCCTTCACCCCACTCGACGTTGTTCAGGTAGAGCTCCAGGATGCGCTGCTTGGGCAGTGCCGCTTCGAGCATGAAGGTGATGAGGAACTCCTGGCCCTTGCGCAGCGCGGTGCGCTCGCTCGACAGGAACAGGTTCTTCGCCAGCTGCTGGCTGATGGTCGAGCCGCCCACCACCTTGGCCTCGACCTTCTTCGGCGGTGGGGGCGGCTCCTTGCGCCGCGCAGCGAGTTGCTTGGCGCGCTTGTCGGCTGCTTCGTTGAGCTTGGCCGCCGTGGCTTCGGCCTTCTGGTTGCGCTCCCAGGCTTTTTCGAGCGCGTCCCACTCGACGCCGTTGTGATCGGTGAAGCCGGCGTCCTCGCTGGCGATCACGGCGCGCTTGAGCGAGTCATTGATCTGCGCGTAGCTGCGCCAGTCCTGCGACCAGGACGAGTGCTGCTGCTCGGTCAGCAGCCGCCAGGCTTCCGAGCGCTGGAAGCTGGTCGATTGCACGTCGAGGACGTTCATCAGCGCGATGCGGCCCAGAAAGTAGAGCTGCAGCGCGACAAAGCAGAGCACCACCAGCGTGAGCAAGCGGGTCGCGTGGCCGATCCAGGGCTTCATGGCGTCAGAGGCCGGCGGCGACGCGCTCGCGCAGCTCGGTCAGCACCGGCGTGGTGTGCGGATGCACGCCGCGCCAGGCAAAAAACGATTCCGCCGCCTGCTCGACCAGCATGCCCAGGCCGTCGCGCGGATGCGCGCCGTGCGCTTCGGCCCAGGCCAGAAAGGGCAGCGCGGCGGCGCCGTACATCAGGTCGATCGCCAGGCAGCCGGGGCGCAACGCGGTGGCGGCCACCGGCGCAGCGTGGCCGGCCAGGCTGCTGGCGCTGGCGTTGATGAGCACGTCGTAGCTGCGGCCGCAGTCGTCCAGCGTTTGAACCGACAGCGGCACATCAAGCAGTTTGGCCAGCTCAAGGTGGCGCTCGACCAGCATTTCAGCCTTGTCGGCGGTGCGGTTGACCACCACCAGCTCGGCCGGACAGGCTTCGAGCAGCGGCCCGAGCACGCCAGCCGCAGCGCCGCCCGCGCCGATCAGCAGCACCCGCCGGCCGGCCAGCGCGACGCCGGCGTGCAGCTCGATGTCGCGCACCAGGCCGACGCCGTCGGTGTTGTCGGCCCACCAGCCGTCCGCGTCGAAGCGCAGCGTGTTGGCGGCCTGGGCCAGTTCGGCGCGCGGCGTGCGCCGCGCGGCCAGCGTATAGGCTTCGAACTTGAACGGCACCGTGACATTGCAGCCGCGCCCGCCGCTGGCCGCAAACGCCTGCACCGTGGGCACAAAACCGTCCAGCGGGGCCAGGCACCGTTCGTACAGCAGCGCCTGATCGGTCTGGGCCGCAAAGCGGGCGTGGATGTGCGGTGAGCGGCTGTGCTCGACCGGGTGGCCGATGACGGCGTACAGATCCATGGCGATGTACTGGTCTGGAGAAGAAAGGGGGTCAGCGCTGCGGCGCGTCTTCCACGGCGGCGCGCAGCACCTCGTCGCGGGTGAAGCGGAAGCGCGACACGAACACCAGCTGATCGAACTGGCCCCGCATCGCGGTGGTGAACTCGCCGTAGGGCGAGGCGCCCCGCACGATCGCGATGGCGCGCCGGTCCAGCGTGCGGTTGCCCGAGCCTTGCACGATCTCGACCTCGACGACCCGGCCGAGCGCATCGACCGCCACCATCACCGTCAGCTCGCCATAGAGCTTGCGGCCGTTCGCTTCGGGGAAGTTGCGGGTGCCCAGATCCTCGATCTTGTGGCGCAGCGAGTCGTAATAGAGCGCATGCACGCCTTCGCGTGCCGCCGGGCTGATATAGCGCCGGCGCGGTTTGGCGTTTTCCTCATTGATGCGCTTCTCGATCTGCGCCAGCAGATTCAGCAGCTGGCGGCGGCGTTCCTCGTCGCTTTGCTGCCCGGGGTTGCCGGCGCCGCGTTTGGCTTCGGGCGGTGCCAGCGTGGCCAGCTCGCGCTTGACTTGCGCCAGCAGCTGCAGCTGCTGCTCCTGCATCTGCTCGATCTGGCGGTGCGACTCGTCGACCGCGTCGCCCACCGTGCTGTGCTCGGACGGCGGCAGCGGCGAGGTGGCCTGGCCCTTGTCGGCGTCGCCGCCGCCGGCCAGGTTGCGCTGCGCGATCACCTGCGCTTTCAGCGGCGCCTCGGCGGAGCTGGCGTTGACCAGCACCACTTCGAGCGGCGTGTCGTGCAGGATGCGGTTGATGCTGTCGGGATCGACGATGCGCACCGTCAGCAAGGCCGCATGCAGCGCCACCGAGACGATCAGGGCCAGCTGCATGCTGGAGAGTTGCTTCAGGCGAGGAAGGGCAGTGACCACGCTCGGACTCGGTCTGGAAGTGAACAATCAGGCGCCAGCGGGGGCCTGGGACGACGGGACGGCCGGCGCTTCGGCGTCGGCGTCCTGCAGGTCGATGGCGAGCGCCAGGCCACCCGAGGCAGCGGCTTCTTCGGCGTCTTCGCTCTCGTCGCCCAGCACGGCGTCATCGGCGCTGGTGCTCGGGTCGTCGATGCGCGCGGCCACGCTGGCAAACGCTTCCAGCGTGAGCAGATCGACCCCGGTGACGCGGATCCTGACCCGTGCCCCACGCGGCAGCGAGGCGGCGCTACCGACATGCAGCACCAGCGGCAGCGTGTCGCAGCGCACCAGGCCGTCTTTCAGCACGGCGGCGTCGAGTTCGATCTGGCCGTCCTGCGCCAGACCGTTCTGCTCCAGCCAGCGCAGCGTCCAGTAGCGCTCGACGCCGTTCTGGAAGCCGTTGTAGGCCGAGTAGGCGGCGTCGAAGCCCGAGATCACCGCAAACAGCTCGGTGTCCTTTGGCTTGAACGGTGCGGCGAGCAGCGCGGTGCGGCCGTGCCGCGCGCAGGCGATGATCTGCCACTGATTGACCAGATCCACATAGCGCCGCAGCGGCGAGGTGGCCCAGGTGTAATGCGCCACGCCCATGCCGGCGTGCGGCGCGGGCCGGGTCTGCATGCGCACCTTGATGCCCGGCGCCATGCTGGCCTGGCTGCGGTAGATGCCCGGCACGCCCAGCTCGGCCAGCCAGCCGCCCCAGGTGTTGTTGGCCAGGATCATCGCCTCGGCGACGATGGTGTCGAGCGGCGCGCCACGGCGGCGTTCGCTGATGCGCACCGTCTCGCTGCCACCGGGCGGTTCGACCGGGGCGTTGCCCTCGGCATCCACCAGCTTGAAGTTGTAGTCGGGCCGGTTGAAGTTTTCCGGCTTGCCGCGCACCACTTCGCGCTGCGCCTTCAGGTGCCTGGCCAGCCGGAAGCCGAAGCTCAGCTCGGTGGCGAACGGGAATTCGGCCGGCGCTTCGCCCGTCAGCGCCGCTTCGGTGATGACGGCGTCGAGCTGGTCGTGGCGCAGGTTCGCCACGATCGGCACCCGCTCCAGCTTGGTCTCGGTCGCCTTCACTTCGAGCGTCGCTTCGTCAAAGGTGACGTAGAGCGACACCGCCGGGCAGTCGCGGCCCTCGATCAGCGTGTAGGCCTGCACCACCGCGTCGGGCAGCATGGTCAGCTTCCAGCCCGGCATGTAGACGGTCGAGAAGCGCTCGCGCGCCACCGCATCGACCGGCGAGCCCGGCTGGATCGCCAGGCCCGGCGCAGCGATGTGCACGCCGAACACCACCGTGCCGCTGCCGAGGCCCTGCACCGACAGCGCGTCATCGATCTCGGTGGTGCTGGAATCGTCGATCGAGAAGGCCTGCGCGCTGGCCAGTGGCAGCTCGTCCTTGATGAGCGGCGCGGTGAGCGAGGCCGGGAAGTGGGTGCCCTTCGGGAACTGCTCGAACAGGAAGCGCCGCCAGTGGAACTGGTACGGGCTGCTGATGGCGCCGGCGGCGGTCAGCAAGTCGAGCGGCGCGCGCTGCGAGCGCTTGGCGGCATCGACGACGGCCTTGTATTCCGGCGCGTTCTTGTCGGGCTTGAACAGGATCTTGTAGAGCTGCTCGCGCACCGGCTCCGGGCAGATGCCGTCGATCAGCTCGGCGGCCCAGACCTCGATCTGCGCGGCGATCTGCTTCTTGCGCTCGATCGCCAGCAGCGCGGCCTTGACGATGTCTTCCGGCGCCTTGCGGAACTGGCCGCGTCCGCTGCGGCGGAAGTAATGCGGCGCGCCATAAAGCCCGAACAGCGCGGCGGCTTGCTGCACCACGCTGGCCTTGGCGTCGAAGTAGTCGCGCGCCAGGTCGCCGAAACTGAATTCCTCGTCCGGCGCGAATTCCCAGGCCAGGTTGAGATCCATGTCGGCGGCCAAGTGCTGGCCTTGCGCCAGCAACTCGGCTGGCGCGGGCTTGTCGAACTTGAGCAGCACGTTGGCGGCCTTGACCTTGACGCGCTTGCCTGAGTCCAGCTCGATCTGCATCGAACTGTCGGCTTCGGACATCACCCGCCCGGCCAGGAACTTGCCGGTGTCTTCAAAGAGAGCGTACATGCCCGCGATTGTCGCCGGGAACGGATCGGCTCCTGTTCAGAAGTGATCCGGGCAGACCCGCAGCCAAGTCAGACGGCCGCAAACCGTGCCACGGTGAGCATGCTCCGCCATCTCAGGGCATCAAGACAGGCTGCCGACCACCCGCTGCACTGGCGCTTCACTGATTTCATCCAGCCCGGCACCTTCCAGATGCTGCGTATCGCCCCAGCCGATCATCGTGAAGGTGTCGCCGGTGTAGAGCAGCCGGTTGATGCTGGCGTTGCCGAGCTGCCAGCCGCGCGGTGCTTCGATCGGCATGCCGCAGGCGGCGCGGTACAGGCAATCGAGCACTCCGCCGTGCGCCACCAGCGCGATGGTCTGGCCCGGATGGCGAGCCGCCAGCCGCGCCGCCGTGCTGACGCAGCGCGCGTAGAAGGTGTGCAGGCTCTCGCCGCCCTCGGGGCAGAAATCGGGATCGCGCTGGCGCCAGCTCAGCACCTGCTCGGGATAGAGCGCGGCAATCTCATCTGGCGTGCGGCCCTGGAAGGCGCCGAAATGGCGCTCGCGCAAGCCCGCGTCCTGCTGCAGCGGACCTTGGGTGCTGGCAGCCACGGCGGTGGCGGTGTCGAAGGCGCGGCACAGGTCGGAGCTGTAGATCATGTCGATCTGGCCATCCTGGCCGCCGCCAGCCAGCGCCTCGGCCAGGCGGCGCGCCTGCCATTGACCGGTCGAGTTCAGCCCGATGTCGAGCTGGCCCTGGATGCGGGCATCGACATTCCAGGCGGTTTCGCCGTGGCGGATCGCCAGGATGCGGGTGGTGGAGCTGTGTGGCATGGCGCTTCAGACGCCCCAGACGATGTCTTTGTCGGCCGCCTGGGCGCGCTTCATCATTTCAACCAGCGGCCAGGCACGCTGGCGCAGCGATACGCCTTCTCGGCGCAGCGGCGGGCGACCTTCGGCGGCCGCTTCGGCGTCGGCGTCGCGGCGCTCTTGCTCTTCGGCGGCGATGGCTTTTTCGAGCGCCGCGATGGCGGCCGGCAGACTCTCGGGCAGGAAAATGCCCTGCGGCGTCGGCTCGTGGCCGACCAGCCTGAGCAGGCGATCGCCCACCGGGGCGGTCATGATCAGATCACCGGTGGCCTTGGACTTGAACTTGTACAGCATGGTCAGCTCGTCGCAGCAGTGCAGAGAGGCTGATTGTGCCGCGCTGCAGCAGCCCGGCGTTGCCGCAGCGGATCAACCAGCCAATGTCGTGGCGATCTGCTCGCGCACATGCTCGGCCAGCGCGCGCCGGTCGGCGTGGTGGCTGCCGCCCGCGCTCAGCACGCTGACCTGGGCCCGCAGGCCGTCGGCCATCAGAACCGCCAGCAGACTCTCGATCAAGGTGGTGTCGCCGATGTAGGCGGCCGCCGCACTGACGGTGGCACCGGCATCGGCGAAACGCAGCGCGATCGGCTGTACCGGCGTGCCGGTGGCGATCGCTGCCTGCAGCAGGTTGGCGTGAAAGGGCAGCAGGCCGTGGCCGTCCGAGGTGGTGCCTTCGGGAAACACCGCCACGGTGTCGCCGGCCGTGAGTGCCTCGGCCATCTGGTGCACCACCCGCATCGCATCGCGCTTGCGCTCGCGCTCGATGAACAGCGTGCCGGCCGCGTCGACCAGCAGGCCCAGCACCGGCCAATGCCGCACCTCGGCCTTCGAGACAAAACGCGCCTCGGGGCAGACCGCATGAATCGCGATGATGTCGAGCCACGACACATGGTTGGCCACCAGCAGCTTGGCGCCCGGGCGGGGCTGCCCGCTGGCCTGCAGCGTGATGCCGAGCACGCGCAGGAACTTGGCCGCCCATGTCTGGATGTGTTGCTGGCGCGCCGGCTTGCCCAGTCGCGGCAACCACAGCCAAGCCAGCAGCAGGCCGTAGCCCAGATGCAGGCACATCCGGGCCAGGCGCCAGCCGGCGCGCACACGACAATGCAGTGCCACGACGATGCCCATCAGTAGGCGTGCGCGACGGCGTCAAAGGCGACGCTGCCGGCCACCAGCGTGGCGCGCACCCGGCCCGGCAGGCTGGTGCCGGTGTCGGCAAACGCGAACGGCGTGTACTTGCCCTGGCTGCACAGCACGTCGGGCGTGACCTGCCAGTCGATCGACGGATCGAACACGCAGACATCCGCCACACCGCCTTCGACCAGCCGGCCGGCGCTGCTGGACAGCGAACCGAGCGCATCGCCCAGCACCCGCACCGGCTCGCTGGTGACACGCGCCAGGGTCTGCGCCAGCGTCAGCCCCTCGGCCTGGCCCCACTTGAGCGCCAGACTGAGCAGCAGCTCCAGCCCGGTGGCGCCGGGCTCGGCCTCGCCGAAGGGGATCAGCTTGGCGTCACCCTCGACCGGCGTGTGGTCCGACACCAGCGCGTCGAGCGTGCCGTCGACCAGGCCACGGCGCAGCGCGTCGCGGTCGCGGCCCTGGCGCAGCGGCGGCGTCAGGCGCATGGCCGAGTTGAAGTAGCCGATGTCCACGTCGGTCAGGTGCAGCGAGTTGATGCTGACGTCGGCCGTGATCGCCAAGCCTTCCTTCTTGGCCTGGCGCACCAGCTCGACGCCGGCGGCGCTTGAGAGGCGGCACAGGTGCAGCCGTGCGCCGGTGGCGCGTGCCAGCTCGAAGCAGGTGTGCAGCGCGATCGTCTCGGCCAGCACCGGCACGCCGGAGAGGCCCAGCCTTGTCGCGACCGCGCCGCTGGCGGCCACGCCCTTGCCGAGCCAGCCGTCCTGTGGCCGCAGCCAGACGGTGTAGCCGTGCGTGGCGGCGTACTGCATGGCGCGCATCAGCACGGTGGTGTCCTGGATCGCGACATCGGCCTGCGAGAAGCCGACGCAGCCCGACTCGGTCAGTTCGACCATTTCGGTCAGCACCTCGCCCTTCAGGCCGCGCGTCAGGGCGCCGAGCGGAAAGAGCCGGCACAAGGACAGTTTGCGGGCGCGGAACTTGAGCATCTCGACCAGCCCGGGCTCGTCGAGCGTCGGGTCGGTGTCGGGCGGGCAGACCAGGCTGGTCACGCCGCCAGCAGCTGCGGCGTTGAGCTCGCTCTCCAGCATGCCTTCGTGTTCGTAGCCCGGCTCGCGCAGCCGCGCGGCCAGATCGACCAGACCGGGTGCGACGACGCAGCCGCTGGCGTCGATGATGCGGTTCGGCTGGAAGTCGGTCGGCACGCGACCGATCGAGAGAATGCGGCCGGCAGCGATGGCGATGTCGGCCAGCTCGTCGCGGCCGGACGCCGGATCGACCACCCGGCCGTGCTGAATCAGGATCTTCATGCGTTGTTCCCCGCGATGATGGACATCACCGCCATGCGCACCGCGATGCCGAAAGTGACCTGCGGCAGGATGACGCTGTGGCTGCCGTCCGCCACCGAGGAGTCGATCTCGACGCCACGGTTGATCGGGCCCGGGTGCATCACGATGGCGTCCGGCTTGGCCAGCGCCAGCTTGGCCGGCGTCAGGCCGAAGGTCTTGAAATATTCACCGGCGCTGGGCAGCATGGCGCCGCTCATGCGCTCGTTCTGCAGCCGCAGCATGATGATGACGTCGGCACCGCGAATGCCTTCGTCCATGTTGTGGCAGACCCGCACGCCCATCTCGCGCAGGTTGTCCGGCACGAGGGTCTTGGGGCCGACGGCACGGATGTCCGGCACGCCCAGCGTGGTCAGCGCGTGGATGTCGGAGCGCGCCACGCGGCTGTGCACGATGTCGCCGACGATCGCCACCGACAGGTTGGTGAAATCCTTCTTGAAGTGGCGAATCGTGTACATGTCGAGCAGCCCTTGCGTCGGGTGCGCATGGCGCCCGTCACCGGCGTTGACGACGTGCACGTGCGGCGCGCAGTGCTGCGCGATCAGGTAGGGCGCGCCCGACTCGCTGTGGCGCACCACGAACATGTCGGCCTGCATCGCCGACAGGTTGGCGATGGTGTCGAGCAGGCTCTCGCCCTTGGCGGCGCTGCTCTTGGCAATGTCGAGGTTGATGACGTCGGCGCTCAGGCGCTTGGCGGCGATCTCGAAGGTGGTGCGGGTGCGCGTCGAGTTCTCGAAGAACAGGTTGAAGACGCTCTTGCCACGCAGCAGCGGCACCTTCTTCACGTCACGGTCATTCACCGAGAGGAAGGTGCCGGCCGTGTCGAGAATCTGCGTCAGCACCGCCTTGGGCAGGCCTTCGATGGAGAGCAGGTGGATCAGCTCGCCGTTCTTGTTGAGCTGTGGGTTGCGGCGCGACAACATCAGCTGGCCTCCCGGATCGCGAAGGTGTAGCCACCGTCGTCGGTGCGCGCCAGCGCCAGGCGCTGGCTGGCCGGCAGCGACAGCTTGGCAGCGGCGTAGTTGGCCTGGATCGGCAGCTCGCGGCCACCGCGATCGACCAGCACCGCCAGCACGACCGAGGCCGGCCGGCCGTAGTCGTACAGCTCGTTGAGTACGGCGCGGATGGTGCGGCCGGTGTAGAGCACGTCGTCGATCAGGATGATGTGCGCCCCGTCGACCGCAAACGGCAGCTGGGTGGCGTCGGTGCCGCTGGCCATGCCGCGCGCGCCGAAGTCGTCGCGGTGCATGGCGCTGGAGATCACGCCGGTCGGCGTGGTCACACCCAGGTCGCGCGCCAGGCGCTCGATCAGCCAGGCGCCGCCTGACCAGACACCCACCAGATGGGCGCCGGGGCTCAGCAAGGTGCGTACGCCGGCCAGCAGGTCGGTGTAGAGCGCCTCGGCATCGATGTGCAGCAAGCTCATCGGAAATCCTTGGTTTGTTCGTGAAAGTACTGTTCCAGCAGCAGCGCGGCGGCGGCCGCGTCGGCATCCTTGGCGCCACTGGCCAGCACCTCGGTGGTGCTGTAGCGTTCATCGACCTCGAACACCGGCAGGCCGAAGCGGCCATGCAGCTGACGGCCGAAGCGGCGCGCCAGCCGGGTGTTTTCGTGCTCGGCGCCGTCGGGATGAAACGGCACGCCGACCACCAGCGCGTCGGGCTGCCATTCCTTGATCAGCTTGGCGATTGGCGCAAAGCGCGCGTCGCCTTCGGCCTTGACGGTGGTGAGCGGCTGGCCGGTGCCGAGCAGGCGGTTGCCGCTGGCCACGCCGGTGCGTTTCTGACCGTAGTCGAAGGCCAGGAAACTCTGCGGCTGGCGCGCCGGTACGGCGGCCGTCATGCGTGCCCGGCTTCCTGTGACAGCATGCTGCGCGAGATGCCCAGCAGCGCCAGCGCATGGTCGTAGCGTTGCTCGACCGGCGAATCGAAAATGATGCCCGGGTCGGCCGCGACATTGAGCCAGCCGTTGCGCGACAGCTCGTCTTCGAGCTGGCCGGCGCCCCAGCCGGAATAACCCAGCGTGACGAAGATGCGCTTCGGGCCGGCGCCTTGCGAGAGTGCTTCCAGCACGTCCTTGCTGGTGGTCATTTCCAGGCCGCCGGGCACCTGCAGGCTGGAGTTGTAGTGGCCGTTGTCATCGTTGAGGCGCTCGTGCAGCACAAAGCCGCGCTCGGTGTGCACGGGGCCACCGAAGAACACCACCGCGTCGCTCAGGTCGGCGCGCTGCAGCGTCAGCTCGACCCGTTCGAACAGGTCTTTCAGCGTGATGTCGATCGGCTTGTTGATCACCAGCCCGAGCGCGCCGCGCTCGTTGTGCTCGCACAAGTACACCACCGATCCGGCAAAGGTGTCGTCCGCCATGCCCGGCATGGCGATCAAAAACTGATTCGTGAGATTGATGGCGACGGTCCCTGACATGGCCCGGATTGTAGCGATGCCGCACACTCCAGCCATGACATGGTCTCCGGCTTCTCAACCCCCATCCCACCCGCTTCAGCATGACCGTGCGCTGGTCTGGCTGCGCCGCGATCTGCGCCTTGATGACCACGCCGCGCTCTATCACGCGCTGCGTTGCGCCCGCCAGGTCTGGTGCGCCTTTGTGTTCGACAGCCCCATCCTGACGGCGCTGCCACGCGCCGACCGGCGGGTCGAGTTCATTCACGCCAGCCTGATCGAGCTGGACGCCGCACTGCGCGCGGCCGGCGGCGGCCTGATCGTGCGACACGGCGACGCGCGGCTTGAAATCCCGCTGCTGGCGACGCAGTTCGGCGTGCAGGCGGTGCACGCCAACCGCGATTACGAACCTGCGGCCGTGGCCCGCGACGCCCAGGTGCGCGGCGCGCTGGCCGACGCCGGCATCTCGTTTTACGGCCACAAGGACCAGGTGATCTTCGACACCGACGAGGTCATGACGGCCGCCGGCACACCCTTCAGCGTCTTCACGCCCTACAAGAACGCCTGGCTGAAAAAACTCAACGCCTTCTACCTGAAGGCCTACCCGGTGGCGCACTACCGCAGCGCGCTGGCCAAACCGCCGCAGGCACTCGACACGGGCATGCCGAGCCTGGCCGAGCTCGGCTTCGAGCCGACCAACATCCTGCAACTGATGCGACCCGGCACGCTCGGCGCCGAGCATCTGCTGCTCGACTTCCTGGATCGCATCGACCGCTACGCCGTCGCGCGTGATTTCCCCGCCATCAAGGGGCCGAGCTACCTGAGCGTGCACCTGCGCTTCGGCACCGTGTCGATCCGCCATCTGGCGCGGCTGGCGCACGAGCGCATGCTGGCCGGCTCGCGCGGCGCCGAGGTCTGGCTGTCAGAGCTGATCTGGCGCGACTTCTACATGCAGGTGCTGCATCACCACCCGCGCGTGGTCGGGCACGCCTTCCGGCCTGAATATGAGGCGATCCGCTGGGATCACGGCCCGCATGGCAAGGCGCTGTTCGCCGCCTGGTGCGAGGGCCGCACCGGCTATCCACTCGTCGATGCCGCGATGCACCAGATCAACCAGACCGGCTACATGCACAACCGGCTGCGCATGCTGGTGGCGAGCTTCCTGAGCAAGGATCTGGGCGTGGACTGGCGCTGGGGCGAGCAGTACTTCGCCACCCATCTGAACGATTTCGATCTGGCCGCCAACAACGGCGGCTGGCAGTGGGCGGCCTCGACCGGTTGCGACGCACAGCCTTATTTCCGCATCTTCAATCCGGTCACGCAGAGCGAGAAGTTCGATCCGCAGGGGCGCTTCATCCGCCGCTATCTGCCGCAACTGGCGGGGCTGCCCGACCGCGCACTGCACGCGCCCTGGCTGGCCAAGCCGCTGGAGCTGGAAGCGGCCGGCGTGGTGCTGGGGCGCGACTACCCGCCGCCGATCGTGGCGCACGACGAAGCGCGCAAGCAGACGCTGGAGCGCTTTGCCGCCGCGAAGGCGCGCAGTTGAGCGGACCTTAAAACAGCTCGATGTCGCCGACGCTGGATGCGCTTTCCAGCGCGCCCTGGGCGACCAGCCGCTCGTGGCTGTGCACCTGGTTGCGGCCGTTCTGCTTGGCGTAATAGGTGGCTCGGTCGGCGCGGTCGAAGGCGGCCTGCGGCGTGTCGCCTGAGCGTACATCGCTGTAGCCGATGCTGACGGTGACCTGCCCGGCACGCGGGAAGTCGAAGTTGGCCATGTTGCGGCGCAGGCGCTCGAAGGCCGCACCGGCCGCAGCGTCATCCGGCGCCGTCAGCAGCACGACAAACTCCTCGCCACCGAAACGGTAGACCCGATCGTCATAGCGGAACGTGCTGCGCAGGATGCGCGCCACCAGCACCAGCACCTCGTCACCGATCAGATGGCCATACAGATCGTTGACGCGCTTGAAATGATCGATGTCGATCACGCTCAGCCAGTGCTTGCGGTTGCGATGGCGCCGCCGGTCATCGGCCGAGCCGAACTCCTGCGTGGCCTCGAAAACGGTGGCTTTCAGGAAGGTCTCGTCGAAGCTCTTGCGATTGAGCAGGCCCGTCAGCGTGTCACGTTCGCTGTAGTCGAGCAGGCTCTGAAAGTTGTGCACGATGCGCAGCACCCCCTGCACCAGCCGCTCCTGGACGGCATCGAGTGGCTGGTCGCTGTGCAACTCGAGCACACCCCCGTCCATGGCCTGGTCGAGCGGCAGCGGCATCAGACACAGATGCTGGCCTGCCGCCTGCGGATCAGTGGCCGGTTGGCGCACCACGAGTTGCTCCAGCATGGCCCGGGCGTGCACCGCTTTGGTATCCAGTAGCGCCAGCTCGCTCCACTGCGGGGTGAGTGGCTCGGCGAGCGCCACCAGGTCGCCTCGGATCTGGCTGGCGCCGGGCAGCCAGCGTTGCTCGCCTTCCTGTGTCACCACCCGCCAGAGCGTCACCTTCGTCAGCGGCAGCAGATCAAGCAGCGACGACACCAGCGTGGTGTCGATCAGCACCCGATCGCGTGAACGGGTCATGCTGGCCACATGTTCGAGGGCATCCACAGAGGTATCGCTGCAACTGGTTGATGGATTCACGATGATACGTCCGGCCCCCAAGCCTCAGCCGGCCTGCGTCGCCGCACCGCTCACATAGCTGGCAATCAGGCCCAGCAGCTCCTCTTCACTGTACGGTTTGCCCAGGTAGTGGTTGGCACCCAGTCGCATCGCCAGTTCGCGGTGTTTCTGGGCAATGCGCGAGGTGATCATCACCACCGGCAGATCAGTCAGCACCGCATCGGCGCGGATGTTGCGCAGCAGGTCGAAACCGTCCATGCGCGGCATCTCGATGTCGGACAGCACCACCGCCGGACGCTCGCCCGCCAGGGCTTCGAGCGCCTCCAGACCATCCTTGGCCAGGGCGACCCGGTAACCTTCCCGGTCGAGCAGGCGCTTGGTCACCCGCCGCACGGTGAGGGAGTCGTCCACCACCAGCACCAGCGGGGCCGGTGGCGCCAGACTCTGGTCGGCCGCCTGACGCGGCAGCGCCGGCGCCGCCAGCGCCTGCTGAGTGGCACGCTGGGCCAACTCGCCGTAAACCGCTGCCAGCGCCACCGGGTTGTAGATCAGTGCTACCGCACCGGTCGCGAGCAAGGTCATGCCCGCCAGGCCCGGCACCCGCGAGAGCTGGGTGCCGAGGTTCTTGACCACCACTTCATGGTTGCCCAGCACCTCGTCGACATGCAGCGCCACGCGCTGCTGCGCCGAGCGCAAGATCACCACCGGCTGGGTGCGGCCCGAGGTGTTGCCGTAGCCGCTGGTTTCCAGCAGTGCTCCGAGCCAGAAGAAGGGCAGCGCCAAGCCGCCATACAGATAATTGCCTTGTCGGTACGCCTTGTCGATGCTCTGCGGCGTGGCGCGCTGCACCAGCTCGATCAGGTACGACGGCACCGCGATCTGGGTGCCACCGGCACGCAGCATCACCACCTGCGTCACCACTGTGGTCAGCGGCAGCACCAGCTTGAAACGGGTGCCCCGGCCGGGCGTGGTGCGGGTTTCGATCCGACCGCCCAGCGCCTGCACATCGGCACGCACCACATCCATGCCGACGCCACGGCCGGCCAGCTCCGTGACGGCCGTCATGGTGGACAGGCCCGGCGCGAAGATCAGCTGGGTCAGCTCCTGCTCGGTCGGCTCGGCGCCCGCGCGCAGCAGTCCCATCGCCACGGCCCGCTCACGGATCCGCGCCAGATCAAGCCCGGCGCCATCGTCGCGCAGCTCGACCGCGACTTCGTTGCCGTCCTGCTCGACCGCCAGAACGATGCTGCCGGTCGGATCCTTGCCGGCCTGCACGCGCTGCTCGGTGCTTTCGATGCCATGCGTGACGCAGTTGCGCAGCAGATGCTCGAAGGCCGCCGTCATGCGATCAAGCACGCCTCGATCGACTTCGATCGAACCGCCGACGATGTCGAGCCGCACCTGCTTGGACGTTTCGCTCGCCGCCTGACGCACCACCCGCTGCAGGCGCTCGGCCAGGCTCTCGAACTCGATCATGCGGGTGCGCAGCAGATCGCTCTGCAGCTCGCGGGTCAGGCGCGCCTGCGCGGCCAGCTCGTCTTCGGTGGTCTGCAGCGTGCGCAGCATGGTGCCGCGCACCGTGGCGACGTCGTTGACCGACTCGGCCATCATGCGGGTGAGCTCCTGCACCCGCGTGTAGCGATCCATTTCAAGCGGATCGAAGGCCTGCGCCGCCGCGCGCGCCGCTTCCAGGCGCGACTCCATCTGGGTCTCGGCCTGGATCGAAATGTCGTGCAACTGCTGGTTCAGGCGATCCAGGTTGTCGGTCAGATCGGCCAGCGAACCACGCAATTGCCCGACCTCTGACTCCAGCCGGGAGCGGGTGATGCTGACCTCGCCAGCCAGATTGACCAGGCGATCAAGCAACTGCGCCCGCACGCGCACCGGCTGCACGCTGATGTTGCCGCGCTCGATCGCCGGCACGCTGGTCTGCGACACGCTGGCCAGGCGCGCCCAATCGATCGGCGCCAGTTCGGCGGCAACGGCGTCGCGCCCGGTCAGGGCCCCGACGCGGGTCTGACCAGGATCGGGGCCATAGACCGTTTCGTCGACTTCGACGGCCGGCGGCGGCACGGGGGTGGCGGTCGGTGGCTTGATCGGCACCGGCCGCGTGACCCATTCACCGGCATCGGTGACCGAGGACAGCGGCGCCAGCACGCTCGGCATCGGTAGCGGCGCCATGACGCTGGCTTGCGCGTCATGGAAGCGCCGGCGCACCGTGTCGAACATGGACGCCAATTCATCGGCGAGTGACTGCAGCAGCAGCAGATCAGCCGGCTCGATGCGCTCGAAGGTCAGCAGCTGCTCGATCACGGTCTCGAACCGATGCGCCAGATCGCCCAGCCGCATCGCCCCGGACAGTCGCGCACCGCCCTTGAAGGTGTGCAAGGCCCGCATGCAGGCGGTGCCGGCCGCCACATCGGCAGGGCTGGCCAGCCAGGCGCGCACATGATTGGCCAGTACCGGCAGCAGCTCTTCGGCTTCTTCCTGGAAGACCGGGAACACATCGCTGTCAACGACGTCCTGCAGCTCATCGCCAACCACTGCCGCCGGGATTTCGGCGGGCACCGCTGCGCTCACATCAACTGCGTCGAGCAGCACCGGCACGGCGGGATGGTCGGGCAGCTCAGGCAGCGTCAGATCAAGATCGGCAAAACCCGTCACCGTGCGGTCAAGCACCGGCAAGGCATCGAATGCCACGGGCAGCGGCCGCTCCTCGGCCGGTGTCGGCGCCACCACCGGCGCCACCGCGAGCGACTCGGCCGGTCCCAGACCAAAGGCTTCGACTTCCTCGGCCGTCAAATCGTCGGCGAGCGGCGGCAACTCGACCGCCACCCCTTCGGCGACCGGTTCGACCGCAGGCAGCACCGCTTCGAAATCGAGCGCCAGATCGACGTCTTCCGCCAGAAGTTCTGCCGCGACCGGTTCGACCGGCGGCACCGGGCCGGGTGTTGCCGCCAAGACATCGAAATCCACCAGTGCAGCCATTTCGGACATCACGGGCGGATCGGTATCGAGCGGCAACGGCAGTGACTCGACCGCAGGCGCGTGCTCCGGATGGCGCGCCCAGTCGTCGAGTTTTTCCTGCATTGCCTGGCCCCAGCTCTGCAGCCGAGCCCGCAGGTCGGAGGGCGGCACTTGCAGGAAACCGGCCGCAAACTGGTGCAACAGGCGCCTGATTTCCTCGGCGGCCTGGGTGAACAGCTCGGCATCGGCCGGCTCACCACGCCCGATGGCGTCGGAGCGCAGCAGCGCATGCTCAAGCTCACGCGCGAGTTGCGACAGATCCTGGAAACCGACCGTGGCCGAACTGCCCGCCAGCGAATGGGCCAGCGCAGTCGCCGTCTCACCGATCGGTCGATCCAGTTCGAGTGACCATTCGGCCAGTTCGGTGCCAAGCCGGCGTGACAGCTCGTCGGCTTCGTTCAGATAGATGTTGAACAGCGGGATCGGCAAGCGCAGCGTGCCGATCACCTTGATCTGGTCATCCGGCAAGGCGGGTGACGGCGCGATCGGTGCCGTCGATGGCGCGGCGGGCCGTGGCGACGGTGCGTCGGACATCAGGTCCAGATCGAGCTTGATGAACGACCCGGCGGCGGTCTCGGCGATCGGGGCCGGTCGGCTCGGCGACTCGTCAAACAGCGCCGCCATGCCGGTCGGGGTGACGATTTCCGGCAACTCGGTATCGGGCTCGTGCAGGCTGTAGAGCTCGGCCGGACGGGTCAGCGGCAAGGCGTCTGGCAGCGTCGGCCACGGTTCTTCGTTGGCGGCGGCGTCGAACGGAACGCTGAGCGAAGGCAAATCGAGCGCTTCAAACACCAGCGGCAGATCGACCGGTTCCTCGGGCTGCGCCGTCAGCGCCGGCACCTCATCCAGCGGCAGGTCCGGGGTGGCCTCGGCAGGCGGCGGTGGCGGTGCGGCTTCGGGTGACGCACTGACCGGCTCGCTGCTCGACATCTGCGGCGGCGCTGGCCGGGAGTCCTGCGCATCACCGTGCAGTGGCGCCAGTTCCAGATCGACGTCGATCTGTTCGACATCATCGATGTCGAAGCCGAGATTTTCAAAGACCGACGGCATGCTCTGGGGGAAATCCGGTGGCGGCGCAGCAGCCGCCAGCGGTGTCTCGACTTCTAGCGGCGCGATCACTGCAGGCCGGACCGGCTCGGCGACCGGTGCCAGTTGCGCCGCCGAGGTACTGTCTTGCAGATCGAGCACCAGATCGAGCCCGGTCAGATCGAGATCAGGCTCGGCCGCGTCGCGTGCTGCCTGAGCGTTTTCAAACGCATCCAGACCGATCGGGCGGGTGGCTTCGAGGGTCTCGAAGACCGCCGACCGGGGTTCGTCGATCGATACCTCCAGATCGACGCCCGAACCATCGTCGTGCGCATACGAGGGTGTATAGCGTCCCAGCGGCGGCGCGGCGGGCGCTGCCGACATCCTCTGGTTGCCACCCGCGCTGGCGCCACGCTGCACCTGCAGATGCGCTGGCAGCTGCACATGCATCAGTTCGCCGGCCAGGCGCAAGGTATCGGCAGCAGCAATCACCGGCTCAGGTGCAAACGCTTCGTCCTGCTTGCCGGCAATCGCATCGGCCCAGGCGCTGAAATACTGCAGCGCATCGGCGGTGAAGGCGCGCAGCTCGGAACTGGCCGAGGCCTGCTCGGCGAGCCAGCGGTTGTAGAGCTGCTCGCACGACCAGGCGGCGTCACCGAAGGCGCTCAAGCCGACCATGCGCGAGCTGCCCTTGAGGGTGTGGAAAGCGCGCCGCACGGTGACGATCTGGGTGATGTCGGCGGGCGTCTGTTCGAGCTCTTGGAGCGCGGCCTGCGCTTGCCCCAGCACCTCGCGCGACTCTTCCAGGAAGATCTCGCGCATCTCGTCGTCGTCTTCGAGGCCGGTGGCCTCGAACGCGGGCGGATCCAGATCCATCGGCCGGCTGATCAGCGGCATCACCACCGGCTCCAGACCCATCGGGCTGGTGGCCGTGGCGACGAAGTCGTCCATCGCCTGGGCGATGTGCTCGCGCACCGCTTCTTCGGTGTGGCGACCGGCACCGGCTTCTTCGGCCTGGAACAACGCATCCTTGGCCGACGACAGGCTGGCCGCCAGCGCCGGTTGCCCGCTGATCTGCGGCTGACGCGAGAGCTTCTGCAGCTCGTCGGCGACCATTTCGAGCGACATGTCGTCGCGCCGCATCGCTTCGGCGATGGCCTGGGCCCGATCGATCAGGTCGGGCGCCATGGCGTGACGGCCCATCACCGGTGCCAGCACGCCACTGGCGGGATCAAATGCAAACAGCGACTTGGTCAGCTGCGGCTGCACGCTGAGCATGTCGATCAGGAAACCCAGGGCGCCCAGATTGCCGGCCAGACGCTGGAAAACGGCCAGCGCCTGCGGCTGACGGGCGTCCAGATCGGACTCGATCAGATGCTGCACATCGGCGGTCATGCGCTCGGCGGCCTGGCAGGCCTGCTCGATGCCCAGCACCGACAACACGCCGCGCATCGTCACCAGCAGCGCCGGCACCGGCACCAACAGGCCGGTTTCCTTCGGGTTGCGGAAGAACTGGTCGATCTGGCGCTCGACCTCGGACAGGCTGGCGCGCAACTCCTGCACCACGCTGCCCATGGTCTGGCGGTCCGAGACGCGTCGGTAGAGCTCTTCCATCCAGGGTTCGAGCGGCTCGGCCGGCAAGCCACGGCTGACATGGTCGAGCCGGACGGCGAGCCGATTGATGCGGTCGTTCTGCCCGGGAACGTCAAATTCGCGGTCTTCCAGCGACGCTTCCAGATAGAGCAGGCTGGTGGCGACTTCCATTGCCAGCTGAGCGCTGGTGGGACGGCCGTTGCGGTAGGTTTGCTCGGCCGCATTCATCAGGGTGTCGGCAAAACCTTCACCCTGAACATAGAGGCGGCGGATCGAATCACCTACCAGGCTGAAGGTCTCGACCAGGCCGGGCAGGCGCTGCTGCTCGCCGCCAGCGACGCCGGACCAGACGTCCTTGGCGCCATCGACGCGCTTGCGGGCCTGCTGGATCCAGGCCGGATCGAAACGGCCGTAACACAGCTCGTTGTAGTCGAGCTCGGGCAGGGCGCCGAGCTCGTAGGCCCGCCGTACCGCATCCAGGCAAGGCGCCACACCCGGCGCGCAGTTGGCCCGCGAACAGTGGAACAGCAGATCCTCGGCCAGACGCTCTGACACGGCCCGATCCGGCGCACTCTTGGCGCGCACCAGCGTGCGCAGCTGCCCCAGCACCCGCGAGGCGGTGCGCTTGACGAACACGTCAATCGCCAGTCCTTGCGCGCCACAAGCATCAAAGAACCCGGCCGCCAGCCGCCAGAACACCGCTTCTTCGGTGGCACCCGCCGTGGCGGCGAGCGAGCAGCAGTCCTTGCGCAACGCCAGTCCGCAAGCCGGTGCATTGGTGCGCACCAGCGTCAGCAACTGCTTTTCAAACTCGGCCAGCATGGCTGCGTCGGCCGGGCGGGAACCCACCGGCAGCGCCGCCGCAATCGGGCGCCAGCGCCAGTCCTGCGGCCACAGGTCGGCCGGATGGACGCGCTCGGCGCCGGTCAGCTCCAGCAAGGTGCGCAGTTGCGGAAACAAGCCGACCGGATCGACCGGCTTGCCGGCCAGACGCCGGCCCAGATAGTCGAGCAGCGCGAACGAGGCGCGCTCGATCGCTTCGGTGCCGGCGACGTCCAGCCGTTGCGGTTTGGCCACAAAGCGCTGCACCAGCGCCTCGCTGGCGCGCAGCAACATGGCGCCTTCAGGCACGTTGATGAGCTCCAGCGCACCGACACCGAGGTGCAGCTGCTGGCGCGCGGCGCGCAGGATCGAGGGCTCGACATCGTCGAGGTCTGAGTGTGCGCTGGCCTCGGCTTCGCGCAGATAACGCCGCAAGGCCCGTTGGGCCGTTTCAAGCGTCTTGCGCAGCTCTTCCTGAACCCAGGCGAGCGCAGAGAGGTCATGGGGCGCAGCGTGGTCGCGAGGCGGTTCCATCGGTCCTGTCATCACGTGAGCGTGGCGTGGCACGGCGGCCGGATCAGCTGATCTTGAACCGCGCCACCGACTGACGCAACTCCTCGGCAATGCGAGACAGCTGCCGCACCAGTTGGGCGGTGGAACGGGTTCCCTCGCCGGTCTGTTCCGTGACGGCGAAGATGTGCTGGATGTTCTCGGCGACGACGTTGGCCGATTCGGCTTCACGGCGCGCCTGAGCGGAGATTTCTTCGATCAGTTCGGCGAGTCGGCGCGAGACGCGGTCGATCTCGGTCAGCGCAGTGCCGGCGTTGTCGGACAGCTTGGCACCGATCACCACGCCCTGCGTCGAGCGTTCCATCGCCATCACCGCATCGGCGGTGTCGGTCTGAATGGTGCGCACCAGCGCGGCGATCTGACGAGTGGCATCGCCCGAGCGTTCGGCCAGCCGCTGCACTTCTTCGGCCACGACCGAGAAGCCCCGGCCCGCCTCACCGGCCGACGCGGCCTGGATGGCGGCGTTCAGCGCCAGCACGTTGGTCTGCTCGGTGATGTCGGAGATCAGCTCGGTGATCTCGCCGATCTCCTGCGATGACTCGCCCAGCCGCTTGATGCGCTTGGAGGTGTCCTGGATCTGCTCGCGGATCGTGTTCATGCCGGTGATGGTGTCGAGCACCGCCGACAGACCCGACGAGGCCGCCGACAGCGACTGGCGCGCCACCTCGGCCGACTGCTGCGCCTGACCCGAGACGCGCTGGATGCGCGAGGCCATCTGCAGCACCGCCTCGCCGGTTTCGCGGATCTCGCGCAGCTGCTCGTCGGACGCCGCCAGCAGCTCGGTCGAAGTGGTCTCGACCTGCTGGGTGGTGTCGGTCACGCGCGCGGCCGTGCCCTGCACCTGCGACACCAGCGAGCGCAACTCCTCGACGGTGTAGTTGACCGAGTCGGCGATCGCGCCGGTGATGTCCTCGGTGACGGTGGCCTGCTGGGTCAGATCACCCTCGGCGACCGACTGCAGCTCGTTCATCAGCCGCAGGATGGCCGCCTGGTTGGCGTCGTTGACGCGCTTGGCTTCGCGCTCCTGGCGCTCGGCCAGCAAGCGCTGCTCTTCAGCGACATAGGCGCGCTGGCGCTGATCGTGCGTGAACACCAGCAGCAGGCCGACACCGCCGATGGTGCCGAGCAGCAACGAGGCGCCCAGCAGCAGCAGGTTGGTCCAGCCGATGCCGCCGCCGACCGACAAGCGTTCCTGGACCTTTTCCAGTCCGGCGCGCAACGGTTCGCTGTCGGCAATGATGGCGGATTGGGCCTCGCGCGCCGCCACCAGCCCTTGCAGATTGCCCAGGATCGCGGTGCCCTGGTTGCGCACGGCTTCGTAGACGGTCTGCAAGCTTTGCAGACGCTCGCGTTGCTGGCCATCCTTGCTGGCGGCCAGATGCAAATCGGGATTGCCATCCAGCAGGCCGGCGCTGATCTCGCGGAAGGTGTTCAGATCCTTGCCGAGCAGGAACACCGCTTCGGGCGAAACCCCCTGCACGGTCAGCGACTCGTTGGCCGACTTGCCGATGCGCTGCGTCAGCATCACCAGCTGACCGGCCGCCGACACCTCGGCTGCCGGTGCGTTGGCCTGCAGCTTGAGCGCGACCACGGTCTCGGCCAGCTCCAGCATGTCGGTCGACTGCTTGTTGATGGCTCGCAAGGCCTGCCCGACCTGGGTCAGCACTTTCTCTTGCGCCAGGATGGTGCGGGCGTTCTTTTCGGCCTTGTCCACCAGCGGCAGCACCGGCTCCAGCAAGTCCTGCACGGCTCCGGACGCGATGTTCAGATCGGTTTCGCGGCTGCCATCGCGCAGCCCGTGCACGTTCTTGACCAGCACATCGGCGGCTTCACGCACTTCAGGAAACGCCTGCGGCGTGCCGACCAGCGCCTGCAACACCGACTTGGCCAGGCGCTGCGACTGCATCAAGGCTTGCCCGGTGGCGCCCACCTGCGCCGCACCGCCGCTGGCGGACCGCACCGCCAGCACCGATGCCAGCACCAGCCCCAACACCCCCAGCCCGAGCAGCGCCGCCAGCAGCCGCTGCTGCTTGTCCGACGCCAGATGCCCGATCAAAGGCAGATCGGCGCCACCGCTGGCCGATGGCGCCCGTGGGGTCCGCCCGCCCTTGTCGCGGGATGGGGGCGCGTAATGGGGCGCCATGCCTGATGGCGCCGCCTCACTGATGATCGAACCATGCCCCCCGTCGAGCGGCATGCCGTCCGAGGTGGCCAGATGGCGTGAATCAGGTAACTCGTCAGCAGCCGAATAATCGTCTGCATAAGCTCGATCGTCGGCCTGATCAACGTCTGAGCGCCGTCCGCCGATGCGCTTGAGCCTGTCAATAACACTCATCCCTGCCTCGCTGATGTTGCGGCCGGGGACACGACAGCGTCAACCCGGCACTCACGCTCATTGTCCGGCAACGATGCGCAAAAACCGCTCGTCACGTGCCAAAACAGCCAAACGCAATTCCTGCCAGAGCCGTCCGGACGAGTCACGATAACGTGTGCCGACGTACGCGGGTTGCGGCCCCTGGACTTCATTGTCGATCTGCAGCTGCTCCTGGTTGCGCAAACCGGCCAGCCGATCGACCAGCAAGGCGCTGTTGAGCTCCAGCGTCGGACTGAAGACCACCAGGCGCCCTTGTTCACGCACCGAGCCGACCGGCCGCTCGCGCAAGCCCAGAAAGGCCGCGAGATCGACCACTCCGGTCAAGGTACCACGCAAATTGGCTACCCCCAGAAACCAGCCCTGAGTATGCGGCACCGACACTAAGACGCCCGGTTGAAAAATCTCGCCGGCCTCGGCCAGTGGCAGCAGGAAGGCATAGCCACCTGACTCGACCGCCAGCCAACCCATCGACTGTGCATCGGTGCGCACAGCGTTGAGCCGCTGCGCCAGGCGTCCTTGCAATTCACGCAGTGCTTCCTTGTTGGCCATCAGCGGTCCTCACGGCAATCAGCGCCTTGCGGGTATGCGGAGCAAGTCATCCCAGGGTCCGAATTTTCTGGACCAGCTCTTCCGGATTGACCGGCTTGACGACATAGTCGCGTGCGCCCTGGCGCATGCCCCAGACCTTGTCGGTTTCCTGGTTCTTGCTGGTGCACATGATGACCGGCACATCGGCATAACGCGGGTCACGCGTGATGGCCCGCGTGAGCTGGAAGCCGTTCTGCCCCGGCATCACCACATCCATCAGGATCAGATCCGGTTTTTCTTCGGCCAGCCGGCGCATCGCATCGTCGCCGTTTTCGGCGGTACGGACCCGAAAACCTTGCTTGGTGAGCAGATCGGACAGGAAATACAGCTCAGTCTTCGAGTCGTCCACCAACAGGATGTTTTGAATCGGCATGACGGGTTGTCCTAGAGACTACAAAGGGGCGACACACCCACCCGAAGGCGAACCAAGCGCCTCCCGACGGGCCGCGCCGAGACGGCCGTTCAGGCCGGCACCCGACGGTGTTGCAGCACGGCTTGCAGCAATTGGTCTTTGGTGAACGGCTTGGTGAGGTAGTCCTCGGAGCCGACCATGCGCCCACGGGCCTTGTCGAACAGGCCGTCCTTGGACGACAGCATGATGACCGGCACCGATGCGAACTTCGGGTTGCGCTTGATGATCGCGCAGGTCTGATAGCCGTCCAGCCGAGGCATCAGGATGTCGCAGAAGATCAGGTCAGGCTTGTGATCGCTGACCTTGGCCAGCGCGTCGAAGCCGTCTTCGGCCAGCACGACCTCGCAGCCGCCCTGCTTGAGGAAGATCTCGGCACTGCGCCGGATCGTGTTACTGTCATCAATGACCAGCACACGAACGACGGCCGGGTCCCGATCGGCTTCAGGATGAGTCAATGCGTGATCCACAGCTGCGCCACCTTGTTGATACCGGCAATGGGCCCGGCACTAGATTTGAGCCATCTCAAAATCTTCTTTGCGGGCACCGCATTCCGGGCAGGTCCAGTTCATGGGCACGTCCGCCCAAGCGGTGCCGGGTGCAATTCCATGTTCAGGATCACCGGCTGCTTCTTCATAAAGCCACCCGCAAATCAGACACATCCAGGTTCGCGTATTGTCCACGCCGTTCTTACTTAGCTTGTCTACAATGACTGAAGATTGTAGCGATTGCCCCTGCTGAAAAGGCAAGGGTTCGTGGGCACATACACAACATTTCTCAGAAACTACTGGAGCTTCCGCCCACCCCTGCACACCTGCGAGGCCGATGCCCGTAGCCAGGGTGGGTCACATGCACCACCCACATGAGCACACCCGAGACCGACCCCAACAGCTCCGAGCCGCAGACTCTTGAGTCCCCTGCCTGCGTGATGAGCTTCAACGCCAGCGATGCCAGTGGCGCCTGCGGTGCGCCGGGCGACATCACGACGATTGCCGCGATGGGAGCACACGCCTTGCCCGTCATCACCACCATCGTGATGCGCGACACCGCCGAGGTATTCGACCACAGTCCACTCGAATCCGAAACCGTGATCGAGCAGGCGCGCAGCGTGCTTGAAGACGTCACCATCCTGGCCTGGAAAGTCGGCTTCCTGGGCTCGGCCGAAAACGTCGGCGCGGTCGCCGAGGTGCTGTCGGATTATCCCGACGTGCCGCTCGTCACCTACCTGCCCAGTCTGGCCTGGATCGACGACGACGACGAATCCCAGGCCTACCACGACGCGCTGCGCGAACTGGTGCTGCCGATGACCGCCGTGCTGGTCGGCAACCACAAGACGCTGACCGATTTCCTGCTGCCCGACTGGGACTCCGAGCGCCCGCCTTCGGCCCGTGAACTGGCGGTCGCCGCCGGCGAGCACGGCGCCCGTTATGTGCTGGTGAGCGGCATCCAGTTGCCGAACAACTTCATCGACAACGTGCTGGCCTCGCCGCAAGGCGCCATCACCGGCGAGAAGTTCGAGCGCTTCGACACCTCGTTTGTCGGTGCGGGCGACACGCTCTCGGCGGCACTCGCCGCACTGTTGGCCACCGGCCAGGAGCTGCACATGGCGGTGGCCGAGGCGCTCGCCTTCCTGGACCAGGCGCTCGACTCGGGCTTTCGCCCCGGCATGGGCAATGTCATTCCGGACCGTTTCTTCTGGGCGCTGCCGCCTGACGACGAGGACGGCGAGGAAGACGTCGATGCCGGCGCCCTGGTCCACGACCCCGACACGCCCCCCACACCACGCAGCGTGCACTGAGCCGACCTCACGCCACCGCACCTGCACGCCAAGCGACTGACCTCATTTCTGATCCGGCCTGACCTCGCACATGACCAACGCTCAGCTCTTTGAACGCGCCCAGCGCTCGATCCCCGGTGGCGTGAACTCGCCCGTGCGCGCCTTTCGCGCCGTCGGCGGCACGCCGCGTTTCATCGCCCGCGCGGACGGCGCCTACATGTGGGACGCCGAAGGCCAGCGCTACATCGACTACATCGGCTCGTGGGGCCCGATGATCCTCGGCCACGGCCATCCGGCGGTGCTGGAGGCGGTGCAGAAGGCCGCGCTGGAAGGCTTCAGCTTCGGCGCGCCGACCGAGCGCGAGGTCGAGCTGGCCGAGGAGATCATCAGCCTGGTGCCCAGCATCGAGCAGGTCCGCCTGGTCAGTTCCGGCACCGAAGCGGCCATGACGGCGATCCGGCTGGCGCGCGGCGTCACCGGCCGGCACAAGTTCATCAAGTTCGAAGGCTGCTACCACGGTCATGCCGACGCGCTGCTGGTCAAGGCCGGCTCGGGCCTGGCCACCTTCGGCAACCCGACCTCGGCCGGTGTGCCGCCCGAGGTGGTGCAGCACACGCTGGTGATCGAGTACAACAACCTCGACCAGCTCGAAGAAGCCTTCACGTTGCACGGCCCCGAGCTGGCTTGCGTGATGATCGAGCCGATCGCCGGCAACATGAACTTCGTGCGCGCCGCCGTGCCGTTCATGCAGCGCCTGCGCGAGCTGTGCACGCAGCACGGCGCGCTGCTGGTGTTCGACGAGGTGATGTCGGGCTTCCGCGTCGCGCTCGGCAGCGCCCAGAGCTTGTACGCTGCTGCGATTCCCGGCTTCGCGCCCGACATCAGCGTGTTCGGCAAGGTCATCGG
Organism: Leptothrix sp. (in: b-proteobacteria); assembly: GCA_041083665.1. Lineage (GTDB taxonomy): Bacteria > Pseudomonadota > Gammaproteobacteria > Burkholderiales > Burkholderiaceae_C > Sphaerotilus. Next base: position 76,280 of record JBFPGZ010000014.1, read on the forward strand.
CGGCGGCATGCCGCTGGCGGCGTTCGGCGCCTCACGCAAGATCATGAGCCAGCTGGCGCCGCTCGGTCCGGTCTACCAGGCCGGCACGCTGAGCGGCAATCCGGTCGCCACCGCCTGCGGCCTGGCCACGCTGCGCGAGATCAAGAAACCCGGCTTCTTCGAGGCGCTCTCGGCCAAGACCCGCACGCTGGTCGACGGCCTGAGCGCTGCCGCGCGCGACACCGGCGTGCCCTTCGTGGCCGATTGCCAGGGCGGCATGTTCGGATTCTTCTTCCCGCACACAATGGGTGACGGCCTGCCGCAGAACTACGGCACGGTGATGGCGACCGACAAGGAGCGCTTCAACCGCTTCTTCCACGGCCTGCTGGATCGCGGCGTCTACCTGGCACCCGCCCTCTACGAAGCCGGCTTTGTCAGCGCTGCCCACAGCGACGCCGACATTGCCGACACCATTGCGGCGGCTCGCGCCGCGCTCGCGGCCGGCTGACTCCCGCCGGGCCGTTGGCCACCCCTCGCTCGGCGCGCCACCCGGCACGCCGATGCCCTTACGCCCCGGAGATTTCAGCGCCATGAGCGAACCATCCCTGCCCCGCGCCAGCCGACCCACCGGCCCCTTCGACTTCAACGGCCAGCCGGCCGTGCAGTTGCGTGCCCCCGGTGGGGCACAAGCCGTCGTGCTGTTGCACGGCGCCCATGTGGTGTCGTGGCAACCCGCTGGCAGCGAGGAACAGCTCTACCTCTCGCCGACCAGCGCCTATGGCGGCACGGCGGCTATACGCGGCGGCGTGCCGGTGATCTTTCCGCAGTTCGCCAGCCAGGGTCCGCTGCCCAAGCACGGTTTTGTGCGCAACCGCGCCTGGACCCTGCAGGAAACCCAGGTGCGCGGCGAGCATGCCTTCGCGGTGCTGCATCTGACTGACGACGACAGCACCCGCGCGATCTGGCCACACGCTTTCGAGCTCGAACTCACCGTCAGCGTCAACGGCAAGCAGCTCGACATGGAGCTGTCGGTGCTGAACACCGGTGCCACCCCCATCGAGTTCCAGGCCGCGCTGCACACCTACTTGCGCACTCAGAACGTCCTGAAGGCCCAGCTCGAAGGTCTGCAGGGCATCGATTACCACAACAGCCTGCGCGGCGACGACAACCGCCAGTGGACCGACGTGCTGACCGTCGTCACCGAAATCGACCGCATCTACTGGAACGTGCAGCAGCCGCTGACGCTGCGCGAAATCGGTCGGCGCATCTCGATCTCGCAGGACGGCTTCACTGACGTGGTGGCCTGGAACCCCGGCGCCGACAAATGCGCCCAGTTGCCCGACATGCCCGCCGAAGGCTGGCGCGAGATGCTCTGCGTCGAAGCAGCCCAGATCGGCGACCGCATGCGCCTGGCACCCGGCCAGGAATGGGCCGGCACCCAGACCCTGGTGGCGGCCTGACGGACGGCTACAGCGGCGCCCCGACCTCGACACCGATCTCGCGGGCGCAGGTCAGCAGCATGTGATCGGCCGGCACCAGCCGATTCTTGCCGGCCACTTCGGACAGCGGCACGTTGCCCAAGCCACCGCGCTGCCAGGTCACCATGCGATCGAACTGTCCGCCCAGCACCAGCTGCGCGGCGTGGTGGCCGTAGAGCGTGGCCAGCACGCGGTCGAACGGCGTCGGCGGTCCGCCGCGCTGCACATGCCCAAGCACGGTGGCGCGCACCTCGCTGCCGATGAGCGGCTGCAACTGGGCGCGCAGCGCATGCGCCACACCGCCCAGCCGGATCGGGTCCGGGCTGCCCGCTACATGGCGCTCGATCGTCAGATCGCCGCCGATTGGCTTGGCGCCTTCGGCGATGCAGATCAGCGTCGAGCGGCGCCGTGCCGTGCGGTCCTGGCAGACCGCCGCAATCCGCTCGACCTGGTACGCAATCTCCGGGATCAGGATCACGTCGGCGGCGCCGGCCACGCCAGCCTCCAGCGCAATCCAGCCGGCGTAGCGCCCCATCGTCTCGACGATCATGACGCGGCCGTGGCTCTGGCCGGTGGTCTGGACTCGCTCTAGCGCCTCGGTCACGGTGGCCACGGCGGTGTCGAAGCCGAAGCTGCGCTCGGTGCCCTCGATGTCGTTGTCGATCGTCTTGGGCACGCCCACCATCGGCACCCCGGTGCGCTCGGCCAGACGCTGGGCAATCGTCATGGTGCCGTCGCCGCCGATCACCACCAGCGCGTCCAGCCCGAGCTGCTGCACATAGGTCGCGACCTCGGCCGAGACATCGTGGCCGTGCCAGGCAAATGGGGTGGCGGTGTTGCTGGTGCCCAGAATGGTGCCGCCGGTGGCCAGAATGCCGCTCACCGCATCCCAGCCGAGCGGGCGCACGCGCCGCTCGATCAGGCCCAGAAAGCCGTCCTCGATGCCGATCACCTCGGCACCGCAAAGATTGATCATCGACTTGGTGACCGCTCGGATCACCGCATTGAGTCCGGGGCAGTCGCCGCCGCCCGTCAGTACACCGATGCGCATGGCCATGAAAATTCCTCCTGCACAGCTTGAACCAAGTTGCTTGCGGCGCAGTCTAGCCCGGTGCCGGCAGGCCCGGACCTTGCTGTGTCAACCCTGCCGCACATCGTGCCCGGACAAACCCTCGGCAGAGGCACTCGCAGTGCTTCAGAGCGCCGGGTGACAGACCTGCCCTCCTAGAATTCAGACCATGCACATTCACATCCTCGGCATCTGCGGCACCTTCATGGGTGGCGTGGCCGCCCTCGCCCGGGAAGCCGGCCACCGCGTCACCGGCTGCGACGCCAACGTCTACCCGCCGATGAGCGACCAGCTGCGCGCGCTCGGCATCGACCTGATCGAAGGCTACGGCGTCGACCAGCTCGCGCTCAAGCCGGATCTGTTCGTGATCGGCAACGTCGTCAGTCGCGGCAACGCGCTGATGGAAGCGATCCTGAACGCCGGCCGGCCCTACACCAGCGGCCCGCAGTGGCTGGCCGAGCATGTGCTGGCCGGCCGCCATGTGCTGGCCGTGGCCGGCACCCACGGCAAGACCACCACCACCTCGATGCTGGCCTGGATCCTGGACGCCGCTGGCCGCCAGCCCGGTTTCCTGGTCGGCGGCGTGCCGCAGAACTTCGGCGTCTCGGCGCGCAGCGGCGCAGCGCAGGCGCCGTTCGTCATCGAGGCCGACGAGTACGACACCGCCTTCTTCGACAAGCGCAGCAAGTTCGTGCACTACCGGCCGCGCACCGCGATCCTGAACAACCTCGAATACGACCACGCCGACATCTTCCCGGACCTGGCCGCGATCGAGACCCAGTTCCACCATCTGGTGCGCACCGTGCCCGGCGAAGGCCGGCTGGTCGTGAACGCCCGCGAAGACAGCCTGCAGCGCGTGCTGGGGCGTGGCTGCTGGAGCGAGCTGGTGCGCTTCGGCGCCAAGAAGGAAGAGCCCGGCGCCTGGCGCGCACGCGGCGAGCCGCACGCCTTTGACGTGCTGCGCGGCAACCTGAAGGTCGGCCGGGTCGATTGGGAGCTGCTCGGCGAGCACAACCAGCTCAATGCGCTGGCCGCCATCGCGGCGGCCGAGCATGTCGGTGTGGCGCCGTTGGATGCCGCGCAGGCGCTGGCCGGCTTCCAGAACGTGCGTCGCCGGCTTGAGCTGTGCGGCGAGGCGGCGGGCATCAAGGTCTACGACGACTTCGCGCACCACCCCACCGCCATGCGCACCACCGTCAACGGCCTGCGCCGCAAGGTCGGGCTGGGTCGCATCATCGCGGTGTTCGAGCCGCGCTCCAACACCATGAAGCTGGGCGCCATGAAGTCGCAGCTGCCCTGGGCGCTCGAAGAGGCGGACCTCTCGATCTGCCACAGCGGCGGGCTGGGCTGGGATGCCCGCGAAGCCCTGCTGCCGCTGGGCGAGCAGGCACAGGTCTGCGACAGCATCGACAAGACGGTGGCGGCCGTGGTGCGCGCCGCCCGCCCCGGCGACCATGTGCTGGTGATGAGCAACGGCAGCTTCGGCGGCATCCACGCCAAGCTGCTGGAGGCGCTGGCGCGGCGCTGACAGCCGGCCATAGCCAATGCCATGCCTGCACTCACGCATCTGCTCTATCTGCACGGGTTCCGTTCATCGCCGCAGTCGATGAAGGCCCGCAAGACCGCCGCCTGGGTCGCCGAACAGCGGCCCGATCTGCACTGGTGGTGCCCGCAGCTGCCGCCCTCACCACGCGAGGCCATGGCGCTGCTGCAACGCGGCGTGGCCGACTGGCCGGCATCGACCAGCGCGGTGATCGGCAGCTCGCTGGGTGGTTTCTACGCCACCGCCCTGACCGAGGCGCTGGGCTGGCAGCGCGCCGTGCTGCTCAACCCTGCGGTGTTCCCGGCACGCGATCTGGCGCGCTACATCGGCGAACAGACGGTTTGGCAGCATCCCGAAGACCGGTTCTTCTTCCGCGCCGAGTTCATCGATGAGCTCGACGCGCTGGGCGGGAAGCCGCTGCTACAGCCGAAAAATTACCTGGCCGTGATCGCGCAAGGCGATGAAGTGCTGGATTGGTGCGAAATGCACGCGCGCTACGCCGACTGTCGCGTGAAACTCCTGCCCGGCAGCGACCATGCGCTGAGCGATTTCGATGCTCACCTGGCCGACATCACCCGTTTTCTGGAATTGACCGTAGGGTCTGAACAAGGTTGAACCATGCGTTTGCAGGACAAGGTTTCGATCATCACCGGCGCCGCCCAGGGCATCGGCCTGGCCACCGCGCTGAAATTTGCGCGCGAAGGCGCCACCGTCATCGTCTGCGACCTGCGCTTTGACGCCGTCAACACCGCCGTGGCGCAATGCCGCGAACTCGGCGCGAAAGCGGAAGGCTATGCCGTCAATGTCACCGACCGGGCCCAGTTCGACGCCATCGTGCGCGACGTGCTGAAGAAGTTTGGCAGTATCGACGTGCTGGTCAACAACGCCGGCATCACCCGCGACGCCCGCCTGCAGAAGATGACCATCGAGCAGTTTGACGAAGTGATCGACGTGAACCTGCGCGCCGTCTTCCAGTGCAGCCAGGCGGTGGCCAACGCGATGGTGGAGCAGGGCTCGGGCGTGATCCTGAACGCCAGTTCGGTGGTCGGCCTGTACGGCAACTTCGGCCAGACCAATTACGCCGCCAGCAAGTTCGGCGTGATCGGTTTCACCAAGACCTGGAGCCGCGAACTCGGCCCCAAGGGCATCCGCGTCAACGCGGTGGCACCGGGCTTCATCGAAACCCCGATCCTCGGCACCATTCCCGACAAGGTGATGGAGCAGATGCGCAGCGAAGTGCCGCTCCGGCGTCTGGGCAGACCGGAAGAAATCGCCAACGTCTACGCCTTCCTGGCCAGCGACGAAGCCAGCTACATCAACGGCACGGTGATCGAGGTCGGCGGTGGGTTGACGGTCTGAGCCAGCCGCTCACTCGAACAGGCCGCCCGCCGTCAGACTGCTGTTCTGCGGCGGCGTCACGCCCAGATGCCGATACGCCGCCAGCGTCGCGATGCGCCCGCGCGGCGTGCGCTGCAAAAAGCCCTGCTGGATCAGATAGGGCTCGATGACGTCCTCGATGGTGCCGGACTCCTCGCCGATCGCCGCCGCGACGTTGTCGAGGCCAACCGGGCCGCCGTCAAAGCGGTGCACCACCGCTTCGAGCAGCTTGCGGTCCATCAGGTCGAAGCCGAGCGGATCCACATCCAGCATCGCCAGCGCCTTGTCGGCAATCGCCTTGCCGATGCGGCCGTCGCCTTTCACGTCGGCGTAGTCGCGCACCCGGCGCAGCAGCCGATTCGCGATGCGCGGCGTGCCACGCGAGCGCCGCGCCACTTCCATCGCGCCTTCGGCGTCGATGGGGGTGTTCAGCAGCCCGGCCGAGCGTTTCACGATGGTGCAGAGCTCCTCGGCGCTGTAGAACTCCAGCCGGGCGACGATGCCGAAGCGATCCCGCAGCGGGTTGGTCAGCATGCCGGCGCGCGTGGTGGCCCCGACCAGCGTGAAGGGCTGCAGATCCAGCTTGATCGAGCGCGCCGCCGGGCCTTCGCCGATCATGATGTCGATCTGGTAGTCCTCCAGCGCCGGGTAGAGGATTTCCTCGACCACCGGCGACAGGCGATGGATCTCGTCGATGAAGAGCACATCGTTGCGCTCCAGATTGGTCAGGATCGCCGCCAGATCCTTCGGCTTTTCCAGCACCGGCCCGGAGGTCTGGCGCAGGTTCACGCCCAGCTCATGGGCAATGATGTGACTCAGCGTCGTCTTGCCCAGCCCCGGCGGGCCGAACAGCAGCACATGGTCGAGCGCCTCGCCGCGCTTGCGGGTCGCGCCGATGAAGATCTCCAGCTGCTCGCGCGCCTTGGCCTGGCCGACGTATTCGGCCAGCAGCTTGGGGCGCAGCGCACGCTCCAGCGCCTCCTCGTTGGGCGAGGTGGGCGCGGCACTCACCATGCGGCGCGCCGGGGCAGGTGAGGAAGCGAAGTCGTCGGTCTGGATGGCCATGGGGGGATTGTCAGGCCAGCCGGATCGCGCTGCGCGGGCGGGGCTGGCGCGAGCGCGCTCAGCTCATCGACTTGAGAGCCAGCTTGATGCCATCGCTTACGCCGATGTCGGCCGGTAGCGCTTTCAGCGCCGCCTCGGCATCGCGCTCGCTGTAGCCCAGCGCGATCAGCGCCTGCACGATGTCGGCCTGGGCGGCGTGGTTGATGAGCGTGCCGGCCGGCTGATCCAGCGCCGGGGCGAGCTTGTCTTTCAGCTCCAGCAGCAGCCGCTCGGCGGTCTTTTTGCCGATGCCGGGCACCTTGACGAGCCGGCGCACTTCCTGCGCGGCGACCGCCTGGGCCAGCTCGGCAATCGACAGGCCCGACAGGATGCCGAGCGCCATGCGTGGCCCGATGCCGCTGATCTTGATCAGCTGGCGAAAGGTCTGGCGCTCCTCGTGGCTGAGAAAGCCGTAGAGCAGCTGCGCGTCCTCGCGCACCACGAACTGGGTCAGCAGCGTGACGCGCTCGCCCAGATGGGGCAGGTTGTAGAAGGTGCTCATCGGCACATCGACTTCATAGCCGACGCCACCGACATCAATGAGCACGAGGGGAGGCGACTTTTCCGCCAGGGTTCCGCTGAGACGACCGATCATGGCGGGCGATTATCGGCCCGCCCGTTTCAGTTGCGCCGGAACAGGCCGAGACGCTGCGCTTCGAGTGCCGCTTCGGCGCGCGAGCTCACGTTGAGCTTGCGGTAGATCTGCTTGACGTAGTCGGCGATGGTGTGGCGCGACAGACCCAGTTGCACACCGATTTCCGGCAGCGTGAAGCCCTTGGCGACGCGCAGCAGCACTTCGCGTTCGCGCTCGGTCAGCTGCACGTTCGGCACCAGCGTGTCGACCATCGGCTGATGCGGCATCGGGCGGGTGGCCTGGGCCGAGAAGTAGGAAATCATGCGCCGTGCGATCGACGGCGACAGCGGCGGCTCGCCCTGGCTGATGCGCTGCAGATGCTCCATCAGCTGTTCGCGCGGCTGCTCTTTCAGCAGGTAGCCATAGGCGCCGGCCTGCAGGGCGGGGAACAGGTGATCGTCGTCGTCGTGGATCGTCACCACCACCGACTGGGTGTCGGGCTGGGTGTCACGCAGCGCCTGCACCACCTTGACGCCCGAGCCGTCGGGCAGGCCGAGATCGACCAGCGCCAGGTCGAAGCGCTGCACGCTCACATGCTGGAGGGCGTCGTGCACGCGGGCCGCTTCAGTGACGGTCGAGCCGGGAAATACCTGCAGCACCAGGGCACGCAGCCAGGCGCGAATCTCGGGCAGGTCTTCAAGCAGAAGGATCTGTTTCATCGGAGCCTCACAAAGGCAGGGTCAATCGGATTGTGGTGCCAAAGCCGGGCCCGGATTCCACCAGGCACTGGCCCTGCAGCTGTTTGGCGCGGCTCTTCATGGTGGACATGCCGTGGCCGCGGTCGAGCTTGCCGTCAAGCTCCATCGGAATGCCCTTGCCGTTGTCGCTGATGGTCAGCTCGAAATCGTTGCTGTCGACCCGCACCGTGATCTCGCAGTGCGACGCCCGGCTGTGCTTGATCAGGTTGCTGACCGCCTCGCGCAGGATGCGAGTGGTCTGCACATAGGCGCGCGCGCTCATTTTGCGCTCGCTCATCAGCAGGTCGTCGGGGATGTTCCAGACCAGCTCGATGCCGCCTTGCGAAACGCGCCCCATCACTTCGCTGCGCCAGTCGCCCAGGGCGTCGCCGAGTTGCATCGACTTGCCGGTCAGGCCACGCACCGACAGGCGCATCTCTTCGAGCGCCTCGCGCGCCAAGGTGGCGATGCGTTCGTTGTCGCTGGTGTGGACGATGGTGAGCAGCTTGGCGCCGAGGTCATCGTGCAGGTCGGCGGCGATGCGCTTGCGCTCCTTGGCGGCGACCTGTTCGACGCGCATCTCGGCCATCTGGCCGTAGTTCTGTTCCATGTCGACCGAGATTTCCTGGACCCGCGATTCGAGCTGGGCCTTGGCGCTTTCAGCATCGGCCAAGGCGCCCTTGAACAGCTGATGCATGCGCCAGGCCATGCCGCCGAAGATTTCCAGCAAGGCCAGGCTGATGGCGTGTTTGCCGAACATCGGCACCGGGCCGGGCCAGCTCAGCTCGACGCCGAGCGAGCAGACCAGCACGGCCAGCGCGGTGCTGATGATCCAGAAGTCCTCGCGCGAGTGGTGCCAGGCGCGCCACAGGAAGAATGCCAGCGCCGCCAGCAGCTCCAGCAGCAGGATCACGGTCCAGGGCAGGGCGACGCTGTGCAGCCGGTCCGGCATGGCCACCAGCAGGCTCAGGGGGGCCATCAGGCATTGCAGCCACAGGATGGTTTCCAGCCAGGTCAGCCGCAGGCCGCAGTAGCGCAGCAGGAACAGGATGGCGCAGACGGCGACCGGCACCGGCGCGCTGCCCAGCAGCCATTCGCTCCAGGCGCTCGGCAGCGGTAGTTCGGCGCCGAGCAGCCCGAGCAGCAGCGCCCAGCCGACCGAGGCGGCGCCGAAAAAGCCCAGATAAGGCAGCCGGCTCAGAAAGGCCAGCACCAGGGCAGCGGCGCCGATCGCGCCGACCACGCTGTAGAGCGCCAGCGTGATGCTGCCGTGCACCACCCGGCGCGCCTGGTAGAGCGGGGTCAGCTGCGCCAGCGTGCCGATCTGGATCGGCCCGAGGGTCGCGGCTCGGTCGCGCACCGCGACCCGCTGCAGCGGCTGGCCGTAGAGCTTGACGTCGAGCGTGTTCACGCCGGTCACCAGCAGCGCGCCGGGCAGGGTCACCAGCACCGGCTCCAGGCAAGGCCGGTCCAGTCCGCCCGTGCCGGCGCGGCTGTGCACCAGCCGGTTGTTCAGGCGCAGGTCAAACGCGGCGCAGACCTGCTCCAGGTACGCCGCCAGCAAGCCATCGTCGGGCGTACCGCTGATGTTGAAGCTGAGTCGGTACCAGACCGGTCCGTCACCGTGCAGGCTGCGGTCCCAGGTGTCGGGCAGCCGCAGCAGGCGCAGCGGCGTGTTGTCCGGAAACAGCGGCGTGTCGGCGCGCGCCGCCACCGCCGCGTTCAGGAGCAGGATCGGGGCTTGTGGCACGGTCTGGGCCTGGGCCGCACTGGCGGCCCCCAGCAAGCTGGCGCACAGCATGAGCCACAGGGCCGACATGAGGCTTGCCTGTGCGATCCAACCGGCCAACCGGGTGGTGGCGGCACGCGAAGAGGTGTGTATCAAGGCTTGACAAGACCGCAAATGTGGGGCAATGCGCATGGCGGCTGATTCTGCAGGAGTACACGCACTGCGGTGAGGCGGCGACAATCGGGTTTCCGGGCCTAGCCTGAAACTTCGCACGCTTGTCTTGATCCTGCGCCACACCTTCACTTCACCCGACAACCGTCGGCTCGCTCATTTGTGCGGTGCACTTGATGAGCACTTGCGCGCCATCGAGGCCACGTTGAACGTCAGTATCCGTCGACGCAACGACACTTTCCGTGTCGAAGGCGTTAAACGTGCATCCGAGCGTGCACTGGCGCTGCTGCAGCTGCTCTACGAGCGCGCCCGCCATCCGATCCCCGCCGAGGAGTTCCAGCTGCTGCTGGTGCAAGCGGTGCAGCTCGATCTGCCGAGCGGCGTGTCGAGCAGCGCCCACACGGTGCTCGATGACGACGAGCTGCCGCCGCTGGCGCTGCCGACGCCGAACGGCCGCATCGCCGAGGCCGGGCCGGCCGACGCCGAGATCGTGCTGCACACCCGCCGCAACGACCTGTGCGGCCGCACGCCGAATCAGCTGGCGTACCTGCGCAACATCCTCAACCACGACATCACGTTCGGCGTCGGTCCGGCCGGCACCGGCAAGACCTTCCTGGCGGTGGCTTGCGCGGTCGATGCGCTGGAGCGCAGCAGCGTGCAGCGCATCGTGCTGACCCGGCCGGCGGTCGAGGCCGGCGAGCGCTTGGGTTTCTTGCCCGGCGACCTGACGCAGAAGATCGACCCGTACCTGCGCCCGCTCTACGACGCGCTCTACGACCTGATGGGCTTCGACCGTGTCACCAAGGCCTTCGAGAAGGGCCAGCTGGAGATCGCGCCGCTGGCCTTCATGCGCGGACGCACGCTGAACCACGCCTTCGTGATCCTTGACGAGGCGCAGAACACCACGCCCGAGCAGATGAAGATGTTCCTGACCCGCATCGGCTTCGGCTCCAAGGCGGTGGTGACGGGTGACGTGAGTCAGATCGACTTGCCGCGCGGCAGCGTCAGCGGCCTGGTCGATGCGACCCGCGTGCTGCGCCAGGTGCGCGGCATCGCCTCGACCCGCTTCATTTCGGCCGACGTGGTGCGCCATCCGCTGGTGGCGCGCATCGTCGATGCCTACGACGCCGACACCGAGCGCCGCCCGGTGGCCACGCCTCGGCCGGCCGCTGGCGCGCCCCGAAGCCGTGCGGCGCGCCCTGTCGCCCCCCCTTCCTTCCACGACGAGAACTGACACCGATGGCCCGCCCGACGCTCCACCTGTCGCTGCAATTTGCCGACCCCCGCCACCGCGCCCTGCTGCCGCGCCACAAGGTGATCCGCAGCATCCGCGCCGCGCTCGACGCACCCGGCGAGATTGCGGTGCGCATCGTCGATGCCGACGAAGGCCGCATGCTCAATCACGATTACCGCGAGAAGGACTACGCCACCAACGTGCTGACCTTCGACTACAGCCAGGAGCCGGTGGTGATGGCCGATCTGGTGCTGTGCGCGCCGGTGGTCGAGGCTGAAGCCCTGGCGGCCGGCAAGAGCATCGAGGCGCATTACGCGCATCTGCTGGTACACGGCACGCTGCATGCGCAGGGCTGGGACCATGAAACCGGCGAGGAAGACGCCGAGGCGATGGAGCAGCGCGAGCGCGAGATCATGAGCGCGCTCGGCTTTGCCGATCCCTATGCCGAGCTTGAGAGCGTCACGCCATGAGCGATGCGACCCGATCTGCTGACGACTCGATCCGCGACCCACACCTCTGGCTGGAGGAGGTGCTCGGCGAGGCCGCGCTCGACTGGGTGCGCGCGCGCAACGCCGAATCGCAGGCCGAGCTGAGCGCCCGGCCCGAGTACGCCGCACTGCGCCCGCAGCTGCTGGCGGTGCTGGATTCGCGCGAGCGCATTCCGTACGTCAGCCGGGTCGGCGCGCAGCTCTACAACTTCTGGCAGGACGCCACGCACAAGCGCGGCCTGTGGCGCCGCACCACGCTGGCCAGCTACCGCCAGGCCGAGCCGGCCTGGGAAATAGTGCTCGACCTCGACGCGCTCGGCGCGGCCGAAGGCGAAAGCTGGGTCTGGAAGGGCGCTGATTACCTGGCGCCGCAAGCCGGTGGCGTCTGGCGGCGCTGCCTGCTGTCGCTGTCGCGCGGCGGCGCCGACGCGGTGGTGCTGCGCGAGTTCGACCTGCTCGACAAGCGCTTCGTGGCCGGTGGCTTCGAGCTGCCCGAGGCCAAGAGCGACGTCAGCTGGCTCGACCAGGACACGCTGCTCGTCGCCACCGACTTCGGCCCGGGCTCGCTGACCGACTCGGGCTACCCGCGCGTCATCAAGCGCTGGCTGCGCGGCACACCGCTGGCTGACGCCGTGACGGTGCACGAAGGTGAGACCAGCGATGTCTCGGCCTGGGTCAGCGTAGATGACACGCCCGGCTTCGAGCGCGTCATCTACGGCCGCTCGCTCGATTTCTACAGCACCGCGATGTGGCTGGAAGGCGCAGGCGGCGCGCGCATCACGCTCGACAAGCCGGCGGACGCCAGCCTGAGCCTGCACCAGCAGTGGGCGTTGCTGGAGCTGCGCAGCGACCTGAGCTTGGGCGAGGTCACGCATCCGGCCGGCTCGCTGCTGGTGACGCGCGCCGAGGCGCTGATCGCCGGCCGGCCGCAGTGGCAGGCGCTGTTCACGCCGACGCCGACCTGCTCGCTCAGCGCGCACAGCTGGACCCGCTCGCATCTGCTGCTGACGCTGCTCGACAGCGTCGCGAATCGTGTCGAGGAGCTCAGCTGGGCGCCCGACGCCGCAGGTGCCACCGGCCAGTGGACGCGGCGCGCTGTGGCGCTGCCCGGGCCGGGCACGCTGGGCGTGGCGGCACTGCACGACCCGCACACGCCGGACGATCCGCTCGGCGAGCATTACTGGGTCAGCTACACCGACTTCCTCACGCCCGACACCCTGATGCTGGGCCGCACCGGCAGCGACGCGCCCGAGCTGCTCAAGCAGCGTCCAGCCTACTTCGACGCCAGCAGCCTGCAGGCCGAGCAGTGCTTTGCCACCAGTCCGGACGGCACGCGGGTGCCGTACTTCGTGGTCGGGCGGTGTGACACCGCACCGGCGCTCGCTGGTGGTCGGCCGACCCTGCTGTACGGCTACGGCGGTTTCGAGGTCTCGATGCAGCCCTGGTATTCGGGCGGCTTCGGGCTGGGCTGGTTCGAGCGCGGTGGCGTGCTGGTGGTGGCCAACATTCGCGGCGGCGGCGAGTTCGGCCCGAGCTGGCACCAGGCCGCCACCAAGGCGCACAAGCAGCGCAGCTATGACGACTTCATCGCCGTGGCCGAAGACCTGATCGCGCGCGGCATCACCCGCCCGCAGCGGCTCGGCATCATGGGCGGCAGCAATGGCGGCCTGCTGGTCGGCGCAGCGCTGACGCAGCGCCCGGCGCTGTTCAACGCGGTGGTCTGTCAGGTGCCGCTGCTCGACATGCAGCGCTACCACCGCCTGCTCGCCGGCGCATCGTGGATGGCCGAGTACGGCGACCCGGATCAGCCCGAGGAATGGGCCTGGATCAGCGGCTACAGCCCGTACCAGCAGCTCAAGCCGGGCGTGCGCTACCCGCGTGTCTTCATCAACACCTCGACCCGTGACGACCGCGTGCACCCCGGCCACGCCCGCAAGATGGTGGCGCGCCTGCGTGAGCTGGGCCAGCCGGTGCTCTATTACGAGAACACCGAAGGCGGCCACGGCGGTGCGGCCGACAACGAGCAGCGTGCCCATCTGCTGGCGCTGGAGTTCGCTTATCTGTGGAGCCAGCTCGGCCCGGTCTGAGGCACGGCCACGCCCTGGCGCCGCCCGTGGCGTGAGCCGAAGACCTTGGAACTTACTCGGGATCAAGGTTGGCCTCTGGAACCTCGTTTAAGGGAAAACCCTATACTGCGCACCTAGGGTTTTCCCTTGGAGGTTTTATGAGCACACTTTCGATCCCGTCGGGCAGCTACCGTTCTTCTTCTTCCAACACCAGCCGCGCTGCCCAAGTCTGGCTGCGTCGCATGGTCCGCAAGGTCGGTCAGATCGCCGACGACGCGCTGACGGTGCTGCTGGCTGAGCCGAAGCGCTACGAACCCCGCAACGCCGAGGAGCTGCTGGCGTGGGCTGATGCCTACCAATCGACCCAGCCGTCCTACGCCGACGAGTTGCGCGCCATCGTGCAGTATCACCAATCCGTTCAAGAGGCGGCCAGCGCACGCGTCTGAACCTGTCATGGATGGCGTTCAGGAACGCTCGCCATCGAGTCTCTGTGCTGGCGTGTCTGGGTCGGCGCCGCGCTGGAGGCTGAACGGCAGGTGCAGCTCGCTGGGCGGCAAGCCGGTGGGAACCGCACCCAGCCGCTGCGTGAGTTCATCGACGTGGGCTTGGTCGCTGGCATCGTTGCAGCTGGCCACGGGCGGCACACCGCCGGCCAGCAGCAGGGTGCAATCCGCAGCCGGGCGCAGCTGCCGCGCGGCCCGGTACAGAACAGCCTCGTATTCGCCACGGGCCATCGCTTGGGCGCGTTCGCTCCACTGGGCCTGCTGATGAAACATTGCCTGTTGCGCCTGCTGTGCCAGTGCCATGTTGCCCGCGAGCAGGGCCGGCCGAACGACGCCCCATGCGTTGCGTGCAGCCCCCCATGCGGGCGGCAGTCCCGGGGCGGCAAGCGGCATGGCGATGTTGCCGTGAGGATCGGTCAGATCAGCTGCCGCAACGGTTGAGGCTGCCTCCGCGTCGGCTGCTGCCGGGGCAACTGTGGCCGTGTCTGGCGCAGATGGTGGCGCGATGGACTCGACGGGTTGTTCGGGCCGGGCGCGCGAGACCGGTTCCAGTGGCTTGGCGGGCTCGGTCGTGATGGCCAAGCTGGGTGCGATCGGCGCCACAACCGACGCGATGACGCGGGCTGCGGTCGGCCTGGCCTCAACCAGAAACACGCTGATCGGTTGCGTCGCCCGTATCGAGCCGGGCCGCGCATGCGGCATCACTCGGGATGGCGCCTGTTCAGACCAGACCAGGCTGAACACCGCCAGGTGCAGCATCACCGAGGCCAGTAGCGGCAGCGCTGCGGGCCGCAAGCGAATCAAGCGGCCCACGCGTGCCACGCCCTCAGTACTGCACCACGCCGTGAATCACGCGCGGTGCGCCGGTCACGCTGGGCAGCGCACCGTTGACACGCGGATCACTGAAGCCCGCCTGGCCGGGCAAGGCACTGTCGGCGATCACCGGCAGCGTCAGCGCGGCGCAGTTGCCGGCGGACACCTTCTTCAGACGCAACTCCTGTTCGAGCGGCTTGACGTAATAGGTCTGGCTGCCGTCGCTGATCGCGCTGCCCTCGGGGATCACGAAGGCAGCGACCCAGCGGGTGGAGTTGTCATTGCTGCACGGCACTTCGGCATTCGTGCCCGGGTTCACGCACTTGCCCGGGATGCCCTGCAGCTCGCCAAAGCCGTTGTATTGCAGCACGAGCTGGGCATTGGCATAGGCACTGGAGACATCGGTCGGTACGGTGTAGTGCAGCGACAGCGGGGCATCGAACTGCACGTAGCTGCTGCCGCTGCGCAGACCGGAGAACTTGTTCCAGCTGTTCGGGCCGGTCTCCCAGACGTAGATGGTGCTGACGCTGTCGATGCGATTCGGGCAGTAGTAGCCGCTGCCACTGCCGCCGTTGGCGCTGCATTGCAGGCTGGCCAGACCGGTGTCATCGACCAGCCGGCCACTCTGGAAGCCGTTCTGGTACTGGCCGTTGAGTGGCGGTGCCGCCGACGTCCAGGCCACCGATCCGCCGCTGGCGGTGAGCAGGCCGGTGCTGGCGTTGGCCGTGTAGTGGAGCTCGCTGCCGGCCTGCACGGGCTGCCAGTTCCAGCGGGTCGAGGCGGTGGTCGTGCCGCCGTTCCAGTTGGCGACCGTCGTGTTCGCAAAGGCGGCCGCAGGGTTGCCCAGGTCGTCCAGCCCGGTGGTGAAGGTGTTGCCACCCTGCGGGCAGTCGTTCACGCAATGCAGATTGCCGGGCCAGTCCGAACCGCCAGGCACCAGCACGGTCTCGGTGCGGTAGTTGACGGCACTGGCCGCGCCCGGGGCCAGGTAGGCGCCGCTGCCGTCGCGGGTGATCACGGTGATCGGTCCGCCGAGCGACTGCGACCAGCTGTTGATGTTCCAGCTCGTCTGCAGCACCGCGTCGGGGATGGTGTTGCCGGCCGCATCGGGTGTGACCGGGCCGTTCTGCGCCACGCCGGTGATGACGAAATGGGCGCCATCCCATTTGACCTCGAGGTTGCTGCCGGCCTGGCGATTCACGCCGCCGCTGTCGGTGAAGCCCTGGTTGACCCAGAAGAAGAACGGCACGTTGCGGATGCCGTCCAGCGTGGTGGCGTGCAGCGTCTGCTTCTTGAGGCGGCCATCCTTCTTGACCAGCGTGTAGTCGCCCGCAGCGGCCTGCTGGTTGCTGTAGGCGTAGCGGGTCACGGTGTCGCCGTCATTCAGCGTCGCGCCGCCCTGCAGCCACAGGCCCCAGTAGCCGACGTAGCCGTAGACGCCACCCGCCTTGATCGGGAAGCCGCTGTTGCGCTCCAGGCGGGCACCGTCGGCGCTGTAGACGCCGTAGCGCCAGGCGGTCTTGTCGGCGTTGGCAAACGAGCGGTCGAAACACTGGTCGCCGCCACCGGCGCCAGCGCGGCGGAAGAAGCTGCTGTCGTAGGCGAAGGTCCAGTCCACCGCGCCCGCGCCGCCGGGCTCGCTGACCTTCACGCGGCCCTGGCCGGTCACGGTGGTGCCGGTGAGCACCATGCTGACGTTCTGGTCGCCGGTCTGGAAGGCGCTCACCGATGCGCCGTTGCCCTCGGCATAGCCATACATGCTGCAGCTGGTGGTGCCGTCGGCGATGCCGCAGAAATCGGTGTGGAAGATGCCGTATGGCGAGCTCGTGCTGGCCGCTTCGCTGGCGGACAAGCGGGCGTAGATCAGGCCGGGGCTGGAGCCACCGCTGCCGTTGCGCATTTCGTCCTGTGCGAACCAGACCTTGCCGATCAGTGGCGAGTTGTTGTCGGTGCGGGTGCTGTTGGCCACCGCGCGGATGTAGCGCGGCGCACTGGTCGCACCGCTGCTGGTGCTGTCGGAGTTGCTGCCGCCACCGTTGTCGCACTTGGCCTCATCGACCAGCGCGAGGTAGTTGCCCTGGTTGAGTACCGCAGTCTGGTTGGCGCCGGTGGCGTTCATGTAGCACAGCACCGTGTTGGGCAGGCGCAGGCCCTGGCTGGTGGCATCCTCGACGTGGGACTGCGTCTGGTCGGCGATATAGGCGCCGCTGGTCGGGGCCGCCTGAGCGGTGGCGGCGATCATCAGCAGCGAACTGCAGGCACCCAGCGCGGCCAGAACCACGGGGCGAATCGAGAAAAGGCGGATCGTGTCAGACATGAGCGGTGCTCCTGCTTCAGTTCGCCGTGACGGCTGAGACCTGACTGGGCAGCTTGACGCCGTTGACGCTGTTGGTGGATGTGCCGCCCCCAGCCGTGCTGCTGCCCCCACCTCCGCCGCAGGCCCCGAGACCTGAACCGGCAACCGCAAACACGATCCACAATGCCGCGCGCAAGGTGATGGCTGAATATGTCTTCAAGGCATGCTCCGATGGGTGGATTGGCGGCGTGAACGGACGCCGTCGTGGCAGAGGTCTTGCCGACCTGTGCCGCCATGAAGCTGTATCGACGCGCTGGGCCCCTCACATGAGGGGTTGCGCCGTGAATTTGTCACGCGACTTGGCGGATGTGCCCGTTCGAAGGTGCGACGGATGCAAAAAAGCCCGCCGATCACTCGGCGGGCTTTCGAGATCAGTTTGAACTGATCAGCTCAGGATCAAGCGTTCAGTGCCGCTTCGATCTTGGCCTTGGTGGCGGTCAGTTCGGCCGGCAGGTGGTAGGCCAGCTGTTCGAACAGTTCGCCGTGCAGCTTCATTTCCTGCACCCAGGCGTCGCGGTCGATGCCGATGACGCTCTGGAACTGCGCTTCGCTGAAGTCCAGGCCGGACCAGTTCAGGTCGGCGTAGTTCGGGCTGACGCCGAAGATGTTTTCCGCGCCGCCAGCCTTGCCTTCGATGCGGCCCAGCATCCACTGCATGACGCGGGCGTTGTCGCCGTAGCCCGGCCAGACGAACTTGCCGTCAGCGCCCTTGCGGAACCAGTTGACGCAGTAGATCGCCGGCAGCGTGGCGCCTTCGGCTTGCAGCTTGGCACCCATGTTCAGCCAGTGCTGGAAGTAGTCGGCCATGTTGTAGCCGGTGAACGGCAGCATGGCGAACGGGTCGCGGCGCACCACGCCCATCTGGCCGGCAGCGGCAGCGGTGGTTTCCGAGCCCATCGTGGCGGCCATGTAGACGCCTTCGACCCAGTTGCGCGCTTCAGTGGCCAGCGGCACGGTGGTCGAGCGGCGGCCACCGAAGATGAAGGCGTCGATCGCCACGCCAGCCGGGTTGTCCCATTCAGGGTCCAGCGCCGGGTTGTTGGTGGCGGCCACGGTGAAGCGGGCGTTCGGGTGCGCGGCGGGGCGCAGCTTGCCGTCGGCGCCACGGGCGCTTTCCGGCGTCCAGTCCTTGCCTTGCCAGTCGATCAGGTGGCTCGGCAGATCGTCGGTCATGCCTTCCCACCACACGTCACCGTCGTCGGTCAGCGCGACGTTGGTGAAGATGACGTCCTTGTCCAGGCTCGCCATGCAGTTCGGGTTGGTCTTGAAGTTGGTGCCCGGGGCGACGCCGAAGTAGCCTGCTTCCGGGTTGATGGCGCGCAGCTTGCCGTCCACCGGCTTGATCCAGGCGATGTCGTCGCCGATGGTGGTGACCTTCCAGTCGCCCAGGGCGGCCGGCGGGATCAGCATGGCGAAGTTGGTCTTGCCGCAGGCGCTCGGGAACGCGGCAGCGACGTGGCTCTTCTTGCCTTCCGGCGAGGTCACGCCCAGGATCAGCATGTGCTCGGCCAGCCAGCCTTGATCGCGGCCCATGTTGGAGGCGATGCGCAGCGCGAAGCACTTCTTGCCCAGCAGCGCGTTGCCGCCATAGCCCGAGCCGTACGACCAGATTTCGCGCGTTTCGGGGTAATGAACGATGTACTTGGTCTTGTTGCAAGGCCAGGTCACGTCGGCTTGGCCGGCTTCCAGCGGCGCAGCGACGGTGTGCACGCAGGGCACGAACTCGCCATCGGTGCCGAGCACGTCGTACACGGCCTTGCCCATGCGGGTCATGATGCGCATGTTGACGGCGACGTACGGGCTGTCCGACAGCTCGATGCCGATGTGGGCGATCGGCGAGCCGAGCGGGCCCATCGAGAACGGCACCACGTACATCGTGCGGCCGCGCATCGCGCCCTTGAACAGGGCGTTTTCACCGGTCTGCAGCAGGACGCGCATCTCGGCCGGGGCCATCCAGTTGTTGGTCGGGCCGGCGTTTTCCTTGGCCTGCGAGCAGATGTAGGTGCGGTCTTCGACACGGGCCACGTCGCTCGGATCCGAGCAGGCCAGGAAGCTGTTCGGGCGCTTGGTTGCGCTCAGCTTCTTGAAGGTGCCGGCCTCGACCAGCTGCTGGCACAGGCGGTCGTATTCTTCCTGAGTGCCATCGCACCAGTGGATGGCGGCGGGCTGGGTCAGGGCGGCCACTTCGGCGACCCAGGCGATCAGTTTGGCGTTCTTGACGAAAGCGGGTGCATTCACTTGCACGCCAGCCATAGCGGGATGGTTCATCGGAGGGGCTCCTAGGTTGAAAAAGGCATCTCGGAAGCGCCCGCCTTTGGCCGACGCTTTCGAGATGCCGTTGTTTCAGTGTAGAGGGAGCACCCAGTTGATTACAAATGGATTACATGCGTTATTTGCATAGCTGAATGCAAGCTGCCGTCGCGATGACGGCAATTTGTGCGATCCACCCGAAATCCAGGTGTTTACCAGCAGATCAGGTGAAATACCTAGATTTTGACGGTTTGTGAATTGTGCCGCAAACCCGCATGGGCGGCCTGGGTCAGGCGCCGTCGCCCAATGCCTCGCGCACGGCAGGGCGCGCGCCTTGTGCCTTCAGACCGAGGCGGGCAAACAGCGCGCGGTCGCGCACCGACTGCGGGTTGCAGGTGGTCAGCAGCCGGTCGCCGTAGAAGATCGAGTTGGCGCCAGCGGCAAAGCACAGCGCCTGCAGCGCATCGTCCATCTGCTCACGACCGGCCGACAGTCGCACCATGGTGGTCGGCATGGTGATGCGCGCCACTGCGATGGTGCGCACGAATTCGAAAGGGTCGATCGGCGCCGCATCGGCCAGCGGCGTGCCGGGCACGGCGACCAGGTTGTTGATCGGCACCGATTCCGGATAGGGCTGCAGGTTGGCGAGCTGCGCGATCAGCCCGGCGCGCTGGGTGCGTGTCTCGCCCATGCCGACGATGCCGCCCGAGCAGACGTTGATGCCGGCGTCGCGCACGTGGCCGATGGTGTCGAGCCGGTCTTGGTAGGTGCGGGTCGAGATGATGTTGCCGTAGTGCTCGGGCGCGGTGTCGAGGTTGTGGTTGTAGTAGTCGAGCCCGGCGTCCTTCAGCGTGTGGGCCTGGCCGGCGTCGAGCATGCCGGCGGTGACGCAGGTCTCCAGGCCGAGCGCCTTGACCTCGCGCACCATCTCGCGCAGTGACTCCATGTCGCGCTCTTTCGGGCTGCGCCAAGCCGCACCCATGCAGAAGCGTGTCGCGCCCTCGGTCTGGGCGGCGCGGGCGGCGTCGAGCACCGCGTCGAGCGGCAGCAGCTTTTCAGCTTTCACGCCGGTGCCGAAGTGGGCTGACTGCGGGCAGTAGCCGCAGTCCTCGGCGCAGCCGCCGGTCTTGATCGACAGCAGCGTCGAGAGCTGTACCTCGTTGGCGTCGAAATGTTCGCGGTGCACCTGCTGGGCCTGAAACAGCAGATCCATGAAGGGCAGCGCGTAGAGCGACTCCACCTCGGCCACCGACCAGCGGCCTTCAGGCGGCGTGGTCAGGCGGCGCGCCGTGCTGCGCAGGTCGTCGATGGCAATGGTGGCAACGGTATGCATGGATTCTTTCTGACTCAGGTGGATTGGCGTCAATGTCTCGGGAGCCAGTGCGCGCCCATACGTAATTATGAATTCAATTCACCGGCTCGCCAGCGTGGCCAGCACGGCCAGCGGAGCGGTCTCGGCGCGCAGCACACGCGGCCCGAGGCTGGTGCCAAGTGCGCCGTGGGCGCGCAGGGTGGCTTCCTCGCTCGGGCTGAGGCCCCCTTCCGGGCCGCTGTAGAAGCGCAATTGGCGCGTCTGCGGCAAGGCGGCATCGAGCCGTTCGGCCAGCGGGCGGCTGTCGCCCAGGCTGAGCAGCAGGCGCGCCGCGCCGTCGGTGGCGTCTTCGGCGGCCAAGGCCTGTGCCAGGCTGCGCACCGGCGCGATGCGCGGCACGCGGGTGCGGCCGCACTGCTGCGCCGCCGAGATCGCCACGCCGAGCCAGTGCTCGCGCTTGCGCTCGGCGCGCTCGCCGCTCAGGCGCAGCACCGAGCGTTCGCACTGCACCGGCTCGATCGCGCTGACGCCGAGCTCGGTGGCTTTCTCGATCAACCAGTCGAAGCGGTCGTTGGCCGGCATGCCGGCCACCAGCGTGACCTCGCAGGACAGCTCGCGCTCGACCGGATCGTGCGCGCCGACCCGCACATCAACGCTCTGCCGGCCCATGCGCGTGACTTCGGCGGCCCATTCACCGCCCTGGCCGTTGAACAGGGTGATGGCGTCGCCAGGCTGCAGGCGCAGCACCTGCACATGGCGGGCGGCGTCGGCGGGCAGCGCCAGAGCGGCGGCAGGGCTGAGAGGCAGATCGACGTAGAGGCGCGCGGGCATGGGTCGGCAGCAAAAAGGGGTGGAAACTGGCAGCGGATCGGGTGGCGGCGGATGCTTTCAGCTGCGGATGCGCCGCACCAGCGCGGTGGTCGAGTAACCGTCCACGAACGGGATCGCCAGCGCCTGGCCGCCCCAGCTGCGCACCAGTCGGGTTTCTTCGAGCGTTGCCATGTCATAGTCGCCGCCCTTGACGTAGAGCTCGGGGCGGATGAGCTGCAGCAGCTCGCAGGGCGTCGATTCATCGAACAGCGTCACCAGGCTGATGCTCTCCAGCGCGGCGAGCACGCAGGCGCGGTCGCTTTCCTGGTTCAGCGGCCGGTCCGGCCCCTTGCCAAGCATGCGTGCCGAGGCGTCGCTGTTGAGGCCCAGCACCAGACTGCCGCCGAGCGCGCGCGCCTGAGCCAGGTAGCAGACATGGCCGCGATGCAGGATGTCGAACACGCCGTTGGTGAACACCAGCGGGCGCGGCAGACGCGCCAATTGGTCAGCCAGCGACGCGCGCGGGCAGAGCTTGTCGAGGAAGGCGGGGGCGGGCAGGGCGGCGGTAGCGTTCATGGGGCGCGATTGTCGCCGCTGTGCCGAATGGTGCAACGCTGGTGTGCAGACGTGACCAGAGCGGCGGCGATCTGACATGCGCTTACCAATGAGAGGGCTGATGGACATTCGGTTCAGCTTGATGGCATGCAATCGCGTTTTATCGTGCAGTGCACAAAAGGAGTGTTGTCATGAGTGGTGCGTCAGCCCATGCAGGTGAAGTGTCGGGTGTCGGTCATGGGGCAGCGGCTCGCGTGTCACGTCTTTGGGTGATTGGTGGTGTGGCGGCTGCGGTGGTGACCTCGGCTGCAGCGATGCTGGCTTGGCAGTCGTCGAGTGCCGCACACGCACCGGCCAATGAGGCGCCGGTGGCGGCGGTCGAGCCGGCGGCCAAGCTGGTGCATGGCAAGCATGTCCGCCCGGACGCCGGGCAATCGGAGCGCGCTGTGGCATCGGTCTGCCATGACTGTGGCGTGATCGAGTCGGTGCAGACCGTGCAGCACAAGGGCGAAGGCTCAGGTCTGGGCGCTGTCGCGGGTGGCGTGCTCGGTGGTGTGCTGGGCCATCAGGTCGGCAATGGCAACGGTCGCACCGCCATGACGGTGGTCGGTGCGGTGGGCGGTGGCCTGGCCGGCAACGAGATCGAGAAGCGCGCCAAGGCGACCACGGTCTATCAAGTCCACATCAAGCTGGACGACGGCAAGACCCGCACGCTGGAGCAGTCGCATGCGCCGGAGCTTGCGGTCGGCCAGCGCGTCCGCATCGACGGCCATCAACTGCACGCGCTCAACGATCGCGGCTGATGCGCCGTTGATAGGCGGCGCGGGCGTCTGGCTCAGGCGCCCGGTAGCGCACGCCGCAGCTGAATCGCTTCGGCGATGTGGCTGATCTCGATCGAGGCGCTGCCGGCCAGATCCGCCACCGTGCGGGCGATGCGCAACACGCGGTGAAAGCTGCGGCTCGACCAACCGAGCCGCCCTGCGGCGGCTTGCAGGAACTGGGTCGCGTTGGTTGCGCAGGCGCAATGGCTGTCGAGTGCCGCGCCGTTCAGCATGGCATTGGCGCAGCCTTGCCGCGCCAGCTGGCGCTCGCGTGCCCGCAGCACCCGTTCGGCGATCTGGTGGCTGGCTTCGCCGTCGGGCGCGGCGGCCAGCTCTTGCGGCGACACCGACAGCACTTCGACGCGCAGATCGATGCGATCCAGCAGCGGGCCGGACAGACGTGCCTGGTAGCGCGTCACTGCCTCGGGGCTGCAGCGGCAGGCGCGGCTGCGGTCACCCAGATGGCCGCAAGGGCATGGACGCGTTGCCTTCTTGCCATTTGTGAAAGTGGTCCGGAAAGCGAAGGTGTGTCCCCTACAGCCACCCCCATCGACGATCGGTGAGCACCTGTACGCTTGTCGCAGTGGGCGCAAGCTGCGACAGAAAGAAGTGGCGGCCACAATCGGCGTGTCCGTTGCCACGATCGCGCACTGGGAGAAGGACCGAGCGGTACCTTCGGTCGGCGCCATGCCGGCCATCGTACGGTTCCTGGGCTACGACCCGACGCCCGAGGCGATGACGCTTTCGGATCGGATGCGGAGCTACCGGTTACAGAAAGGGCTTTCCATTCGTGAAGTTGCGCTACAAATGGGCGTAAGTGAAGACACGTGGGGAGCGTGGGAGCGTACAGGGCTCATTGCTTGGGAGCGGTATCGCGTGCTGCTCGATGCCTTCTTGACCAAGGGGTGATCGACCGAGGCATCGCCCAGTGCGATCGGTTTAGTTCTCTATTTGAGGGCGTCGCGATCGTTGCGGCGCCCTTTTTTGCATTCGGGTGTGTCGAGATGACCCAACCCCATTGCTGTCCGATTTCGTCGAGGTATGTAAAAAGCGCCGACCGCAGTTGCTGTCGGCGCCTCAGGCATCCATCACGATGCCACTTCCCCGTTACTTCCCGCTCTTGTGCTTGGTCGGGTCTACGAGCGTGTAGCTCTGCCCCGGTTTCGGCGTTGGGGGGAGCGGATTGCCCTTCGTGCCGGTCACTTCGGTACGCGTGGTGGTGTTCTGGTATTGCCCAGAACGAGGCGCCGGTGTTCCCGGACGCAGTGTGCCTTTGGCCATGATGGCCTCCTTGAAAAACGTGATTGCAGCTTCAGCTCCGGTGTATTCCCGAGGGGGCTGCCGCCCGGGAACGGCAGCCCTTGCCAAGCGTCAGTAGCTCGGCAGCGAGCGCCAGTGCGATGAGACGTGCTCAGGTTTGCCAAACCTGATGCGCACGTAACTCGTCACACGAACGACCCGTGGATGTTGGGAAAAAGATGACATGAGTCACCTCCATATGCGGGTTCTTGCTGCAATAGTTCTCCGCAGTACCACAGGCGTGATAGCCTGCGGGCCTCGTCCCCACGAGTTGCGGCGGCAGAGGGGTGCAACAACTTCCATGCCGTCCAATCCAAGCCCTTTGGCGCGCCAACGCCTCAGGGCTTTTTCTTCAGTTCTTTGCGTGTCTCCAGGTCTTGCTGCCTGATGCGCGCTGCAGCCATCGATACGCCAAAGTACCGGGCGATTGCTTCGGGAGTGAACAGCCCGAATTTCCAAATCTCTGCAAGCGGCATGGTGAATTCGGCTGCGAAGGCGTTTGCCTGCCATTCGCTGTTGCAGTACCGAGGGAATGTCGCCGTGGTCTGACGATTGAGTGTCCGACGGTGTGCGAGCACCGCATGGCCCAGTTCATGTCCCACGGTGAAGACAGCACGCTGCCCACCATCGCACATCTGCTGAAACACACTGTCGCGGATATACAGCGTGCGCATCTCGGGCACATAGCAGGCCTCCACCTCCCGAGGCACCGGTGCGCTGTGGCGGTCAAAGACGTCGTAATAGATGCCGAACCGCGTCAAATCGTCAAGAAGACGCGGGATGTTGAGGCGCCCGGGAGGGAGGCGAAGCACCTCCCGGGCATGGATCGCGGCTTCCCGGATTGAGAGCCGCGAGCGTGGCTCCACCGGGAAGCCTTCGTGGAGTGGTACTTCCATTAGCGGAGTCCTTTCACCGCAAGAAGTTTGCTGAGGTTTGCGATCTCCGCCTCATCGAGGTTGACTCGCGCGAAACCGGCGACCAGCATCTGCTGTGCCGGAGAGAGACCATCGATCGATACGTTTTTGTTTGCTACGTCTGCGAGTGCGCCGAGGCGCAGCCCGGAGATCCCGTACCCATCAAAGAACAGCTCAATCTTCTTGACCCAGTCCGCAGGGATCTTCTTTCGCCCCATCTCCAGGGCGCTGAGAAAGCTGGGGGTCGTTTCCAGTTCTGCGGCCATCGACGCGAGCGTGACGTTGTCCGCATCGATACGCGCCTTGCGTACCGCCTTTCCGAACTCCGTGATTGCCATGACATGCTCCTTTAGTGCGTCCGTTGTGCGAGAGTGAATGTGTGGTGGGTTCATCATCCGGCGGCGTTCGGTTGCGCTTTATCTTGCCGGTGGTGTCGATATCGTAACCGATTTGGTTCAAGACGTGCAAGACATCGGTTGTCTTGTCGTGATTGACAAGAGGGTGCGGTGTTCTTGTGCCGACCTCACCGACAAGGTGTTGGGTGCCGGTGATGGTGTTTTTGCTTCGCGAGAGTCCGATGTGGCCTGCGCGTGGCACCACAATCCCTGCAAAGCAGCGCAGCTACCTAGGCAAGTGTGCGAGCTACCCGCCAAGCCGAAGGTGCGGCGTGGGCCATCGCCTCTGGGAAGAGGCGAATATGGATCCGCCAGCTACGCCCGCTCTCGTTGCTCTTCCGCGACGGCTGTCCCGATGAATAGTGCCACTGCGAGTGCATTGTCGGGCGACACCCAGATCGTGCCCGCTTCAAGTCGTTCGTCCCGGAAGACTTCTTCGCTTGCATGTCCCGCACCCTGTCGGTGCTTCACGATCACAGCGGCGTAGAAGCCTGGAACATCGGATGCCTCAATCGCGGCGGCATAGACATGAAAGCCGCCTTCGACCAGTCGTTCAGCGCAGTGCATTACTGCCTCCCTTCCCCGAGCCATTCGGGTATGCCGTCATCATCGGCGCAGTGCGACGCTCTTTGATACCCCCTTTGGGAGGGGTCATTGGGGGGGCTGACAGTGACCGTCCCGGCCGATCCGCCTGGACGTAGCCATCAAGCAAACGGGTTCGGGCTCTGGGAGGTCGGCTTGTCCTGGATCTTGGCGGGCAGCTTGGCATCGGCTTCCATCACTGCCACCGCCTTTTGTAGGATCGTGAGCAAGGTGCGCGCATCGGCCAGGCCGACCTGATCGCGGGTGATGCTGATGCTGCCGTAGATCGAAATGCGGTCGCTGCCGTTCTCGACCGTCAGGTCAGCCCCGATACCCAGGGAATCCGAGTCATTCGCGAAGGGTTTCATCTTGATCCTCTTATTCGTAGCCCGGGCCGGTGGGCTGGGGCAAGGCGACCTTGGTCTGCTTGACCTTGTCCGGCATCGCTGGGAACAGATTGATCTTGAGCCGGTGCTCCAGCTCTTCGATCGTGATCACGTCATATTCCTTGGTAGTGGACGTTTTTTCGTTGGTCGCGACATAGGCGCTGGCGGTCTGTGCCTGCGGATCGTAGACCGCCTTGAAAACACGGGTGGGTATGGCGACGCGGCCGGCGATTCGAGTCAGGATGCCGCCCTCGAAGAGCGGACCGGTGATCACATACAGGGAGTGACCCTGGCTGACCTCGCTTCGCACGGCCTTCTCGATCGCTTCCCACAGGCCTTCGTTGATCCTGCGGGCTTGCGGCACCATGTTGGCCAATGAAAAGCTGTCGTGCTGGCTCGACATATCGGGCATGTCGCCGCTCCCGCTCATGTGGCCCTTGTCATAGCCTGAGCCCTTGTAGTCATCCAGGACGGCGCGCTCGTCGTCGGGCAGACTCCGCTCGGCGTGGAAAGCGTTCTTGCGCTTCATGGTGGCCGCCGCCATCACCATCGATGGTGTCAGGTGCTCAGCCGACCAGAGCGGGGTGAGCGTGAAACCCGAGTGCAGCACACCAAAGGTCCGGAAGCACAGCTCGCGCAGCTTTCTCTCGCTGGACTGGTTCTGAACGTCGGGGGCCACGCCGTGGGCGTAGTGCTCTGGGCAGGCGGTCGTTGCGGCCGAGGCCAGCGTGTGCAGCAGCACCGCTGAGAACAGAAAGAGGGTTGATTTTTTCATGGCAGCCCGGGTGTGGTCGGGCCATTGTATGGGTGGCCTGGGGGGCTTGTTCCGGTCCGGCATCACTGTTTCAGCGTCGGCAGATCATCACTCGCTCAGGGTCTGACGCAGTCGGATCACACCTCACTGCACGTCCACATCAGTGCCGTTAATCTGCGCTTCAGCTGAAATCCGTATTTTCCCTAAAAGGTTGATTTTTCTCTGGACACGCATACTGAGCTGGCGTAATTTATGAGAAAGCGCACATTGGTGCAGCAATTTTGTCTCAATTTATTTTTGAGGCAATGCGATGTGCCGTCGTGAGCACGAGATAGTCTTCGCATGCTTGGATAAATATTGCTCTCCCTAAAAATTTGTTGTCAATCAGAATGGGTTGATGTCAAGCCATTCATATTTTACAGGATGGTTCGTTGTTGATGTGCTCAGCAAATAACTTAAATGATTTGTTGGTTGCTCAGAAGGAGTACAGAGATGATGTCTGGTATTGGATTTTTGATCGGCTATTTTGTTATGTACTCAATTCGTTCGGGGAGCAAAACGCAGGATGTATTTAAAAGCTTTCTTGGTGCTGGTGGCTTGGCAGGCGGAGCATTTTTATTTCCTACGCTAAAAGATACAACTTTATTGTCCTCATTGGAGTCGTCGGTTTTATGGGGCGCAGGCGTGTATACAGTTGTCGCCATTGTTCTTGTTGTTGGATACGCTTGGGCTAAGTCGGATCCAATAGGGAAAACGCAAACTGGCTTTTTGTTGATGGGGCGAATTCTCATTGGCGAAGATTTTAGTACCCCGCCATCAAAATGAAAATACTCTCACTTGATGGCGGAGGGTCTTGGGCCCTATTGCAAGCCTTGGCTTTGGGTGAAATATACGAACAAAAAACTGGGCATGAAATTCTTGGGAAATTTGATCTTGTATTTGCGACGTCAGGCGGTGGATTGGTCTTAGGGGGATTACTTGCCAACAAGACGCCGCATGAAATATTAGAGTTTTTTCTCTCGGAGGATAATCGCAATAGTATATTTTCAAGAAAAATAAGTTACGAAATTAATAAAATAGTTGGCATGCCAAAATACAAAACGGTTGATAAGCTTGAAGGAATTAAGGGCATGCTTCGTAAAATGCATGAGGGCCTTGAAGATAGAAAATTGCATGAAATATATGGTTTAACAAACAAGATCAAACTTCCAGATATTGTGATAACGTCTTTTGATTATGATCGCCAACGTGCAGTTTATTTTAGATCAAACACCACAAGCTTGGCGAGCGGCAATCCTGTGCCGTTAGAACGGGCTCAAACACCCACGGTAGCCGAAGCATTGCATGCATCATCAACAGCTCCGGTGAGCTACTTTGATGCGCCGGCAGAATTTTATTCTTCCGGTTTTGAAAATCGAAGATTCTGGGATGGTGGTGTAACTGGCATGAACAATCCAGTATTGGCTGCCGTGACAGAAGCACTTGCCAACCAAAAAACTGCATCTGACTTGTCGGTACTGAGTATCGGTACTGGCTCAGTGATGTTGCTTGATCCGAACGAAGAAAATGCAGAGGCTGATTTCTTGGTGTGTTATCCTTCTTCATCATGTATCGAAGATGTTAAGAAAATGGCTAAATCAATTCTGGATGATCCACCCGATTCTGCATCGTACATCGCGTATAGAATAATTCATGGAAGCGATAATGATATTAAAAAATGTAAACTTGTGAGAATGAGTCCATTGGTGCGGCCCATTAAAAATGGTAGCTCATGGACTATTAATGAAGCGTTAAAAAAAGATTTCAATGGGGTGAGTAAATTTGTTGCTTTGACTCAACTAGGGATGGATGCCACCGACCAAGACGATGTTGAATTGATTCAGGAATTTGGGCATTTATGGATGGAGGATAAGATTTATAATCAACTTATACAAGGAAAAAATGGAGAGGTATCAACATCTCTCGGACATGACTTTTTCTCGAAAGCTTTGAGTAGATGGAAGGAGCTTGACCAGTAACGCAGCCATCAGTGATAAAAGAATCAAGAACCCCCAAGCTGTGGTCGGGTCATTTGTATGAGTGGCCTCGGTGGCTTGTTCCGGCCCGGCATCACTGTTTCAGCGTGGGCAGATCATTACTCGCTCAGGGCTTGACGTAGCGGGATCACACCTCACCGCACGTCCACATCAGTGTGATGTCACTTTGCTTGGGTGCTGAGACGGTGCCCGCGCAGTGTCAGTACCAAGCTTGCGAAGACTAGAACTCCTTTGCCGATCGACCCCGTGGGTTGTGCCACTCATTGATTCATCACCGCACGGCCAGACTTGTTCGCGTTACACCGCCTGCCGAGCGGTGACGGGGCATTGCGCCATGCCACCGTGTCGCATGATGCGAATCAGCGTGCAAATCGTCTTGAGCGCGGTGTCGAAGGCCTCGACCCGCATGCGTTTGCCCAAGAAGTACAGCGTGCCAGGCAGAACGGGTCTAAAGCCGCCGTCCGGGGTCAGGATCACCAAAGCGGGTCGGCGTTGCATCGTGCTGCCGTCTATGGGTGCGCAAGGATCGACATGGGCACACGGTGCAGCGTCGATGATGACCAGATCTTTGGCGCTCGGTCCAGGTTGAGTTAGCGAGGGAGTGGATTCCATCCGAATGATGGGCAGGTCAGGTGCGATCCGGTGCAGGGCTTGCGCGACGCTATACGCCAACAAGGCATCGTCGATCATCAACCAGGCGGTCATAGGCTGAATCCCGTGAGTGTTGTGTTCAGAACGATAAGCCGCCTCTGCTTCCGGACGCTTTCCCACTGATGGGGGTGTAGGTGCCAGTGTGGCCCTACACCGTCGAGTGCTGACCGGTGAATGACGAAATGTTGCAGCATTTCTCACCGCTGAGGCGCACTCGACTACCTACTCCTGCGCGGCCCCACGCCGACGCAGGTGATCCTCACCGCGTTGCGCGCGGAGTGTGATCAGGGAGTTATGCGGGTGGCGCCAACACCTCTGTCGTCAAGTCGCTCAAGTTCCATGCGTCATTGCAGTCATTCATGAGCTGGGTATGTTCTGGGCGCATCATCAGCGTGCCACCACCGATGAGGTGATCCGCCATGAATCAGAACAGCGCACTGCGTATCCTGTTTCTCGAAAGCAACCGTCGTGACGCCGAACTTGTGGCCGAGCGGCTCAAGACGGAGGGCATCACGGGCGAACTCATGGTGGTCACCGATCGGGCCGCTTTCGAGATGGCGTTGGCCGAACGAGTCGATCTGATCCTCGCCAATGTCACAGTGCCGTGCTTCAATGCCTTGGACGGTCTGACCCTCGCGCATGAGCAACACCCCGAGGTACCGTTTCTGTTCGTCTCGGGTGCGGTCGGTGACGATCCGCTGATCGAACTGCTGACCCCTAGCGCCACCGACTACGTCCTAAAGACGCGGATCAAGCACCTCGGCCCGGCGGTGCGCCGCGCGCTTGATGAGGCGCACGCACGGGCCGAGCGGAATCGGGTCGTGGCGGAACTCAAAGAAAACGAAGCCCGCTTGCAGGCGACCTTTGAGTACGCAGCAGTTGGCAAGGCACACCTATCGCCTGATGGGCGTTGGCTGCGTATCAACCATCGGCTTGGCCAGATGCTCGGTTGCGAGCCGGCGACCCTGATCGGTCAACCCTGGCTGGTGCAGATTGATCCGGCCGACCAACCGATGCTTGGGGCGCGGTGGCAGCAGTTGCTCAGCGGCGCCAGCTTTGAGACCGAGTTGCGTCTGTACGGCCCTGCCCGATCGCTCATCTGGTGCCATCTGGCACTCTGGGCTGGCTGCAGCCGGATGGGCGCCGTGCAATACTTGAGCGCCACCTTCGTTGACATCAGTGAACGCAAACGCAGCGAAGAGGCCTTGCGGCAGAGTGAGCAGCGCTTGCGGTTGGCCGAACAGATCGGCCGCATTGGTACCTTCGATTGGGACATCGCTACCGACACGGTGCACTGGTCAGCCGAGGTCGCGGCGCTGTACGGCTTGCCGGTGCAGATGTTCGAGAGTTCGATCAATACTTGGCACGAGTTGATCTATCCTGAGGATCGCACCGCACTTGAACAGCGGGTCGAACAGGCGCTGGAAACCAGCCGCTTTGAGGCCGAGTGGCGCGTACTCTGGCCGGATGGGTCGGTGCACTGGCTAGCCGGACGCGCGGTGGTCGAGCAGGATGAAGCGGGTCAGCCTTGCAAGATGCTGGGCGTCAATATTGACATTACGGAGCGAAAGCAGGCCGAAGAGCAGCAGCGCCGTGCGGCCCAGCACGATCCGCTGACAGGGTTGCACAACCGCGCACTGTTCTATGAATCTGCCACGCACCTGCTGCCGGGGATGCGCAGGGCCGGTCACATGGCGGCGGTACTCTTCATTGATTTGGATCGCTTCAAGCCGATCAACGACGGCTACGGTCACGCCGTCGGCGATCAGGTGCTCAAAGAGGTAGCGCGACGCCTGTCTGCCGGTGTGCGCCAGCTTGATCTGGTCGGACGCATCGGCGGCGACGAATTTGTTGTCGTACTTTCGCAGATCCACAGCGGCGATGATGCCGCCCACGTGGCCACGCACATCCTGGAGCGGCTCAATCAGCCCTATCGCACTGATGTTGGCGAACTACAGGTAACCCCGAGCATCGGCATTAGTCTGTTCCCAGCGGATGGCGACAGTGTCGATGAACTCATCAAGAATGCCGACAAGGCCATGTACACGGTCAAGCAGAACGGCAAGAACAACGTTCAGTTCTACAGCTCCAACCTTGACGCACCGACTAGATGGTGAGGGTCGTTGGTGCCGCCTGCTTCCTGCTGCTTCGGCGAGTGACGTCTCTTTCCCTGTCTGCACGCCAATCGGCAACGGTGGTCGCCTGGTCGGGTCTCGGCCTACAACGACTTTCCCCGAGCTGCAACTGATAGCTCCCTGTACCGCTGATCGACCCGAGTCATCAGCTCGCCGGCCGACAGTTCAAGTCCCTCGGCGATTCGCCACAGCACGCTGAGTGTCGGCTGCTTTTTCGCCGCTTCCATGAGCGTGATGTACGGCCGGTCGATGTCGATCGCTCCGGCCAAGTCTTCCTGTGTGAGCCCAAGCTCATTGCGGCGCGCCTTGATCGTCGCCGCCAAGGCTTCGATGAGGTGGGCATTGCGGCTTGGACGCATAGCCGCAGATGCTGTCAATCCGGTTGTCAATAGACACGTGTCTATTGACAACATTCGCTCATCGGCCGATGCTGTGTTCGCAGCGTAGACCCAGCGTCAGATGGCAATCATGAAGAAGTGGATGGGCATGTTTTGGACGAAGGTGAGAGCAACAGCCGTAACGACTCCGCCGACTCAATGCCTCCCCTCCTTGATGTCTCAGCGTGTTATTCGCACCACTGACGATCATGGCTAATCAATTCAATTGAGTGAGGTGGGAATGGTTTCGAGAAATCTCCTTGCACTTGCGGTCATGATCATTCTTGTTGGATGTTCTGGAAAGGCAGAAAACGGAGCAACTCTGAGTGAGGAGACCGTGAAGGCCATTCTGCAGAACTGCCTGGAAGATAAACCGCTCAAAGCGATCGGGCCGATACTACTGAAAGATAAAAATCAGACTGACGTGACCTTTGATTACGAGGTGAATTCATTAACTGGCAAGGTCGTTGCGAAAGGCAATGCAACACTGAATTTGGACTCGAAAGGAGTTTGGTATATGACGCAGGTCTTGAGTTCCTATGATCTCTGCGAGCGGCGACTACCTCTGACCAAGAAATAGCTGGGATCGCGTACGCTTCTTGAGTTGTACATCCATATCGGTAATTGAATAAAGTGAACCAATCGCTCTTCCAAGAGTTGGATATTTAAGAAGTGAACAGGCATAAAAATGGTTCTCTTCCCTTGAGGAGATTGTGATGAAACGCGTTTTGAATATTTTGCTGATGATTCTTGTGTTTGCGATACCGTTTGCCTCCGAGGCATATTTGAAGAAAACAAACCGTGGCGGAGACACGGTACAGCGCGATGAAGGTGGGGTGTACCTTCTTGATAACTTCAAGCCATACCTACCAAAAGACCTGAAAGGTGCGGGGGGGTTCAGTTGCGATGCGCGAGGACAACGATCATCTCGTGAGGCTTATTGTTTCAAAGCGACCAGCCACGAAACAGGTCTGACCTATCTTGTAAGGTCAGACCCTGGAGTGGCGGCGGCGATTTTCGTGATAGGGCAAAACACGACAACACTCTACGTGCAGTTCGTCGGTGGACAAGGTGAAGATTTGCATCGAGCGAAAGAAGTGTCGAGTCAAGCAATGCGATACGCAACAACGCACGGCTATACCTTTGATGAATCACGGCGCACGATGGTTGCAAATGGGGGTGTCTCGCAAGGAAAAAGTGGGGTAGCCACAGGAGGCGGTGTTCCACAGCAACAAGATTGCTCTCAAGGGACATTTATGCAAAAAATGCAATGCATTGCGAATAATGCAGCAAAAATACAGCCTGTAAAACCCTAATATGCCGTAGTTATTTATGGAAAAAGCAAGTTCTTCCGATTTTTATTATCGAAGTGATGGAGATGTAGTTTTACACGATTCTGTTTTGTTGTTCCAGTGACGTGCCCTGCCGAGCCTGCTTGGAGACGATGATCGACCGTACGCCAACCCCGTTTGGCAGTGCTTGCTCGGCGTATAGCCCCCCAATCGAAGCCTCGTTGTCGCCCCCTGTTCTCGCACACAGACCTGGCAAAGGGGGCGGATTGCGTGGTGATGGCCGAGCTATTCGGCCAGTCGGCATGGCTCCCTCCGGGGTGGTCAGCAGCCGGGTGCCCGCAGCTGCCGATCCGGCTGGGTGGTGCTTCCTGTGCCTCAAGCACCTGCACAATGAGAGCGACAAGTCCGTGGAGGAGCGGTGGTCGCAGGATGCGTTCGTCCAGTTCTTCGGCGGCAACGAGTTCTTATGTGACCCAGATCAATCGAGTGCTTCCGGCTGGTGGCTGGGTGAGGCCGGAGTGGGGGCCGTTGCTCAAGATGAGGATATCGAGGCAACGGTGGTCATGCAGGCGATCAAGAAGGCCGATTTGGCGTATGTGACCGCCCAGCAACAGGCGATTCAGTCGCCTGCTGGACGTGGGTGGTGCGGCAGAAGCCCTTGTGAGCCTGGCAAAGACGTTCAGCTTCGCGCTGAAGCAGACTTTCGAGCGGGTGCATACCCGCCCTCAATCAGCTCAAGAAGCTGCGGCGCGTCGCCAAACGGCAGAAATTATCTTTGCCGTCCACTTTGTCACGGCTGGAGTGGCCACTGAGTTAAGGGGATGAAGCATGTTGCGGCCCGCATGGGATCGACACTACGCAGCAAGGAGCCTGCCTCCAACAGATGAGAGCGAAATCACGCTACTTCTCGCTCAAGCTGCCGCGCTTTCAGCCGAACACCAACGGGTACATTGAACCGAAAAGTAAGAACAGCTGACTCAGCGCTATCGATAAGTTGCTAACCGTAACATTGGGGCAAGTGTGGATATGAACGTCGAAGCCTTTAAGAGTAAACTTTCTTTTCATGCCAATGTACGAGAGGCAGGTTTTGCTTCGTGGATACAGTCATGGCACTTGACGACTACGCTCATGAAGCGTACGTTTGTTAGTGAGCACTCACATAATGTTGGGTGCTATGCCCGTATTCATGCAAGTGCGATGTTCGCTGCTGGGCGGAGACGCCGTCCTGGCGTTCCTCTTGTGGCGTTGACTACGCAGCACCAATTGCAGTGCTGCGGCACGGCAAGGAGAATGACATGAGCACTGATGCTGACACAGCCGCTATCATCGCCGCTGTCCTGAAGGGTGTAGAAGAACTAAAAGCAGAAATTGGTTCTATGCGTGAAGACGTGTCTAAAATTGGTCCTATGCGTGAAGACATGTCTTCTATGTCTAGAATGCTGACTGCACAGCAGAAAAAACTTGATAATCTCAGTTCGGATGTTGATGCTGTCAACCGCACTGTGCGAGCAATCGAGACATTACCTGTCCCCTACGGTCGGCCGAAGAGCTTCGTGTCCGCAACGGAGTACCATTCGGTCTCCAATCCTGTTCGAGTGAAGCAAGGCTATCAAGGGTAAGTCTGTATCGTCAACCCAATCATTAAGCCGCTGTTTGAAGCGGCTTTTTTTATGTTCAAAATAAAAATTGAACCAGGGAAAATGATATCGAGCAAGTCTGTGAATCCGCAGACATTGCTAGCAGAGCAGCGCTTCATATTCGGAGTCTACAGAGTAATCACTTGGGCGGAGTTGTTTTTTCTTTGCACGCTTGTATGTGCATACTTTGCTTTGGTGTGGATATTTTGGCTTCAAAATGCTGATGCGAATATCATCGGTAACCACTCTCTGATTGCCTCAGTCTTTTTGGCCGTACTTGGCCTAGTAGTGATTGCCTTTACCCGAAAAATTGCCAAGTGTATTATTTGCTTTGCCCACGTAGGAGATCCGCTTCCAATAGTTCTGCGGTACACGGAAGAAGAGCACGTTACGGGTGTAATAAAACAAATATGGGGCAAAATTAAACAGCATCAACTCAAAGCGTTTGACTTCCATCTGGCCGTCAGAGAAACAGAGCCAAATGTAGTGCGGCGACTAAAAGGCTATATCCCGAAGGATCGATCTCACACAGTGGACCTGAGTGTTGATGATGATCGGCATCAGGAGTATTTGTCATCAATTTTTCCAGCACCCAAAATCGCCAGAAAACTGCTTATCAGTGAAAATAAAAATCGTGCACTTCAGGATGACATTTCTCCAATATGTCGTCTGGCGATCGGGCGGTCCTTGTACCAGCGGGAACTGAAAAAGACTAAAAATAGATCTATCGGTGAAGAAAGTGAAAAACCGGAATTAAAGTCCAATCATTACTATTTTACATTTAAACTCCATCTTGTTCTCATCTCTTCCTGGTTTCTCATTCTCGCCATATCAATTCTCGCTCCTCAGCTGGCACCCTTCCAAGATCACAAAAAAGAGGTTGGTGTACTAATGGCGGTCGCCTTTTTGCTATGGGCGATTGTTTCGTTGGGATACAACCGCAAAGTCACAGAAACATGGAGAAGGTGGTTGGAAAAAAGTGGAAATCGTGCGCTTGGAAGACTCCCAATATTTCTTTACATACCTAAAAATGATGCTAAAGCGAGGTGGGAGGAATTAGATGAGTTGGATTTTAAAAGTTACCTCGATAGCTTCGTCCTTGATACCGTTGCGGTATTGCCAATAATTCTCGGTACAATGGTTGGTCTTGGATTAACAATCTCAGGAAGAGTCATCTAAGGAGGAGTTCAGATGGAACGGAAGGGGGATCTCACCGCGAATTTTCTGTGGCAGTTGTACTCTGATATTATCTCTCGATGTAATCAACTCATTGATGAATGTGCGCATCTGCAATCGACCGTCTTTGGATACCTCGCACAAAACAGTGAAAATGTCTTCGGTAAAAACAATGATGCTCACTTGGAAATAGAGCGTCCTTGGATTCCAAATATTAAAGAAGTACGTGGAGATAATTATTATTCATTCTCTCCACAAGATCGGGCATTGAGAAATCTCTACGTAACGATTGGAGCGCTCGCTCAATCGTTGCAGGCGATGACTAAGAACGTTACCGATTCATACGAACGGGCGATACTGGTTAAAAGACCGTCAAGCAAGAGCGATGGGGTTTTTTGGTTTATTACGCTTCGCGGGCATCTGCTAAATAATGTCATCCCGTATGCATTAACTCATCTCCAGCACGCCCAAGAAAAACTGGTTCAACTATTGGAGAATATGCCTGGCCTCTTACCTGGCCCAACATTGATGCGGCGTTGGAGTTCTGGTGGATATGGTGAGTTCTTGTCGGAATACAGCCGGCAGGTAAATGTACAGGTGCAGATACTGCTGTTCAATCTGTGTGTTGGCGATAATAAGAACAACGAAGCATTTGACACATGGCGGGCGAATAAATTCTTGGTGCACTCGTGGTCACATAATCCAACTAGTCGGACGACTCTAAACACAGTTAAATATGATGCGCCCGCAGAGAGAGCGGGCGATGCTGTGCCACCGAAACGTCTTTCATTGATGACGGTTTGGTCATCATATTTTTATCTTGAACAACCCGCATTATTTCCTCTGCTGTACCATGAATTTGCGCATCATTATTCTGATATGCAACAGGTTGATCTTCCAGAACTAAACCGGACAGATACTGTGCATGCATATGCAAGAAATCTGTGGTTTTCAAGGACCAAGGAAACTGCCGGATTGTTGGCGTCAATATCTCCCATCGATCGAGTAAATATCTCCTTTTGGACGGAATATGTCACTGAAATATGGGCTGACATCGTTTCATTGTCACTGTGTGGTGACGGATTTTTCGCTGCATTGATACTGCAAATTGTCGGCCTTCAAGGTGAAGATAAATATTTTTCAGACTACGATCCTGATGCTGATACGCGGATGCCACTTGATGAACTGGGGTCATTGTCGCGTCGCATGCTTCCAATCCCATATCCTGCCTCTGACCCGGCATATTTCTGGGAAGCTCGAACCATACTGGCAGCTAGGGCGTATAAAAAAATACATGGTGCAAAAAATGATCCACCTACAGACTTTAAGTGGGTAGAGGCACTTGATCCGTTTTTGGAGGACTGGTGGGGCAGCGGTAGTGATGTCATGGCTGAGCATCTGACTTCGCGTGAACACCAGACCTACTGGTCATATAGGAGAAAACTCAACGAATGGGTCGCCAATGTTATTTGGGACGCCTTAAGTGATTTCGTTGAAATGCTCTCCAAGGATGGCATTGTTGATAAAGTCATTGGCAACATCCATCTTTCCGAAGGAATTCGCGAACTCATTTGCAGTGATGTCACAAAGTACCTTGCCGAAGTTCTTGCTGATAATTCTTCGAAGCCTCTAACAAGTCCAATGTCGGACTCGCGCCACTGGCGGTTGGAAGATATTTGTCCAAGAATTCGTTGGTGGGCTGGATCCAAAGTAATTGAAAAAATAGGAGCTGGAGGATCATGTATTTCTGAGGAGGAATTCGAACGCTGGGCAAAAACGTATACTAATCATTTGTGCTGTGATGGCAGTGTTGCTTTTCGTTTGGCACATGAGTGGCAGGCGTCAAAGGCGCACGTATTTTCCACAGCAGCCGAATATCTGCGGCTAAAATCGATCTCACAAGAAAAGGAATCATCCGATTCGGCGGCATCGAAAGAGGTGTGGCCATCCGATTTGGCGAAATGGGAGAATGAATTTCTTGAAAATCTCGCGAATGTGCTGAACTCTGCAATGGTGCGGCGAGGTATTTCGCTTGAGGATAAAGAGAGATTACACAACGAGGCTCGTGAACTTGCAAAGCTTTCATACCAGTGCGCGGGCCAGGATTGGGATGAAATAGGTACATTTTTCGAGAGAAACCTCGAACCGCTTCTGCTCAAACAGCTTAAGGTGTTCATCGAGTCGAAACATGGCGTTGGCAGCTTTACCTTTGGGGTGCTCAAGCCGGCATATTTTTCTGCTTGTAATGGATATGGCCAGGCGAGCGATGCTGCTGGGAAGTATTTCTCCAGGCTTTCAGTTGTACGGGATAAGCGTCTTCAATCGAGTGGCTTCCCACGCAGTGGCGGTGATGTTGATTTCTTCCCATTGATAGGTGAATATAGTTTTGCGCTCTATCAACCCGGCTTTTCATGTCTAAATAAAGGGATACACCGTTCAAATCAACCCCCAAGCATTCTCAAACAGAGAGATGTACTGCGTGTCTCATCGAAACCTAGGAAAAGGGAGTGTGCCCTGACATTTATTCGTGTGTCCCAGATCTCCTTTAAATATCGATGGCAGTGGGTACTTCTTGCTGAGAAATTATCTGGGCAATCTGATATATATCTTTCGAGTGCTTGGGAAGATGTGATTATTGTGACGTATCATCGAAATATGTCTGATTTGGTTTGTAATATTGATGATTTTAAGCTGTCTATGCGAAGCTGGATGGATATTCACTCTAATATAGGCATTCCAGCGATGCCATGTGTAGGGCAAGTGGTAGTACATTCTTCTTCATTTGTAGTCAAAGATTTTTGCGCTCGATGGAATGGCTATGGTAATTATTTGATCTCTGAGCGAACAGGTCGATATGATATTTCGATTGACTGGCAGACATGCAGTCCACACGCGGTAATGGGAGAGTTGTGTAAAATTCCGGCTGAGGAGTGGGGCATGATCGAAAGTATCAATACATCGCTTTATCGTCCAGTGAACCAAGCGGGAACTTCCGCAAGGGCGGCCACTTTTATTAGTCAAATTATTCTTCGGCACCTTGGTCGTGGACGAACGAGTATCACAGCTAAGCCATAGGCCCCGGTGGTAATCTCCAACGATTACACCTGCTTTCGCTCGATCGTCCGTGCGATCACACCCGCCACCGCCTTCCGGCGCGCGACCTCGTCATCCGGTGAAAGCATTTGTCTTGTCACCTTGACCTTGTAGCCGCGCACCACGGATTCCGTGCCCGTTGGCGCTATGCCGAGCGCATCAATCGCCGTCACGATGTCTTCAGGGGCTAGCACGCTGATCGGTGCACCGGCAAGATCTTTGCGGAGGAGGGCGGCGATCTTGTCGCGCTGTTTCTTTTCCGGAGAGATAAAGAAGATGCGAGTGAACCCGGCAGCGAGGCATTTTTGGAGGTTTTCTTTTTCGTGTGCAGCATCAGTGGTGATGGAAATCTCGCAGCCAACGACGATGTCATCTCGATGAAGGACGACATCTGCTTGTCCGTATCCGGCCACACCTTCGATGGTGGCGCGGAATCCGCGCTCTTCGGCCAATCGCTTCACCAAGTGCTGAAGATATTTATGCATCTCCCCGCCGCGACCAGATGCAGGCAGCGGATCGGCCGGTGTGGTGGCCGTCTTTTTCTTTCGTTCCGCTGGGGGTGTGTTTTCCGGCGCTGAGGTGACCGGTACGACAACGCGAGCGGCGTTTTCCTTCTCCCCTTCCGGACTGGCGCGCCGTTCATCATTGTCCGCATATGCTCGCGCCAAGATGTCCGCTACATCGTCGCGCGGCAATGCGTAGTGCGTCCGGGTGTGTGCAATCACCGTGTGCCGACGTGCTTCGGCCACATCGTCATCCACTCGTGCGAGGGGGAGTGTTCGCAGATTGAAGTTGTCTGCTGCACTTCCGATTCGCACAATGGCTTCGCCGCGTCGTTGCGTAGCGAGATCGCTTGCGTCAAAGGATGCAAAGCCGTCGGCGAATTTCCTTGCATCGTGTTCTCCCACTCGAAAGACCACCCTTGTGTGGCAGTTCGATAAGAGCGCACCCTCGATCCGTGGTACTTCCGAAAGCTGCGCGAGCATCTGATGCGCAAGAATGAGCCCTAATCGATACTTCCGTCCTTCGGTGGCCAGTGATTCCATCGACGGAGTGACGAAGTTCTGAAACTCATCGGCATAACAGAAGAATGGGCGTCGCGCGCTTGGTGGATCGGCCTGTCGTGCCAGCGCAAGCTGGTTGAGTTTTGCAATGAGCAAGCTGCCGAGCAGGGATGCATGCTCTTCGCCGATCAAGCCTTTCGCAAGGCGTGCCAGTACCACCTTGCCGGAGCGCATCGCCTCACCGAGGTCAAGCTTGCCGCCTTGTTGTCCGACGATATTCCGAATGATCCGCGCGCGCAGGAATGTATCGAGTCGCGAGATAAGGGGGCCGATTGATCGACTGCCGATGAGCGGATAGTCTTTCTCCCAGAACGAGCGAATGTCGGGATCGGGAATCGCGGCCAGGTATTTTTTCCGTGCGCCGTCATCAAGCAGGAACCGTCGCAGATCCACGAGCGTGCCGCCACTCGGATGAGCGAGGAGCGCGAGCACCGCTTCGCCGAGCACCGTTGACATGGTGTCGCCCCAGCTCGTCGCAAAGCGCCGAACGATTGCGACCAAGTCTGAAGCAAGGAGGTTGCGCTCGATATCGGTTCGCGCATTGAGGATGTTGAATCCGACCGGGAAGGCTTCATCGGACGGATCAAAGCGAATGACGGTATCGAGCCGATCATCGGGAATGCGCGCCACGATGTCGTCGATCAGATCGCCGTGGGGGTCGAGTACGAGGATGCCGTGTCCGTTCGCAATGTCTTCCAAGACGAGATGCGTCATGAGCGTGGACTTTCCCGTTCCGGAACCACCGACGATCCACAGGTGGGCGAAGCGCGACTCCAGGTCGAGCCCTGCCGTACTCAACCTCCCATGGTGCTCATGCTCACCGAGGGATAGTGCACGACCATGGGCAGTGGCAGGAAGTGGCACCGTACGCTTCACCATACGGGTAAGGGCGGGGTGCCGCACCGACTGATCCGGCAGATGACACAGGGCCACCAGTTCGTCAGCCGACAAGATCATCCCAGTGCGAAAAGACTGCCGTTCACATACCGCCCACGCATGTGCGTCGTCCGGGTAGCTGTCGTTTGCAAGGGGTACGAGTGCATTTCCGCTTGGATTGGCGAACTGAAGGAGAAACGCCTGAGTGCTCTGTACCAACTCCCATGCACGCGCTGCGGTCTCTGCCTGCGCCACGATGCGCATGACGACGGCGTAGAGCGGCGAATTGGTCTTCGCTCTTGCGCTGCTTAAGAACCACGAGGCGTCAGCGATAACGCAGCCACCAGCGCCGTCATCGAGCGCTTCATCGACCGCAGACTTCCACGGGTTCCGCACACCCTCGACAAGGACTTGCAGCATGAGGAACTCATCGGAACGTGTCTGCGCCAATGCAGGAATGAGTGCTGCGTACAGATCAATCGGTGATCCGGCACCTGGAAGCGGCAGAAAGAATTCATGCGCAAGGCCGACATCAACCACGGCATGGAATGCGTCACTGTTCCACGCGGCACTGAGGAGGTCTTCGTCTATCGTGACGGCAATCTCGGGGAGGAAGGCCTCAAGATGTGTTTGCACACCGTTGTGGTCAGTGTCGGCACACACCAGCTGCAGAGCGACGTTTCCCGCCGCGCCAATGATTTCAAACGACAGCGGATGAAGCGCGGCTGACAGTGCCGACCAGAGTTGTCCAATCACCTCGGGTCGAGCATCGCTGTCCACGGGCACGATGAGGCGAAGCGGTGCAAGGCACCCGCGAGGAAAGGCCGGGTACGGCGGCTCTTCTTCGAATGGCGTAGCTACCGCACGAGCCCTGGACGCTCCACCAAGCAGGCGCTTGGCGCGGTCAATGAGCGCACTTGCGAAGGTCGGACGCTTGCCGTCGTCAATCGATGTCGCATGCTCCTCTCGGAGCAGCGGCAAGAAAAGGAGCGGGCGAAAAGGTGGCTCCAGTGAAACCGGGTAGTCAGCGAGCATCCAGCCGCGCCCACGAATTTCCCATGTATAAAAGCTCTCTGTGACGGCATCGGCAAGTGAACGCGCAGCCACTGTCGCTCCCCCGCTACCGCATGCCTCCCGAGATCTGACCGAAAAGATCGCGCATGATGGGTTTTTTCTCAGCCTCGGTGAGCGCGCGCATGCCCTTCATGGTGATTACATGGTCGAGCGCTTCGAGCACGGCATCATGCGTCACCGCCTGAAACATCAGCGCGGTATCGATGCGGTAGTACGTGAGTGGCTTGGTGATATCGGCGAAGAAAGCGAAGAGGCGACCAATAAACGGCAGTGTGCACAAGAGTGCCCACATACCCGAACGCACCTCCCCCAGCCACCACGACACAAAGAAACTTTTCCCGAATGGTGCCGCGCAGATGTGAAAGACATGCTGCTTACGTCGCACCTGCAGGTATTCCCGCTTTGCGGAGAGCAGTCCACCCTCGTACAAGGTGACTCGCTCAATCTTCACCCCATCCAAGTGTTGTTCGGCGAGGAACCGATCGACCGCAGTATAGAAATCATTCGACGATTGCTGCATTCCCGGAATTAACTGATTCCATTGGGAAATGATCGCAGATGCGGCAACGACACTCATGATGGCCTCCCTTCAGGTTGGTGTTCCTCATCTCGTTGTGTACTGCGAAATCATCCAAATTTCAAGGGCATGAAGAGAGTAATGTCATTCGGATGAAGGATGGTGGCTGAAAACGGGCGAGCGGCATGACTGTCGATCAAGAGCTTTACGGCCACGTCGTGTGCCGGCAAATTCAAGAGGTCTGCCATCTCAAACACGGGCGAGAGTTCGCGCGCCATGATCGGTGCATCTTCTGGCCCGAGGCGAAAGACGATCAGTGTGCCCATGTTTGCCAACACCGCGTGACGCACATCCGGTTCGAG
Organism: Leptothrix sp. (in: b-proteobacteria); assembly: GCA_041083665.1. Lineage (GTDB taxonomy): Bacteria > Pseudomonadota > Gammaproteobacteria > Burkholderiales > Burkholderiaceae_C > Sphaerotilus. Next base: position 119,869 of record JBFPGZ010000014.1, read on the forward strand.
TTGATGCAGATGCTGGTGCGCGAGTACGAGCCCTACTTTGTACTTACGGAGTTCCGACACCATGTTCGCAAGAGCGAGGGTGGTGAAATTCTGAAATTCATCAATGTACAGAAAAAATGGTCGGCGGGCTCCTTCCGGGATACGTACTCGACTGAATGCTGCGACGCTAATGGTCGAGATGAGTAGTGCACCGAGGAGATTCGCACTATCCTCACCAAGTTCGCCCTTCGCAAGATTAACGATCAGCACCTTGCCCTCATCCATGATCTGCCGTAGCGAGAGATCAATTTCGGGGGTGGTCAAAATGCGATAGAGGCGCGGGTCAGCGAGAAACGCCCCAATTTTATTTTGAATTGGCTGTGCCGCATCCTTCTGATGTGCCGGAGTCTGCTTTGGGTATTCGTTGGTCCAAAAGGCAAAGACCTGTGGATTTTGAACGTGCTGCAGTACCTCGTGCCGAAAAGCCTCATCTGTGAACATGCGCAGCACATCCGGCAAGGTCGCATCACCATATTCGAGGAGTGCGTAGAGGGTATTACGGAGAAGGTGTTCCATGCGTACACCCCAAGCATCACTCCATAATTTCTTTAGTGCTTCAAGAAGACCAGATGCGGCAAGCGGAATCTTGTCTTTGTGTACTCTGCGCAGCGGGTTGTATCCGTAGGGCTGTTTTAGGTTGGGCACATTGAAATACACAAAGTTGCCCCGGCGTGACGGTGGTACCTGAACGGCAAGACGTTCGGCCAAATCGCCATGCGGGTCGATCAATGCGCAGCCACGGCCACTATGGATGTCCTGAAGGGCAAGCGTTTCAATCAGCGTGGACTTACCGGCTCCGGTGCGGCCGATAGCATACAGATGAAAAAGCCGATCGGCCTGTTTGATGCCAAAGGTCTTATGTGGCACACGGCCATTGGTGATGCCGAAGTATGTGATCGCGTTGTGTTCGTTCATGCATACAGACTACCGTGTGGTTTTCCCACGATGCACGGCGTTCGAATGTGCCCTCGCGGAACGCTTTCGCGCCGTGCGCAAAGGCAGTGGATACAGATAAATGAATAGCGGACCTCTTGTCCTTCATACAAGGAATCACCCGCTATGGACTACACCCACACACCAACAGATGCACTGCTTCATGTGCTCATTGGAGAGCACGCAACTACCTCCGGGTATCTCGGATCATTGCGACCATTCTTTGAGGCGAACAGTGAAGATGCCGCTCCCGATCTGGCGCCCTTCCTCGTGGCCCGCGAATTACTGCGCCGATGGATTGCGGAAGAGATCATGGATAAGAATGCGTTTGAATCGCCGGCTGAAGTGAAAGACTATCTCCGACTTGCCTTTGCAGGTAAGGATCACGAGAGCTTCATCGTCCTTTTTCTGGATGCGCAGCACCGACTAATCGCAGCGGAGGAATTGTTCCGAGGCACGCTGACCCAGACCGCAGTCTATCCGCGAGAAATCGTGAAGCGTGTCCTCCAGGTTAATGCCTCAGCGGTTGTGATTGCGCACAATCACCCGAGCGGTGTTGCCGAGCCATCACGGGCAGACGAGCATTTAACGCAGTCCTTGAAAGCAACACTCGCACTGGTGGATGTGCATGTACTTGACCACTTTGTGGTGGCGGGAAATGCAGTGACAAGTTTTGCTGAACGTGGGTTGCTGTGATTATAGAACCACGCTCTTGCTGCGAGAGAGTTGAAAGCTGTGATATCCGTATATGACTCATTCAATCCCGTCTTATTGACGGGATATTTTTATGAATACGATAAATGACGTTGCAAACAATTACCTGATTAGCAATGATCCTCCGCATTCCCCCGAATGACACGCTGAGGACGGGGTTTGCACTGGACGGTATCGGTGATGAGGCGGGCGAGCAGGCCGCGCAGGTCGAAACGGCGGTTGAAGCGAT
>JBFPGZ010000035.1:0-115577 GCA_041083665.1 Leptothrix sp. (in: b-proteobacteria)
CCGTCGAGCACTGGCGCTGCCAAGGCCGTCGGCGTGGTGCTGCCGGAACTCAAGGGCAAGCTGACCGGCATGGCCTTCCGCGTGCCGACCAGCGACGTCTCGGTGATTGACCTGACCGTCGAGCTGAACAGCGAAGCCAGCTACGCCGACATCTGCGCCGCCATGAAGGCCGCCAGCCAGGGCGCCATGAAGGGCGTGCTGGGCTACACCGAAGACAAGGTCGTCGCGACCGACTTCCGTGGCGAGAGCTGCACCTCGGTGTTCGACGCCGAAGCCGGCATTGCGCTCGACAAGACCTTCGTCAAGGTCGTGTCCTGGTACGACAACGAGTGGGGCTACTCGAACAAGGTGCTCGAAATGGTGCGCGTCATCGCCAAGTAATCACTGGCGGCACACCCTACGGCTGGCTGGCTGCGTTCTGCGGTCCGCCAGCCGTTTCTTTTGGGCAAGCCACAAAGGTCTTGCCGCCGAGCTGATCACGCAGGCCCAGCGCGGTGGTCTGCAGCGCGGCATCGGCCTGCCCGATGTGCAGCGTGTAGCTGATGCTGGCCGGCGCCACCGTGACGATGCGCGCGCTGCGAATGCGCTGGCCGGTCAGCGCTTGCAGCGCGGCCTTGGCGGCGTCTTCCTGGCTGTAGCGGCCGAGTACAAAACCGGGCTCCAGCTCGGCAAAGTATTTCAGCTCCTCGAAGCGCACGCCCAGGCGCTTGAGCTCATCGCCCTTGCGCTGCATGAACTCGCGGTTCGGGAAGCGGCCCATGTAGACCATCCAGCTGCCGGGCTTGTCGCGCGGCAGCAGCGCCCAGCTGCCTTCCGGCAGATTGGCTTGCGCGACGGCGCTCACCTGCGGCTGCTCGGCCGGGCTGAACGGGCCGGCGTCCAGACAGACCGGCACAGCAGGGGCCACCAGGCTGGACAGCGACAGCAGTTGCAGCACATCGGGGTGCACTTGTGCGTGCAGCCGCTGCGGCTCCCGATCGCCTTCGGGATCGAGCCCGAGCGGCGGGCCGGCCAGCCAGCCGCGCGTCCAGCTGAAAAACACCAGATTGGCGACCAGCAGCAACAGAACCAGAGCTCTCAGCATGGACGCACACTCACTTCGCCGCTGAAAACGGCCTGCAGGTCGCCGGCTGCGGTCTGCAGCAACAGATTGCCGCTGGCGTCGATGCCGGCGGCGCGGCCTTGCTCCGCACCGGCGCGTACCTCGCGGCCAGCCAGCACATCGCGCGCGGCAAAGGCGGGCGTGAGCGGCGCCAGGCCGGTGGATTCGAAACGGTTCAGCAGGCGCAGCAAGGCGGGGGCGACACGCGCCAGCACGGTCGGTGCGTCCCAGCGCGGATCGACGGCCTGCAGCCCGGCGTAGCCGGTGTTGTAGCTGCCGCCAGCCGGAGCCTGAGGCGCGATGTTCAGGCCGATGCCGATCACCGCCAGGCGCGCATTCGGCGTGGCGGGTGCCACCAGCGCGGTGGTTTCGATCAGGATGCCGCCGAGCTTGCGGTCCTCATGGCGCAGCCAGAGGTCGTTGGGCCACTTCAGGCCGATCAGCGTGCCGGCCTCGTCAAGCGCTTCGGCCACCGCCAGCCCGACCGCCAGCGACAGACCCGACCAGTCGGCCGGCGCATACGGCAGGCTGAGCGAGAACATCAGCGCGCCGCCCGGCTCGGACCACCATTGCCGGCCGAGTCGGCCGCGCCCGGCGGTTTGCTGCTCGGTCACCAGCAGGCAGGGATAGGCCGCGTCACCGGCCGTGCGGGCGCGCTCCAGCAAGACGGTGTTGGTCGAGCCGCACTGCGGCAGCACCTCGATGCTGAGGCCGGGTGCCAGTGGCTCCAGCGCCAGCCACAGTGTTTCGGCGTCCCAGTTCAGCATGGTGGTCGGGTTCTTTGCAGAGAGTCGAGAGGGTGTCAGCTTTTGGGCGCCAACATGGTGCCACGGCAGTTCTTGGCGCCGCACCAGCAGGCGTAGGCTTTTTTCAGCTTGGCGGTGTAGCGTTCATCCAGGATGAGCTGGTAATCGAAGAACAGCTCCTGGCCGGCGGGAATCGCGCGCAAGGCCTTGATGAAGATGCGGCCACCATCGTCTTCGGCCTCGCAGTTCGGGTCGCAGGAGTGGTTGATCCAGCGCGAGGAGTTGCCAAAGAAGCCGCCGTCGATGACGCGTTCTTCATCGACGTGGAAATAGAAGGTGTGGTTCGGGTTGCTCGGATCATGCGGATGGCGGCGTACCGCCTCGGTCCAGCTGATCACTTCGCCCTTGTACTCGATGATGGGTTCGCCCTCGGCGATGTCGGTCAGGGCGAATACACCTTTACCATGCACGCCGGATTGGCGCACCTGGATGCGTCGGCCGCTGCTGGCTGGTCCGGTCTGGCGGCTGGTTGCCCGTGCCGCCGGCTTGCTGGCCCCTGTTGTTTCGGAGTCGGAGGGCGAGGTCTTGCGCGAGCGCGGGGTCGGCATGGGCGGCAGATTTGTTTAGATTGATGACATGAGCGCGTGCGTGCGTACGCGCGAGGCCGGATTGTATGTAGAGAGCCCGCAGCTTCGGCGGCGGGCGCCCCAGCAGGTTGGAGTCATGAGCAAGTTTCTCGTCATTGCAGAAAAACCGTCGGTTGCCCAGGACATCGTGCGTGCGCTCACGCCGCTGGTGGGCAAGTTCGAAAAACACGATGACCACTTCGAGAACGACCAGTACGTCGTGACCTCGGCGGTCGGCCATCTGGTCGAGATCAAGGCGCCGGAGGAATACGACGTCAAGCGCGGCAAGTGGAGCTTCGCGCACCTGCCGGTGATCCCGCCGCACTTCGATCTGGAGCCGATCGACAAGGGCAAGGCGCGCCTGTCAGCGGTGGTGAAGCTGATCAAGCGCAAGGACATCACCAACCTGATCAACGCCTGCGACGCCGGCCGCGAGGGCGAGCTGATCTTCCGCCTGATCGTGCAGTACGCCGACGGCGGCAAGGGCAAGCTCAACAAACCGGTGCAGCGGCTGTGGATGCAGAGCATGACGCCGCAGGCGATCCGCGACGGCTTCCAGAAGCTGCGCTCGGACGCAGAGATGCAGGGCCTGTCGGACGCGGCGCGCAGCCGCTCCGAGGCCGACTGGCTGGTCGGCATCAACGGCACGCGCGCCATGACGGCGTTCAACTCGCGCGACGGCGGCTTTTTCCTCACCACCGTGGGCCGGGTGCAGACGCCGACGCTCTCGATCGTGGTCGAGCGCGAAGAGAAGATCCGCAAGCACGTGCCGCGTGACTACTGGGAGATCAAGGCCAGCTTCGCGGCGGTGGCGGGCCTGTATGACGCCAAGTGGTTCAACCCCGGCTACAAGAAGGACCGCGACGGTCTGCTGCCGGACGGCACGCCCGACAGCGACAAGCGCGCCGACCGGCTCTGGAACGCCGCCGACGCGCAAGCCATCGCCGAGGCGGTGCGTGGCCGCACCGGCACCGTGACCGAGGAAGCCAAGCCCAGCACGCAGTCCAGCCCGCTGCTCTACGACCTGACGACGCTGCAGCGCGAGGCCAACAGCCGCTTCGGCTTCTCGGCCAAGAACACGCTCGGGCTGGCGCAGGCGCTGTATGAGAAGCACAAGGTGCTGACCTACCCCCGGACCGACTCGCGCGCGCTGCCCGAGGACTATCTCGGCGTGGTGCAGCAGACCTTCGAGATGATCGCGTCGGAAGACCTGCCGGGGCCGCTCAGCGAACTGGCGCAGCACGCCCGCAAGGCGCTGAAAGCCGGCTACGTCAAGCCGAGCAAGCGCGTCTTCGACAACAGCAAGATCTCGGATCACTTCGCCATCATCCCGACGCTGCAGGCACCCAAGAGCCTGAGCGAGCCGGAAGCCAAGCTCTACGACCTGGTGGTGAAGCGCTTCCTGGCGGTGTTCTACCCGTCGGCCGAGTTCATGGTCACGACCCGCATCACCAAGGTGGCGGTCAACGTGCCCGGGATCGGCAAGGAACAGCACTTCCAGACCAACGGCAAGGTGCTGGTCAATCCGGGCTGGCTGGCGGTCTACGGCAAGGAAGCGCAGGGCGAGGACGCCAATCTGGTGGCGGTGCAGCCGGGCGAGACAGTCAGCAACGACGACATCAAGGCGCTGGCGCTGCGCACCAAGCCGCCGGCACGCTACAACGAAGCGACCCTGCTGTCCGCCATGGAAGGCGCCGGCAAGCTGATCGACGACGAGGAGCTGAAGGCCGCGATGCAGGAAAAGGGCCTCGGCACACCAGCGACACGCGCCGCGATCATCGAAGGCCTGATTGCCGAGAAGTACCTGCTGCGCGAGGGCCGCGATCTGATCGCCACCGCCAAGGCCTTCCAGCTCATGACGCTGCTGCGCGGCCTGGACGTGCAGGACTTGACCAAGCCCGAGCTGACCGGCCAGTGGGAGAACCAGCTCGCGCAGATGGAGCGTGGCCAGCTGAGCCGCGATGACTTCATGCGCGGCATTGCCGAGATGGCGGCGCGGGTGGTCCGGAAGGCCAAGGAATACGACCGCGACACCATTCCCGGCGACTACGCCCAGCTCGCCACGCCCTGCCCGAACTGCGGCGGCGTGGTGAAGGAGAACTACCGCCGCTTCGCCTGCGTCGGCAAGGACGCCGGTATTGGCGCGGACGGCGCTGCCGATCCCCACGAGCAGCACGGCTGCGGTTTCTCGATCAGCAAGATTCCGGGCGCGCGCAGCTTCGAGCTGCACGAGGCCGATGCCTTCCTGCGTGACCACCGTATCGGCCCGCTGGAAGGCTTCCGCTCCAAGGCCGGCTGGCCGTTCACCGCCGAGCTGAAGCTGGTGCGCGACGAGGAGATCAAGAACTGGAAGCTCGAATTCGACTTCGGCGAGGACGAGAAGAAGGCTCAGGAAGACGGCGCGCCGATCGACTTCTCCGGCCAGCCCAGCCTGGGCGCCTGCCCGAAGTGCCAGGGCCACGTCTACGCGCACGGCACCAGCTACGTCTGCGAGCACGCGGTGGGTGCGCACGTGACCTGCGACTTCAAGAGCGGCGCGGTGATCCTGCAGCAGATGGTGACGCCCGAGCAGATGCACAAGCTGCTCGGCAGCGGCAAGACCGACTTGCTGGACGGCTTCGTCTCGAACAAGACACGCCGCAAGTTCAAGGCCTTCCTGGTCTATGACAAGAAGGAAGGCAAGGTGGTGTTCGAGTTCGAGCCGCGCGCGGCCAAGGCGCCGGCCAAGAAGGCGGCCAGCAAGACCGCCGCCGCCTGAGGCTGCTGCGAGCGCTGGCGGCCACGCCAGCGCTTGGCGCACCCTTCAGTGAACTTGGCGGGCGGTTTCGGCCAACTCGGCAATCTGCTCGCTGATTTCCGACAGCACGCTGGCGACGTCGCCGAACTCCTGTCCGGCTTCGCCGGCGCGGGCCGAGGCGACCCGGGCCTTGAAGCTCACTACCCGTGCTTCGCGGGCGATGCTGTGGATGCGGCCGATCAGGTCGATCAGCTGCTGGCGTTGACGCCGGGCGCTGTCGTGTGCAGCGGTTTCGTAGCACTGCGTGAGCCGGTTCAGATGCGCGAGCACGGTCGTCGCTGCGGTCACCAGCTCGTTCAGCGCGGGTGCAAGCGCACCGGTCGGGGGCTGTCCGATACCTTGTTCGACTTGGATGAGCGCCTGGCGGGCCATCCTGATGAAGGTGCGGACCGGCGCATCGGCGCCTTGCAGGCCGAAGAAGGCCTCTTGCAGGGCGGGTGTCCACGGCGCCGGCAGGATGCCCTTGCCTCGGCTCAGCACTTCGTGGCAGTCACTGAACAAGGTGAGTGCATCACTGGCAATGGCCAGGGTTTCGGTTTGTCCCTGGGCACTCAGCACCAGATGCAGGACGATGCGCTGCGACAGCATGCGCTGGCGTCCGCACAGATTGATCAGCGTGCCGGCTAGATCGGGACCGGGCTCCTGGTTGTCTGCGGGCGGGTTGCGTGCCTGCATCGGGGGCGCGATCGGGGCTGTGGGCACGTTCGCCAGAGGTTTGAGGTGGTTTTTCCGCATGTAAAGCTCCGCTGTGGTGCATTCGAGTGCCGTGACGGCACACGTCGCAAACACCGTGCCGTGGTTGTGCCGGGGCTGCGGCTCGCTCAAGCGGCCAGCGCGATGCGGCTGTGGTGCCGAGCGGCCTGGCGGCTCGCCAGCGTGTCGATGAAGCTGTCGAGTGTCAGCACCGGGCAGATGAAGCGCTCGGCCATGGCGAGCAGGTCGCGGTCGGCGGTCACCAGCGCATGCGCCTTGCCGGCCATGGCGAGCCGAACCAAGGCCAGGCCCGCCGGATCGGTCGTGGCGCTGCTGCTGTCGGCTTCGGGCACCCGCACTTTCAGCACATGCGGCATGAATTCGCCCAGCAGCGACTGCTGCTCCTGCGCGCTGAAGCCCAGTTGCGGCTGACCGAGCTGGCGCAGCAGATCGAGCACGGTGGCTTTGCAGACCATCGGCCGGCAGTGGCCGTTCTGCCAGGCCTGGCGCAGGCGGGCAGCGGTACCGCCGCCGAACATCAAGGCGGTGATGACCAGATAGTTGTCGATCACGACCCGGGGTGGGCGCCCCTTGCGGGTCTGCAGCTCGATGGGCATGGTGGTCAACTCCTCGTGCACCTGGGCGGCACAAGGGGGCAGGCCGCATGGTCAGATTATCGTGAGCGGGTCGGGTTTGTTACAAGGCCGCACCCCGAGTCTGCGGGGGCTCACGTGCAAAGCTGCCCGTGCTTCGGGGGCGGCATGCGTCGCATCAACACCACGTGCGGGTGTGGCGCCGCTTGCCTGACAATGGCCTCCTTGCCAACCACACACAGCTGCACCGGTCATGAGTGATCTGCCGTCCGACGACCAGCCCGAAGGTTTTCGCCTTGTCAGCCAACTGCTGCGAGAGGCGGCGCATCCGCATCGCCCGGTGCTGCTGCAGACCGCAGCGCGCACTGCGCAGGAGGCTGCCGATGCGCTTGGCGTGACGCTCGGCCAGATCGCCAAGAGCGTGATCCTGCGTCGGCGTGCCGACGAGGTGGCGGTGCTGGTCGTCACCTCGGGGGATCGGCGGGTCGATGAACGCAAGGTGGCGGCGCAAGTGGGGCCGGTCGGTCGGGCCGATGCGGCGTTCGTGAAGGCGCGTACCGGCTTCTCGATCGGCGGTGTCTCGCCGCTCGGGCATGCCACGCCGCCGGTGGTGCTGATCGACCGCGAGCTGTTCCGCTTCGACATCATCTGGGCGGCGGCCGGCCATCCGAACGGCGTGTTCCAGCTCGCGCCGGCCGATCTGAGTCGGCTGACCGGTGGAGCACCGATCGCCGATGTGGTGCAGGATTGAGCCGATGAACACTACCGCCTGTCCCGTTGTTTCCGGCGTACCCAGCCCGTGCATCAACATTTGCCGCATGAGCGAGTCGACCGGCCTGTGCCTGGGCTGCTGGCGCAGCATCGATGAGATCAGCGCCTGGTCGCGCCTGCCCGATGAAGCCAAGTCGGAGGTCTGCCGGCTGATCGCCGAGCGCAAGAGCTGCGACCCATCGCTTGGGCGTGCTTTGATGACTCAGGACTATCCCGCAGCTGCGCTGCCGCAGGCGATCAAATTTCGCAATGCGGAAAAGGAAGTCAGGGTTGTCATCGGTGACGCTGACTTGCCGTGATTTTTTGTCAGCGATTGGTCAGCACCCGTTCCCACAGTCGGTTCCATACGTCGCATCTGCGGCAATTCATATATTGAGGAGACCAACCCCATGGCTAGCATTCCCGCCAATGTTCGGGCATCGAGTGCGCCGATGACGGCCGAGGAGAAGAAAGTCATCTTCGCCTCGTCGCTCGGCACGGTGTTCGAGTGGTACGACTTCTACCTGTACGGCTCGCTGGCGGCGATCATCGCCAAGCAGTTCTTTGCCGGGCTGGACCCGACCTCGGCGTTCATCTTCGCGCTGCTGGCGTTTGCGGCCGGCTTCATCGTGCGGCCGTTTGGCGCGCTGGTGTTCGGTCGGCTGGGCGACATGATCGGGCGCAAGTACACCTTCCTGGTGACGATCCTGATCATGGGTCTGTCCACCTTCATCGTCGGGGTGCTGCCCAACTACGCCTCGATCGGTGCCGCCGCGCCGGTGATCCTGATCGCGCTGCGCATGCTGCAGGGCCTGGCGCTGGGTGGTGAATATGGTGGTGCCGCCACCTATGTGGCCGAGCATTCGCCGCACGGCCGCCGGGGCGCCTACACCGCCTGGATCCAGACCACCGCGACGATGGGCCTGTTCCTGTCGCTGATGATCATCCTCGGCACCCGTACCGCCGTGGGCGAAGAGGCCTTTGCCGACTGGGGCTGGCGCGTGCCGTTCATCGTCTCGATCCTGCTGCTGGCGGTGAGCGTCTGGATCCGCCTGTCGATGAACGAGTCGCCTGCCTTCAAGAAGATGAAGGAAGAGGGCAAGACCTCCAAGGCGCCGATTTCCGAATCGTTCGGCCAGTGGAAGAACCTGAAAGTGGTGCTGCTGGCGCTGTTCGGGCTGGTCGCCGGTCAGGCGGTGGTCTGGTACACCGGCCAGTTCTACGCGCTGTTCTTCCTGACCAGCGTGCTCAAGGTGGATGGCTCGACCGCCAACCTGCTGATTGCCGCCTCGCTGGTGATCGGCACGCCGTTCTTCGTCGTGTTCGGTACGCTGTCGGACCGGATCGGCCGCAAGCCGATCATCATGGCCGGCTTGCTGCTGGCCTGCCTGACCTACTTCCCGATCTTCAAGTCCCTCACCGAAGCGGCCAACCCCGATCTGGTGCACGCCCAGGCCACCGCGCAGATCACGGTGCATGCCGATCCGGCCACCTGCTCGTTCCAGGGCAGCCCGATTTCGCGCGAAGTCGATTTCACCAGCGGCTGCGACATTGCCAAGCGGGCCCTGGCCCAGGCGGCGGCCAGCTACCGCAACGACAGCCTGCCGGCCGGCTCGCCCGCCCTGATCAAGATCGGCGACAAGGAAATCGTGCCGCCGACCGGCGTGCTCACCGCTGGCGGACACAAGTTCGACGAAGCCAGCGGTAAGGCCATCGCCGCGTTCAAGAAGGACGTCACCGAGGCGCTCAAGGCGGCCGGCTATCCGCTCAAGGCCGATCCGGCCAAGGTGGACAAGCTCAAGATCATCCTGCTGCTGTCGGTGCTGGTGATCTACGTGACGATGGTCTACGGCCCGATTGCCGCCATGCTGGTCGAGATGTTCCCGACCCGCATCCGCTACACCTCGATGTCGCTGCCGTATCACATCGGCAATGGCTGGTTCGGCGGTCTGCTGCCGACCATCTCGTTTGCGATGGTGGCGCAGAACGGCAACATCTACTACGGCCTGTGGTACCCGATCATCATCGCGGCGGTCACCTTCGTGATCGGCATGCTGTTCGTGCGGGAGACCAAGGACGTCGACATCTACGCCAACGACTGAGCGTCGTCGGACCCGCGTCTTTCCGGGCGGCCCCGCAAGGGCCGCCTTGTTTTTGGCAGCCTCAACTCATCTCTGTACAGGACGTCCCATGTGGAAACTCGCCCTCGGCTTCATCATCTTTGCCGCCATCGCCCTCTTCACCATCATGAAGGGCGGTGAGGTCGACATGAGTGGTGAAAAACACGGCATCGAATCGGCGCCGGTGCTGCTGCCCGCCGCATCGGCCGCTTCGGGCACCTGATCAGGCCTCGATCACGCCCCAGCGCAGCGCGATCAGCGTCAGTTCGGCCTGGTTGGCAGCGCCCAGTTTCTGCTTGATGTGATAGAGGTGCGTGCCCACCGTGCTGCCCGAGAGCGCCAGCTGTTCGGCGATGGCGGCCACCGTGGCGCCGCGCGCCAGCTGCACGAACACCGAGAACTCGCGTTCCGACAGCGCCTCGACCGGGTTCGGCTCGTCGCCCAGCTGCGCCAGCGCCAGCTTCTGCGCCAGCGCGGCGTCGATGTAGCGTTTGCCGGTGGCAACACAGCGCACCGCCTGCACCAGCGCTTCGGGGGCGCTGCGCTTGCTCAGGTAGCCCAACGCACCGGCGCCCAGCGCCCGCCGGGCGTGGGCGGTGTCTTCATGCGCCGACAGCACCAGCACCTTGATGGCCGGATCGTGCGCGCGCAGCCGGCGCACCGTCTCCAGCCCACCCATGCCGGGCATCGACAGATCCAGCAGCAGCACGTCGGGCTGCACCGTCGGCAGCAGCTGCAGCGCCGCCTCGCCGCTGTCGGCTTCGGCCACCACCTCGATCGAGCTGTCGCTGGCCTGCAGCAGCATGCGAAACCCGACCCGCACCACGGCGTGGTCATCGACCAGCATGATGCGGATCATCGTGGCACTCCGGGCGGCGCTACCGTCGCGCTGGCGTTCAGTTGCAGCGGCAGCCAGGCCTGCACGCGCAGGCCACGGCCGGTGTCCAGCGCGCTCGGGCTGGCCAGCTCGAAGCGGCCGCCCAGTGCGCGCACCCGTTCGCGCAAGCCCCGCAGGCCGTAGCGGCCCTTGTGTTGCAGCGGCTCCGAGCCGTCGAGGCTGAGGCCCTGGCCGTCGTCGCTGACGCTGATGTCGAGCAGTCGCTCGTTGGCGCTGAGCATGATCGCGATCCGGTGGGCGCCGCTGTGGCGCAGCGCGTTGTTGAGTGCTTCCTGCACCACCCGGTAGGCGGCCAGCGCGGTGTCGCCGTCCAGCTCGGGCAGCGGCGCATCGATGTTGAACACGATCTCGATCGCCGGTTCACGCTGGCGGGCGCTGGCGACCAGGTCGCTCAGGCAATCGGCCAGATTGAGCTGATCCAGCGCCAGCGGCGCCAGGCGCGGGATCAGGCTGTGCATGGCGTCATCGAGCCGCAGCGCTTCGCTGCCGATCAGCCCGGCCAGTTCGCGGCCCTGCGGATCGCGTTCGCCCAGCCGCAGCACCAGCGAGGCCGCCAGGCTGCGGATCGCGGTGACCGACTGGCCCAGCTCGTCGTGCAGCTCGCGGGCGATCTCGCGCCGCTCGCGCTCCATGTGGTGCTCGATCTGGCGCGCCAGCTCGCGGCTCTCGCTCAGCGAGCGCTCGACCTCGAAGGCGCGCAGCCGCTCGATCAGATGGCCCTCGACCGCCGCGCTCATGCGGTTGATGGCGGCGCCGATGGTCGCGGCCTCATGGCCCCGCAGCTCGGGCAGGCGGGTGCGCAGATCGCCCCGTTCGATGCGCTCCAGCGCCGCGACGATGGTCGGGAACGGCCGCAGCGTGCGTCCGACCAGCCAGAACACCCCGCCGAGCAGCAGCAGCAAGGCGGCGCCGGCCACGCCGACCAGCACCCGGAAATCGTCCCAGCCGTCCAGGATGGCGCGCGAGGGGTCGGCCTCGACCGCCAGCTGCCCGCCCGGCAGCGCGATCACCTGGCGCTGCAGCGGTGGCACCACCAGCCTGCTGTACCAGTCGGGCGCATTGCGGCCTTCCTTGTAGGTCGAGGGCGGCGAGCGGTAGAGCAGCTGGCCGTGCTCGTCGAGCAGGCTGATGTCGTTGGCGCGCACCCGGCCGAGCTGCGCCAGGAACTCGATCAGCGCCTGCGGCCCCGAGCGGGTGTAGACCCAGGTGACGCGCTGCAGCAGCTGGGCTGCCACGCGGTTGGCGCCGACGATCTCCTCGTGCACGCTGCGCCGGGTGGCGTCGATCTGCAGCCACAGCAGCGTGGCGACGAACAGCGCCATCAGCCCGGCGACGATCAGGTGGATGCGCAGGCGCAGGCTCAGGCCGCCCGGGCCGGGACGCGCTGTCGCAGCCGCTGCGGGCGTGGCCGGCGTACTCGGGAGCGCGGACAGATCGGAGGTGGTCATGCCCCGATTGTGGCGTGCGGCCGCCGGCTCAGAGTCGAACACCCGCAGGCGCAGCGGGGCGTTGCGGCGGCTCGATCGATGTTCATGAAAATCATGAGATCCGATTCAAGGTCGTCGCGACGACAGGGCCTGCGCTGGCGCCCAGACTAGAGCATCGGTCGGGGCAGTCGCTCCGGCCGCTGGCTACAACTCATCTGGAGACACACATGACCTGGGAAACCCCTGCCGCCTGCGACTTCCGTTTCGGCTTCGAAATCACGATGTACATCGCCGCGCGCTGAGCGTGCAGCGTTGATCCGGCGGCTGGGCCTGACAAGGTGCAGCCCGCCGCGATGCTTCAGGCCCGCTCCGGCGGGCCTGTTCATCTGCGCGATGGAAACACAGAACACAAGGCAGGAGATCAGGCATGAAGTTGCTGGTGCTGGGTTCGTCCGCCGGGGGCGGTTTCCCACAATGGAACTGCCATTGCGTGCAGTGCCGTGCGGTGCGCGCGGGATCAATCAACCATCGCGCCCGCACGCAGTCGTCGATCGCGGTTGGCGGCCCGGACGACTGGCTGCTGGTGAACGCCTCGCCCGACATCCTGACGCAGCTGCAGCGCGCGCCGCAGCTCAACCCGGCGCGCGCCCTGCGCGACAGCGGCATCGCCGGCGTGATGCTGGTCGATGGCCAGGTCGATCACAGCACGGGCCTGTACATGCTGCGCGAGCGCGGCGCGCCGCTGCCGCTGTGGTGCACCGACCAGGTTCTTGACGACCTGACCGAGGGCAACCCGATCCTGCGCGTGCTGCAGCACTTCTGCGGCACCGACCGCCACAGCATCGACCTCGGCGGCGCGCCGTTCGAAATCCCCGGCGTGCCGGGCCTGCGCATCCGCGCGCTGCCGCTGCAGAGCAAGGCCGCGCCCTATTCGCCGCACCGCAACCACCCCGAGCCGGGCGACAACATCGGCCTGCTGTTCGAGAACAGCGCCAGCGGCCGGCGCATCTTCTACGCCCCCGGTCTGGGCGAGATCGACCCGACGGTCTGGGAAGCCATGCGCGGCGCCGACGTCGTGATGGTGGACGGCACCTTCTGGACCGACGACGAGATGATCCGCATGGGCCTGTCGGGCAAGACCGCGCGCGACATCGGCCACCTGGCGCAGAGCGGCGCGGGCGGCATGATCGAGTGGCTGGCGCGCCTGCCGGCCACGACGCGCAAGGTGCTCATCCACATCAACAACACCAATCCGATCCTCGACGAAGCCTCGGCCGAGCGGCGCGTGCTGAATGCCGCCGGCATCGAAGTGAGTTTCGACGGCATGGAAATCGAGTTTTGAAGCATGGCGTGCGCCCTGCGGCCCCCTCTCCCCAACCCCTCTCCCACGAGGGGCGAGGGGCTTTACTTCGGCCGCCCTGCCTTGCTCCCCTCGCCCCTTGTGGGAGAGGGGCTGGGGGAGAGGGTTGTCACAACCACTGATTTCCGAGAGCAAGCATGAGCACTTCCACCGGCAACCGTTTCGGCACCCCGTTCAACGCCCCCGCCACCTTCCGGCCGCGCAGCGCAGACGCGCCGGCCTGGGACCGCGTCGCCTTTGAAGCGCAGTTGCGCGAGCAGGGCAAGAGTTATCACATCCACCACCCGTTCAACGTGATGCTCAATACCGGCAAGGCAACAAAGGAGCAGATTCGTGGCTGGGTCGCGAACCGTTTCTATTACCAGATCGCCATTCCGGTCAAAGACGCTGCGGTGATGGCGAATTGCCCGGACCGCGAAGTGCGGCGCGGCTGGATCCAGCGCATTCTCGATCACGATGGTTTCGAGATTGGTGGCCCGAACGGCACGATCCGGGACGAAGGTGGTATCGAAGCTTGGATTCGCCTCGGCCTGGCGGTCGGCTTGAGCCGCGAGGAAATCACCGACCTGCGCCACGTGATTCCGGCGGTGCGTTTTGCGGTCGATGCCTATGTGAATTTCGCGCGCCACGCGCCGTGGCAGGAAGCGGTCTGCTCGTCACTCACCGAGCTGTTTGCACCGGAGATTCATAAGCAGCGCCTGGCGACCTGGCCGGAGCATTACGGTTGGATCGAATCGACCGGCCTGCAGTATTTCCGCAACCGCGTCAGCCAGGCGCGCCGCGACGTCGAGCAGGGCCTCGCCGTGACGCTGGGCCATTTTCAGACCCGCGACCAGCAGGAACGCGCGCTGGAGATATTGCGCTTCAAGCTCGATATTCTCTGGGCCATGAACGACGCGATGGCGCAGCGCTACGGGGTGAATGCATGAACACGGCAGGCACCACGGCCGCCGCAGCGGCCAACAGCTCGGCGGCGGCGCCTTTGCCGGACGATCTCGTGCCGCGCCTCGGCCACGGTTTGCGCCTGCAGTGGGAAGAGGTGCAGGGCTGCCACGTGCTGCTCTACCCGGAAGGCATGGTGAAACTGAATCGCAGCGCGGGCGAGATATTGACGCGTTGCGATGGCGAGAAATCGCTCGCGCAGATCGTCACCGCGCTGGAAACCGCCTTTGGCGCGACCAACCTGCGTGGCGATGTCGAGAATTTCCTGCGTTTGGCGCAGCAGCAGCGCTGGCTCGTGCTGCTGGGCGCTGACGGGAGCGCCGCGTGAACGCGTCCTCGCCGCTGGACGCGATCGTCGGCAAACTCGCGCGGCCGGGGCCGCCGCTCTGGCTGCTCGCCGAGCTGACTTATCGCTGCCCGCTGCACTGCGTGTTCTGCTACAACCCGGTCGATTTTGCGCAGACCGAACGTGAGCGCGAACTCGATACCGCCAGCTGGCTGCGCGTGCTGCGCGAATCGCGCGCGCTCGGCGCGGTGCAATGCGGTTTCTCGGGCGGCGAGCCGCTGCTGCGCGACGACCTGGAAGAACTGGTCGCCGAGGCACACCGGTTGGGTTTCTATACCAACCTGCTCACCTCCGGTGTCGGCCTGACGCGTGAGCGCGCGGTGGCCTTGAAGGCGGCCGGGCTGGACCATATCCAGCTCTCGTTCCAGGATTCCACCAAGGAGATGAATGATTTTCTCTCCCACACCAAGACCTTCGCGCTGAAGCAGAACGTCGGCGAGATGCTGCGCGAGCAGGGCTGGCCGATGGTGATGAACGTGGTGATCCACCGCCTCAATATCGACCACATCGACCGCATCATCGCGCTGGCGGCCGAGCTGGGTGCCGAGTATCTGGAACTGGCCAATTCGCAATATTATTCGTGGGCGCACCTGAATCGCGACCACCTGCTGCCGACCCACGAGCAGCTGAAAAAAGCCGAGGAAATCACCGACGCCTGGCGCGAGAAACTCGCCGGCCGCATGAAACTGTTCTTCGTTGCCCCCGATTATCACGAAGGCAAGCCGAAGAAATGCATGAACGGCTGGGGCAACGTCTTCCTGACCGTCACGCCGGACGGCACCGCGCTGCCCTGCCATACCGCCAAGATGCTGCCTGGCCTGACCTTCCCGAACGTGCGCGACACCTCGATGCACGACATCTGGTTCGAGAGTGACGGTTTCAACCGCTACCGTGGCACCGGCTGGATGAAAGACCCCTGCCGCACCTGCCCCGACAAGGAAAAAGATCTCGGCGGCTGCCGCTGCCAGGCCTATCTGCTCGCCGGTGACGCCACCGCCGCCGACCCGGTCTGCCCGAAAAGCCTGGCCCACGGCGTGGTCGCCAAAGCCGTCGCCGCCGCCAACGCCGGCACGGTGCCCGAGCGCCCGCTGGTGTTCCGCGATCCGCGCGAATCACGCGCGCGTATTCCCTCTACCTGAGCAGCATGCGGCCAGCCTGGTCGCACCGCGTCATACACTGCCCCCGCTGTCACCAAAACGTCAGCCGGGGCAGTTTTCTTTCTGCTGCTCGTGGACACCGCCCGCAGAGCAGCCGTAGACTGTCCCTACGTTGCGAATTTGGCATCCGCCCGGTCATTCGCAGCAAAGGGAGTGCATCGAATGGCTATTCACTTTGACGTCCAAGCCAATATCACCGCGCATGCTGGCATGCGCACTAAAAGCCGTTGCGCGACAGGAACTTGAACGCTGCTACCGACAACTGCTGTCCAGTTCTGACCTGTGTATCTGGACGTCCGGTTGGCGTTGACAACGAGTTGGGCACTCATCAGTGAGTGTCGTTGTCGTACAGCCAATATTCAATATAAAACTTTGTCTCGATATGAAAACCATCTTCGTAATCATCAGCATCGCAGTCCTTTCTGGCTGTGCCACATCGAAACAGATCATTGGTCCGAACGGCACACCCGCTTACGCTATTCGGTGCGGTGCTGCTGTTCCTGATGCATGCATAGAAAAGGCCGGCGAGGTATGTCCGAGCGGCTACGTCGTTCTCAATACTCGTGGCTCACAGTACCTCGGCCAGTACGGATACGGCTCTTTTTCCGGGGCATCGAATGGTATGTATGGGTCGGCGACGTCCATGCCGATCGTGACTCCAAATACGCTGCTTGTAGAGTGCAAGGCACCGAAGTGATTGTCTGAACCACCATGACCAAAACCCATTTCAAGATCGCCGTCATCCCCGGCGACGGCATCGGCCGTGAAGTGATGCCGGAAGGCCTGCGCGTGCTGGACGTTGCGGCGCGGCGGTTCGGGCTGCAGCTCGAATACACGCCGATCGAGTGGGCCAGTTGCGATTGGTATCTGAAAACCGGCCAGATGATGCCGGACGACTGGAAGGTGCAGCTGGCCGGGCAGGATGCGATTCTGTTCGGCGCGGTCGGCTGGCCGGCCAGCGTGCCGGACCATATCTCGCTGTGGGGTTCGTTGCTCAAGTTCCGGCGCGAGTTTGATCAATACATCAACCTGCGGCCGGTACGGCTGTTTGACGGTGTGCCGTGTCCGCTGGCCGGGCGCCAGGCCGGCGACATCGACATGTTGATCGTGCGCGAGAATACCGAGGGTGAATACACCAATATCGGCGGCGTGATGTGGCCCGGCACCGAGCAGGAGGTGGTGCTGCAGCAAAATGTGTTTTCGCGCCGTGGCACCGATCGGGTCTTGAAATTCGCTTTCGAGCTGGCCAGCCAGCGCCCGCGCCGAAAACTCACGGTGGCGACCAAGAGCAACGGCATCGCCGTCAGCATGCCGTGGTGGGACGGCCGCGCCGACGCCATGGCCGTGCAGTATCCTGATATTGCGGTGGACAAGCAGCATATCGATATCCTGTGCGCGCGTTTCGTGCTGCAGCCGGACCGGTTTGACGTCGTGGTGGCGAGCAATCTGTTCGGCGATATCCTCTCAGACCTCGGCCCGGCCTGCACCGGTACCATCGGTTTGGCACCGTCGGCCAATATCGACCCGGAGCGGCGTTTCCCATCGCTGTTCGAGCCGGTGCACGGTTCGGCGCCGGATATTTACGGCCGAAATATCGCCAACCCGGTGGCGATGATCTGGTCGGGCGCGCTGATGCTGGATTTCCTCGGCCGCAGCCAGGGGCCGGCGCGCGCTGCGCATGACGCCATCGTGCGGGCGATCGAAACCGTGCTGCGCTTGGGGCCGCGCACGCCCGATCTGGGCGGCACCGCTTCGACCGCCGAGATGGGCGCGGCGATCGCCGCAGTGCTGGCGCGGCAGGCGGATTGAACCTGCTCAGGCGCTGACCAGCAACGCGCTGCCGCGCAGCACCGCTTCCATCTCCTCGGCCGGCAGCGGCTTGTGTTTCAGGAAACCCTGGAAGCGGTCGCAGCCTTTCAAGCGCAGAAAGGCCAGTTGCGCTTCGGTCTCGACCCCTTCGGCCAGCACCTTCAGGCCCAGGCTGTGGCCCATCGCGATCACCGCCGAGGCGATTTCCATGTCGTCGCGGTCGCGCGGAATGTCGGTGATGAAGCCGCGATCGATCTTCAGCACATCGAGCGGGAAGCGCTTCAGGTAGGCCAGCGATGAATAGCCGGTGCCGAAGTCGTCGATTGCCAGCCCGACGCCCAGGCCGCGCAGACCCTGCAGCGTGCCGTAGACCTCGGTTTCGCGTTCCATCAGGGCGCTCTCGGTCAGCTCCAGCTCCAGCTGCTGCGGCGGATAGCCGGTGTCGAGCAGGATCCGGGTGACCTGTTCGGCCAGATCGCCGTGGCGGAACTGCTGCGGCGAGACGTTCACGGCCAGCGTCAGCGTCGGCAGCCCGGCGTCGAGCCAGCGCCGGCCTTGTGCGCAGGCCTCGCGCAGCACCCAGGCGCCGATCTCGCCGATCAGGCCGGTGGCCTCGGCGACCGGAATGAAGCGGGTCGGCGGAATCAGGCCTTGCTCGGGGTCGAACCAGCGCAGCAGCGCTTCGGCGCCGATCAGCCGGCCGCTGGCGATGTCGTACTGCGGCTGGTAGTACAGCTGCAGATGGCCTTCGACCAAGGCGCGCCGCAGGCCGGCCTCCATGCTGAGCCGGCCCAGCGCGGCGGTGGTCAGCTCGTCCGAGTAGTAGCGGTAGAGGCCTCGGCCATCGGCCTTGGCGTGGTAGAGCGCCGCGTCAGCGCCTTGCAGCAGGGCTTGCGCGGTGCTGCCGTGATCCGGATAGAGGCAGATGCCGACGCTGGCACCGATCACCACTTCGGCGCCGTTGCTCAGGTGCCAGGGCTCGCTGAGGGCGTGGATCAGCTCGCGGGCCAGCCGGGTGGGCGCTTCCGGGTCGTGCAGATGTGGCAGCAGCAGCGCGAACTCGTCGCCGCCGAGGCGGGCCAGCGTGTCGACTTGCGGCAGGCGCTGTGTGAGGCGCTGCGCCACCTGTTCGAGCAATTCGTCGCCGGCCAGGTGGCCGTAGCTGTCGTTGACGTCCTTGAAGCGGTCCAGATCGAGCATCAGCACGGCGGCGCGACGCTGGGCGAGCTGGGCCTCCTGCAGCGCCTGCTGCAGCCGGTTCTGGAACAACAGCCGGTTCGGCAGCCGGGTCAGCGAGTCGTGATGGGCCAGGAATTCCAGCTCGGCCTCCGAGGCCTTGATGGCGCTGATGTCGGAGAACACCCCGACGTAATGGGTGATGCTGTCGGCGCCGTCGCGCACCGCGCTGATCGAGAGCCATTCCGGAAACACCGTGCCGTTCTTGTGCCGGTTCCAGAGCTCACCCTGCCAGCGCCCGCTCTTCTCGATCTGCTGCCACATGGCTTGGTAGAAGCTCAGATCGTGGTGGCCCGACTGCAGCAGGCGCGGGGTGCGGCCCAGCACTTCGGCTTCGCTGTAGCCGAGCATTTCGGTGAAGGCGCGGTTGACCGAGATCAGGCGCCGGTCCGGACCGGTGATCATGACGCCTTCCTGGGTGTTGTCGATCACGGCGGCGGCCAGGCGCTGGCGCTCTTCGGTGCGGCGGCGCTCGGTCAGATCGGTCAGCAGGCCGGAAAAGCGCTCGGCCTGGCCGTCGTGGCTGCGGTGGCAGGTGCCACGGCCGTGGAACCAGCGCCAATGCCCATCGAAGCAGCGCAGGCGGTAGTCTTCGTTGAACGGCGTGCCTTGGTCGAGCGAGCGGTGCACCGCCTGCACGGTGCGCTCAAGGTCTTGCGGATGCAGCCGGTCGCGGAACACGAAGTCACGCCGGAAGTCATCGCCCTGGTAGCGCAGCTGCTGCAGGTAGGTGTCGGAGTAGCTGACGATGTCGCTGGCCAGATCCCAGTCCCACAGGCCGGTGCCGCTGCCTTCGAGCGCCATGCGCAGCCGCTCTTCGCTGGCGTGCAGATGACTTTGGGCCTGCTGCTGATCCTCGATCACGCTGAGCAGCGCGCGGCCGGCCTGTTCGGCCTCGGCCAGCAACTCGCGGCTTTGCCGCTCGGCCTCGCGCAGCCGGTTGGCGTTGCTCTGGCGCTCGGTGATGTCACGGGCGACGCACAGCACGCCGGACAGCGGCCCGGCCATCGCGTTCAGCGGTGTCTTGGTGATTTCCATCAGCACCGGGCGGCCCTGCGGGTCGGTCTGCCACTCCTCGACCAGCAGCGGCATGCCGGCCGCGATGGCGGTGGCGTCTTCGGCGCGGTAGCGGGCGGCCCGTTCGGCGCCGAACAGCCCCGCGTCATCCTGGCCGATGATGTCGGCTTCGGTGCGGCCGAACAGGCGCGCCGCCGCCGCGTTGCAGCGGCGGTAGCTGCCGGCGGCATCCTTGACCCAGACCATGTCGGGGATGGTGCGCACCAGCTGGTCGAGCCCGGTCTGGCTGGCCTGCAGGGCGTTTTCAGTGTTTTTGAGTTCGGTGATGTCTTCCAGCGCGACGTGAAAGACATCCTCGGCGGCGCTGCGGCCGCGCGTCAGGCTGGCGGTCAGCAGCACCCACACCGTGCTGCCGTCGGCGCGCAGATAACGGCGCTGGGCGCGCACCTGCGTGGCCTGGCCTTTCAGCAGCTGCGAGGCCAGCGCCTTGTCGATTTCCAGGTCGCTCGGATGGCGGATATCCTGGGCGCCCCGGCGCAGCAGTTCTGCGGCGCTGTAGCCGAGGATCTCGGTCAGGCGCTGGTTGACACACAGCCAGCGGCCGGCGCGGTCGATCTGGCCGATGCCGATCACGGCCTGTTCCAGCGTGGTGTGCAGCGCTTGGGCGGTCTGCTCGGCCTGCCGATCGGCTTGGCTGGCGCGCCCGATCAACCACCCGGTCAGCAGGGTCGTCAGGCCGACATAACACCAGTCCAGCCAGGTTTGCTCGTGGCGCAGAACCCGATCTGTACCGGTGATCCACAGGCCACCGAAGAGCAGATAGAGCAGCGCACCGAGCCAGGCCTGCGGGATTTTTTTCATTTCAGGCTGGTCGGACTGTTGTAGCGAGGGGTGGCGTTGTGTTGCAGCAGCAGGGCGTTGACCTCTTGCTTGAGTTCGCTGATGCGGTTCTCGCGGCCGAGCATGGCTGCCTGCAACCGGCGCAGCTCAGCCAGTTGGCGCTGCAGTTGCTGCTGGGCTTCGTGCTGCAGCGTGATGTCGAGGCAATGACCGATGTAGCCGAGGTAGCGGCCGCTGGAATCGTAGCGCGGCGAGGCGTCGTTGAGCATCCAGCGGTAGCTGCCGTCGGCGCGGCGCAGCCGCAGCTCCATGTTCCAGGCTTGCAGGCGCAGGCGCGCATTCTGGGCCGTGCTCAGTACCTCGGCGCGGTCGTCCGGATGGATCGGGTCGAGCCAACCCGCGCCGGCCGCCGCCGCCGTGCTCTGGCCGGTGTAGCTCTGCCAGAGTTCGTTGCACCAGGTGTTGTCACCGTCGCGGTTGCTGGTCCAGATCAGCAGCCGGCCCGAGTTGGCCAGCGTGCGGTAGTGCCATTCGCTGTCGGCCAGTGCCTGCTCCAGTCGGTAGGCGGCGCTGACGTCGCGGAACACCAGCACCACGCCGGTCAGGGTGCCGTCACCGAGATACACCGGCGCGGCGCTGTCGGCGATGTGGCAGCGCACGCCGTCGCGGCTGATCAGCACCGTGTGATTGGCCAGGCCGACCACGCAGCCTTGCGCCAGCACCCGCGCCACCGGGATCTCGGCCGGCGCGCCGGTGCCGGCATGTTCGATGCGGAACACCTGCGCCACCGGCCGGCCGAGCGCCTCGGCTTCGGTCCAGCCGGTCAGGCGCTCGGCCATCCGGTTCAGCAAGGTGATGCGCTGCTCGGTGTCGGTCACCATCATGGCGTCGCCGGTCGAATACAGGATGGTCGAGAGTCGATCCTGGCTGGCGCGCAGTTCGGCATCGGCCGCCTGCAGGGTCTGGGCCATCTGGTTGAAACTGCGCGCCAGCCGAACCACCTCGTCCGGGCCGGTTTCCGGTGCGCGCGCGGCCAGGTCGGCCTTGGCCAGGCGCTCGCTGGCGCGTTCCAGCGCCGCCAGCGGCTGGGTCACCTGCCAACGCAGCCACAGGCCGAGCATCAGCAGCAGCAGGGCGGTGGTGAACAGCTCGGGCAGGCGGCCGAGGATGGCCTGGCGCAGGATATCGGCCAGCTCGTCGTGCAGATCCGCTTCGACATAGATGCTGCCGCGCACCACGCTGCGCACCGTGTCACCGGGCTGCGGCACCACATAGCCGATCAGGATCGCCGCGCGGCGGCCGCCATCCGACCAGTGCACCCCGGGTGATCCAGGCTTGGCGTTCAGGTCGGCACCGGGGCGGGGCAGTTCGGGCAGCACCTGGCTGGCGGGCTGGCCCAGCCAGTCGAGCCGATGCGCGGTCAGGATCTGATCGTCAGGCCCGAGCACGGCGATGGCGCTGATGCGCCGATCGGTCGAAAGATGGGCGACATGCGGCCACAGCGTGTGCGGATCACCCTCACCCTCGCTGAGGTGGTCGACCGCTTCAAGCGCCAGGCTGTACGCCACCGTGCGCACATGCGCTTCGGTGGCGTGTTGCAGGGCCTCGGTGAGCTGGCGGGCTGAGGTGGCGATGCCACCGGCCACCATCGCCAGCAGGACCAGGGTGATGGTCAGCGGCAGCATCAGGTTGAGTGGCAGGTGGCGCAGCTTCATGCGAGCACCTCGTTGGCAGCGGGCAACCAGATCGCTTCACACAGCTGATCCAGCGGCACCGGGTGTTCGAGCAGCTTGGCGCGCAGCATCAGCGGCTGCAACTGCGCCGCGCTTTGCGGCAGCCTGGCCTGGTCGCCGCCCAGCCAGGCCCGATTCGCCGACAGGTCCGGTTGCTGCAGACCCTGATAGCTTTGCAGGATCGCCGCCGGGCTCAGCCGCAGGCGCGGCGCCATGCGTCGGGCGGCGTCCAGCGGGTTTTGCTGCAGATGGCCGAGGGCCTGGAAATGACCGGCCAGCAACTGCCGCACCGCCAGTGGCCGCTCGTGCAGGGCGCCGCGTTGCAGCGCCAGCACATCGACGATCGCGCCCGGCAGCTGGCGGCTGTCGAACAGGCGCACGGCGCCTCGGTTGGCCAGCTCGCTCAGCACCGGCTCGAAGGTGACGACCGCATCGACCTCGCCCGCGTCGTAGGCCGCCAGATGTCGCTCCACGGTCAGGAACACCGGCCGGACCTGATTCGGGGTGAGCCGGCCGGCGCGCAGCACCGCGTCCAGCATCAAGGCGCCGACGGCGGTCTGCTCGACGGCAATGCGCTGCCCGGCCAGTGCCGCCAGGTTCGGGATGTGGCGGCGCGCCATCAAGGCGTCGGCGCCATTCGAAACATCGAATACCAGGATCGCCACCAGATCGATGCCGTCGGCGCGGGCGCTCAGCATCTCGTCGAGGGTCAGGGCGGCGCCTTCGATGGTGCCGGCGGCCAGCGCGCGCAGCGATTCGGTGTTCGACGGCATCTCGATCAGGCGGACCCGATGCGGGTCATAGCGGCCCAGCGAACGCGCCAGATAAAGCGTTTCGTAACCCGGCCAGACGTTGGTGGCGACCCGCAACAGCGGTTCGGGTGAGGCGCAGCCGGGCAGCCAGGGGCCCGCCATGCTGGAGCCCAGCGCGGCCAGCATGGTCCGCCGCGTGAGAGGGTGGGACGTCATGGTGCCGATCTTAGGTCGGCGGGTCGGCCTGAGCAGGTCGTTCGTGATCGAGCCCTTTCAATACTTGAGGCGGGCGTAGTAGGTTTTCTGCGCCGCCTCGCGCGCCTGGCCGAGGGTGTGGATGCCCATGTCCTGCAGCAGCGCCACCAGCTTGAGAAAGACTTCGGCCGTCACGATGGCGTCGCCTAAAGCGGTGTGGCGGCCCAGCACGGTGATGCCGAAGCGCTCGGCAATCGCTTCCAGCCGGTGCGATTCCTGGTTCGGATGCACCACTGCCGACAGCAGCAGCGTGTCGAGCACCGGCTGCTCGAACGCCAGCCCGGTGCGCTGTTCTTTCAGCTGCAGGAAGCGCATGTCGAAGGCGGCGTTGTGCGCCACCAGCACGGTGTCCTGCGCAAAGGCGTGAAAGGCCGGCAGTACCGCGTCGATGTCGGGCTGGCCGCGCACCATGTCCTGCGTGATGCCGTGGATCGGGATCGAGGCGGCCGGGATGATGCAGCCCGGATCGACCAGCTGGTCCATGCCCTCGTGGCGCAGCAGCTTGCCGTTGACGATGCGCACCGCACCGATCTGGATGATCTCGTCGCCCTGCGAAGGGTTCAGGCCGGTGGTCTCGGTGTCGAACACGGTGTAGGCCAGATCGCTCAGGCGCCGGTCGTCCAGGGCGCGGCTCTGCTCGGTGACCTGGAACAGGTCGAAGTCGTAGTACTCGGGCCGGCTCTCGTTGCGCAGGAAGGCGGCGGTCTCCAGCTCGAGCTGCGGGCTGGCCAGCGGCAGCAGGAAGCGGAAGAAGGCCTGGTGCCGGACCCGCTCGCGCTCGAACCAGAACTCGCCGCCGTGGCGCGCCACCACGTCGCGCACCGTCAGCGGCGAGCTGTCGCTGCCGAGGCGCATTTCCTCCATCTCCCAGTTCATCACCGTCTCGGTGCTGAGGGCCTGGCCGATCCAGATCAGGTCCAGCTGGGCGCGCTCGCCGGCGCGGGTCAGGCGCAGCTGGAGCAGCCGGACCTCGAACTCGTCGACCAGCCGGTGGCTCAGATAGAGCAGTGCCTGCAGCAGCGAGAAGCTGTCCACCTTGAGCCACAGGCTGCTGTCCACCTCGGCGCTGGCGGCACGCACCGCGCATTGGCTCTCGATGCGCTTGAGGGCCGCCGCGATCAGGTCGGCGCCCAGCATGTCTTCGAGCGGCCAGCGCGTCTTGAGATCCTGCGCCGAGCTGTCGGTCAGCGCCTGGATGCGCCGCGTCATGTTGCCGACCTCGTCGCGGATCACGCCGTGGAAACGGGCTCGCATCGCCTCATCCAGATCCGGGTACTCCAGCATGTCGAGCGCGGCCTGCAGGTTGGCCAGCGCGCCACGGCTGCCTTCGGTCAGACCGTGCAGCAGCTGATCGCGCTGCGACTCCTGCTCGAACTCGTGCGTGATGTTGTCCAGCATCAGCACGAAGCCGGACAGCAGCGCGGCCTCGGCGCTGGCCTCGGCCGGGGCCATGCTGCGCACCGGCGCCATCTGCACCCGCAGCAGCTGGCCGGCCTGGGTGGCGGTGACGAACTGGGCCGACGGCGCCGCCGCGCCGCGCTGCATGCGCTGCTGGATGTTTTCCAGCGCATGCGCCACCAGCTTGCGGTCGAACACCGAATAGATCGAGCGGCCCAGCCCGATCAGCTCGGCGCCGCCCGCCAGCGCGGGCGCCTTTGACAAGGCGCGGAACTGCATGCGGGCGCGGTTGTTGTAGAGCAGCACGCGGCCGTCCAGGTTGCACACCACCACGCTTTGCGTCAGCTCGGACATCAGCGCGGCGAGCCGGCTGCGCTCCTGCTCGATGGTGTGGCTGGCCTCGCGGACTTTCTCTGCCATCTCCTCGCGCAGCTGGCTGCGCTGCAGCACCAGCTCGTTGATGACCTGGGTCAGCGCCTGGTTGTCGAGGTTGCCTTGCGGCGCCAGCGTGCGCGCCACGTCGGTGCCGACCAGCGCGCGGGCCTGGTCGAGCAGGATCGCCGGCGCGCTGATCAGCTGGTCCAGCAGCTTGTGCAAGGCAAAGGCGAGCACGCCACAGGCAGCGATCAGCAACAGCCCGACCAGATCGAGCCGGGCGCCCAGCACGGCCGCCACTTGCTGGCGCTCCAGCGGCGCCAGGGTGGTCCAGACCAGCGCCATCGTCAGGCCGGTCCAGCTCATCAGGCCGAGCACGGCGAGGCTGATGACGCGCACCAGCCGGCGGTCGGTGTTCTTCATCGGCTGCGCTCCAGCAGTTCACGCACTTTTTGCGCCAGCTCCCTGGTCGCGAACGGTTTGGTCATGTAGTCGTCGGCGCCGAGCGCCAGGCCCTTGGCGACGTCGGTGTCGCGGCCCTTGGCGGTCAGCATCAGCACGCGCAGGCCGTTCCAGTCGGCGCGGGCGCGGATCTCCTGGCAGACCTCGTGACCGTTCTTGCGCGGCATCATGACGTCGAGCAGCAGCAGGTCGGGGCAGTCGAGCGCGATCGCGTCGAGTGCTTCCTGGCCGTCGTGCGCGACGCGGACTTGGTAGCCCTCGCGCTTCATCAGGAATTCGAGCGAAATCAGGATGTTGGGCTCGTCGTCGGCGATGAGGATCTTGTGTGGCATCGCTTGTCTCCTTGTTCGGGTGTCGTGGCGCCGTCGCCGTTGTCGTCGGTGGCGCTGCTGGCTGGCACGGTAGGCGATGGCAGCCAGAAACCGAAGGTGGCGCCTTGTCCTGGATCAGACTGCAGCCACATCCGGCCGCCGTAATGCTCGACGATCTGGCGGCTGATCGGTAGCCCCAGTCCGGTGCCTTGCGGGCGGTGCGCGTCGTCGCCGCCTTGGCGGAATCTCTCGAAGATCAGTGTCTGCTGTTCCAGCGGCACGCCGGGGCCGTTGTCGCTGACGGTGACCTGCAAGCCGTGCAGCGCCTGGCGCAGGCCGACGCGGATCTGCCCGCCGCTGGCCGGCACGAACTTGGCGGCGTTCGACAGCAGGTTCAGCGCCACCTGGGTGAGCCGGTCGTGGTCGGCCTGCACGCTGGGGAGCTTCTCGGGCAAGTCGAGTTCGACGCGGATGCCGCGACTGCGCATCAGCTCGGCGGTGCTCTGCACCGCGCTGCGCAGGATCTGGCCCAGGTCGAGCGCGCTGTCGTGCCAGTCGGCGTGGCCGGATTCGATCTTGGCCAGGTCGAGCACCTGGTTGACGAGCCGGGTCAGCCGCTCGGTCTCGGCCACCACGATGGCGAGGAACTGCTGGCGCTGTTCCAGCGCCATCTCGGTGTCGTCGAGCATCAGCTCGGACAGGGCACGGATGGCGGTCAGCGGCGTGCGCAGCTCGTGCGTCACCGAGGACATGAAATCGTCCTTCAGCTTGTCCAGGCTCTTGAGCTGTTCGTTGGCGGCGCGCAGCTCGCTGCTGGCCCGCTCCAGCGAGTGCGATTTCTCTTCCAGCGCATGCGAGTAGGCGCGCAACTGCGAAGCCTCGTCGAGGATGCGCATGACGTCGTCGAGGCCGAGCGTTTCTTCCTCGACCACCGAGGCCACCATGATGCGGGCCGAGGCGCTGCCGATCGCGCCGGTCAGCTGGGTCTCGACAAATTGCACCAGCCGGGCGTCGGGCTCGATCTGTTCGATGCGGCCGGCGCCGCTGCGCCGCGCATAGGCCAGCAGCAGCGCATCGGCGCGCGCCGCACCGAGGAAACGGCTGGCCAGATGGCGCAGATCCTGCACCTGGGCCCGCCCGCGCCAGAACACCGGCCCGGCTGAATCGGCGCGCTGGTGGAATACATCGACAAACAACAGCCCCTGGCTGGCCTCGCGCGCCGAGGGCGTGCGCCACAGCGACACGCCGACGTAGAGCCCGATGTTGGCCAGCAGGCTCCAGAACAGCGCGTGGGTCAGGTTGTCGAGCCCTTGCAGGCCGAGCAGCTGCTCGGGCTTGAGCAGCGCGATGCCCCACGGACCTTGTTCGAGCAGATCGCGATCCAGCCAGCCGGACTTGATGATCGACGGCAGCAGCAGCGTGTAGAGCCAGAGCAGGAAGCCGCTCAGCAGGCCGGCCAGCGCGCCGGCGCGACTGGCGCCTTTCCAGTACATGCCGCCCAGCAGCGCCGGGGCAAACTGCGCCACTGCAGCAAAGCTGATCAGACCGATGCTGACCAGCGCATAGGCTTCGCCCGCGACGTGGAAATAGAGATAGCCGAGCAGCATCACGCCCAGGATGGCGGCGCGCCGGATCGCCAGCAGCAGCCCGGTCAGGTCGCCGCTGGCGCGGCCGTGGAAGCGCGGCGTGCGCAGCAGCCACGGCATGACCAGATCGTTGCAGACCATGGTCGAGACCGCGATGGTCTCGACGATCACCATGCCGGTGGCGGCCGACAGCCCGCCCACAAAGGCCAGCAACGTCAGCAGCGGGTGGCCGCTGGCGAGCGGCAGCGACAGCACGAACACTTCCGGATCGGCGCCGTCGCCGTGATGGAACAGCAGACCGCCGAGCGCGATCGGTAGCACGAACAGGTTGATCAGCAGCAGATAGAGCGGGAAGGCCCAGGCGGCGCGCCGCACGTGTTGCTCGTTGACGTTCTCGACCACCATGACCTGGAACTGGCGCGGCAGAAAAAACATCGACAGCATCGACAGCAAGGTCAGCGCCAGCCATTGATCGAACGCGAACGGGTGGCCCTGGCCGATGTGCAGCAGTTGTTGCAGCTCGGGCCGGGCGCGCGCCTTGGCGAACAGGTCGGCCAGGCCGTCGAACAGGCCGTAGCTGACAAACAGGCCGACCGCCAGGAAGGCGCCCAGCTTGACGAGCGACTCGAAGGCGATCGCCGCCACCATGCCCTCGTGGCGCTCCGAGGCGTCCAGGTGGCGCGCGCCGAACACCATCGTGAAGGCCGCCAGCACCAGCGCGACGTAGAAGGCCGAGTCGTTCCACCAGGCCGCCGCGCTGGCGCCGCTGCCCGGGCCGGCCGTGAGCAGCGTGTAGCCGACCGAGACGGCTTTGAGCTGCAGCGCGATGTAGGGCACGATGCCGATCACGGTGATCAGCGCCACCAGCCCGGCCAGCAGCGGACTCTTGCCGTAGCGGCTGGCGATGAAATCGGCGATCGAGGTGATGCGGTAGCTGCGTGCGATGCGGATCATCTTGCGCAGCACCAGCCAGGCCAGCATCATCGCCAGCGTCGGGCCGAGGTAGATCGGCAGGAACCAGACGCCCGAGCTGGCGGCGCGGCCGATGCTGCCGAAGTAGGTCCAGGCGGTGCAATAGACGCCCAGCGAGAGCGTGTAGACCCACGGGCTGCCGATGATCGAGCGGCCCTGCGCGGCGCGAGCGTCGCCGTGGTGCGCCACCGCGAACAGCAGCAGCAGATAGGCAAAGGCGACGCCGATGACCAGCGCGGCAGGCAGCATGGTGGGCGTCAGTCCGGGGCGCGCTCGACGATCCAGCCCAGCAGCGCGATCAGCACCGCCCAGATCAGCAGCAGCGCGAGCGGAAACAGCGGCAGGCCGAAGACCAGCACGTCACGGTCCCACAGCGCCAGCAGCGGAAAATTCAGCAGCGCCCAGCCTGCGGCAAAAAGGGCCACCAGGCGCTGGGCCGTCAGGCCATGTGTCATCGGTTGCTCCAGGGTTGTTGGCTATTGTTCCTGCGGTGGCCGCAGCGGCCGGCTCAGGATTACCCTTGCCGGGGTCGCAGCAGCGGCAGCAGGCCCAGTTCAACCGTCCATCGCAGATTTCAGGAGCCCCTTGCATGTCCCCGTCTTCATCTCGCATCGCCCTCGTCACCGGCGCCGGCAGCGGCATCGGCCGTGCCACCGTGCACGCCTTGCTGCGCGACGGCTGGAGCGTGGTGCTGGCTGGCCGGCGCGCCGCGCCGCTGCAGGCGGTGATCGACGCCGCAGCGGCAGCGCACCCGGAAGCCGACATTACCGGCCGCACGCTGGCGGTGGTGGCCGATGTCAGCAGCGAGGCCTCGGTCGAGGCGTTGTTCGAGGCGGTGCAAGCGCGCTTCGGCCGGCTTGATCTGCTGTTCAACAACGCTGGCGTGTTCACGCAGGGCGTGTCGATCGAGGCGATGTCGCTGGCCGCTTGGCAGTCGATGCTCGATGTGAATTTAACGGGGGTGTTTCTGTGCACCCGCGCTGCCTTCCGGCAGATGCAGGCACAGGTGCCGCAGGGCGGACGCATCATCAACAACGGCTCGGTGTCGGCGCAGGCGCCACGGCCCGGCTCGGTGGCCTACACCTCGACCAAGCACGCCATCACCGGCCTGACCAAGACGGCGGCGCTGGACGGCCGAGCCCACCACATCGCGGTCGGCCAGATCGACATCGGCAATGCATCCTCGGACATGACGGCCGCCATGACGGCCGGCATCCGCCAGGCCGATGGCTCGCTGAAGGTGGAGCCGGTGATGGATGTGCAGCACGCCGCCGACGCCGTGGCGCACATGGCCGCTCTGCCGCTCAGCGCCAATGTGCTGTTCATGACCGTGATGGCCACCGCCATGCCGCTGGTTGGTCGAGGCTGAGCTGATGCACCGTTTCTGGAAAATCCCTACGAACTGTGACAGCGCTTGATGCCAGTCATGTTGTTGTGGTCCAGTCGGGTTATGGTGGCTTTGCACCATTTGCAAACTTTCGATCAGGAGAGAACACCATGAGCGAGTACACCGCTGCCCAGACCCAGAAATTGATGGCTGATCTGCGCTTGGTCGTGGTTGATGCCGAGAAACTGCTCGACGCCACCGCCGAACAGGCTGGCGAAGGGGCTGCCGAGTTGCGCTCCCGCGTCAGAGCGAGCCTGGCGCAGGCCAAGGCCGGTCTGAGCCATCTGCAGGACGCTGCCGTCGAACGCGCCAAGGCGGCAGGTCAGGCCACCGATGTCTATGTGCATGAAAACCCCTGGAAGTCGATCGGTGTGGCCGCTGGCATCGGCCTGCTGGTGGGCGTGCTGATCGGTCGGCGTTGAGCGGCGCGTCGGCATGAGTGGGTCCGCCGGCTCCGGTCTGCGCAGTTCGCTGCGCCGCTTGTTTGATCACACACTGGAGCTGTTGCAGACCCGGCTGGAGCTGCTCGGCACCGAACTGGAGCTGGAAGCGCAGCGCATCTTTGATGCGTTGCTGCGCGGTGCGGCAGCCCTGCTGTTGCTCGGTTTTGCGCTGCTGTTTGCGGCCGCTTTTGTGGTGGCGCTGCTCTGGGAACACTACCGTCTGCCGGCTCTGGCCGGTGTGGCGCTGTGTTTTGCCCTCGCTGGGGTCTGGCTGTTGCGCGATGCGCGGGCGAGCCTGCACCAGTCGGGTGGCAGCTTTTCCGCCAGCGTGGCTGAGTTGGCGCGTGACCGCGAGCAGATGCCGCCCCGTGATTGATTTCCTCCTGCCCAGCCGTACCGACACCTTGCTGCGCCGCCGTGCGGCCCTGCTGCAGCGTAGCGCCGAGTTGCGCGGCAGCCTGGTGGCGACTGTGCATACCTTCCAGACACCGCTGGCTCGCGCCGATCAGGCCTGGGCGCTGCTGCAGAGCCTGCGCAACCATCGGCAGGAACTGTCGCTGGGCTTGGCCGCCGCTGTGGCGGTGCTGGCGCTGCGGCGGCCACGCGCCGCGCTTGGCGCAGGTTGGCGCTGGGGCCGGCGGCTGTACTCGTTCTGGCGCACCTGGCGCAAGACCGAGCGCTGGCTGAGACCGCTGCTGGCGCGCTTCCTGTAACTCGTCAAGGGCGACTGTCGAGCGCCATCGGCAACAGCTGCTGGCTGGCGTTGTGGCGATGGCCGAGGCGCTGCACGCAGTGCTCGATCCACTGCACGGCCTGGCCGAGACCATCTTCCTGGGCCATCGCGGTACCGAGTGCGCGAGCCCGCTGGCGTACCTCGGGCTGTTGCGCCGCGTCGATCATGCGCGCCAGCGCCTCGGCGTCCAGCTTCGGACCCGGCACATGGCGCGGTGCCACGCCGAGGGCGGCCAGCCGGTCGGCCCAGAAAAACTGGTCGTTCGCAAACGGCACCACCACCGATGGCACGCCGGCCCGTGTGGCGGCGTGGGTGGTGCCGGCGCCGCCGTGATGCACCACCAGTGAGGTGCGTGGAAACAGCCAGTCGTGCGGCGTGTCCTGCAGCACGTGGAAGTTGCGCGGCAGCGCATAGCCGTCCACGCCACTCCCGCCCGGATAGAACAGCGCCCGCCGGCCCGCCACCGCATCGATGACGGTCCGCAAGGTGCGTCCATGGTCGTTGCCGACCAGACTGCCGAAGCTGATGTAGATCGGCGCTTCGCCCGCGTTCAGGAACTGCACCAGCGGCAGCGGCGGTTGCCAGTCGAGCTCGGGCAATGCCCAGGCGCCGCTGATCCGACACCAGCGCGGCCAGTCGGCCGGCTGCGGCACCAGATGGCGCGAAATGCCGTAAATGATCGGGAAGTCGTTCCACATGGTCATGCGCGGCGCCTGCGCGCAGACCAGCTGGCGCGCCCGGTTCAGGTGCGGCCGAAAGCGTCGCCAGATCAGGGCGTTGAGGGCCTCGTGAGTCAGTCGGTTCAGCTTGGTCGGCAATTGCCAGGACGGCAGCAGCGCGCAGGGAAATTCGCGGGTTGGCGTCAGCGGCCACAGTCCGGCGCCGATCACGGGGATGCGCAGATATTCCGCTGCCGACAGGCCGACGAAGCTGGTGTAGCTGGAGCAGATGATGGCGTCGGCGCCTTCGGCCGCACCGATCAGGTCGAGCAGCCACGACTCACTGTGTTCGGCCGCGACCTGCCCGGCGGCACGAACCATCTCGTGGGCATCGGCGCCTTGCCGCAGTGCCGCTGACAAGGCACCACCTGGCGCGATGCTGCTGCGCATGTCGCCGGCCAGCGTGGTGGTCGGTACGCCATGGGCGTAGGCGATCGGCAGGGTGGAGCGGTCGGCCAGCATGTGCACCTCGTGGCCGGCCTTCATGAGCCCGCAGCACAAGGCCACCAGCGGCCGCGTGTCTCCCTTGGTCCCGTAGGTGACGACAGCGACCCGCATTCAGCGACAGACGCAGGCGGCCAGCGTCGTGCGCTGGATGTCAAGGAGCTTGAGCTCCGACTCGACATCGAAGTGGCCCTGCGTCTCGGCCGAGAAACGCACTCCGTCGGTTTCCGAAGCCGCCCCCAGCAGCCCGCTCAACAGCCCCATATCAGCTCCGCACCCGCAATCACAAAGTTCCGATCATGCGCGATCCTGGCGGCAAAGCCATCCCGTGCGATCCCGCGTGTCGAGCCATGTCATCGAGAAGGCAGCGATGTTTGCGCTGCGCCAATCTTCGACATGGACGCGGCCACGTAACATCCGCATAATCGTTCGCTAAATATTTTTCATGAAACCTCGCCTCCGAGGTTCTGGAATTCACCGCACGGCAGCCCCACAAGGAGACCCCATGTCATTCAAGCAACAATATCGGGAAAAATGTTTGCAGGCGGACGATGCCGTCCGTCTGGTGAAGAACGGCGACACCATCGTCGTGCCGACCGGCGCCGCCGAGACGCCCTTGCTGCTGGCCGCGCTGTCCGAGCAGCGCCGTGATTTCCGCGACGTCAAGGTTTCGCAGATCCTGCCCATCAAGAAACACGGCTACTTTGATCCGGAAACGGTCGAGAACATCCGCCATGTGGCGTATTTTTTCGGACCGGCCTCGCGTCCGGGTGGGCAGGAGGGCTGGAACGATTATCTGCCGGCCTATTTCTCCGAGTTGCCGACGCTGATCAAGCTTGGCCTGAGCCCGGCCGACGTCGTGTTCAGCGTGGCGTCACCGATGGACGAGCACGGTTATTTCTCGCTCGGCCTGGCGGCTGACTACACCATGGCGGCGGTGAGCAAGGCGCGTGTGATTGTCCTGGAAGTCAATCCCAACGTGCCGTTTTCGCACGGTGACTGCCACGTTCATATCTCCCAGGTCGCGGCGGTGGTCGAGAGCGAGTTGGCCATCCCCGAAGTCGGTTTGCCCAAGATCGGGCCGGTGCAGGAAGCGATCGGCAAATACGTCGCTGACATGATTCCTGATGGCGCCACCCTGCAGATTGGCTACGGTGGCATTCCCGATGCGGTGGTCATGCAGCTGACCCACAAGCACGACCTCGGCATCCATACCGAAATGCTCGGCGATGGCATTCTGACGCTGGTCGAGTCGGGCGCCGTCACCAACAAGCGCAAGAACTGCCACCCGGGCAAGATACTTGCCACGTTTGCGCTCGGATCCAAGAAACTCTATCAGTTCATGCACCGCAATCCGGCCTTGGAAATGCATCCGTCGGATTTCACCAATGATCCTTATCTGGCCGGGCAGAACGATAACCTGATTGCCATCAACGCCACCATGCAGATCGATCTGATCGGTCAATGCGGCTCCGAAACCCTTGGTTTCACACCGGTATCTGGCACCGGCGGGCAAACTGATTTCGTGCGGGCCGCGAACCGTTCCAATGGCGGCAAGGCATTCATCGTGCTGCCGTCGACGGCAACCGGCAACACGATTTCGCGCATCGTGCCGACCCTTACTGCAGGCACGCACGTCAGCACCAGCAAGAACGACATCAACTATGTCGTGACGGAGTTTGGTGTGGCGCAACTGCGCGGCAAAACTGCCAAGCAGCGTGCCGAGGCCCTGATTGGCATCGCCCATCCGGATTTCCGCAGCGAGTTGCGCGAAGCGGCAAAAAGGATGAACTTGTTGTAAGGCGGCGGTCGCCAGCAACTCGTTGAGTGCCGGCCCGGCACCGGCGCGCCACCAGGGTGCGCCGGCCAGGTCGGTCGAGTCGGCATCGAGTTGGGCGAGTGTGCCTTCAGCCGGCGACCCAGCACAGGCGTTCGCGGGCCGCTGGCGTCATGCGCCTCGGCGTCCACTCAATGCTGGGGTCATGGCGCACGTACAGGTCGCGCTCGGGCAGCGCGCGCTGCAGGGCCCGGAACACGTCGTCAGCGATCAGATCCGACAGCGGGCAGTTGGCGTTGGTGCCAACCAGCGTCAGCTCGGCGCTGTCATTGGTCAGGCTGAGCGATTCGATCAAGCCGAGCTCGATCACATTGGCGCCGACGCCTGGATCGACCACATCGCGCAGAGTCTGCAGCACCCGCTGCAACTCGGCGCTGGCGCCGGACAGTCTGACCCTGGCTGGGCTGAGATTCATCATGTTCTCCAGTCGGGCCCGATGCCCGGCATTGGCGCACTATCGGAAGCTGCTGTGTTGCAGGTCTTGCGCAAGGTCAAGCACTGCCGCCACGCGCCGGGGCTGTCAGCTGGCATTCAGCCTTTGGCTGCGCCTTATCAATTCGGGTCTGGTTCGTTGGTGTGGCGTTGATCTGAGTGAGGTTGGACAATCCTGCGCGCTGGTGTCGGCGCGGCCGAATGCCTAGGATGGCGGCCCGAGGAGAACAACGCGATGAGTGAAGCCCTGACCCAGTCCGATTTGTGCACCAGCCTGGTGCCCCAGCCGATCAGCGCCGAAGTGCTGCGCGAAAAATACGCCAAGGGCGATGAAGACAGCGTCGCGGCGGTGCGTCGGCGTGTCGCCCGGGCGCTGGCTGCTCGCGAGGCGCCCGAGCAGCGTGCCTTCTGGGAAGCGCGCTTCCTGGCTGCCCAGGAGCGCGGCTTCGTGCCGGCCGGCCGGATTGCCTCGGCGGCGGGCACCTCGCTCAGCGCGACGCTGATCAACTGCTTCGTGCAGCCGGTCGGTGACTCGATCGCCGAGCCGGAAGAGGGTTTCCCCGGCATCTACACCGCGCTGACCGAAGCGGCCGAGACCATGCGCCGGGGCGGCGGCGTCGGCTACGACTTCTCGCGCATCCGTCCGGCCGGCGCCTGGGTCGGCTCGACCGAGAGCAGCGCCTCCGGCCCGGTCAGCTACATGCGCGTGTTCGACCGCAGCTGCGAAACGGTTGAATCGGCCGGCAGCCGGCGCGGCGCCCAGATGGGCGTGCTGCGCTGCGATCACCCTGACATCGAGCTGTTCATCCACGCCAAGGACCAGGGTGATCTGAAGAACTTCAATATCTCGGTCGGCCTCACCGACATCTTCATGCAAGCCGTCGAAGCCGATGGCGAGATTGAACTGGTGCACAAGGCCGAACCGGGCGTGAAACTCAAGGCCAACGGTGCCTGCCAGCGCGCCGACGGCCTGTGGATCTACCGTCGCGTGCCCGCCCGCGATCTGTGGGACCAGATCATGCGCTCGACCTACGATCACGCCGAACCGGGCGTGTTGTTTCTCGATCGGATCAATGTTGATAATAATCTCGGGTATTGCGAGTCGATTGCGGCGACGAATCCCTGCGTGACGGCGGATACCCGGCTGGCGACCCAATATGGACTGGTGCCGATCGGTGAGTTGTACGCTGACAAGTTGCCGTTGCAGGTCACGGTGGATCAGCGTGCCCTGGGCAAGGATATTCACGGTACCGAAGTGCGCGCTGCCGTGCCCGCCTTCATGACCGCCCGCGATGCCGAGGTTTTCAAGGTCGTGACCGTCGATGGGTATGAAATCAAGGCCACCGCTTGGCACGATTTCTACACCACGCGGGGCAAGATCAAGCTGTCCGAGCTGCGGCCGGACGACGAGATTCTGGTGCAGTCCGGCCCGGGTCAGTTTGGCGAGGCTGGCAGCGAGGCCTTGGGTATTCTGCTCGGATTGGTGACCGGCGACGGCCATTTCACCAATCGTGGCAAGGGGCAGGAAGCCGTGGTGATCGGCCTCTGGAATGAGGAGCGTCAGCTGGCCGAACAGGTCGCAGCCTACATCAATACACTGATTGCCGGCCTGTCGTTGCAGCGCGAATATCAGGTCAGTGCGATTGCCGTGCCGGATCGCCAGCATGTCTTTATCCGCTCGACCCTGCTCACCAAGGCCTTGGCTGTCTATGGTTTCACGCGCCAGACCAAGCTGACGGTGCCTGAAGTGATCTGGCGCGGCAGCGAAGCCTGCGTCAAGGGTTATTTGCGTGCTCTGTTCCAGACCGACGGCACGGTGAATATTTCAACCAGTAGCCAGAGCTGTTCGGTACGGCTCGCCTCAGTGCATCGTCCGCTGCTGCAAGAAGTGCAGATATTGCTGGCCAATTTTGGTGTGTTCGCCCGCATCCATCAGCGCCGCGATGCCGCCGATCGGCTCATGCCGGACGGGCATGGTGGCCAGCGTGAATATCATTGCCAGCCGCAGCATGAACTGATCATCGATGGTGAGTCGCGTGAAAATTTCATGCAGCAGATCGGCTTCTTGCTGGACAGCAAGAACCGCAAGTATCAGGACTGGGTTCAGGACAAGGCCTTGTTGAAGAGGCAGCGTTTTGCCACCAAGGTGCAGGACATCATTGCACTGGGCCGGCAGCCGGTTTTTGATACCACCCAGCCGGATCACAACACGGTGATTTTCAACGGGCTCGTGACCGGACAATGCGGCGAGCAACCGCTCCCGTCCTACGGCTGCTGCTGCCTCGGCTCCATCAACCTGACGACTTTCGTCAAGAACCCGTTCGATGAGAGTGCCGAGTTTGACGAGGCTGGTTTTTCAGAGGTTTGTGCGGTGGCCGCGCGCATGCTCGACAACGTGCTCGACGTGACCGTCTGGCCCTTGCCGGCGCAGCAGCGCGAGGCGCACAACAAGCGCCGTATCGGCTTGGGTTTCACCGGGCTGGGCGATGCGCTGGTGATGCTCGGTCTGCGCTACGACACCGAGCCGGCAAGGGCCATGGCGCGTCGTCTCAGCGAGGTGATGCGTGACGCGGCTTATGCGGCGTCGGTTGAATTGGCCAAGGAGCGCGGCGCCTTTCCGCTCTTCAATGCCGATCTGTATCTGAGCGCGAACAGTTTCGCCTCGCGCCTGCCGGCAGCCTTGAAAGACAGTATCCGGGCGCATGGCGTGCGTAACTCGCATCTGCTCTCGATCGCGCCGACCGGCACCATCAGTCTGGCCTTTGCCGACAATGCCAGCAATGGTATCGAGCCGGCCTTCAGCTGGACCTACACGCGCAAGAAACGCGAGGCCGATGGCAGCTTCAAGGAATATGCCGTCGAGGATCACGCCTGGCGCCTTTATCACCACCTGAAAGGCGTTGAGGCACCGCTCACCGACGCTTTTGTCACCGCGCTGGAAATGAGCGCCGAGGCCCATGCGGCGATGGTGGCGGCGGTGGCGCCCTATATTGATACTTCGATCAGCAAGACCGTCAATGTGCCGGAAGATTATCCCTACGAGGATTTCCAGCATCTTTATCTGAACGCCTGGCAAGCGGGCCTGAAGGGGCTGGCGACCTACCGGCCGAACAGTGTGCTCGGTTCGGTGCTGAGCGTGACGCCGCCGCCGACCCAGCCGCAGCCGCTCACCGTCGAGCTGCCGGCGCAGGAATCGGTCCAGACCGGCGGCGCCAATCAACGCCTGCGCCTGGAGCGCCTGCCGCAGCCGGTGCTGGCGAGCTTGCGCTGGCCGAGCCGGCCCGAGCTGGCCTCGGGCAACCCGGCCTGGAGCTACATGATCCAGCACCCGCACGGCGACTTTGCGCTGTTCGTCGGTGAACTGCCGGCCGAAGCCGGCCCGGACGCCGGCCTGTTCGGCAAGACGCTGCCGTTCGAGATCTGGATCAACGGCGCCGAGCAGCCGCGTGGCATGGCGGCGCTGGCCAAGACGCTGTCGATGGACATGCGCGCCAACGATCCGAGCTGGCTGCGCCTCAAGCTCGACGCCCTGGCCACCGTCGCCGAAGAGCGTGCCTTCGACATGCCGTTCCCGCCCAACGGCGAGAAAAAGCGCTTCCCCGGCGTCGTCGCGGCCACCGCTGCGGTGATCCGCTGGCGCTGCGAGCAGCTCGGCGCCTTGCAGGAGGGCGGCCCGACGCCGGTGCTCGACGCCATGTTCAGCCGCGAGGAGCCGCGCACCGGCACTGACGGCACGCTGGCCTGGGCGGTCGATATCGACAATCCGACCTCGGGCGAA
Source organism: Leptothrix sp. (in: b-proteobacteria) (assembly GCA_041083665.1). Lineage (GTDB taxonomy): Bacteria > Pseudomonadota > Gammaproteobacteria > Burkholderiales > Burkholderiaceae_C > Sphaerotilus. Next base: position 38,077 of record JBFPGZ010000035.1, read on the forward strand.
ACCTTCACGCTCACGCTCAAAGAAGTCAGCCTGCCGACGCCCGAAGGCGGGCACGTCAGCCGGCCCTGCGCGATCGGGTTTGCCGGCAATTACCCGCGCGCGCTCGACGGCCTGGCGCGGCTGCTCTCGCTCGACATGCGCGTCATCGATCCGGCCTGGATCGGCATGAAACTGCGCAAGATGCTCAACGTCGGCGAGCCGCTCGGCCACTTCATGGCGCCAGTGCCGGGCCAGCGCCGCCAGCAGGTCTGGCCGAGCACGGTCGCCTACGTCGCGCGGCTGGTGATTCACCGCTACGCCATGCTCGGCGTGCTCGATGAAGAGGGTTTCCCGGTCAACGAGATGGGCGTGCTCGCCGCGCCGGTGGTTTCGGCCGCTGCCACCTCAGCCGCGTCCGCCAAAGCCAGCGCCGTCATGCACGGCAAACCGTGTCCGGAATGCGGTAACGCCGCGATGATCCACAAGGACGGCTGCGATTTCTGTACCGCGTGCGGGTATGTGGGGGCGTGCGGCTGAGCGTGTGCGACTTGTCTGAAGTCAGGCGATGACTGCCAAAGCCTCTGAACCAACCCGCCTCGAAGACCTGCCCAACATCGGCAAGGCCATCGCGGCGGATCTGCGTGCGATTGGCTAAACCCATCCGGCGCAACTGGTCGGGCCGGCTGCGCTGGCGGTTCAGACCGCGCTGCGCAGGGTTTTCATCGCACCACCCCAGGCGACCAGTTGATCCAGCATCGCGTGGACCGACTTTTCGTGGTGTGGCGCCGGCTTGAAGACGCTGAAGTTCTCGAAGTCGGTAAAGAGCGACAGCGCCACCTGGGCGCGCACGTCGGCCACCTGCAGCTCGCCCATCACCAGGCGCAGTTGCTCGACCGCGCGCACGCCGCCGGTGCTGCCATAGCTCACAAAGGCGGCGGCCTTGTTGTTCCACTCGAGGTACAGGTAGTCGATGGCGTTTTTCAGCGCGGCCGAGGTACCGTGGTTGTATTCGGGCGTGACGAACACAAAGGCGTCGAAGCTGGCGATCTTGGCCGACCAGACCTTGGTGTGCGGCTGGCTGTAGCGGCCCATCGCGGGCGGCACCGGCTCGTCGAGCAGCGGCAGGTGGAAGTCGAGCAGATCGAGCAATTCGTAGCTCGCATCGGTGCGCTTCGCAGCGATCTGCTGCACCCAGCGGGCGACGGCTTCACCGTTGCGGCCGGGGCGGGTGCTACCGAGGATGATGGCGACATTCAGCATGATGTGACGCTCCCTGCAAGGGTGGGTGGACGGGAGCGCTGATCCTGCGCCACAGGGGGTAATGCTGACGCCACAAGGGTTTAAGCGTCCGGGCCGCCGCACAATGGCAGCGACCCTTGTGAACTGCCGGAGACCCTTGATGCGCAACCGCTCGCACTTCGCCCCGCTGCTCCTGATCGTGCTGGGAGTGCTGTTCCTGCTCTCCAACCTCGGCTTGATTCCGCACCTCGGGCCGCTGCTGGCGCACTGGTGGCCGCTGATCCTGATTCTGGTCGGCGTCTATCTGCTGCTGCAGCGCTCGGGTCGGCCGTAGCCGACCGCAAGCTCAATAAGCGGCCAGAAACTGCACCAGCGGCGCCGTGTTCGGCGTGCCCAGCCCGGTCGGCAGGTCGTAGTTGACACTCGCGTTGCACATGGCGCCGCAGCTGCCGTTGCTGCCGATCTTGATATCACTCAGGTTGGCCGCGTAGACGCTGGCGGTCTTGGCGATCGCCGTGTACAGGCTGGTCTGCAGCAGTCCGAGTGGCGCCTTGCTGCTGGCGGCGCGCACGGCGTTGCCGATGCCGACCAGTCCGGCCCATTGCGGCGCGGCGATGCTGGTGCCCCCGGCGCAGACCCAGCCGGTGCCGCCGGTCGCCGCCGAGGGCGTCACGTAGACGTACTGGCCCGAGTACGGGTCGGCGTTGAACGCCACATCGGTGCTGCCACGGAAGATCTTGGCGCCCGCTGTGCTCGGGTCGCCCGGTTTGCGGATGCCGGCCTGGTAGGCGGGCACCGGCACTTGGGTGCTGATGGCGCCGCCGGTGCTGCTCCAGACCGTTTCGCTGCGGCTGCTGCCGTTCCACTGCAGGGTGGTGCCGCCCACCGCCAGCACGCGCGCATCGACCGCTGGCCAGTTCACCTGCGAGGCGCCGTCGCCGTTCGAGGCCACGTAGCTCATCTTGCTGCCGCCCAGCGGCGTGCCCCAGTACTGCATCGAGCTGTAGTTGAACTCATGCGCGCCAAAACTCATGCTGACGACGCCGGGGCCCATCTTGTTGGCCAGATCAACCGCCGCCATCAGATCGGACACGAGGCTGGAGGCGGCTTCGATCAGGACGATGCGCGCCATCGGGGCGATCGCGTGGGCCCACTGCACGTCGAGGCTGCTTTCGGTGACCCAGCCCTTGTTGACGATTGGTGCCTTGCTGCTGAGCGCGCCGATCGGCGTCGAGCCTGCGGTGGCGGCGTAGACCACCGCGAAGTTGCAGCCCGAGCCGGCCACGGCGGACGGCAGTGGCAAGTGCGTCGTGGCGGTGATGTTGAGGTTGCCGCAGGTCGGCAGGCCGAACTTCAGGTTGAACACGGCCAGATCGTTGGCGATGTTGGGGTTGTGATACGCATCGATGATGTAGAGGGTCTGGCCCGAGCCCTGGTAGACGCCCTGGTTGGCGGTGCTGGCGGCCGGCAACTGGGCAAAACCGTAGGCGGCGCGGATCTGCGCCGGCGTGTAGACGGTGGCCACCCGTGCGGCGGCCAGGGCGCCCACCGTGGGGCCGGACGCGGCGGTGTCGGCCAGGGCGGCCTGCAGATCGGCCGGTACGCGCCGGGCGGTCGAGAGCGCGGCGGCGCGGCCGGACACGCTGATGCTCAGCGGTGCGGCGTGTGCCGAGGCTTGTTGGCCATCGGCATCGATGTCGCCGGGCTCGGTGGGCTGGACCGGCGCCAGATGGTAGGACGGTGCCAGCGCCGGCTCGACGGTGGCGACATCGGCGCCGCCGCCGCACGCCGACAGGGCGGCGAGCGCCAGTGCGGTCAGCCGGCTGGCCTGGAAGTGGCGTGTGAAAGCAGACGTATTCATGGCATGTCCCGACAAGATTTCTGCTTGATATCGGCATGAATCGGTTGGAACGTGAGCGCGAAGTCGATGGGCCGCAGTCGGTGCAGGCGTGGTGCTCGGGGTCAGAACCGGTGGTCGGCCGCGCCCGCGCTGCCTACACTGGCAGGCTTTTTCAATTTCCAGTGGAGCAGCTCCGATGAAGTTCGAAACCCTGGCCGTGCATGGCGGCTACAGCCCCGATCCGACCACCAAGGCCGTCGCGGTGCCGATCTACCAGACGGTGGCCTACGCCTTCGACGACACCCAGCACGGCGCCGACCTGTTCGACCTCAAGGTGGCGGGCAACATCTACAGCCGCATCATGAATCCGACCAACGCGGTGCTGGAGCAGCGCCTGGCCGACTTGGAAGGCGGCATCGGCGCGCTGGCGGTGGCTTCCGGCATGGCGGCGATCAGCTACGCGATCCAGACCATCGCCGAGACCGGCGACAACATCGTCTCGTCCTCCACGCTGTACGGCGGCACCTACAACCTGTTCGCGCACACGCTGCCCCAGCTCGGCATCACGACCCGCTTCGCCGATCCGCGCCACCCGGCCAGCTTCGAAGCACTGATCGACGAGCGCACCAAGGCGCTCTACTGCGAGTCGATCGGCAACCCGCTCGGCAACGTCACCGACATCGCCGCGCTGGCCGAGATCGCGCATCGCCACGGTGTGCCGCTGATCGTTGACAACACGGTAACCACGCCGTACCTGTGCCGCCCCTTCGAGCTGGGCGCCGACATCGTGGTGCATTCGCTCACCAAGTACCTGGGCGGCCACGGCACCACCATCGGCGGCGCGATCGTCGATTCGGGCAAGTTCCCGTGGGCTGAGCACAAGGCGCGCTTCAAGCGCCTCAACGAGCCGGACGTCAGCTACCACGGCGTGGTCTACACCGAGGCGCTCGGCCCGGCGGCCTACATCGCCCGCGCCCGCGTCGTGCCGCTGCGCAACATGGGCGCGGCCTTGAGCCCCTTCAACGCCTTCATGATCCTGCAGGGCATCGAGACGGTGGCGCTGCGCATGGACCGCATCTGCGCCAACACCCTGGCGGTGGCCAACTACCTGCAGGGCCACGCCAAGGTGAAATGGGTCAACTACGCCGGCCTGCCCGAGCACGATGACCATGACCTGGTGCAGCGCACCATGGGCGGCCGGGCTTCCGGCATCCTGACCTTCGGTGTGGACGGTGGCCGCGAAGGCGGCGCGCGCTTCCAGGACGCGCTGAAACTCGTGACGCGCCTGGTCAACATCGGTGACGCCAAGTCGCTCGCCTGCCATCCGGCCTCGACCACCCACCGCCAGCTCGGCCCGGACGAGCTGGTCAAGGCCGGCGTCACGGTCGATACGGTGCGGCTCTCCATCGGCATCGAGCACATCGACGACCTGATCGCCGATCTGGAGCAGGCGCTGGCGGCGGTCTGACGACCGCTTGAGCAGCGGTAGCCCGGTGCGCTTGCGGTGCGCGCGGGCTGCGACGTCTGACACGGCGCTGCACGACCGGCTTCGGCCGGTTTTTGCGTTGCATTGATTCAATATTTCAACGATACTGGAAATATGGAAGAACAAGAGATCGTTCAAGCGCTTGCGGCGCTGGCGCAGCCGGTGCGGCTGCAGGTGTTCCGTGTGCTGGTGGTGGCCGGGCCGGCCGGGCTGGCGGCGGGTGCGCTGGCCGAGCAGCTCGGCGTGGCGCCGAACACGCTGTCGTTCCACCTCAAGGAGCTGCTGCACGCCCAGCTGGTGACGCAGGAGCGCGACGGCCGCTTCCTGATCTACCGCGCCGCCTATGAGCGCATGAACGGTCTGCTGTCCTACCTGACCGCGCACTGCTGCCAGGGCGAGCCCTGCCTGACGCCCGAAGCCGGCCGCTGCGGCTGCTGATCCCCCTTTGCTGATTCATCTCCCAGGAGATCCGACCATGAAGCGTTTCCACGTCCACCTGCATGTGCAGGATCTGGCCCAGAGCATCGGCTTCTACTCGAAGCTGTTCGCGGCTGAACCGACCCGCACCGAGGCCGACTACGCCAAGTGGATGCTCGAAGATCCGCCGGTCAACTTCGCCATCTCGACGCGCGGCAATGCCCCCGGCATCGACCACCTCGGCATCCAGACCGACAACCCCGACGATCTGGCCGAGCTGAAGGCGCGCGCCGAAGCGGCCGATCTGGCGCTGCTCGACGAAGGTGCTACCACCTGCTGCTACGCCAAGAGCGAAAAACACTGGATCACCGATCCGCAAGGCATCGCCTGGGAGCACTTCCACACGCTCGGCTCAATCCCGGTGTTCCGCGAGCAGGCCGATGAGGCTGCGGCCACCTTGGCCTGCTGTGCGCCGCGCACCGGCCAGACCGCCACCGCCCCGGCCAACGCAGCGACCGGCGGCTGTTGCACACCGCAGGCCGGCGCTGCTGACCAAGTGTCCGAGGCAGCGGACACCGCCTGCTGCACCCCGAAAGCCGGCCCGACCGTGCGCGGCAAGCCGCTCGGCATCGCCATCAGCGCGCCCAAGTCCGGCGGCGGTTGCTGCTGAACGCCAGAAGGAATCCGCCACGATGACCACCCACGTCCTCATCCTCTGCACCCACAACTCGGCGCGCAGCGTGCTCTCTGAAGGCATGCTGAATCACCTCGCCGCCAAGCTCGGCCGCGACGTCAAGGCGCACAGCGCCGGCAGCGCGCCGAGCGGGCGCATCAATCCGTACGCGATCGAGGCGCTCAACAACGCCGGCATCGACACCTCGGCTTACCGCAGCAAGAGCTGGGACGAGTTCACCACGCCGGAGGCGCCGCCGCTCAGCATCGTCATTACGGTGTGCGATTCGGCGGCGGCCGAGAGCTGCCCGGTGTTCTTCGGCGGCGCAGGCCAGCCGGTCAAGGTGCACTGGGGTTATCCGGATCCGTCCAACGCGCCCGAGGCCGACAAGCCGCGCGCCTTCGAGCTGACGCGCCAGGCGATCGGCTACCGGATGCTGCAACTGCTGGCGCTGCCGCTGGCATCGATGGACCGCGCTGCGCTGCAAGCCGCGCTGGTCGAGATCGGCCGCAGCTGAACTGGAACGGGTGAATCTGATGAATCAAGCTGCTGTGTTGCCGGCCGCCGAGGCGCCCGCGCCGATGAGCGTGTTCGAGCGTTACCTGACCGTCTGGGTCTTTCTGTGCATCGTCGCCGGCATCGCGTTCGGTCAGCTCGCGCCGGGTGTTTTCCAGGCCGTGGGTCGCATGGAAGTTGCGCAGGTCAATCTGCCGGTCGGCCTGCTGATCTGGGTCATGATCATCCCGATGCTGCTGAAGGTGGACTTCGGCGCGCTGCACCAGGTCAGGCAGCATTGGCGCGGCATCGGCGTGACGCTGTTCGTCAACTGGGCGGTGAAACCCTTCTCGATGGCCCTGCTGGGCTGGATCTTCATCCGCCAAGTGTTTGCGCCGTGGCTGCCGGCCGACCAGCTCGACAGCTACATCGCCGGGCTGATCCTGCTCGCGGCCGCGCCCTGCACCGCGATGGTGTTCGTCTGGAGCCGCCTGACTGGCGGGCATCCGCTGTTCACGCTGAGCCAGGTGGCGCTGAACGACACCATCATGGTGTTCGCCTTTGCGCCGATCGTGGCGCTGCTGCTCGGCCTGTCATCGATCACGGTGCCGTGGGCGACGCTGCTGACCTCGGTGCTGCTCTACATCGTCATCCCGGTGGCGATCGCTCAAGCCTGGCGCAAGCTGCTGCTGGCGCGCGGGCAGGCGGCGTTCGACGCCGCGCTGGCCAAGATCGGCCCGTGGTCGATCACCGCGCTACTGGCCACCCTGGTGCTGCTGTTTGCCTTCCAGGGCCGCGCCATCATCGAACAGCCGCTGGTGATCGCGCTGCTGGCGGTGCCGATCCTGATCCAGGTGTTCTTCAACTCGGCGCTGGCCTACTGGCTGAACCGCCGGGTCGGCGAGGCGCACAACGTCGCCTGCCCGTCGGCGCTGATCGGTGCGAGCAACTTTTTCGAGCTGGCGGTGGCAGCGGCGATCAGCCTGTTCGGCTTCGAGTCCGGCGCGGCGCTGGCTACCGTGGTCGGCGTGCTGATCGAGGTGCCGGTGATGCTGCTGGTGGTGCGGGTGGTGAACCAGAGCAAGGGCTGGTACGAGGCAGGGCAGGTGCGGTGAACGCACGCACTGCCACCGCCACGCTGACGACGGCCGCTCAGCCGCAGCAGCCGCGCTGCTGCTGGATCGGCGGGCACTTTACCGATCCGAACGAGCAGAACACGCAGCAGTCGCCTGGCTTGGGGTGCAGCAGCGCCTTGCAGCGGCTGCATTCATAGAAGAACTGGCAGGCATCGGTGGGCATGGTTTCGCGCTTGGCACAACCGCAGTGCGGGCAGGTCAGGATGGATTCAAGCGTGACGGGATTCATTGCCGGGTTCCTGTCAGCAGCTCAATGCTTGGGCTGCGCGTCGGCAGCCTTGGCGTTGGCCTCCAGGCCACCCTTGGCCTGCCACTCGGCAAAGCCGCCCTGCAGGATGCGCACGTTGTCCCAGCCTGCCACGCGCAGCGCAAAGCCGGCCTGGGCCGACAGCGAGCCGGTGTTGCAATAGATCAGCACCGGCTTGGTCTTCGTGATCTCGCCGCTTCTGGCCAACACCTGGCGCCATTCGATGTTGACCGCGCCCGGGATGTGCGCCTTGGCGTACTGGTCGGCGTCGCGGGCGTCGATCACCAGCATCCGGGTGTACTCGTCCCTCGGAATCTGCTCGGGCAAGATGGTCGCGCCGCTGTAATCCACGAACTCCAGGTAGCCGGCCATCTCGTCGATGGCCAGCGCCTTGTTGTCGGCCTGCGCGGTGTTGCACAGCAGCATGGTGAGTGCGGCGGTAGCGGCAGCCAGGATCGATCGGGTTGTCATTGGGGCTCCTCGGGCGGGCTTCAGCCGTGCGCAGGCAGCATCAGGCGCAGCGTGTTGTCCTTCTGCATGTAGTGGTGGAACAGTGCGGCGGCGGCGTGGCCACCGATCAGCAGATAGCCCAGGTTGGCGAGCAGGCCGTGCAGCTCTTTGAGCCGCTCATGCAGCGCCTCGTTCGGGCCGATCAGGGCCGGCAGGGTCAGGCCGAAATAAGTCACCGTGCTGTCGCCCGCGTTGCGCATCAGCCAGCCAAGCAGCGGCAAGCTGATCATCAGCAGGTAGAGCGCGGCGTGGGCGGCATGGGCCAGGCCGGTCTGCCACTTGGGCGGCGCCGGGCTGATTTGCGGCGTCTGGCCCAGCAGGCGTGCGGCCAGGCGCAGCCACACCAGCAACAGCACGCTCAGGCCGGCCATGAAGTGGCTGGCCATCATCAAGCGGCGCGGGGCGCTGCCACGGTCAAACACCTCATGCAACTCGACCGTGGCATAGGCCGTGACGAACAGCAGCACGACCAGCCAGTGCAGGGCGCGTGACAGGGTGCTGTAGCGGTCGGATGTGTTGCGCCAGTTCATGGATAACTCTCTTCGGATGGAGTGCTGCGCCGGCCAATCGGGCTGGCGCTGCTGGATCCTTCACAGGATCCGCATGCAGCTGAACCGAAGCTGGCTGAGTCGTCCTGATATGCAAGAAGTGCGCAGGAACCTTGCGCTTGATCACGCAGAGGCGGTCGTCAAGCCGGCGCAGCGGAGTCATCGGCGGCAGGCGCCAGCTTGCTGACAAACATCGCTGGCGTCGGCCGCAGCCGTGGCGGCCTGTGTTTGGCGACGGTGCCGACATTGACGAAACAGACCGGTTCTTCACCGGTGCCGAGCGCAAACAGCGTGCGCAGCCGGGCCGACTCCAGCGCCTGGCCGCTGGTCAGGCCGGTGCCGTAGCCCAGGCTGTTGGCGTACAGCAGCAGATTCTGGATCGCGGCGCCGAGCGAGACCAGGCGCTCGAGCGGCCGGATGTCCGGTTCCGTCGTGCCGAGTCGCGCGATCGCCAGCATCAGCAGCGGCGCGCGGTGCGCCTTGTCGCGCGCCTGGTCGATCTGCTCGGGCGTGGCGGCCGGGTCGCGGTCGGTGAGTGCCAGGGCAAACACATCGGCAAGCCGCTGGCGCGCTGCCGGTGGCACGATCACAAAACGCCACGGGCGAATCTGACCGTGGTCGGGCGCAGCGGCGGCAGCCTCGAACAGGCGCTGCTGTTGCTCGGGGCTCGGGCCCGGAGCAACGAGCCGTTTGGGTGCGACATGCTGGCGCGAATGGATCAGCGCCTCGGCAAAGCCGGTCAGATCATCGGGCGGGTTGGGCATGGTGCTCAGCGGGTGCGCTCGCAAGCCAGCTCGCAGAGCTGGGCGTGATCGCCCAGCTCGATCTGCAGCGTCGCATGTTGAACGCGAAAGTGTTCGGCCAGCTCGTGGCGGGTCTCGGCCAGGAAGGCGTCGCCGGGGTGGCCGTCGGCCATCTGCAGATGCACCGTCAGCGCGGTTTCCGAGGTGCTCAGGGCCCAGATGTGCAGATCGTGCACTTCGGTCACGCCAGGCCGGCCGGTCAGCCATTGCTGCACCGCCGTCGGGTCGATGTGGCGCGGCACCGCCGACATCGACAGGCGCAGCGCTTCCTTCAGCAAACCCCAGGTGCCGACCAGGATCACGCCGGCCACCAGCAGGCTGCTGGCGGGGTCGAGCCATTGCCAGCCGGTCCAGCGCAGCCCCAGGCCGGTGGCAACCACACCGAGCGAAACGGCGGCATCGGCCAGCATGTGCTGGTAGGCACCTTCGGCGTTCAGGTCGTCATGGCGGTCGCGCAGGAACAGCAGCGCGGTGGCCAGGTTGACCAGCACGCCGGCGGCGGCGACGGCGATCACCGCCGAGTCGGCCACCGGCGGCGGCGCCTGCAGCCGGCGCAGCGCTTCCCAGCCGATCGCGCCGACGGCGATCAGCAGCAGCGAGGCGTTCATCAGCGCGGCCCAGATGGTGCTGTTGCGCCAGCCGTAGGTGTAGTGCGCGGTGGGGGCGCGCTGCGACCAGACCGCTGCGCCCCAGGCCAGCAGCAGCCCGAGCACATCGCCGAAGTTGTGGCCGGCGTCGGCCAGCAGCGCGAGCGAGTTGGCCCACCAGCCGTAGCCCAGCTCCAGCGCCACAAAGCCGAGGTTGAGCAGCACGCCGATGGCAAACCGGCCGCCGGGTTGGGCGGGTACCGCCGGGTGATGGTGACCATGCCCGTGGTGCGAAGCGTGGTCGTGATGCGTGTGAGCGGGCGCTGGCGCATGGCTGTGGCCATGCTCGTGCTCGTGGTGTGCGTGGCTGTGCATGGCGCAATTCTGCGCTCGCAGGCTGCTTGCGGCGCTGCAGCAAGCGGTTGTGGCATAGCGCACACCGGGTCGGCCAGCGGTGGCCATGTGGCCGTCGGGGGCATCGAAGCAGAGGCAGCTCGGGCTAGGATGCCCGCCGATGCCTACGCTCAAACTCTCTGTGCTGCTACTGGTCGCGGCCCTGTCGTCCGGGGCGGCGTTCTGGCCGCTGGTGACGCGGCTGGGCGAGGCGCAGATCCTGCTGCCGCTGGCGGCGCTGCTGGGCGGCTGGCTGCTGTGGCAGGCGCCGACCTCGCGCGCCAGCGCCTTGCGCTGGTTGCTGTTGCTGGCGGCAGCGGCCAGCCTGACGACGCTCAGCAAGCTGGCCTTCATGGGCTGGGGGATCGGCAGCGCGCGCTGGGATTTCACCGGTCTGTCAGGCCATTCGATGTGCGCGGCGGCGGTGTTGCCGGTGCTGGCGCGTGCCATGGCCGGCGAGCGGCCGCGCTGGCAGACCCGCACGGCAGTGGCTTGCGGCTTTGCGCTGGCGCTGCTGGTGGCGGTATCAAGGCTGCAGGTGCAGGCGCACTCGGTGTCGGAGGTGATCGGCGGCGCGCTGGTCGGCAGCATTGCCAGCCTGCTCGCGCTGGCGGCTTGGCCGGGGCAGCGCACCCCGCTGCTGCTGTGGCTGGCGGTGCCGCTGGTCATCATGCTCGGGGTCGGCAAGGCGCCGCTGTCGCCGGTGCATGGCTTGCTGATCCAGTCGGCGCTCAAGCTGTCGGGTCGTCACCAACCCTATACCCGCGCCGCCTTGCAAGCGCGTGGCCGCCGCTGGGGCCGGCCGCCGCCAGCCGTCTCCGGGGCTGAAAACTCGCCGTTGTTACAAACACCGGTCGCCCCGCAACCTCTGACACGCGCTGATGCAAGCTAGACACGCTCGCTCACCCCTGAGATGAGCCGAGGCCGATAGTCTTGCGCCATGATCAGCCTCACACACCACCTGCCGACCGACCACGCTTCGAGCTTCCACCACGCGGATGAGGCGGGCTGGGCGATTCGCGCCGTTCAGTCGGTGATGCTGGTGAGTCTGACGGCCGCGCTGCTGCTGGTGCTGTTCGCACCGACCGCCGCGCATGCGCAACTGCGCATCAATCCGACCCACCAGTTCGATCGCTACGACAGCAGCGACCTCAATGACAGCGCCGACCGCTCGGCCGAGAGCCTCAGCCTGAGTCTGTACCGCAAACGCGCCGAGTGGCCGCTGCGCAAGACGCGCTACGCCGCCGCCTGGCAGGCCCAGCTCGGCCAGGGCCCGCGCCTGGCCGGCCCGCTCGGCTCCTGGCGCGGTGAGCTGCAGATCATCCGTTCGACCGGGCGCGGTGCCCAGCCCTACGGCAGCAACTACCGCCGTGGCCTGTGGGCCTTGAAGGGCTCCGCCCTGCCGTACACCCCGCTGGAAGGCACCACGCTGTTTGCCTACAGCAAGGTCGGCCTGCATTACATGGGCACGGCCCAGCAAGCCGGTCAGCAAGAAGGCTTGCGGCTCGGGGCGGGTGCTGGCATGGCCTGGCAGATTTCGACCGGTGCCCAGATCAACTTCGAGCTCAACCGCATCGGCCACAACGTCAATGTGGTCAGCATGGGCACCCAGATCCCGTTTTGAGCCGAAGGGCGCGCTCGGGCTAGAGTGCGTGGCAACCACCACGCCCCGACGCCCATGCTGACCCGTGTCTGTTTCTTGCGCCATGCCACCGCCCAGGAGTACGAGCTGGGCTTGGCTGACGCCGATCGGCAGCTCACCGACAAGGGCCTGCGCCAGGTCCGCGCGGTGGCCAGCTTCTGCGAGCGCCAATCGCTGCGGCCCGATGTACTGCTCACCAGTCCGCTGCTGCGTGCGGTCCAGACCGCCACCGTTCTGAGCCAGCATCTGCGCGACTGTCCGCCGCCCGAGACGGTGGACTGGCTGCGCATCGGCACGCCGACGGCCGAAGCCTGGCGCGCGGTCCAGGCCCGCCAGGCGCGCCAGGAAGGCGCGCTCTGGCTGGTCGGCCATGAGCCCCAGTTCTCCGATCTGATCAGCCGCTTGCTGGGCAGCGCCACCCCGATCGTGCAGGTCAAGAAAGCCTCGCTGAGCTGCGTCGAACTCGACGCCGACACGCTGCAGCACGGCCAATTGCTCTGGTCGGTGCCTTGCGCATTGATGGGTTGAGCCACCGGGTGCCACCACGCCCGCGATGGTGGATGCATCGCCGCTGCCTTGAGGCCTACACTGGCTCAACCGCTAGGTTGCGAGCGGCAATGCAACACCTACACCGGAGCAAGATTGCCATGAGCGGAAAATTCGAAATCGGCCAGTCGAAGACCAACAAGTACCTCTTCAACCTGAAGGCCAGCAACAGCCAGGTGATCCTCACCAGCCAGATGTACCAGACCAAGGGCAGCGCTGAAAACGGCATCCATTCCGTCAAGGCCAACGTCGGCACCGATGCCCGCTTCGAGCGCTCGACCGCCACCAACGGCAAACCCTACTTCACCCTCAAGGCCACCAACGGCGAAATCATTGGCCGCAGCGAGCTGTACGCCACCGCTGCCGCGATGGAAAAAGGCATCAGCTCGGTCAAGAGCAACGCGCCCGACGCCAGCGTGGTCGATCTGACCTGAGCGCTTGAGTCCACGTCCGTCCCGAATTCAGGCATTTGATCTTGTCTGGTTTTCGGGCGGTAATGGTGCAGGTGTCTGAAAATCGGCCAGAAACTCCACAGTCATGTTTGTTGATGTACACCCCCAAACATTTCGAAGAAACCCGCCTCGATGTGCTGCACGCCTTGATGCGCGCGCACCCGCTGGCCACCTTGGTAACGCTTTCCAGCGATGGACTGACGGCGAACCATATGCCACTGCATATCCAGACGGATGCTGCCTCGGCGCTGGGCACACTGGTCGGTCATGTGGCACGTAATAACCCGGTCTGGCAGGATTTGCAGGATCCGGCCGCCGAGGTGCTGGTGATATTCCAGGGGCCGAATGCCTATATCACGCCGTCGTGGTATCCGAGCAAGCAGGAACACGGCAAGGTGGTACCGACCTGGAATTACGCGGTGGTGCATGCCCATGGCGTGATGCGCGTGGTGCACGATGCGGCGTGGCTCAAGGCCTTGCTCGAAACCCTCACCGCTGAACATGAAGCCGCGCAGGCCAAACCCTGGTCAATGCAGGATGCGCCGCGTGATTACCTCGACAAGATGATGCAAGCGATCGTCGGCATCGAGATTCCGATTAATCGCCTGAGCGGCAAATGGAAAGTCAGCCAGAACCAGTCGGCGGCCAATCAGGCAGGCGTGGTGGCGGGTTTGCAGGCGAGTGCCGCTGGGGGTGCGGCGGCGCAGGCCATGGCGGCCTTGGTGGCCGGGCAGCGCTGAACCTGAACTCTCAGGGTTTGCGCCAGGAATGTGAATTTGGGCGCGCTGATTGCACTCGTTTGACGCGCCGTGCTACGGTGGCGGCCTGATTTGATTCAACGAGGAGATGCTTTCATGCCCTGCCGCTGCCGCGATCTGGCCCACACCCCGTCTGTACACCCCCGTCGAAGCGCCTTGCGACTGCTCGGCAGCTCTGTCGTCGCGGCGGCCAGCCTGTTGGCGGCCGGGGCCGTTCTGGCGCAAGGCAAGAGCGAAATCCGCATCGCCCATGTCTACAGCAAGACCGGTCCGCTGGAAGCGTATGGCAGGCAGACCGCGACCGGCTTCATGATGGGCCTGAACTACGCCACCCAGGGCACCATGACGGTGGCTGGCAAGAAGCTGGTGGTGATCGAGAAAGACGATCAGGGCAAGCCCGACATCGGCAAGAGCCTGCTGGCCGCCGCCTACAGCGATGACCAGGCTGATCTCGCGGTCGGCCCGACCGGCTCCGGCGTGGCGCTGGCGATGCTGCCGGTGGCCGAGGAATACAAGAAGATCCTGCTGGTCGAGCCGGCGGTGGCTGACTCGATCACCGGCCCGAAGTGGAATAAGTACATCTTCCGCACCGGCCGCAACAGCTCGCAGGACGCCATCTCGAACGCGGTGGCGCTCGACAAGGACGGCGTGACCATCGCCACGCTGGCGCAGGACTACGCCTTCGGCCGCGACGGCGTGAAGGCCTTCAAGGAAGCGATCAAGAAAGCCAGGATCGTCCACGAGGAATACCTGCCGACCACCACTACCGACTTCACCGCCGGGGCGCAGCGCCTGATCGACGCGCTGAAAGACAAGCCCGGCCGCAAGATCATCTGGATCGTCTGGGCCGGCGCCGGCAACCCGTTCAAGATCGCCGACCTGGACCTGAAACGCTACGGCATCGAGATCGCCACCGGCGGCAACATCCTGCCGGCGATGGCGGCCTACAAGAACTTCCCCGGCATGGAAGGCGCCACCTATTACTACTTCGGCATCCCGAAGAATCCGGTCAACGAATGGCTGGTGGCGAATCACTACCGCGAGTTCCATACGCCGCCGGATTTCTTCACCGCAGGCGGCATGAGCGCGGCCATCGCTGTGGTCGAGGCGCTGCGCAAGACCAGCGGCGACACCAACAGCAACAAGCTCATCAAGGCCATGGAAGGCCTGAGCTTCGAGACGCCCAAAGGCAAGATGACCTTCCGCCCGGAAGACCATCAGGCGATGCAGAGCATGTATCACTTCAGGATCAAGGTCGATCCGGCCTTCCCGTGGGGCGTGCCCGAGCTGATCCGCGAGATCAAGCCGCAGGAAATGCAGGTGCCGATCCGCAACGTGCGCTGAAATCCAGGCCGGTCGTCCGCCATGCTTGAAACCCGCCACCTGACGATCCGCTTCGGCGGCCATGTGGCCGTCGATCAGGTGTCGTGCCGCTTTGCGCCGGGCACGCTCACCGCCATCGTCGGGCCGAACGGCGCCGGCAAGACGACCTACTTCAACCTGATCTCGGGCCAGTTGCCGGCGAGCAGCGGCCAGGTGCTGCTGAACGGCGTCGATCTGACCGGCTTGCCGGCACCGCTGCGCACCCGGCGCGGGCTGGGCCGGGCCTTCCAGCTGACGCAGCTGTTTCCGAACCTGACGGTGCAGGAAAACGTCCGGCTCGCGGTGCAGGCACGCCAGGCCGGGCGCGGCCAGGGCGGCGGCTTCGCCGGGCTCGATTTGCTGCGCGTCTGGCTTGATCGCCAGAGCTGGATCGACGAGGCGCGCCAGATCCTGCACAGCGTGCGGCTCGACGACAAGCGCGACCAGCCGGCCAGCAGCCTGCCGCATGGCGACCAGCGCAAGCTGGAGGTGGCGCTGCTGATTGCGCTCGACCCGAAGGTGTTCATGTTCGACGAGCCGACCGCCGGCATGAGCGTCGATGAGGTGCCGGTGATCCTGGACCTGATCCGCGCCCTCAAGAGCCGGCGCGATTGCGCCATCCTGCTGGTCGAGCACAAGATGGACGTGGTGCGCGAGCTGGCAGATCGCATCATCGTGCTGCACAACGGCCAGCTGGTCGCCGATGGCGAGCCGGCCACGGTGATCGCCTCGCCGGTGGTGCAGCAGGCCTACCTGGGCGCAGCGCCCCACGCGGAAGGCTCATGATGGTTGACGCGCCACTCGCCCTCGGCCCCTGGAACGACACCGTGGTGCCCGCCACCAGCGGCGCCGTGCCGACGCTGCTGGAGCTGCGCGGCGTGCACACCCACATCGGCGCGTATCACATCCTGCATGGCGTCGATCTGCAGGTGCCGCAAGGCCAGGTGACGATGCTGCTGGGCCGCAACGGTGCCGGCAAGACCACCACGTTGCGCACCATCATGGGCCTGTGGCCGGCCTCGCAGGGCGAGCTGCGCTTCAAGGACCAGCGCATCGGCGGGCCGGGCGAGGGCCGCACGGCCAGCGCGGGTGCGCGCCGGCTCTCGACGCCCGAGATCGCCCGGCTCGGCATCGCCTATGTGCCCGAGAGCATGGGCATCTTCAGCGACCTGACGGTGAAGGACAACCTGGTGCTGGCGGCGCGCTCGGCGCGTCACGCCGAGCAGCTCGACCGGCACCGGCTGGACTGGATCTTCAGCCTGTTTCCGGCCCTGAAGAAATTCTGGCTTTATCCGGCCGGCAAGCTCTCCGGCGGCCAGAAGCAGATGCTGGCGGTGGCACGCGCCATCATCGAGCCGCGCGCGCTGATCCTGATCGACGAGCCGAGCAAGGGTCTGGCGCCGGCCATCGTGCACAACCTGATCGCGGCGCTGCGTGAACTCAAGCGCCAGCAGACCACCATCCTGCTGGTCGAGCAGAACTTCATGATGGCCAAGGCGCTGGGCGACCAGGTGGCGGTGATGGACGACGGCCGCGTCGTGCACACCGGCGCGATGGCCGAGCTGGCCGACGACGCCGCGCTGCAGCAGCGCCTGCTCGGGCTGTCGCTGGGAGCGCATCAATGACAACCGCTGTCAACAGCCCGGCGGCTTCGGCCGCCGCTTCGAGCGCCTCGATCCCGAAGGCGCAGTTCGACTGGCGACCGCTGGCGCTGCTGGCGGCGCTGGTCGTGATTGCCTGGCCCGCCATCGGCAGCAGCAGCACCTGGCTGACGCTGACGGTGGCGGGTCTGGCGATGGGTCTGATCATCTTCATCATCGCCTCCGGCCTGACGCTGGTGTTCGGCCTGATGGACGTGCTGAACTTCGGCCACGGCGTCTTCATCAGCGTGGGCGCCTTTGTCGCCACCAGCGTGCTGGCCGGCATGCACGACTGGACCGGCTCAGCCAACCTGTGGGCCAATCTGGGCGCAGTGTTCGCGGCGATGCTGGTGGCGATGGCGGTGACCGGTGCGCTCGGCCTGGCTTTCGAGCGCGTCATCGTGCGGCCGGTCTATGGCCAGCACCTGAAACAGATCCTGATCACGATGGGCGGCATGACGGTCGGCGAGGAGCTGATCAAGGTGATCTGGGGTCCGCAGCAGATCGCGCTGCCGCTGCCTGAGGCCTTGCGTGGCGCGCTGCTGTTCGGCGACGCTGCGGTCGAGAAGTACCGCCTGCTGGCGGTGCTGATCGGCCTGGCGGTGTTGGCCACGCTGCTCTGGACTCTGAACCGCACCAAGGTCGGCCTGCTGATCCGTGCCGGCGTGCAGGACCGCGAGATGGTCGAGAGCCTGGGTTACCGCATCCGCCGGCTCTTCATCGGCGTGTTCGTGGCGGGCTCGGCGCTGGCCGGGCTGGGTGGCGTGATGTGGGGCCTGTACCAGCAGATCGTCACGCCGCAGATCGGCGCGCAGGTCAACACGCTGATCTTCATCGTCATCATCATCGGCGGACTCGGCTCGACGCTCGGCTGCTTCGTCGGCGCGCTGCTGGTCGGGCTGCTGGCCAACTACGCCGGTTTCCTGGCGCCCAAGGTGGCGCTGTTCACCAACATCGGCTTGATGGTCGCGGTGCTGCTGTGGCGGCCGCAGGGCCTCTATCCGGTCACGAACCGCTGAACCCCGGCCGACCATGCTCAAGCGCCTGCTCTCCCACGACCTGCCTCGCAGCCGAGTGCTCGGCGCGGCCCTGTTGCTGATATTGATCGGCCTGGCGCTGGCACCGTTCCTGTTTCCGGGCAGCAAGGCGATGGGCGTGGCGGCCAAGATGCTCGTCTTCATCCTGCTGGTGGCGAGCTACGACCTGCTGCTCGGCTACACCGGCATCGTCAGCTTTGCGCACACGATGTTCTTCGGCATCGGCGCCTATGGGCTGTCGGTGGCGAGCAGCCGGCTCGGCGCGGGCTGGCTGGCGGTGGGCGTCGGGCTGGGCGTGGCGCTGCTGCTGTCCTTGCTGCTGTCGCTGCTGATCGGCCTGTTCAGCCTGCGCGTCAAGGCGATCTTCTACGCCATGATCACGCTGGCGGTGGCCTCGGCCTTCCAGACCCTGGCCTCGCAGCTCAGCGAGCTGACCGGCGGCGAGGACGGCCTGACCTTTCGCAACCCGGAATGGCTCAGCCCCGCGTTCGAGCCGTTTGACGAGCCCTTTCTCGGCGTCACGCTGGACGGCAAGTTCTGCAGCTACTACCTGCTGTTCGGGGTGGTGCTGGCGCTGTTTCTCTTGATGCTGCGCATCGTCAACTCGCCGTTCGGGCGCGTGCTGCAGGCGATCCGCGAAAACGACTTCCGCGCCGAGGCGATCGGCTTTCGCACTGTCGTCTACCGCACGCTCGGCAATGTGCTGGCGGCGCTGTTCGCCACCGTGGCCGGCGCGCTGCTGGCGCTGTGGCTGCGCTACACCGGGCCGGACACCACGCTCAGCTTCGAGATCATGCTCGACATCCTGCTGATCGTCGTCATCGGCGGCATGGGCACGCTGTACGGCGCGGTGCTCGGCAGCGTCGTGTTCGTGTTCGCACAGAACTATCTGCAGGATCTGCTCAGACTCGTTGCCTCGGCCGGCGGCGCGCTGCAAAGCGTGCCGCTGCTGGCCCAGCTGCTGTCGCCAGATCGCTGGCTGTTCTGGCTGGGGGTGCTTTTCGTGCTGTCGGTCTATCACTTCCCGACCGGCATCGTGGGAAGGCTGCGCGCGCTGGCGCTGAAATCCTTCCGGTGATCACTTACCAGGCAAACCAGCCGAAGCTGACATCGACCGGCAGACCGTGGATGCGGTAAGGGTCGGGGAAGATGCCTTCGGGCTGCAGGATCACGACGATGGCCTGGGTGCGGGGCGACAGCGGATTGGCACGGTCACTCGGCAGCGGCTGGGCTTCAGCCAGCACCTGGATCACCTTGGCGTGGATGTGTTTGCCGTCGGCGAACTTGAGCGTGGCGCGGCGGCCGATCTCGGCATAACGGGTCGCGGCCGGATCGAGGTAGGCCTGCACCAGCGGGCCGCGCGGGCCGCGAATCTGCGCCACCGGGGTTTCGGGACCGACCAGATCACCCGGGTGCACCAGCAGCAGCGTGATGACCCCATCGATCGGCGCCAGCCCGAAGGGCTCGCCGATTTGTCCGCCGGCGCTGGCGCGTGCGGTCTTGCTGGCTGGCACCGGCAGTGGCGGCGGCAGCGGGCGCAGGCGCGATTCGGCCAGATCGTGCTGGGCGCGCAGCAAAAGAGATTCGGCGTCGAGCACCTGCTGCTCGGCGGTCTGGATGTCCATGCGGGTGGCGGCCTGCTCGGCGAGCAGGTCGCGCATCACGTCCAGGCGTTCACGGCGCAGCGTCAACTGGCGTTCGGCCAGCGACAGCGATTCAAGCGCCACGCCTTCACGCAGCAGCCGGGAGCGATCGTCCACCGGGATGGGCGGCGGCGGATTGTTGTCTTGCTGCAGGGCGATCGACGCACCGCCACCGGCGGCGAGCAGGCCAAGCGGCTGCTGGGCAGTCACGTTCTGGCCTTGCTTGACCGCCAGCGAGCCGAGTCGGCCACCGGCGCCCGCCTTGATGGTGATCTGGTCGAGCTGGACGATGCCCGGTGCGGTTTCGAACAGCATGCCGAGTGCGAACTGCGCCACAAAGTAGAGCGGCAGCGCCAGCATCAGCGCCAACAGCAGATACCAGCGCGCGCGCGGCAGCTGCCGCTTGGCGGCGGCATAGCTGACGGACAGGCCGCCGTTCTGGTTGGGTGTCGAGGGCGGTGAGTCGAACTGGACTTTCACGGTGTACTACGCAGATAGTCTTCAAGTGACTGCACGGCAATGGCGCGCAAGCCGGCATGGTCGGCCGACAGAGCCTGCGCCAGTGCTTGCCAACGCGCCAGGGCGAGGGTGCGGCCGAGGCTGTGCACGCTTTCGCTGGGTGGCAGAGTGGCTTCGATGCTCTGTGCCACGGTCACCGGCAGCGTGCCGGCACTGGCCAGCACTTGCTCGGCCTGCCGCGCCGCCGCCGCAGTGTCCGCTATATAGATCATCGGCACCAGTTCATTGACCCCGGCGGCTGCCAACTGCTCGACAAATTGGCCATCAACCAGCTCACGGTGATGCGTCACCAGCACCACCGGGCCCATGTTGCTGGCGTGCCACTCACGCAACAGCGCCAAGGTCCAGTCGGCCCAGTGCGAGCGGTCGGCGGCCGGCAACTGGTCACGTTCCAGATCCAGCACCAGCCCGGAAAAGCCCAGCGCCAGTAGGCGGTTGAGGGTGCTGACGATGCGGGCATGGCTGTCCGGCCGTACCGCATCGGGGTCGCCAAACAGCAGTTCGACCTGCAGACCGCAGGCCCGCGCGGCATCGATGAAACGTTTCACGCCACCGACCGCAGCCGGGTTGTCCAGCTCGTTGATCTGCGCCGGGCTGAACGACAGCCACAGGCGCTGCGACGAGGTCGGCAGTTCGGCGAGTTGCTGCGGTGCGGCCAGCAGGCCGGCCGAGTCCCAGACAAACCAGGCCAGTCGCGTGGCGGCACCGGTGGTTTGCGCGGCCTCGCTGCCATCCGGCGCGCTCGGGCAGATGGCGGCGCTCAGCGGCGCGGGACCGGTCGATTCGCGCACGCTCGCCAGCGCAGCGTTGGGGGCGGTGGCCGGTTTGCTGCTGGCTTTCTCACCCGGCAGCCGGCGCGGCCGATTCAGTTCACCGACCGTGCGCTCGAAGGTATCGGTGATGCGTTCGATCTCGGTCGTGTTGTCGAGCGGCGCTGCGGCGTCGGTGGGCGGGGTCGTTTCAGCCGTGGCAGGGGCCGACGTGCTGACGTGCGGTGTGGTCTGGGCGCAGTCGGGTGCCAGCGCCGGACCTTCGAGCTCGGCCAGCCAGCGGCGCAGCTCGGTTTCGCTCAATTCGATGCCGGCATGGAACAGCGTCAAGCGGGTTTGCAGCGCTCGCTCCAGCGGGTCACCGGCGATGCGTTCGGCCTGCAGGCGTGCCACCCGCCAGACTTCCAGCGCACTGAGCACGCGGTCGGCGGCCGAGACGCTTTCGCGCCGGCGCAGCGTGACGGTGTCGAGCAGCGTGTCCAGATTGCGCTGATCGTCGGCACGGCGGATGCCGAGCAGTTCTTCGGCCAGTGCCAGCTCGATGCGGCGGCGCGCTGATTCGGCATCGCGCTGTTCCTGCCAGTTGAGCGGCATCGACATGTCCAGGCCGACCGAGGTGCTCCAGCCGGTGCGGCCACCGACCTCGCGGGCGACGTTCTGCGCCAGGGTCACGCCAGCGTCGATGCCTTCCATGCGACCGTAACCGACCAGTTCGCGGCGCAGCTGCACATCGGTGCTGGCGCTGGCGATGTCGGGCCGCAAGTCGGCCGCCTGTGCCAGCACCGGTGCCTGCAGGCAAGCGGTCGGCACCACCGGGGGGGCGGTCGAGAGCTCCGGCAGGGTCCGGCCAGTCAGGCGTTCGAGCGTGCGCCGGGCCAGGCTGACGCGCAGCAGTTGACGCGCGTGGGTGGTCTGGGCGCTCGTGAAGGCGACCTCGTAGCCGAGCCGGTCGGCTTCGAGCAGCAAACCGGCCTGGGTGCGTTCGTGCAGCACCGGCAGGGTCAGGTGCTGCCAGCTCAGGTAGGCAGCGGCGAGGCGGGCCTGCTGCTGTGCGGCGGCGTGTTCGGCGTAGGCAGCGCGCAGCTGGCGCAGCACCTCGCGACGGACCTGCTCGGTGCGCAGCTGGGCCCGGACCACAGCGGCCTCGATTTCCTTGCGCTCGCGGCGCTGGGCCTCGACATTGCCTGCCAGCGGCCAGCGCAGCGCAGCCTGGGCGGTCAGGCGGCGGGCGTCGTAGGTGCTGATCTCGCTGACCACCTCGCGGCCAGCGGCCACGCCGGTGGCGCCGGTCAGGCGCGGCCCCAGGCGGGCGGCTGCGGCATCGAGCCGTTGGGTTTCGATGTCGGCCTGAGCGCGGGCGAGCCGCAACTCGGGCGCCGACTCGATCGCCCAGCCTTCGAGGGTGCTCAGATTGGTTTCAGTCGCTTGTGCAGCGCCCCAGCTCAGCAGCAGAACGGCCAGGACGGCCGACAGTGGCGAAAAACGCATTCAGAACCTCGTCTTGCGCAGCACCCACCACGGCGCCATGGCCGAGTCGAGGTGAGTGCTCAGCAGGATTTCCTGCAGGATGGCGAACGCGCTGTGCACGCGGCAGGAAAAAGCAAACAGCGGCAGCAGCGGCAGCACCGCCAGGAAGCGCAGATCCTCGCGCTTGCGTTCGGAGATGGCCACCAGATAGGTGGTGTAGGTGATGCTGACCGCCGTCAGGTAGAACAGATAGATGAAGGCGCTCAGACCGAGCAGCACGCCGGCCGGCATGGCCAGGCACATCAGGACGGTGTAGCCGATGATCACGAACGGCATGAGCACCTGCATGAACAGCCCGCCCACCAGCACGAACAGCGTGTTGGCCCAGCCCAGCAGGCTGGGGCGGATGTTGCGGGCGTACTTGCGCACGTAGACGTAGAACAGGTCACCTTCCCAGCGCAGCCGCTGGCGGTAGAAGCCGTGGAAGGTGTCGGGCACATCGGTGTGGCCGACCGCGTGCGGCTCGAACACGATGCGCATGTCGCGGTGCCGCCCGAAGTACTGCTTGATGCGCAGCGTCAGGTCCAGATCTTCGGCGGTGCCCGAGTCCCAGCCGCCGATGCCGCGCAGGAACGAGGTGCGGAACACCCCGAAGGCGCCCGAGATGTTGGTCACCAGGTTGTATTCGGACAGGCCGCTGCGGCCGGCCGAGATCGACAGCGCGTATTCCAGCCCCTGCAGCCGAGTGACCAGCGACTTGGTGACGTTGCGCACCCGCAAGGCGCCCGCCACGCCGACCACGTTCGGGTTGTCGAAGTGCTTGGTGGCCTGCGTCACCATGTCGGTGTCGAAGGAGGTGTCGCCGTCGAGTGCCATGACGATCTCGCCCTTGGCGAGCGACAGGCCGGTGTTGAGCGATGACACCCGTCCGCCCCGCTGCCACTTCGGCAGCACCATGACGCGTCGGCGTGGCACGTTGGTGAATTCAGCCTGACAGGCGCGCGCCGCCGCCAGCGTGTTGGCGTTCTGCAGCGCGCCGTCGATCACCGGCACGATGTCGATCGTGCCCGGATAGTTCTGATGCACCAGCGAGCGGATGGTGCGCTGCACATCCAGCCCTTCCGAGTAGCAGGTGATGATGCAGGTCACATGCGGATAGCGCAACCGGCTGGTCTTGGTGAAGTTGACGCGCATGCCGAAGCGGACCAGCCCTGACAGCACCAGCAGATAGAGCGGCACCTCGATCAGCAGCACGAAGGGAAAGAACTTCACCGCCATGTCGACCAGCGACGAGTTGGAGGCGATGATGAGCATCGACTGGAACGCATAGACGGCTTGCGACAACATGCTCAGCTCGCTTCCTGCAGGCGTTCCATCAACTGCTCGCACTTCGAGTCGGGCGTGGTTTCACGCGGTGCTTCGACGATGCGCAGGTGCACTTCGAGCGACGAGCCGCCCGGCAGCGTCAGCGCCTCGAACACCTTGCGCAGCCGCACACCGACCCGACCGGCGGTGGTGAAGGGCAGGAACAGCCAGAGCCGTTCCTCGGTGGTGCGGGTGCTGACGTCCGAGTGGCGCAGCTGGCCGCGCAGGCGCCGGCTCACTTCATCGAGCAGCTGGTAGACCTGCGCGCCGCCGTAGGTGCCGATCATTTCGCGCACGTTGGTGAACTCGACCAGCACCAGGATGAACTCCAGGTCCGGGTGGCGCTGCTGCGAGACCAGCGCCCAATCGACCAGGTGGCGGAAGAAGTTCGGCGCGACGTAGTTCGGGATGTCGAGCGCGGCAAAGAACTCCTGCGCCTGGCCGGCGCGCAAGGCGGCGCGGCCCTGCACGGTCAGGCGCAGCGATGAGACCTGATTCACCTCCAGCTGGCCGGGGTCGCTGTTGGTGTCGCAGTCCAGGCAGCGCGCAAACACCGAGGGCTCGATGAACACGTGGTGGCAGCGGCCGCAGGCGTACTGGGTCAGCGGCCGGTCGTAATCGACACCGATGTGGCGCAGCGTGGTGCTGCACTTCGGGCAGCGCATCACTTCGCCGGCCAGGAAGTTTTCCTGCGCGCCGACATGGCCGCAGGTGAAGCAGTGCAGCGAGGGCGACTTGCGGATTTCCAGGCTCTCGCACTGCGGGCACAGATCGATGTAGTGCAGGTGCGCGCTGCCGCAGGAACGGCAGTGACGGGTGCGGTCGAACAGCTTGGCCGGTTCGATCAGCCGGCGGCGCGTCAGCGCGGCGAGCCAGTCATCGACCTCATCGGGCGAGCCTGCCAGCGCATCGGCGAGCGGATAGCGGTACAGCCGCGTCGCCTGGCGGTCGCGCACCGGCGTGAGCTCGCTGTGCTCGCGCAGGAACAGGTGATAGAGCAGGCGTTCGTCGTAGTCGAGCTCGACTTCGTTGCGGCCCAGCACGCGGCGCAGGCCGTCGCTGTGCAGGCAGCCGGTGATGGCGTGCTCGATCGAGGCGGGGCCGTCGAGCATCGCGCTGGCCAGCGCCGACAGCGTCAGCTCGGTGGAGGCGTAGGCGAGCCGGTGGCGGTGTTCACTGGTGCGGATCTGCTCGGCCAGGCTCTCGATCTGCGCCACGGTACCGTCGCAGATCAGGAAGCCCATCGGATCGAGCTTGCGCGCCAGGAAATCCGCCCAGTCGTTGCAGTTCACCACGGTGGCCTGCTCCGCACGCAGCGATGTCGCTGGGTTGGCGGCAAACAGGACCAGAGGCAAGAGGCTGGAGGAAGACGACATGGGCAGGCTTTGAGACGATCGTGTGAATTGGCACCGTGCCACTCACAACCCATCTTGATCAGGGATGGCCGATCGTATGCATGCCTTTGCCGCTTGGGGGGGGCCGCTTCAGGCGGGTGCGACCTTTGTCGCGGACATTCCCTGCGGTCTGCCGGTCCTTGTGGGTTTCAACACGGCAACCCCCGCGAACGCGGGGTGCGTTTTGCCGCATCTTGCGGATCGGTTCAGCGCGCGAGTTCTGTGCGCATCGCGTCGATCACCGACCGGTAGTCGGGCTGGCTGAAAATTGCACTGCCGGCCACGAAGGTGTCGGCGCCGGCGTCGGCAATGCGGCGGATGTTGTCGACCTTGACGCCGCCATCGACCTCCAGGCGGATGTCGCGCCCGGTGGCCTCGATCAGCTTGCGGGCCCGCTCGATCTTGCGCAGCGCCGAGTCGATGAAGCTCTGGCCGCCGAAGCCCGGGTTGACGCTCATGATCAGGATCAGATCGACCTTGTCGATCACCCATTCCAGCACGTCGAGCGGCTCGGCCGGGTTGAAGGCCAGCCCGGTCAGGCTGCCTTCCTGCTTGATGAGTTGCAGCGTGCGGTCCACATGCGTGCTGGCATCCGGGTGGAAACACACCAGATCGGCGCCGGCCTTGGCAAAAGCCTGCGCCAGCGCATCGACCGGCTGCACCATCAGATGCACGTCGATCGGTGCCGGCGTGCCGTCCGGCTTGACGCTGTGCTTCTTGAGCGCCTGGCACACCATCGGTCCGAAGGTCAGGTTCGGCACGTAATGGTTGTCCATGACATCGAAGTGGATCCAGTCGGCGCCGGCGGCTAGCACCGTGCGCACTTCCTCGCCCAGACGGGCGAAATCAGCAGAAAGAATGGACGGGGCGATGCGGTGAATGGTGCTCATGGGGGGTTGCGCTACGGTGCTGGGCGGGGTGGGGATTCTAGGCAAGCTGGCCGCCATCGATGTGAATGTTCGGTGAGCCGATGCGCCGCGCCTGGCTTTTGCAGAAAAGCTGGTCGCTGCAGTGCAGCATTCCTAGAATGCGGCGATGACACATCCAGAATTCACCTGTTCCGTGGTCGTGCAACCGATTGCCGAACGCACTGATCCCGCCAACCAGCAGTACGCCTACGCGTACACCGTGACGATCCGCAACACCGGCGACACGCCGGCCCAACTGGTGGCGCGCCACTGGATCATCGTCGACCAGCGCGGCCAGACCGAGGAAGTGCGTGGTCTGGGCGTGGTCGGCCAGCAGCCGCTGCTGCAGCCGGGCGAGCAGTTCGAATACACCAGCTGGACCGAGCTCAACACCCCGCAGGGCTCGATGCACGGCATCTACATCTGCTACACCCAGGACGCGCAGCGCTTTGAAGCCACGGTGCCCGAGTTCATGCTCGGCACGGCGAGGGATCTGCATTGATGCGGCGCTGGCTGGCGTTCCAGCGCAGCCCCTGGGATCTGACCGCGCTGCTCAACGCGGTCGATCCCAAGGCACCCACCGCCGAGCGCCACCTCTGGCTGGTGCGGCTGATGGAATGGCTGCGCCACGACCACGGCCGGCCCGATGGCGCCACGCCGGTCGGTGTGCTGCGCCTGCGCCACCTGCTCAACGTGCTGGAACGTCATCCGGAACATCGCGCGCCGGTGGTGGCGCTGCTCGGCCGGCTGGTGCACGAAACCGAAGTGCCGGCACTGTTTGCCGATCTGGGCTTCAGCGCCCGGCGCGAGCTCTGGGGCGAGCTGGCCGAGCGTCTGCGCTTGCGCCTGCTGCCCGGCACGCCCGACAGCACCGATCTGGCGCAGCTGTTCAGCCTGTTTTTCAGCGATTCGGCCGACGCCAGCTGGCTGCGCGCCATCGACGACGAGACGCTGCACCGCCTGGCACGGCTGTTCCGGGCCCAGGCCGCCGCCGATGGCGACTGGCACCAGCCCTTCTTCGAGGCCATCACCTATCTGGTCAGCGCCGTGCGTGCCGCCGCCTTCCTGCCGGCGCTGCGTCGCCGCATGGATCCGCAGCGGCTGGCGGCGCGGCCGTTCGAGCAACTGGTCGGCGCCAGCGAGGCGCTGATGCAGGCGCTGCAGGCCGGCGATGGCGCGGCCGCCGCTGCCGCGCGCCAGCGCCTGCTCGGTCTGCTGGCTGATTGCCGCAGCGCCGCCGCCAGCGTGCACGGCCATCTGGAGGCCTATGGCATCTCGGTCGATCTGATTTTCGAGCTCGATCAGCTGCGTCTGCGCACGCTGCGCATCGAGGCGCTGATCGACGCCGCGCTGGCCGAGCAGCCCGAGCGGGCTCTGCTCAACCTGGTGGCCGATCTGGTCGAGGTGGCGCGGCGCCGGCGCAGCCTGCGCGCACCGCTGACCGAGCACTACGCGCTGCTGGCACGCAAGATCACCGAGCGCAGCGCCGAAACCGGCGAGCACTACATCACCCGCACCCGCGAGGACTACCGCGACATGCTGCGCCGCGCCGCCGGTGGCGGTGTGGTGATCGCCGGCACCACCTTCATGAAGTTCCTGCTGCTGGCGCTCGGCCTCACCGCCTTCTGGGGCGGCTTCTGGGCCGGCATCAACTACGCCATCAGCTTTGTGCTGATCCACCTGCTGCACTGGACCGTGGCGACCAAGCAGCCGGCGATGACGGCCCCGGCGATGGCCGCCAAGCTCGCCGAGCTGGCGCTGGAGCCCCCACCGCCCGCCGTGCCGATACAGGTTGCCCCGCCGGTGGCGGCGGCGAGTGTCGATCCGGGCACCTGGCTGCCAGCCGAGTCCGGTCTGGTGGCGCTGCAGCCGTCAGCGTCGCCCGAGCCGGCGCCGGTCCCCGAACCGGTCCTGGCCGCCGCCCAGACGACCGATCCGGCGGTGGAAGGCTTTGTCGATGAGGTGGCGAACCTGATCCGGACCCAGATCGCCGGCATCGTCGGCAATCTGGCGCTGGTGGTGCCGCTGGTGCTGCTGGTGCAGTGGCTGGCGCGTGGCGTGTTGGGTGCGCCGCTGGTCGGCGCCAAGGCGGCCCACCATGTGCTGGACAGTCTGACCCTGCTCGGGCCGACGCTGTTCTTTGCCGCCTTCACCGGCGTGCTGCTGTTTGCGTCCAGCCTGATTGCGGGTTGGGTCGAGAACTGGTTTGTCTGGCACCGGCTCGACAGCGCGATCGCCTGGAATCCGCGCTTTGTCGCCGTGCTCGGCGCACCACGGGCGCAGCGCTGGTCACGCTGGTGGCGCGACAACATCTCCGGCCTGGCGGCGAATGTCTCGCTCGGGCTGCTGCTGGGGGTGGTGCCGGTGCTGGGGACGTTTTTCGGTCTGCCGATCGAGGTGCGCCATGTCACGCTCTCGACCGGCCAGCTGGCCGCCGCGCTGGGCACGCTCGGGCTGGAGCTGCTGCACGAGCCGGCGTTCTGGTGGGGTGTGGCGGCGATTCCGTTCACCGGCGCGCTCAATCTGCTGGTGAGTTTTGCGCTGGCGTTCCGGGTCGCGCTGCGCTCGCGCGGCCTGCGGGTGCAGGAGCGTGGTCGGCTCTATGCGGCACTGCGCCGCCGGCTGCGCCGCGCTCCGGCCAGTTTTCTGGTGCCGCCGCGCTAGGATCGCCGCGCAAATCGCCCGTGAAGGCATCATTCGCCCGCGTTGTGTCGCCGTTCGCCCTTGGCGCGTCCGGCGAACATGGTCCACCAGACAATGAACACCAGCAACAGCCCGGCTCCGAGGGCTTCCAGCAAGATCAACCACATGTCGAGTGTCCTTTTGCGTGCCGTCCTGGGTTGGACGGCCGCCGCGATTCTAGGCAGCCTGACCGGTTGCAGTTTCGCACCGCAACGCCCGCCGCTGACCGTCTATCCGGATCCGCCGACTGTTGCGCCGGTATTCACGGCGCCGGTGGTGGCTGCTGCCGCCGTCTTGCCGCAGCCGGCGCTGGATGCGCTGGTGCGCCCGACCGCGCGCGGCCGCTGGGTCATCAGCGACTGGTCGGCGCTGCCGGGCTGGCATGACGACCTGCTGACCCAGGCCTGGCCGGCCTTGCTGCGCAGCTGTGAGCGGCCGACGCCGGTCTGGGCTGCCACCTGTGCCGCCGCCCGGGCGCTGGCCGCGCCTGACGAGCTGATGGTGCGCAGCTTCCTGCGCGAGCGTCTGCAGCCCTGGCGCGTCGAGGGCAATGATGGCCGGGCCGACGGTTTGATGACGGGTTACTTCGAGCCCTACATCGAAGCCAGCCGCACGCCCACGGCGCGCTTCAATGTGCCGCTGCACGCGCTGCCGGCCGATCTGATCGCGGTCCAGACGCTCGGCATCGCCCGCGAACCCTGGTACACCCGTGCCCAGATCGACAGCCTGCCGGCCGCCCAGGCGGCGCTGCGCGGCCGTGAGATCGCCTGGGTGGCCGATCCGCTCGACGCGCTGCTGCTGCAGATCCAGGGCTCCGGCCGGCTGGTGTTCACCGAGCCGGGCGGCCAGCGCCGCGTCGTGCGGCTGGCCTACGCCGGCCACAATCAGCAGCCGTACCAGTCGGTCGGCCGCTGGCTGGTCGAGCAGGGCGCCTTCACGCTGGAGCAGGCCAGCTGGCCGGTGATCCGCCACTGGGCCCGCAACAACCCGCAGCGGGTGCGCGAGATGCTGGCGGTCAATCCGCGCTACGTCTTCTTCCGCGAGGAACCGCTGCCGGATCCGAACCTCGGCCCGCTTGGCGCGCAGGGCGTGGCGCTGATCCCGGGCCGCTCGATCGCGGTCGACAAGGACAGCGTGCCCTACGGCACCCCGGTCTGGATCGCCACCACCGAGCCGCAAGCGTGGAGCCAGAACCCGACGCCGGCGCGGCCGCTGCAGCGCCTGGTGCTGGCACAGGACACCGGCAGCGCCATCACCGGCGCGGTGCGGGCCGACTACTTCTGGGGCTGGGGCGACGGCGTGGAAGACGTCGCCGGCCGCACCAAGCAGCCGCTGCGCATGTGGGTGCTCTGGCCGCGCAGCTGAGCGGCCCACGCGCGGCAGACCTCGGCCAGCGCTGCGCGCGGCCGGTCGGTGTCGAGCTGCTGCGCCTGCGCCACCTCGTCGGCGGCAAGCGGCTCGCGGATGCGCTGTTGCAGCGCCAGCACCGCCAGCGTGGCGTCCGAGGCGTCCTGGCCTGCGGCCTGACGCGCGCTGATGCGCTCGCGCAGCACGGCCTCAGGGGCGCAGCATTCGAGCATCACGAAGCCGGCGCCGAACTGCTCTGCCAGCGTTTGGAAGCGGCGCCGCTCGGCCTGCTTCAGGCTGGCGGCGTCGATCACCACCGACAGTCCGGCCCCGAGCAGGCCGCTGGCCAGCTCGACGAGCCGGGCATAGGTGCGCTGGGTCGCCGGCTGGCTGTAGAGCGGCGGGTTGGATGCCGCCGCCACGTCCGGCCGTGCGGTTGGCGCCAGCCCGTAGAGCCGCTTGCGCTCGACGTCCGAGCGCAGCCGCAGCGCGCCGAGTGTCTCGGCGATGTGCTGCGCCACGCTGCTCTTGCCCGCGCCGGACAAGCCCCAGCACAGCACCAGCTGCGGCGTGGCGTGTGCCGCCAGTCCGGCCTGCTGTTCCGCCAGTTCGATGTGCTGTTGCGCCGCTGCCAGCAAGCTCGGCCGTTCGGGCGCGTCGGCCGGCAGCAGCTCGGCCTGCAGCGCTGCCACCTTGGCGCGCACCAGCGCCCGGTACGCCACCTGCCAGCCGAGCAGGGCGGCGCCAGCAAAGTCGCCGCTGGCTTCGAACCAGCCGTTCAGCAGCCGCCAGGCCAGCGCGGGCAGGCCTCGGTCGAGCAGATCCATGACCGGGAAGGCCAGGTCGCTGATGACGTCGATCTCGCGCAGCTCGGCGTTGAATTCGAGCGCATCGAACAGCAGCGGCGCCTCATTCAGCCAGGCGATGTTGCCCAGGTGCAGATCGCCGTGGCAGACCCGCACCCGCCCCTCGGTCTGGCGCGCCGCCAGCAGCGGCGCCAGTTCGGCGTGGCGCGCCAAGCTCCAGTCGAGCAGCGCTTGCAGGCGTGGCCGCTGCGGCAGCAGGGTCGGCAACGCCAGCAGCTCGGCCAGATTGGTACGGGCCCAGCGCAGCACCTGTGGCGGCGCGCCGGCCGGCGGTGGCGCCACCGCAGCGGTGGCATGAAATGCCGCCAGCGTCTGTGCCAGCCGGTCGATGTGTGTTTCGGTCAGGGCGCCACGCTCGGCCAGCGCGGCGTAGAGCTGGCGGTCGTCGAAGCGGCGCATGCGCACCGCCCAGTCGAGTGCTCGCGCTGTCTCGCCAGCGGCGCCGAAGCGGGGCTGCGCGCAGCTGCCGAGCACCGGCACCACGTCCAGATAGAGGCCGGGGGCGGTGCGCTGGTTCAGGCGCAGCTCCTCGGCACAGAAATGGTGGCGTGCTCGCCGGCTGCGGAAATCCAGGAACCCGGGCGCCAGCGGCTTTTTCAGCTTGTAGACGTAGTCGCCCGCCAGCAGCAGGGTCGAGATGTGCGTGTCGATCTGCTCGATGTGGTCGACTGGATGGGCGTAGGCGGCCGGGTCGTGCAGGCCGGCGATCAGGTGGCGCTGCAGCGCCAGGCGCCGAGCCTCGTTGCGGGTGGCGGTGGGGGGCTTCATCCCGGGTGTGGCGGCTTGACCTCAGTTGTGTGACTGCGATCACAGACCTGACTGCGGCCGATTCCTAGAGTGGCGCCAGTGCATTTTTGCTCTGCTCTCACCTGGGAATCTGACCATGAAAACCATTCTGCGCCTGAGCGCTGCCGCCGCCCTGCTTGCCAGCCTGATCGCTCCGGCCCACGCCGCTGAGGGCTGGACCTTCCTGCCGATCGCCAACCCCGGCTTCAAGCTCGCGCCCACGCTGGCCGTGACCGCCAACTCGAACAAGCCTGACCAGGGCAACAGCGCCACCGGCTACGGCATCGACTTCAACTTCAACTGCGCGCTGCTGCAGTCGCCTGACCAGCGCATCCGCACCCACCTCAACCTCAGCCACACCAGCAAGGACGGCGTCACCGTCAATGCCTTCGAGCTGTCGCCGCGTTACACCATTCCGCTCGGTAACGGCCTGTCGGTCGGCATCGGCCCGAGCCTGGCGCTGTTCAAGGTCGAATCGGGCAGCATCAGCAAGAACCTGTTCGGTGCGGGTGTCGCCACCGGCCTGAACTACAACCTCGGTGCGTTCTACGCCGGCTTCGATCTGCGCTACCACAGCACCCAGGCCAAGGACGGCGTTGATTACGACCCGAGCAGCGTCGGCGTCAAGGTCGGCATCAACTTTTGATCTGGCACGTCCGGCTCGCGGTGCGGGCCGGTTACCGACTGGGCTGGGATGACGAAACCGCCGCCAAACCGCCACGCAGGTAACTGCCGCGACTCAGGACAGGCGCTGACGGTTGCGCTTGAGGCTCGGATTGCCGTCCACGAAGCGCGCCAGCGTCTGGTGGACACGGGCGTTGTGATGGAGGCTGGATGTCTGCGCGAGCGCGCGCAACTGCTCGATCAGATGCGGGGGCAGGGCGATCGAAACTTCATTCAGTCCGGCTGAATTCTGGGTGGCGCATGTTTCGTTCATATAGTGATATCCACGGTTGTCGAGTGCATTAAAGACAAGCCTACCGGAGAAAAATCACGAAGCAATCGAATATCTGGTGGCCATTTCACTTCGCACCAAATACTAACTCGCTGTTACGTCGTAGCGCTGTATTTGTTGAATTGAGATAATGTTTCTCACGAGCTCTCATCAATTCTCTGAAAAACTCATATTGATATTATCTGTCGGTGGCCATCAAATTGCCAGGCGGTTTCAGTCTTGTTGGCGCTGATCATGAAACCGGCCCAAGACGGCGTCAGTGCCGACCCGAGCCGCGTCGGGTTCAGGGTCGGCATCAACTTCTGATCGGTTGAGGCAGCAGCCAGCTTCAGCGGCTGGCCGGTTGCAGCGTGCCGCAGTCGGCCGACTGCCACGTGCCGTTCATGTCCATCGTCATCTGCTCGGCGCGGCCTTGCACGACCGTGTTGACCAGCGCCTTGCCGCTGTAGGCGGTCGAGCTCTTCAGCGTGAACTCGCCTTCACCGCTGGTGGCCGGCGGGCCTTCGCAGCTGAACTTCAGCTTCAAGGTATTGCCGCTGCGCTGCACCGACTGCTGTTTGCAGTGCTCGTTCTGCGGCATCTCATCGCGCTCAGACTGTTCCTTGCTGATGCAGATCCGCATCGTGGTGAGCTTGTTGCCCATGCCGACACCGTGGCCGGCCATCATCTGCTCGACCATCTTGCGCTGCTCGGGCGACATCGCCTCCATCTGCGCCTGCGCCATCGCCATGGCGCTTTCGATCTGGCCGCTCTGGCTTTTCATCGTGACGCTCTGTTCCCAGAGTCCCGGCTTGATCTTCTGCGTCTGGGCTTGCGCGGCGGGCAGCAGGCTCAGTGCGGCAAGCATGACAAGGCAGGGGAGTGCTTTCATCGGATCAACTCACTGGCAGTGAAGGGTGGTTGATTATTCGCCCGTCTGCCGCCGGACACCCGCGCGGCGGGTATCCAGAGGTTGCGCCGCAGCAAGCGTGCCGCCACGGCGCGCCGCGCATCAGCGGCCGTACAGCGCCGTGAAGCTGGCCTGGCCGATCTTGTTGGCGTTGATCATGAAACCGACCATCGCGGCGCTGGCGTCCGCCGGCACTTCCAGCTTGGTCTTCAGCGCATAGATGGTGAAGGTGTAGTGGTGCGGCTGGTCGCCCTGCGGCGGGCACGGGCCACCGTAGGCGGCGCTGCCGAAGTCAGTGCGGCCCTGCTGTGTGTTGCCCGGCAGAAACATGCTGTTCGCGCTGCCAGCGCCTTCGGCCAGCCCGCTCGAGATGGCAGGCAGGTTGTAGACCACCCAGTGCCACCAGCCCGAGCCGGTCGGCGCGTCGGGGTCGTACATGGTGATGGCAAAGCTTTGCGTGCCGGTCGGGGCACCGCTCCAGCGCAGGGCCGGCGAGACGTTGCCGCCGCTGCAGCCGAAGCCGCTGAACACATGCTTGTCAGCGATCTTGCTGTCGGGCGCCACTTGCGGGCTGGTCAGCTTGAAATCGGCGGCCGACACGGCCCCGGCGGCGCCGAGTGCGGCAACCAGCGCGGCAGCGCGGGCGACATCGGCCAAACGCGTTTTCTGAATCATGCAGATCTCCTTGCGGGTTGAAAAGTCGAGCGCGGATCTTGCACGTTTGGTGACGAATCTGCCAGAGCGGGGCTGAGAAGCTTTACCGCCTCGGCACCATCTTGAACGCCGGTCCTGCGTGGCGGCGGCTCTTCACTGCATGGGAGTGAGTGATGGCCAGTGAGCAATCCTGTTCAAGACGCCCGCCCCGCCGATCTCTACCGTGCCCGGCATCGCCTCGCGGCATGTCACGGCAGAGCAGCATGATCCCTTTCGATACCTCGTGGCCAGACCTGACCCGTTTCTGGCTGCCCGTCACGCTGTTTGCACTGGTGACTTCGGCGTCGCCCGGGCCGGCTTCGGTGTGGCGGCTTGGCGCCTTGCTGCATCACGGCCGCCTCGACGTAGAGCACCGCGTAGGCCACATCCGCGCTGGCTGCGCCGCAGGCGTGCAGCTCGCAGGGCGGCAGGATGAACACGCTGCCGGTCGGCGCGGGCGGGGGCCGAATCTGGCGTGCTCCCATGGCCTGCTCACACAGCCTGCTGCCAGGGATCGATGACCGGCACATCCAGATCCCCGAAGTGCCGCACGTTGCGCGTTGCCACTGCGGCGTGCCGGGCCAGGGCGATGCCGGCAATCTGGGTGTCGCGCATGTCCACCGGGCGGCCGGCGCGCTGGCGGCGTGCGGCCAGTTCGGTGGCCTGGGCGGCGGCCGCGCTGTCGAAATCCAGCACACGGTGCTGCAGATCCTCGGCCAGCAGCTGCTCGAACAGCGCCTGCAGCGTACGCTGGCGGCGGTCGTCCGGCAGCAGGGCCAGGCCCATGCGGACCTCGAAGACGGTGATGCTGGTGGTCCAGATCGACTCGGCGGGCTGCTGGTCGAGCCAGCGCACCACGGCCGGGTCGGGCGGGTCGCGCATCAGGGCCGACAGCACGTTGGTGTCGAGCAGGATCACTGCAGCGCGCCCTCATCGAACTGGGCCGGCTGTGCGGGCTGGCCTTTCAGCTCGGGCAGATCGGTGTCCAGCCCCTGGCCGGCAAAACGCGCCGCGATGCGCGAGCCCAGGCCCGCACCGGGTTGCGCCTGCGCCTTGATGGCCTGGCGCAGGATGCGCCGCACCTCTTCTTCCATGCTGCAGCCGTGCAGGGCTGCGCGCCGCTGCAGTCCGAGCTTGACGTCTTCTTCCAGATTGCGAACGGTGAACTGGGCCATGCCGGATTCCTCGGGTGGTGTTGTCGGCGGGTGATTGCATGATATCAACAGTGCGCGGAACGGTTTCTTTTGAGTACACTGCATAAAACCCAACAGATAGGTATCAATGAAGGTCTGCATGCACAAAGGGTTGGTGATCGCCGTCTTGACCCGGAACGAGCATTGCCCGCCGCATGTGCATGTGGGCACGGCCAAGTGGGATGCCCGCTTTCAGTTCGGTTTCTGGCACAACGGCGTGCGGCTGTGGGATGTCACGCCGGCCGAGAACGAGCCGAACGTCTCGGTGCTGGAAGAGCTGCGGCAGGTGATCAAGCAGCCGAGCCACCTGCGCCGGGCGTGTGAACTCTGGTGGAGCAGCCGCCAGACGCTGTGTCTGGAGAACCAGCAGTGGGACTCGGTGGCCGAGGAGGTCGTGAGCCCGAAGGATCGGCGGGCTGGCGCGCTGGTGATTCAGTCGAGCCACTTCGACGCCCAAGCGTACAAGACGGTGTTGCAACTGGCCGGGCTTTCCAGCCCGGTGGAGATCGAGCTATGAAAACGCTACAAGCCCGAGAGCGGTTTGACGAGCCGGTGACGGCACCCGTGCTGGCTCATGCCATCGAACGCGGTCGGCAGCGGCGCAGTCCGGGGTTGCACGCGACCTCGGTGGCGTATCTGCCCGCGTTCCAGTCGGTGCTGATCGGCTTTGCCGACCAGAGCGCCGTGGCGTTGCCGGTGAAGAACTATCCCGAGCTGGCCGAACTGGATGCGACTGAACTGGCGCGTCTGGCGCTCGGCTACGGCGGCAGCGCGCTGTGCCTGGAAGAGCGTGACCTGCATGTCTCGATCGCCGGGCTGGTGTCGGCCAGCCAGCCGCTGATGGACCTGGCGGCGACGGTGATCGCCACCCGCAACGGCAGCCGTCGCAGTGCGGCCAAGTCGCAGGCGGCGCGTGAGAACGGGCAGAAGGGCGGCCGGCCGCGCAAGGAAGTACCGGCCGGTTGAGGGATGCCCTTCAACCGATCCAGCCGGCCGTGAGCACCCGCCCGCCCAGCGTGACGAAATTGCCGCCTTTGCAGGTTTGTTCGGATGCCGGCGCGGACCACTTGGGCCGGCCGCCGCCTAGACTGGCCGCCAGACGCTGTCCCGGTCATTCCACACAACAACAAGATCCCTCCGCCTGAGCGGCCATGCTGCGGGGCTGCGTCCGATTTGCCCACCAGCCTGCGACGCATGAGCCTTCCGACCTACGACCGTTTCCTCGCCGCCCATGTGCAGGCCAAACGTGGTGTTTTCATCACCTCGTCAAGCTACACCACCCAGGCCACGCAATTCGCCCAATCCGTCGAAGGCATCGTGCTGGTCAATGGCGCTTGGCTGGCGGAACTGATGGTCGATCACGAAGTCGGTGCGACGGCACGGACACTGAAAGTGCCGAAGTTTGATACGTATCATTGCCAGAATAATAGCCAAGCCAGATCATCCGTACCATACCTCATACGACCACAAATCTCGGTCATCTATGTTGATTGGGCCGTGGTGAGGTAAGAGCGTCGCAGGGCGCGGTGAGCCATCGCAGTACGATCAACCGAGGAGCGGGTATGAACCAGTGGTTCAAGGCTCGGATCATCAACACTCGTCCGGTCGCCGGTGAAGGCAGACTCGTAAATGCCCTTACGCCAAATTCGGCGAATTGGAGGTGCGGATATGACTGACATTGCTGACCAAGATGAGCAACTGAAAAAGGCGCTTGGCGCCTTCAAGATCTGGACCGCCGATGACAATGGAAATTTTGTCAGCACGGTGCCGAAAAGTGCCGATCAAAAGCCGGCGCCGGACCCAGCTGCAGATGCCGCCGTCGATATTTATATGTCCCCGACGGGTCAGCCGACAGATGACCAATCCAAGCTATACGACGATGTCAACAGCGTGCTCGATGTTGTAAAGCGGTTATATCTGCCTGCGGGCACCAGACCAAACAAGGCCAAGTTCAGAGCGTATTACGTACGAATCTTCCGGCTTTCTCAGGTGGGGCTTGAGGGCAAAGATCCGTCGCCCAAGCAATCCAAGGGTGCACTTGAATCCCTGAAGGCTTCCCTGCTTGATGACGAAGGCCTCAATATCAAGACCAAGAACTTGTCAGCGTTGGGTGAGACCGCCCTAATGCTGTCGCTTCCTTTGGCCATCGTCTACTTCGTGCTGCTCGTGGCG
Organism: Leptothrix sp. (in: b-proteobacteria); assembly: GCA_041083665.1. Taxonomy (GTDB): domain Bacteria; phylum Pseudomonadota; class Gammaproteobacteria; order Burkholderiales; family Burkholderiaceae_C; genus Sphaerotilus. Next base: position 75,516 of record JBFPGZ010000035.1, read on the forward strand.
GGAACCGGTGACATAGACAAGCTACTGAAAGCGCTGCAGATTTCCCGTACGGCAATGGCGAATATGATGCTGTTGTGGATTGGTTGCTTCACGGGAGTGTGTATGTCTTACGGCATCCGGACCAATACCTTCACCATGGCCGACTTGGTCACTCCCGGACCCGACCGGCTTTCTCCTGGGATGCGCCTTCTGTTTATCGGTACGTTGACGATGTTCTTCGGTCTCCTCTTCATGAAGAAGATAGTGGAAATCAAAATTGGTAGCTATTCCTCTGCGGACATTGAAATTGATCCCAGTCTTGCGTTTATCGTTGGAACGCTCTTTGGTCTTGGTGAAGCAGTACTGCCAGGCCTTGCCGGAAAACGCGCTGATAATTTTTTTAAGGGGCTGCAATGACTACTCAACTGGAATTGTTGCAAGAACTGAAAGCGCTGCTCGCTGACTACGCGGATAGTCTGAAAACGGTAGGAGTAGGGTCGATAGCCTCGAAATATACTCTGCCCCAGGTTTGTGATCTACAATTCAAAGTTGAGATAAAAATTGACTCTCTGCGAGATGTCGATGCTTTGAATATTGATTTGTCGAAGCAGGCTCCACAGCTTGAGGCGGACCTCATATCATTTAAGGATGCAATAGCACAAGCAAGGGAGGGTTCTGTCGGGAGTATCGATATACTAAATCACGATCCGATTTTCATTGAAAGGATAGACAGGCTCTACACAATACTGGGTCCAAACGAATTTCCGGATGATTTTATCCTGAGTCCGAACAAAATTCCGGGCGACCCTAATCCTAACCCCAAAGAAGGCGGCTGCTGAAGGTAAGGTCAGCCGAGACTTCGCACAGCGAGCTGGGGATAGTCTAAATAGCTTGTTTGCAAGGTGCGTGGCGATGCGATGGCATCGGCGTTGTCGAGTGCAGTTGGTTGTCAAACAAAAATCAGATGGCAACTTGGCTCGGCACCCTGGATTTTGGACGCACTCATGCCGCACCAGCCGTCAGTTTGCCGCGCACTATCCACAGGATGCTGAGCATGAGCAAAGTCTTGAGCTGTACGGAGTTCTTTGTCAGCCCTCGGTAGCGCACCTTCACATGGCCGAACTGCTTCTGATAACCCGGAACGGATGTTCGGCCTTGTCTGTGATGGCATCAGCCGTGGTCGTTTAGTCCAGTCATACCGCCACCTCCGTCATCTTATCAGCGGGCAAGAACAGATTTGAGCGCCACCCCCGTGTGACTCCGACTCTTCACCACGCCTTCCGGCGTCCCGCAAACCACAATCTGCCCACCGCCCGCGCCGCCTTCCGGCCCGAGGTCAATCACCCAATCGGCTTCGGCGATGACGTCCAGATCGTGTTCGATCACGATCACGCTGTGGCCGCCATCGACCAGGCGGTGCAGCACGCGGATGAGTTTCTCGACGTCGGCCATGTGCAGGCCCACGGTCGGTTCATCCAGCACATAAAGAGTATGCGGCGCCTTCTGGCCGCGCCGCGTCACGTCGTCGCGCACCTTGCTGAGTTCGGTGACGAGCTTGATGCGTTGCGCTTCGCCGCCGGATAAGGTCGGGCTCGGCTGGCCGAGCGTCAGATAACCCAGGCCGACGTCCTGCAATAGTTTCAGCGGATGGGCGATGTTGGGCATGGCGGCGAAGAATTCGACCGCCTCGTCCACTTCCATCTGCAAGACCTCGCCGATACTTTTGCCGCGCCAGGTCACGGCCAGCGTTTCGGGATTGAAGCGTGCGCCGTGGCAGAGATCGCAGGGCACTTTCACATCCGGCAGAAACGCCATCTCAATGGTGCGCAAACCCTGGCCTTCGCAGCCGGAGCAGCGGCCTGCGCCCGTGTTGAAACTGAAGCGCCCGGCGGCATACCCGCGTGCCTTGGCTTCCAGCGTCTCGGCATACAGTTTGCGGATGGTGTCCCAGAAACCAATATAGGTGGCCGGGCAGCTGCGCGGGGTCTTGCCGATCGGGGTTTGGTCCACTTCCAGCACGCGGTCAACGTGGCTCCAGCCCTCCAGCCCGGCGCAGCCGACCCAGGCCGGCTTGGCCGCACCGCCGCTCTTGAAGGCCTTGGCCATCGCGGCGCTGGCGGTCTGCACATTGGCCAGCAGCACCTCGCGCGCCAGCGTGCTCTTGCCCGAGCCGCTCACGCCGGTGATCGCCACCAGCCGTCCCAGCGGCACCGCCACATCGACGTTCTGCAGGTTGTGCAGCGTGGCGCCACGGATCTGCAGCCAGGGCAGCGCGTCGGCCGCTGGCGCCGTGTCCTTGGCGCCGTTGCCAGCCACGAGCGGCGCCAGCACCGGCCGGCGCGCCTGCAGCGAATGTTTGAGCGGCGCGTTCAGGAAGCGCCCGGTGATCGAGGCCGGGTTGCGCATCAGCTCGGCCGCCGTGCCTTCGGCCATAATCTGGCCGCCGCGTCGCCCGGCGCCCGGGCCGATGTCGATGATGTGGTCGGCGCGGCGGATGGTGTCCTCGTCGTGCTCCACCACCACCAGCGTGTTGCCGCTGCTGCCCAGCTTGTGCAGCGCGTCGAGCAGGATCTGGTTGTCGCGCGGGTGCAGGCCGATGGTCGGCTCGTCCAGCACGTAACACACACCCTGCAGATTGCTGCCGAGCTGCGCGGCGAGACGGATGCGCTGCGCCTCGCCGCCGCTCAGGGTCGGTGCGGCGCGGTCCAGCGTCAGGTAGCCCAGGCCAACGTCGCCGAGAAAGCTCAGCCGGCTCTTGATCTCGCTCACCACGTCGCGGGCGATGGCGGTCTCGCGGCCGTCGAGTTTCTGTTTGGCGACCCAGCGCGCTGCGTCATCGACCGACAGTGCCGCCAGCTCGGCAATCGAGGCGTCGCGGAAGCGCACCGCCTGCGAGACCGGATTCAGGCGCGCACCGTGGCAGGTCGCGCAAGGCGCATCGACCAGATCCTCGACCTCGGGTTCGGCGAACGTCTTCTCGCGGCCGCTGTGGTCGTCGTCCTGCAGGCTGTCGTCGAGCGCCTTGCGCTGCTCGCGCGTCAAGGTCAGGCCGGTGCCGACGCAGTCCGGGCACCAGCCGTGTTTGCTGTTGTAGCTGAACATGCGCGGGTCCAGCTCGGGGTAGCTGGTGCCGCACTCGGGGCAGGCGCGCTTGATCGAGAACACCTTGGCCTTGCTGCGGAAGGCGCTCGACTGCCAGCCCAGCACCTTCGACGCCGTCGCCATGCGCGCTGACTGCGCGCTTTTGAGCGGCGTCATCAGGTGCAGCACGCCCTTGCCGTGCTCCAGCGTCTCGGCCAGGCGGGCGCGCAACTCGGCCTCGTTGTCCACCTCGACGATCAGGTCCGCCACCGGCAGCTCGATGGTGTGTTCCTTGTAGCGGTCGATCTTGGGCCACTTGTCGGTCGGCAGGAACTCGCCATCGACGCGCAGCTGCGGGTAGCCCTTGCCCTTGGCCCACTTGGCCAGGTCGGTGTAGATGCCCTTGCGGTTGATCACCAGCGGCGCCAGCAGGCCGATGTGCTGGCCGCGATGCTCGCGCAGCAGCTGCGCCGCGATCGATTCGGGCGTCTGCGGCCGCACCGCGACCCAGCCGGTGGCTTCGTCGTCGGTGGCGGCGGCGCCGTGCGGCGCGTGCGAAGTGTGGAAGTCGCTGCAGGCCGGGCAGTACTGCGTGCCCAGCTTGACGTAGAGCAGGCGCAGGAAATGCCAGACCTCGGTGGTGGTCGCCACCGTGCTCTTGCGCCCGCCACGGCTCAGGCGCTGCTCGATCGCCACCGTGGGCGGAATGCCGTACACCGCATCCACCTCGGGCCGCCCGGCCGGCTGCACGATGCTGCGCGCGTAGGCGTTCAGGCTTTCCAGATAGCGCCGCTGGCCTTCGTTGAACAGGATGTCAAACGCCAGCGTCGATTTGCCCGAGCCGCTCACGCCGGTCACGACGCTGAACTTGCCGCGCGGAATGTTGACGCTCACGCCCTTCAGGTTGTGCTCGCGTGCGTTGACGATGCGGATCGAGTCCGCCCCCTCTCCCCGGCCCTCTCCCACCAGGGGCGAGGGGGAAAGACTTCCGGCTCCGGCCAAGTTGGCCCCCTCTCCCCGCAGTGGGAGATGGCGGGGGGAGAGGGTGCCCAGCCGCCGATAACTCCCTCTCCCCTCGTGGGAGAGGGTTGGGGAGAGGGCCATCGTCCTTTCCGCCACCGCCAGGCCGCCGTGGCCGAGACTGGTCTCGTACTCGCGCAGCGCCCGGCCGGTGTGGCTGGTGGGGTGCGCGCGCAGATCGGCCGGCGTGCCTTCGGCCACCAGCTCGCCGCCAGCGTCGCCGCCTTCCGGGCCCAGATCGACGATCCAGTCGCTGGCGCGCACCACGTCGAGGTTGTGCTCGATTACCAGCAGGCTGTGGCCGGCCTCCAGCAGCTTGGCGAAGCTGCGCATCAGCTTGGCGATGTCGTCGAAGTGCAGGCCGGTGGTCGGCTCGTCGAACAGGAACAGCGTGCCCTTCTTGGCCACCTTCTGCTTGCTGGCGGTGCTGCCCTTGGCCGCTTCGGCGAGGAAGCCGGCCAATTTGAGGCGCTGCGCCTCGCCGCCCGACAGCGTCGGCACTGGCTGGCCGAGCTTGACGTAATCCAGGCCCACGTCGACCAGCGGCTGCAGCGTGCGTACCACCTCGCGGTCGGTGGCAAACAGACGCACTGCGTCGGCGATGGTCAGCTCCAGCACGTCGGCAATGGAGAGTTGCTTGCCGAGCCGCTCGACCTTGACCTCGCGCAGCTCAGCGCGGTAGCGCGTGCCGTCGCAGTCGCCGCAGCGCAGATAGACGTCGCTCAAGAACTGCATCTCGACGTGCTCGAAGCCCGAGCCGCCGCAAGAAGGGCAGCGGCCGTCGCCAGCGTTGAAGCTGAACATGCCGGCGCTGTAACCACGCTGCTGTGCCGCCGGCAGTGCGGCGAAGATCTCGCGCACCGCGTCAAACGCGCCGACGTAGCTGGCCGGGTTGGAGCGCGCCGTCTTGCCGATCGGGCTCTGATCGACGAACACCGCCTCGCTCAGGGTCTCGACGCCGAGCAGGCGGTCGAATTCGCCAGCGGCTTCGGTCGGCTGGCCGAAGTGACGCGCCAGCGCCGGATAGAGCACGTCCTGCATCAGCGTCGATTTGCCCGAGCCGCTCACGCCCGTCACGCAGACCAGCCGCTGCAGTGGGAACTCGACGCTGATGTTTTTGAGGTTGTGCTCGCGTGCGCCTTCCAGAATCAGGCGTGGCGTGCTGTCCAGCACCGGCCGCAGCAGGCCCAGGCCGATCGAGCGCCGCGCGCCCAGGTAGGCGCCGGTCAGTGTCTCGGCGGCTTTGAGGTCTTCGGGGGTGCCGTCAAAGACGATGCGGCCGCCTTGCGTGCCCGGGCCGGGGCCGAGGTCGATGACGCGGTCCGCCGCCAGCATCACCGCCGGGTCGTGCTCGACCACCACCAGCGTGTTGCCGGCGTCGCGCAGCCGCAGCATGGCGTCGTTGATGCGGTGCATGTCGCGCGGATGCAGTCCGATCGAGGGCTCGTCCAGCACGAACAGCGTGTTCACCAGGCTGGTGCCCAAGGCGGTGGTCAGGTTGATGCGCTGCACCTCGCCGCCGGAGAGCGTGCGGCTCTGCCGGTCCAGCGTCAGGTAGCCCAGGCCGACGTCGCACAGATACTTGAGCCGGGTGCGGATCTCGTCCTGCAGCAGCTCCAGCGCGTCGTCCAGGAGCTGCGACGGCAGCTCCAGCCCGTCGAAGAAGCGCCGCATGCGATCGATCGGCATCAGCATCAGGTCGTGCAGGGAGAGGCCCGGCAGCGCTTCGAGCTGCGCGCGGCTCCACTTCGCGCCGACCGGCAGAAAGCGCTTGGCCGGTGGCAGCGCGGCGTCGGCCTGCTCGTTGGCGCCGAGTCGCCAGAGCAGCGACTCCAGTTTGAGCCGCGCGCCGCCGCAGACGCCGCACGGCGTGTAGCTGCGGTACTTCGACAAGAGCACGCGGATGTGCATCTTGTAGGCCTTGCTCTCCAGGTACTCGAAGAAGCGCTTGATGCCGTACCACTCGGTTTTCCAGTCGCCTTTCCAGTCCGGCGAGCCGTCGATCACCCAGGCCTGCTGCGCCGCGCTCAGCTGGCTCCAGGGCAGGTCGCGCGGGATGCCGGCGTCACCGGCGTAGCGGATCAGGTCGTCCTGGCATTCCTTCCAGGCCGGCGTCTGCAGCGTCTTGACCGCGCCGCCGCGCAGCGTCTTGCGCGCGTCCGGAATCACCAGCCCGAAATCGACGCCAATCACGCGGCCGAAGCCGCGACAGGTCTCGCAGGCGCCAAACGCCGAGTTGAAGCTGAACATGGCCGGCTGCGGATGGCTGTAGCGTCGGTCCGACTCCGGGCAGTGCAGGCCCTGGCTGTAGCGCCAGATCTGAGTTTCCCCCTCTCCCCGGCCCTCTCCCACGAGGGGCGAGGGAGAAGATCCCGCTCCGGTGGCTGTTGCGCCGTGTCCGGCCTCCTCTCCCCCCGTGGGAGAGGGTTGGGGAGAGGGGGCAACGCCCAGCGCATACACATTGCACCGTCCACCGCCGCGCTTCAGCGCGGTTTCCAGCGCCTCGACGACGCGGATCTTCTCGGCGGTGCTGAAGCGCAGCCGGTCGGCGACGACGTCGAGCAGCTTGCGCGGCCCGGTCGGCGTGGCAACTTCGCGCTCGGCCTGCACGCGGGTGTAGCCGCTGGCGGACAGCCACTGCTCGATCTCGGCCGGCGTGGTGTTGGCGGGCAGTTCGACCGGGAAAGTGATCACCAGACGCGGATCGCCCGCCGCCGCGCTGCGCGCCTGCAGATCCAGGTAGATGGTTTCCGGATCGTCCTCACGCACCGGTCGGGCGGTGTCCTGGTCGAACAGCTGGGCGGCGCGCGCAAACAGCAGCTTGAGGTGGTCGTTCAGCTCGGTCATGGTGCCGACCGTCGAGCGACTGGTGCGCACCGGGTTGGTCTGGTCGATCGCGATGGCGGGCGGCACGCCTTCGACCGAATCGACCGCCGGCCGGTCCATGCGGTCGAGGAATTGGCGCGCATAGGCCGAGAAGGTCTCGACGTAGCGCCGCTGGCCCTCGGCGTAGAGGGTGTCGAACACCAGGCTCGACTTGCCCGAACCGCTCGGCCCGGTCACCACGGTCAACTCGCCGGTGCGGATGTCCAGATCGAGATTTTTCAGATTGTGCTGGCGGGCGCCACGGATGCGAATCAGACCGGACATGAGCGAGCTTTCTCGGGTGGGGCGCGGCAAGGGCGAAGCGGAGCATTCTAGGAAGCTGCGGCGCGGCGCGCTCGGACAAGGCCAGCCGCTGAGCCGCGCGGCCCGGCGCGGCGCCGGTGTCACCTAGGTGCTCGTGCGGGCGTTCCGGCCCGCTTACCGTGGCGGCTGCCGCGTTGTCATACGCTGGCGGGGCGCTCCCCGCCTTGCTCCACCTTTGCCGAGGATCCCCGCCATGGACTTCCAGTTCTCCGACCGTTGCCAGACCCTGCGCGTCCAGTTGCTGGACTTCATGGACCAGCACATCTACCCGAACGAGGCAGCCTATCAGGCCGAAGTGGCGGCCAATCGCGCTGCCGGCCGGCCGTGGGCGCCGACCACGCTGGTCGCGGCGCTGAAAGAAAAAGCCCGCGCGCAAGGGTTGTGGAATCTGTTCCTGCCCAGCTCGGAGCGCGTGCCGGAGGGGCTGTCGAATCTGGACTACGCGCCGCTGTGCGAGATCATGGGTCGCAGCCTGTGGGCGCCCGAGGTGTTCAACTGCTCGGCGCCCGACACCGGCAACATGGAAACCTTCGAGCGCTACGCCAGCGAGGATCTGAAACGGCGCTGGCTTGATCCGTTGCTGGCCGGCGCGATCCGCTCCGGCTTCGCGATGACCGAGCCGGAAGTGGCCTCGTCGGACGCCACCAACATCCAGGCCCGCATCGAGCGCGATGGCGACCATTACCTCATCAACGGCCGCAAGTGGTGGACCACCGGCGCGATGGATCCGCACTGCGCCGTTTTCATCGTGATGGGCAAGACCGATCCGGAGGCGCCGCGCCACGCGCAGCAGTCGATGATCGTGGTGCCGGCCGACACTGCCGGCGTGCGCATCGTGCGGCCGCTGACGGTGTTCGGCTACGACGATGCGCCGCACGGCCACGCCGAGGTCGATTTCGAGAACGTGCGTGTGCCGCTGGATCACATCCTGCTCGGCGAGGGGCGCGGCTTCGAGATCGCGCAAGGCCGACTCGGGCCGGGCCGCATCCACCACTGCATGCGTTCGATCGGCGCGGCCGAGCGCGCGCTCGAATTGATGTGTCAGCGCCTGCTGAGCCGGGTGGCGTTCGGCAAACCGATCGCGGCGCAGTCGGTCTGGCACGAGCGCATCGCCGAGGCGCGCCTGATGATCGACCAGGCCCGGCTGCTCACGCTCAAGGCGGCCGACATGATGGACACGGTCGGCAACAAGGCCGCCAAGGCTGAGATCGCCATGATCAAGGTGGTGGCGCCGAATGTGGCCTGCCAGGTGCTCGACTGGGCCATTCAGGCGCACGGCGGCGCCGGCCTGAGCGAGGACTTCCCGCTCGCCGAGATGTACGCCTACCAGCGCACGCTGCGCTTTGCCGACGGCCCGGACGAGGTCCACCGCGCCGCGATCGCCAAGCTGGAACTGGCCAAGCACGGCACGCTGCCACGCGGCGGGGTGCCGACGATGCCGGTGACGCGCGGCAGCTGAGGCGAGAATCGCCGCTTCGCCATTCCTTGCCGCTCGTCGCTGCGCGGGCCCGTTGCTGCCGTGAATCCGCTTGTCTTGAACCGCCCGCTGGACGCCGCCATCGTCGATCTCGACGGCACCATGGTCGACACGCTGGGCGACTTCGTCGCCGTGCTGGCGCTCACGCTCACCGAGCTCGGCCTGCCGGTGGTGCAGCGCGCCTTTGTCGAGCGCACTGTCGGCAAGGGCAGCGAGCACCTGCTGCGCTGCACGCTGGCGCAGGTGGGCGGCGACCCCGATCTGTACGAGGCCGCCTGGGCCAGCTACCAGCGCCACTACCTGGCGCTGAACGGCCAGCACGCGGCGGTGTTTGCCGGCGTGGTCGAGGGGCTGCAGCAGCTGCGCGCCGCCGGCCTGCGCCTGGCCTGCCTGACCAACAAGCCGACCGCCTTTGCCCGCCCGCTGCTGGCGGCCAAGGGGCTGGACGGCTACTTCGAAGTGGTGTTCGGCGGCGACGCCTTCGCGCGCAAGAAGCCCGACCCGCTGCCGCTGCTCGAAACCTGCCAGGCGCTTGGCACCGTGCCGGCCCGCACCCTGATGATCGGCGACTCCAGCAACGACGCCCAGGCCGCCCGCGCCGCCGGCTGCCCGGTCGTGCTGGTGACCTACGGCTACAACCACGGCGAGCCGGTGCAGGGCGTGGATGCGGATGGGTATCTGGAGCGGATTGATCAGTTGGCGTGGGTTTGAGCTGACGTGAGCGTGCATTGCGTCATTGACGCCCGCCCGAGCCTCGCTGCTAAACTGCGCGCCACCATGTTCCTCTCGCGGAAACGTACTCACATTCGCAGCACAGGCCGCATCGCCGGGTCGCAAGACCGGGGAGCCTGGCCCTGGCGTCGCTGACAGCGTCGCCTGGACGCGTCCGCTCATGCAGCGGGCGCCACTGATCTGCTGAGTCTGTCGCCGCGCGTGCCCTGTCCGCACCGCGTCGCCTTCCCTGAAACCGCCCCACCAGCATCAGGTGCGGCGGCTGATCGATCAACCAGGCCCGCGCGGCAGCACGCGAACCTGAAGTCATCACGACACGCGAGCATGCCGGTGGGCCGCTGGAGCGCACACCGTGATCACTGAACTCGAATTCAAGAGCCTGGCCGAGCAGGGCTACAACCGCATCCCGCTCGTCAGCGAGGCGTTTGCCGACCTGGAAACGCCGCTCTCGCTCTACCTCAAGCTGGCCGGCGGCAAGCCGTACAGCTTTCTGCTCGAATCCGTCGTTGGCGGCGAGCGCTTCGGGCGCTACTCGTTCATCGGCCTGCCTGCCAGGACGCTGTTGCGCACCACGCTGGGTGTGACCGAGGTCGTGACCGACGGCCGGGTGGTCGAGCGCTTCGAGGGCAATCCGCTCGATTTCATCGAGTCGTACCAGCAGCGTTTCAAGGTCGCGCTGCGGCCCGGGCTGCCGCGCTTCTGCGGCGGGCTGGCCGGCTACTTCGGCTACGACACGGTGCGCTACATCGAGAAGAAGCTCGCCGAGACGCGCCTGCCGAACGGCATCGGCACGCCCGAGATCCAGCTGCTGCAGACCGAGGAACTGGCGGTGATCGACAACCTGTCGGGCCGGCTCTACCTGATCGTCTACGCCGATCCGCGTCAGCCGGAAGCGTATTTCAGCGCGCAGAAGCGCCTGGCCGAGCTGGGCGACCGGCTGCGCTACAGCGTCAGCGCGCCGCAGGTCAAGCGCGGTACCTCGTACCCGGTCGAGCGCGAATACGCCAAGGCCGACTTCGAGGCGGCCGTCGTCAAGGCCAAGGAATACATCGCCGCCGGTGACTGCATGCAGATCGTGATCGGCCAGCGCATCAAGAAGCGCTACACCGAGAACCCGCTCTCGCTGTACCGCGCGCTGCGCTCGCTCAATCCGAGCCCGTACATGTACTACTACGACATGGGCGAGTTCCAGATCGTCGGCTCGTCGCCGGAAATTCTGGTGCGCCAGGAAGCGCGCACCGTGAACGGCAAGGCCGAAAAGATCGTGACGATCCGGCCGATTGCCGGCACCCGGCCGCGCGGCGCCACGCCCGAGCTGGATGTCAACCTTGAGGCCGAGCTGCTCGCCGACCCGAAGGAGCGCGCCGAGCACCTGATGCTGATCGATCTGGCCCGCAACGACATCGGCCGCATCGCCAACACCGGCACTGTCAAGGTGACCGAAGCGTTCGGCATCGAGCGTTATTCGCATGTGATGCACATCGTCAGCAACGTCGAGGGCGTGCTGAAGGACGGCATGAGCAGCCTGGACGTGCTGCGCGCCAGTTTCCCGGCCGGCACGCTCTCCGGGGCGCCCAAGATTCACGCGATGGAAATCATCGACCAGCTGGAGATCAGCGAGCGCGGCATCTACGGCGGCGCGGTCGGCTACCTGAGCTTTGCCGGCGACATGGACGTGGCGATCGCGATCCGCACCGGCGTCGTGAAAGACCAGACCTTGTACGTGCAGGCCGGCGCCGGCATCGTCGCCGACTCGGTGCCCGAGCTCGAATGGAAGGAAACCGAGGTCAAGATGCGTGCGGTGATCCGCGCCGCCGAACTGGTCGAAGAAGGTTTCTGAGTCACTGACCTCACAAGGATCACGCGATGCGTTTCCCCCGCGCCAGTGGCGTTCTGCTGCACCCGACCTCGCTGCCCGGCCCGCACGGCTCGGGCGATTTCGGCCCTTCGGCCTACCACTTCGTCGATTGGCTCGCCGTCGGCGGCCAGAAGCGCTGGCAATTTCTGCCGCTCGGCGGGCTGGGCGAGGGCCACTCGCCCTACATGAGCACCTCGGCCTTTGCCGGCAACGTGCTGCTGATCGATCTGGCCGAGCTGCACCGGCGCGGCTGGCTCGATGACGCCGATCTGCAGCCGGCGCCGGGTTTCTCGGCGCGCATGGTGCGCTACGACGCCGTGCTGCCGTTCCGCATGGTGCGGCTGGCGCGCGCGGCGCAGCGCTTCGAAGCGCAAGCCAGCGCCGAGGAGCGCGCCGATCTGGCCGCCTTCCAGGCCGAACACGCCGCCTGGCTGGCTGACTACGCGCTGTTCATGGCGCTCGACGAGCATTTCGATGGCCGGCCCTGGTCCGACTGGGACGCGCCGCTCGCTGCGCGCGAGCCGGCCGCGCTGGCCACCGCCGCCGAGCGGTTTGCCGGCCGGATCCGCTTCTGGACCTTCTGCCAGTGGTGCTTCTTCCGCCAGTGGGGCTACCTGCGTGCCTACGCGCACGGCAAGGGTGTGCAGATGGTCGGCGACATCCCGATCTTCATCGCGCATCACAGCGCCGACGTCTGGGTGCGCCCGGAGCTGTTCGAGCTGAATGCCTGTGGCCGGCAGACGGTGGTGGCTGGCGCGCCGCCGGATGCCTTCAGCCTGACGGGGCAGCACTGGGGCAATCCGCTCTATCGCTGGGCGGTGCATGCGGCTGAAGGGTATGCCTGGTGGACCGAGCGCATCCGCCACACGCTGGCGCAGGTCGATCTGGTGCGCATCGACCACTTCCGGGGCTTCGCGGCCTGCTGGTCGATTCCCTCCGCCGACCTGCACGCCATGAACGGCCACTGGGCGCCGGGCCCGGGCGCGGCGCTGTTCGAGGCCGCGACCCAGGCGCTGGGCGAACTGCCCATCATCGCGGAGGATCTGGGCGTGATCACGCCGGAGGTCGAGGCGCTGCGGCGCGGTTTTGCCTATCCCGGCATGCGCATCCTGCAGTTCGCGTTCGGCTCCGACAGCAGCCAACCCTATCTGCCGCACAACTTTGAATCCGACACGGTGGTCTACACCGGCACGCACGACAACGACACCGCGCTGGGATGGTGGCGCAGCGCCGAGCCACATTGCCGGCGCCACGTGCAGGAATATCTGGGCGTCGACGGCCACGACATCGCCTGGGACTTGATCCGCGCCGCCTGCGCCAGCGTGGCCGACACGGCGATCTACCCGCTGCAGGACGTGCTGTGCCTCGGCACCGAGCACCGCATGAACCGCCCCGGCGTGGCGGGCGGCAACTGGTCCTGGCGTTTTGACTGGCCGGATGTGGCGCCCGGCGCCGCCGACCGGCTGCGCGCGCTGTGCCAGCTGTACCGGCGCTGAGCGAGGGACGCTGCAGCCTCGTCGGGGCTTTTGATTTTTATCAGAGCGGGGTGACTTTTGTCACTATTAGCGGGTGGATGATCGAAGATATGGTCCAACCGCCATGATCGACACCGCCCTCAGCTTTCTTGCTGATCAAGTGAACGCCTACTTGGTCAAGCGCACCGGCACCGAACTGGGTGCTGTCAACCTTGGGCCGGTGGTTGACGATCGTGGCAACTGGACCGGGCCGCTCGATACAGTGCGCCTGGTTCTGTTCCAGATCGACGAGGAGCGGGCCTTGCGCGCCCAGGTGCCGGAGCGGACTCTGATCGGCGGCCGCGATGTGGTCATGCCGCCGCCGTTGCAGGTCAACTTGGTCGTGTTGTTTGCCGGCCGCTTCCAGCAGTACGACCAGGCGCTGCGCACGCTCTCGCTCATCCTGACCTTCTTCCAGTCACGCCCGCTGTTCACGCCGTCGGACAGCCCGGCGCTGCCGGCCGACATCGAGCGGCTGGCGCTCGACCTGATCAGCTACGGCCCCGAGCAGATGAGCCAGATGTGGACTTGCCTCGGTGCCAAGCACCTGCCGTCACTGGTGTACCGGGTGCGCTGCCTTGCGCTGCAGGATGTGGAGCCGCAGGGCAGCGGTCTGCCGATCATGACGGTCAACACCACCTTGAGCGGCCGTTAGGCGGCATTCCGGCAGAGCGCGATGGCACAAACCTCCTTCCGCCCGCTCTGGACCATCGAGGTCTCGCATGCCTTTTTTGGTGGTGTCTGCGATGTGCTGAGTTTTGTCATTCCGCCTGGCACGGCGCAGGCGCTGGCGGGTGCGCATGCCATGGCGCGCGAAAAGGACGGTCGCCTGCACGTGCTGTTCGAGACCAATGAACAGGGGCAGCCGCTGGTGACATTGGCTGAGCGGCGCTTCCTGTTCGGGCTGCGGCCACGGGATGCCTCGTTCAGTCTGATTTCGGCCGCGACGGGACTGGCGCGCGGCGCTACCGCCGTCTGGGACAACGTCGCCAATGCCAACGTGCTGGCTGGTCCGCGTCCGGTCTATATCGCTGGAGAGCATCCACGGCTGGTGCCGCACTCGGGTGAGCGACCCCTGACCCTGCGGCTGTTCGATGGTGGCAACACCCTGGTGGACCAGGCACCGCTGCATCAGGGTGACGAGTCGTGGACCCCGAACGGGCTGCTTTCACGTGGTGCTTGGCGTGTCGAGGAGCAGGGGGCTCGCAGCCCAGCCAGCTGGACGCTGCAGATCGAACCCGATCTGGTCGGCGCCTGGGGCCTGTTGGCGCTCGACGTGAGCGTGGCCCATCTGGCGGCGGGGCAGACGTTCATGCTGAACTTTGCGGCCCGCAACGAAACGCTGTGCTACTACGTGGTTGCACAGCGCTTCACCGAGGCCGACTTCAACCAGCTCGATGTCGTGGACACCGGTTACGGCAACGAAGCCCGGCCGCAGATCCAGTTCGATCGCCTTCTGCCCGGTGATTTTTCGGCCCAACACTTGAGTCCAGCCCTGCTGGACCCCAGCGGGCAGGCTCGCATCGCGTTGTTTCAGGCGCGGGCCGCAGTGGCCCGGCAGGCACGTGGTCCGGCCGGCCTGACCTTGCAACGCAACGGTGACGTGCTGATCGGCAACCTGCCGCAACCCGGCGCCGAGCGCAGCGACGCGCAATTCGTCATCCATCTCAGCCAGACCTGACCGCGAGGAGCAAAGCGCCATGCCGACCTACCGCACGCCCGACGTCTACGTCGAAGAGATTTCGGTCTTTCCGCCCTCGGTGGCCGAGGTCGAGACCGCCATTCCGGCTTTCATCGGCTATACCGAGAAGGCCAGCAAGATCGTCGCCAACGACCTGCACAACATCCCGACCAAGATCTACAGCATGGCCGAATACGAACAGTATTTCGGTCTGGCCAAGGATGAGGCCATTGCGATCGCGCTGGCCGGCACCAGCCCGCGTTACACCGCCGCCATTACTGCACAGACGGCCACTTATCTGATGTGGTACGCGCTCAAGCTGTTTTTCGACAACGGCGGCGGCAAGTGCTACATCGTCAGCGTCGGCAGCTACGCCTCGCCGTCGGCCATCACCGCGACCGATTTGACGGCCGGCCTGAACGTCGTCGCCGGCGAGGACGAACCGACCCTGCTGGTCATTCCGGATGCCGCCAGATTGGCTGATGACAGCCAGTACGGCACGCTGGCGCAGGCGGTCTTGTTGCAATGCGGCACCTTGAAAGATCGGTTCGCCATCTTCGATCTGCCGGGTGGCGCTGCGGCCTACGACAGCAGCGCCGTCGACACGGCCCGCAGCCGCTACGGCAACAACAACCTCAAATACGGTGCCATCTACTACCCGCATCTGCGCACCACGCTGACGCACCGCGTGCGCAATGCCGATGACGGCAGCGATACCAACGTGGACGTGACGATCGGCGCCTCACCTGCGGTGGACCTGGGCACGCTCAAGAACACCGACACCAGCGCCTACAACGCCGTCAAGGCCGCCTTGCAGCAGCACTACGTGGTTCTGCCGCCGAGCGGTGCGGTGGCTGGTGTCTACGCTGCGACCGATTCGTCACGGGGCGTGTGGAAGGCGCCGGCCAACGTCAGCCTGGCTGATGTCATCGAGCCGGTGGTCAAGCTCGACAACAGCAAGCAGGACGAGCTGAACGTCGATGCCACCACCGGCAAGTCAGTCAACGCCATCCGCGCCTTTGCCGGCAAGGGCACGCTGGTCTGGGGCGCGCGCACGCTGGCCGGCAACGACAACGAGTGGCGCTATATCTCGGTGCGGCGCTTCTTCAACATGGTCGAGGAGTCGATCAAGAAGAGCACCTACTGGGCCGTGTTCGAGCCGAATGACGCCAATACCTGGGTCAAGGTGCGCGGCATGATCGAAAACTACCTGACGCAGAAGTGGCGCGAAGGCGCGCTGGCGGGTGCCACCACCAAGGACGCCTTCTTCGTGCGCTGCGGCCTGGGCACGACGATGAACGCGCAAGACATCCTGGAGGGGCGCATGAACGTCGAGATCGGCATGGCGGTGGTGCGGCCGGCCGAATTCATCATCCTCAAGTTCTCGCACAAGCTGCAGACGAGCTGATTGGAAGGAAAGATCATGCCCCAACAATATCCACTGCCTGTCTTCCACTTCACCGTTCAGTGGGGTGGCACGCGCATCGGTTTTTCCGAGGTCACCGGTCTGACGCAGGAAAACCAGGCCATCGAGTATCGCGACGGCTCGTTCCCCGAGTATTCGTCGATCAAGATGCCGGGCCTGCGCAAGTTCAGCAACGTCACCCTGAAGCGCGGCGTCGTCAAGGCGGACAACGAGTTCTTCAAGTGGCTCTCGACCATCAAGCTCAATCAGGTCGAGCGGCGCGACATCATCGTCTCGCTGCTGAACGAGAACCACGAGCCGGTGATGGTCTGGAAGGCGCACAACGCCTTCCCAGTCAAGGTCGAAGGGCCGGCGCTCAAGGCCAGCGGCAACGAGGTGGCGATCGAATCCATCGAGTTGGCGCACGAGGGGCTGGAACTGCAGAACGAGTAACCGGACCACGCTGACCACAGACACCACGCCGCCATGTTCACCCCACCGCTCGGCTTCCATTTCAAGGTGGAGGTCATGGACCTCCAGCCGATGGCTGACGACGTGCGCTTCATCGAGGTCGGTGGCCTGGCGCTGGAAGTGGCCACCGAGGAGGTGCCGGAAGGTGGCGAGAACCGCTTCGTGCAACGCTATCCGGGCCGCCCCAAGTACAGCGACCTGGTGCTCAAGCGCGGTCTGCTCAAGGGCAGCAAGGTGTTCGAGTGGGCGCGCCAGTGCATCGAGGAGCTGGACGTGGTGCCGCATGACGTGAACGTCACGCTGCTCAACGAGCAGCACGAGCCGCTCATGACCTGGCACGTGATCGGCGCCTTTCCGATCAAGTGGTCGGTGTCGGACTTCAACGCCAGCGCCAACGCGTTCGTGGTCGAGACGCTGACACTGGCCTACCGGAATTTTCGTGTCGACGCGAACGGATAAGCAGAAGCCATCATGCCCATCGTCATCGACGAAGTCGTCATCCAGGTTCAGGTCGATAACGCGGCCAGCGGCGGCACCACGACACCGCAGGCGCCGACCGAGGATCGCCAGGCCCTGGTCGCCGAATGCGTCGAACGTGTGCTGGAGATCTTGCGCGAACAGAAAGAGCCCTGAGGGGAGCCCGTCATGCCCACCGGTCAGCTCGAAAAACTGCTGGTCCGCGCCTACTCGGCGCCCGACTACGCTGACGCCAAGCTCGTCGACACCTTCGCGGCCTACGTGAACCCGAGCGAGATCACGCTGGCCTACGAGATGGAATACGACAGCGCGCAAGGCTCCGGCACCACCGGCAGCCGCATGGACTTCAAGAAGGTCAAGCCGGGTGATCTGTCGCTGGTGTTCTTCCTCGACGGCACCGGCGCCAACGGCGTCAAGATCGACGTGCAGCAGCAGGTCGCCAAGTTCCAGAGCGTGACCGGCTACAACGGCGACATTCACCGGCCCAACTACCTGCTGCTGGCCTGGGGCACGATCCAGGTCAAGCGCTGCGTGCTCAAGAGCGCGTCGATCGCCTACAAGCTGTTCAGGCCCGACGGCACGCCGCTGCGCGCCGCCATCAGCGCGACCTTCGTCGATGCGGTGCCGGACCAGACCCGCGTCGCGCTGGCACAAGATCATTCGCCCGACCTGACCCATGTGCGCGTGCTGCGCGCCGGTCAGACGCTGGCCTCGCTGTGCCAGGAAATCTACGGCGACGCCACCTTGTGCCTGAAGGTGGCGCGCGCCAACCAGCTCGATGGCGTACGCCACCTGCCTGCCGGCACGCGGGTGCGCTTTCCACCGCTCGGCAGGTGACCCGCATGCCCGTCGTCGCCGAACGTACCCTGCCGATCCCGGCCGAGCACCGCGAATTCACGGTCAAGGTTGATGGTCAGGCCGTGCCGCGCGAGCATGCCTTGCAATCGCTCAGCGTCGTGGCCTCGGCCAACCGCATCGCGACCGCGCGCCTCACGTATGTCGATGGCGCGGCAGGCGCGGGCGACTTTCCGCTCAGCAACCAGAACCTGTTCGCGCCGGGTGCGACGGTCGAGCTGCTGGCGGGCGATGGCACGAATTCCACCTTGGTGTTCAAGGGTCTGGTGACGGGGCAGCGCCTGCGCGTGCGTGAAACCGCTGCCGCGCAGCTGGTGGTCGATTGCCGGCATGCCGCCACCCGCCTGACGCTGGTGCGGCACAGCGCCCATTTCTTTGCGCAGACCGACGCCGACGCGATCCAGTCGCTGCTGTCGGCCGGCAACGTCAGCGGCCAGGTCGCCAGCACCTCGGTGACGCATGCGCAACTGGTGCAGCACGATTGCAGCGACTGGGATTTCATCGTCAGCCGCGCCAGCGCCAACGGCTTGCTGGTCTTGACGCGCGCTGCCGATCTGGCGCTGCAGGTGCCGACGCTCGGCAGCCCGGCGGCGCAAATGCGTTATGGCGCGACGCTGCTGGAGCTGGACGCCGAGATCGACGCCCGCCAGCAGACCCAGGCCGTGCAGGTGCTGAGCTGGAGCGCGGCCGACCAGGCGGTGCAGACCCAGGACGGCCAGACGCCGGCGCTGCACCCGCCGGGCAATTTCGACCCCGACACGCTGGCGGGTGCCGCCGGCAGCGCCGCCCGGCTGCTGCGCCACACCGCGCTCGACGCCACCGAAGCCACCGCACTGGCCAACGCCGAGTGGCTGCGCACGCGGCTCAACCAGGCCAGCGGCCGGGCCAAGTGTGTCGGCATCGCCACCATCCTGCCGGGCGACACGGTCACGCTGGCTGGCGTGGGTGACCGCTTCAACGGCGATGTGCTGGTCACCGGCGTGCGCCACGAGTTCGACACCACCCAGGGCTGGAAGACGCATCTGCAGTTCGGCGGCGTCGAGCCCGACGAGGCGCTGCGCGAGCGGCTGCAAGCGCCGCGCAGCGCCGCGCTGCTGGCGCCGGTGGCGGGGCTGCAGGTCGGCGTCGTCACCGACAACGAGGATCCGGCCGGTGAGTTCCGCGTGCGTGTGCGCCTGCCGCTGGTGGTCGCGGCGGACGACGGTGTCTGGGCGCGGGTCGCTTCGCTCGACGCCGGCAACGATCGTGGCTTCATGTTCCGCCCGGAGATCGGCGACGAGGTGCTGGTCGGTTTTCTCGACGACGATCCGCGCCAGCCGGTGCTGCTCGGCATGTTGCACAGCAGCGCGCTGGCCGCGCCGCTGACGCCCAGCAACAGCAATCCGAGCAAGGGCTACAAGAGCCGCAGTGGCATCCAGTTGCTGTTCGACGACGACAAGAAGTCGGTCACGCTCAGCACGCCGGGCGGCAACCAACTGGTGCTCGACGACGACGCGCAAGGCATCACCATCACCGACCAGAACGGCAACAAGATCGCCCTGACCTCGTCGGGCATCCAGATCGAAAGCAGCCAGGAGCTGGCGCTGAAGGCCGGCACGGCCGGCAAGTTCGAGGGCGGCACGTCACTCGATGTCAAGGCCGGTACCGCGCTGACGCTGGAAGGCACGGCCAGCAACGACGTCAAGAGCGGTGGCGTGGTCAAGGTGGCCGGTGCCACGGTGCAGCTGGGGTGAACCGGAACACAGCCATGAACGACGACGCACCCAACTTTCTCGGCCGAGGCTGGGGCTTTCCGCCGGCTTTCAGCGGCGGCCAGGCCGGCATGGTCGAGGACGAGACCGACATCCACGAAAGTCTGCTGATCCTGTTCGGCACCTTGCCGGGTGAGCGCCTGCTGCAACCCGGCTACGGTCTGGACTTGAGCGTCCTGCTGTTCGAGCCGCTCAGCACCACGTTGCGCACGCTGCTGCAGGACCGCATCACCACCACCCTGCTGGTGCAGGAGCCGCGCATCCGGGTGCTCGATCTGGTCATCGACGACGCGCAGGCGCTCGACGGCCTGCTGCAGATCCGGCTCGAATACAGCGTACGCAGCACCAACTCGCGCTTCAACCTCGTCTACCCGTATTACCTGGGTGACGCCAACGAGCTGCGCGCCCGCGTGGCGCCGGGGGCATCCTGATGGCCACGCAGGATCTGATTGCCGCCTTGATCGCCCAGCTGGGCACGGCGCAGCCCGAGCGCGACGACCCGCGCCGCGACCCGGCCTGGGCGCCGCTCGACGACCGCGACGCTGACGGCCTGCTGCGCAGCCTGCGCGCGCTGGCGCCGCTGATCCGCCACTACGAACGTTCGCCCGGCGACACGCCTGGCGACTGGCAAGCCTATTTCCCGGCCGAGACAGTGGCCGAGCTGGAGGCGCTGGCGCAGCACAGCGGCGCGCGGGTGGCGCCGCATCACGCCCTGCTGCTGGCTTTCCTGCAGCTGCTGGCGCGACCGCAGGCGCTGCTGAACCGCTTCACCGCCGAGCATCTGCAGTTCCAGATGCAGCGCGTGCTGGGCTTCCAGCCGCTGCCGCCGCAGCCCGATCACGCTCATCTGGTGCTGGAACTCAAGAAGGGCGCCGCAGCGCTGGAAGTCAACCCGGACCACCGCTTCAGCGCTGGCAAGGACGCCCGCAAGGTCGAGCAGCTGTTCGCGCCGGTGCGCTCCACCGTGGTCGGCGCGGCCCGGATCGCTCGTCTGGCCAGCGTCGTGCACCAAGGCGGGCGGCTGCTGTTCGCACCGCGCGCCGATTCGGCCGACGGCCTGGGCGCGGCCTTGCCGGTTGACGTGCCGCGCTGGCCGCCGTTCGGCCGGGCCAGCTTGCCACCGGCGCCGGTCGGTTTTGCGCTGGCTGCGCCGGTACTGCGCCTGACCGAAGGCGAGCGCAACATCGAGCTCAAGCTGCGCCTGAACGGTTGGCCGGCGGGGCTGTCGGCGGCGGATTTCGCGGCCAGTTTCGAGGGCCACCTGACCGGCCCGAAAGGCTGGCTCGGCCCGCTGCCGCTCAGCGCCATCCTGACCGATCAGCAGCTCACGTTGCGCCTGCACGTCGGCGCCGATGTGGCGGCGATCGTCGATCACGATCCTGCCGTGCATTTGCACGCCTTTCCGGCCGCGCTGCCGGTGCTGCAGTGCCTGCTCAAGGGCGACGCCGCACTCGGCTTTGACGCGCTGACGGGCCTCACGCTGGAGCGCGCTCAGCTCACGGTGCAGGTCAGCGGCATGCGCACGCTCAGCCTCGAAAACGACGACGCCACGCTGAGTCCGAAGAAGGCCTTCCTGCCGTTTGGCGCCCAGCCGGTCGTGGGCGCGCGCTTCCATGTCGGTTGCCCCGAAGCACTCGGCAAGCAGCTCAGTTCGCTCTCGATCCACCTGGCCTGGCAAGGCGCGCCGCCCGATCTGTTCAGCTGGTACGACGGCTACACGCGGCGCAGCCAGATGAGCAACGGCATCGGCGCCAGCGTCAGCTGGCAGGACGCCAGTGGCGCGGCGCACGCCTCAGCCAGCGTGACCCTGCTGCCGAGGCTGGCCGGGCCGACCACGATTCAGATCAACGCCAGCGGTACCGCCAGTGCCTACTCGCCGGCGGCGCAGGCGCAGGCTCTGCAGTGGAGCGGCAGCGCCATGGCCAAGCTTCGGGCCGGCGGACTGATGCTGGCTCAGCCGGTCCGGATGACGGCGTGGCCGGTGGCGCTGCTGTCGTCCGGGCTGTTCGCGACCGTGCAACCCGTGGCCGCTGCGGCACGTGCCGGTTTCGTGACGCTCACGCTGGTCGAGGATCTGTTGCACGGTGACTTCCGCCGCGACGCGCTGGCCGCAGCGACGCCGCCGGCCGATCCGACCGGCTTTGTGCCGAAGATCCTCAACACACCGTACGCGCCCAAGGTGCAGGAGATCACGCTCGACTACAGCGCGCACAGCGACGACAGCCGCATCGGCGAGCCGACCCAGGCTGCCTTCACCGACACCGAGCTGCAGTTCTTCCAGATCGACGCGCTCGGTCTGGCGCGTGAACACGCCTGGCTCGCCACCACCCGGCCGTGGGCGCCGCAAGGCGCAGTGCGTCTGCTGCCGCCGCATCCGGCGGCCGGCGAGTGGTGCATCGGCCTGGCCGGCGTCGGCGCGGGCGATTCGGTCAGCCTGCTGCTGCAGGTGGCCGAGGGCAGCGCCAACCCGCTGGTCGCGGCGCAGAAGCTGCAATGGTCGGTGCTGGCCGATAACGCCTGGCGGCCGCTCGGCGCCGGTGAAGTGGTGCTCGACACCACGCACGATCTGCGCAAGAGCGGCTTGCTCGCCTGTGTGCTGCCGGCCGCCACGACGACCGACAACAGCCGCGCACCGGCCGGACTGGCCTGGCTGCGCGCCGCCATTCCGCTGGAGCCGAGCGCGGCCTGCGATCTGATCGGCGTGCACGCCAACGCGATCGAAGTGGTCTTTGTCGATCAGGGCAACGATCCGCAGCGTCTGGCCCAGCCGCTGCCGGCCGGCAGCATCGCCAAGCTGGCCACACCGCTGGCGGCGCTCAAGAGCGTCAGCCAGCCGTACGCCTCGTTCGGTGCCAGCCTGGTCGAGGACGACGCCGCGCTGACGCGCCGGGCTGCCGAGCGGCTGCGCCACCGCAACCGCGCCATCACCGGCTGGGACATCGAACGTCTGGTGCTGCAGGCTTTCCCGCAGGTCTACCGCGCCAAATGCATCCCGCACGCCAGCGCCACCTCCTGGCTGGCCGCCGGCCACCTGATGCTGGTGCTGGTGCCGGATCTGCGCCAGCTCAACGCGGTCGATGCGCTGCAGCCGCGTGTCGATCTGGAAACGCTCACACAGGTGCGCGACTTCGTGCTGGCGCGCTCCAGCCCGCAGACGCAGGTGCATGTGCGCAATCCGAGCTACCAGCCGGTCCAGCTCGATTGCAAGGTCCGGCTGCGCGCCGGCTACGGTTTCGCTTTTTACGGGCCGCAGATCGACCTGGCCTTGCGTCGCGCCTTGTCGCCCTGGGCCTTTGATGACGCGGGCGCCAGCGCTCGGCTCGGTTTTGGGGGCCGGGTGGTGCGCTCGGCGCTGCTCGACGTGGTCGAGTCGCTGCCGTGGGTGGATTTTGTGACCGACTTCCGTCTGGCGCGCGCCGGCCGGCACGAAGATCTGGCCGAGATCATGCCCGCCGCGCCCGACGAGATCCTGGTGTCGGCCGCCACGCACCACATCGAGGAGTTGAGCGATGGCTGATACCGCGCTGCCGCCGATCTCGCGCACGCCCGACGCCAATCCAGCCTTCGAGGTGCGCGCCCTGTTCAGCGAGGGGCTGGCCACCGTGCGCGCGTTGTCCAGCGGCCTGTGGACCGACCACAACACCCACGATCCCGGCATCACGATGCTGGAGCAGGCCTGCTACGCGCTCACCGAGCTGGCCTACCGCCACAGCCTGCCGATCGAGGACCGCCTGGCCGGCGACGCCGATCCGGCCGCGCAGTTCCACGCCGCCGACGCGGTGTTGCCGAACCGGCCGTACACCGAACTCGACTGGCGCAAGACCCTGATCGACCTGCCCGGCGTCAAGAACGCCTGGATCGAATCGGTCAAGGATGTGCTGCTCTACGCCGATCTGCGCCGCCGCGAGCTGCGCCAGACGCCGCCCGAGCACCCTGATTTCCAGCCCGTGCCGCTCGGCGGGCTGTACCGGGTGCGCGTCGAATGCATGGAGTCGGTGACGACCGCCGCTGGCCGCGACGCCGTCCTGGCCCGCGTGCGTGAGCGGCTGGAAACGTCGCGCAACCTCTGCGAAGACCTCATCGAGGTGCGCCCGGTGCGCGCCGAATACTTTGCGCTCTGCGCCGAGATCGATCTGGCCAGCGACGCCGACGTCACCGAATGCGCCGCGCAGCTGCTGTTCGCCGCTGGCGAGGTGCTGGCGCCGCCGGTGCTGAGCCACGACCTGCCCAGCCAGCTGGCGCGCGGGCGCACCCTGGCCGAGGTGCTCGACGGCCCGTTGCCCGCCTACGGTTTCATCGACGACGCCGAGCTGTTGGCTACCGCGCTGCCGGCCGAGATCCACCTCTCGGACGTTATCCGCGCGGTGGCTGAAACGGCGGGCGTGCGCTCGGTGCGCACGCTGGTGCTGAATCCGATCCAGCGCGCCGACGAAGCCGACGACAACGCCCTGGACGCCGCGCCGACAGCGGTGGTCGGTGACGCGGTGTCGGTGGCGAATCCGTGGCGCATTCCGGTGCGGCCCGGGCGCTTGCCGCGCCTGTCGCTCAGCCAGGGCCGGCTGGTGTTCAGCAAGCGCGGCCTGGCGGTGCAGGGCTGGAACATCGCCGCGATGCCGACGGCGGTGGCGACCCGGTTGGCCGCGTTGCGCGAAGCAGCCCGACTGCGCGTCGAAACGGCCACGCCAACCACGCTGCCGATCCCGCCGACGATTGCGCCGACGATTGCGCCGATCGGGCAGGCGCGCCCGCTGGCCGACTGGACTTCGTTCCAGCTCGACTTTCCGGCGCTCTACGGCATCGGCGCGCAGGGCCTGAGCGGCGACGCCAGCGATCTGCGCCGGGCCCAGGCGCTGCAGCTCAAGGGCTGGCTGCTGTTCTTCGACCAGCTGATGGCGGATCAGCTGGCGCTGCTGGCGCAGGCCCGGCTGCGCTTGTCGGTGGCGCCGGCCGCGCTGCACGACGTGGCGCACCGCTTCGCGCCGACCGCCACCGAGCTGCCGCATGTGCTGGTCAGCCAGGTGGTGCGCAGCGTGATCGACCATGCCGCGCTCTATCCACCGGCGGTCAGCGACGCGACGCTCGCCGATGCCATCGAATCACGCGCCGAGGCCGAGCAGCGCCAGCAACGCCTGCTCGACCATCTGCTGGCCCGCCTGGCCGAGGACTTTGCCGACTACGCTGGCGCGATGGCCTCGGCTTTCGGCCAGGACGTCAGCCGCCTGATCGGCGACAAGAGCCGTTTCCTGCAGGATGTGGCAGCGGCGGTGCACGACCGCGCGGGCGCGATGCGGCAGCGCCCGCCGACGCCCGCCGGTGTCTGGAACACCGACAACGTCAGCGGGCTGGAGCGGCGTCTGGCCGGCTTGCTCGGCATCGCCGACTGCACGCGCCGCAACCTGGGCCTGGTCAGCTACGACACCTACAACCAGATCGACCAGGTGCCGGACGGCATCGACGAATACCGCTTCCGGGTTCGCCACGCGGTGACGCACGCCATCCTGCTGTCGTCGAGCACGCATTACCCGACGCCCGAGGCGGCGCGCGCCGAGATGATCCAGGCCATCGCGCGCGGCCAGCAGCCCGACGGTTACCAGCGGCTGGTGGCGCATGACGGCCGGCACTACTTCAACATCGTTGCTGCGAGCGGTGACGTCCTGGCGCGGCGCATCCAGTACTTCGGCAGCGCGGCGCTGATGGATGCGGCGATCGCCGAGCTGATGGCGTACCTGCAGACGCACTACAGCGGCGAGGGTCTGTATGTGGTCGAGCACATCCTGCTGCGTCCGCAGGCAGCCGACGACCCGCTGCTGCCGATCTGCACCGATCCGGGCTGCGCCGACTGCACCGAGCTTGATCCGTACAGCCATCGCATCCAGGTCGTGCTGCCGGCCTACGCCGGACGCTTCCAGGCGCTGGGCTTCCGGCAGTTCGTCGAGCAGACCATCCGCCGCGAAGTGCCGGCGCACATCCTGCCGACCGTCTGCTGGATCGGTGCCGACGACATGGCCAGGTTCGAATCGGCCTGGCGCGACTGGCTGGAGCTGGCGGCCGGTTTCAGTTCGGTCGACCGGCCCGGCAAGCTGCAAAAGCTGATCGACGCGCTGGTCGGCGTCAAGAACATCTATCCGGTGCGCGCGCTGTTCGACTGCGTCGGCGACGACAGCAAGCCGCCGTTCATTCTGGGCAAGACCTCGCTGGGCCGTGGGCCGGCGGGTTGACGAAGGAGCATCCACCATGGCCGATCCGCTGCAAGTGCTGAGCCGCCTTGAAACGCTGACGGATCACTACACCGTCTTCGAGCCCGACCAGGTGCTGACGCACGGCCAGCTCAATGGCGTCACCGACTACCTCGACGAGCAGATCCGCCTGTCGCGCGTCGGGCTCGACGGCGTCGGCCTGGCCGCCGGGCTGCGCGTGGCCCAGGTCAGCGGTGGCGTGCGCATCACGCGCGGGCTGGGCGTCTCGACCGACGGTGACCTGATGACCCTGCTGGCCGACCTGGTGTTCGACCGCTTCCGTCCCTACGACAGCACCGCGCCGATCTACGCACCGTTCTACATCGGCGACAGCAGCATCGACGGCCAGCGCATGCTGAGCTTGCACGAGCTGGTGCCGGTCGGCGAAAGCGACGTGCTGGCGCAGGATCTGTCCGCCTTGCCGGTTGCCTTGGCCGATCAGGCCGTGCTGATGCTGATGGAGACGGTGGTCAACGACCCCGATCTGTGCAGCGGCACCGATTGCGACAACCTCGGCCGTGATGCGCTGCACCGGCTGCGTTTTCTGCTCATCAACCGGGCGGACGCGCAAGGGCTGCTCGACCGTGCGGGCTTGGCGCCGCTCAGCGAGCGGGCGCAGGTCTTGCCGGCGCTGGCGATGCGCCGGCCGGCGCTGGGGCGCGACATCGGCACGATCGGCGTGCTGGCGGCACGCTACCGCGATGCGGCGGCGGCGTCGCTGCAAGATCTGAGCGCCGCCTTGCCGACCCTGGCGCTGAACTGCCCGGAGGTGCTGCAAGACGTCTTTGCGGCTGATCCGACATCCGGCTGGCAGGCCAGCCTGAACAACCTGGCGGCTGGCCAGGCCAATGCCAGCGTCGCTCAGCAGGTCTGGTATCACTTCGTCAAGGACTTGATCGACCAGTGGAACGAGCTGCGCGCCGCGCTGCTGGCCGACGACTCGATCACGCTGCCGAGCGTGCGGGCGTTTCCGAAACATCTGCTGCTCGGCGCCCTGGCCGCGCCGCTGCAGCAACGCAGTGCCTGGTATCCGGCGCCGCTCGACGCGCGCTGTCGCCAGCAGGCGGCGCACGCACGTTTCCTGGCACGCAAGCTCGACACCATGATCAACTGCTTCGTGCTGCCGACCGACACCACGACCCGTATCACGCCGAGTCGGGGCGACGACGCCCCGCTGGAGGCGCGCGCGATTCCGTGGCACTACCGCTTGCCGCGCCTGCAGATCGATGTGCGGCTGCGGCGGCTGCCGACCACCACCGACCAGCCGCAGGCGCTGCCGGTGTCGAGCAACGGCGGTGAAACGCCGATCCAGTCGGTCTGGAACTTCGCGCTCAGCGCGCGCGGTCAAGAGGGCCAGAACCTGGGCTACCGCGCCGAGGCCTGGGCCAGCACGGCGCAGGCGCACGATCCGCTCGGCTACGCGATCGGCGGCTTCGACTTCTTCCGCATCGAAGGCCATCTGGGCCGGCTGGTCGAGACGGTCAGCGACGAGCTGCGCGCGCTGATTCGCGACCGCAACCTGCCGTGCCGGGTTCAAGCCGTGCTGCTGCACAACGACCGCCGGCTGATCCGCGTCAAGCCGCCGATCCGCTACACGCCGCTGCATACGCTGCACTACCTGGTGCGCCAGGACGTGGCGTTGCGCCTCGACGAGGGCCAGCGCTTCGGCGCCCAGTACCTCGACAGCCTGACCAACAGCGTCAACAGCCAGCAGGTGCCCAGCAACACCGACAGCGGCGCCCAGGTCATCGACATGGCCAAGAGCGCGTTGGCGGCGATCGTCACGGCCCAAGCTGCTGCCGCGCCGGTGCTGGCGCCCAGCACCTACACCGCTTACAAGGCACTGGTCCAGACCGGTGCAGGCAGCACGACCGGGGCGAGCAATGCGCTCAGCGCTGCAGCTAGCACCGGCACGGCGGGCCTGAACTGGAAGACCAGCTACGCCAGTTCGCTCGAAACGATCAGCCAGACGCGCGTCAACCTCGGCCATGTCTCGCGTGCCGACTTCACCTCACCGCATGACGCGCTGATCAGCAGCAACCAGCCGCACTGGATCGACTGGCTCGACGGCCTGATCCAGGCGCACGAAGATCGCGCCGACGACAAGCTGCTGTTCACGCAGTTCGTGTCGGACCACCCCGGTCTCGACCACCTTGGCGGTGTCTGGCGTGGCGGCACCTTCGTGCTGGTCTACGACGACACCGGCCACGTCGTCGGTGATTTCACGCTGCCGTATCCAGCTGCCGAGGCCGAGACGATCGAACCGGTCGAGCCGCCGCTGCAGCTGCCGCCCTATCGGCCGCCAGTCGCGGTGGCCGGTGGCATCCGCGTGCTGCGGCCGCTCGACCTGAGGGTGAAGGATCTGGTTGCCGACCGCGTCATTGCGGAAAGCGATTCGCTGCAGAAAATCGTCAACGAACAGGTCGCCAATATCAAGGGTTTGGTGCAAGGCGCCTTCGTGCCGAACAACGCGGTCGCCAAGAAGCTCGCCGCTGCTGACCTGGTGACGACCGGCGACACCTACCTGAACTTCAGCCAGAACGACTTGGTCTACCAGACCGATCGGGTCCAGCAGCTGCAGAGCATCATCACCCAGTCCACCCTGCCGGCCGATGCACGTGCCCAGGCGCAGCAAGACCTGACCCGCGCCCAGGTTGATCTGGCCAACGTGGTGGCCAACGTCACCAGCCGTGCTGTTGCGACCCAGACCGATCTGAGCAGCAGCGGTGGTCTGGCGCTGACGCAGCAACTGGCCAGCAGCGTGGCGCTGGTTCAGGACAGCGCCGCCAAGGCCTTGCTGAACACGCAGCTCAGCGGCATCTCGGTCGTGGCGGGCAGCAGCCACGCCGGGTTGATCACCAACCTGCGCACCGTCGGTCGACTCGGATGAGGTGGCGGCCATGCTCGACAGCCACCGCATCCGCCGCCTGAACTGGCAGGCTCGCGCCGGCACGCCCGAGCAGGCCTTCGCGCTGCGCAGCCTGCTGCACGAGCGCATCGATGCGGTGCAAGTGGCGATCGAGCGCACCCTGGCCGAGCTGGCGCCGACCGACGCCGTCTGGCACCTGCCGCGCCTGACGCTGCGGCTGGAGCCGGCCGATCTGGCCACGCTCGACGCCGAACTGGAAGCTCGGCTCGGCTCGGCGCTGCGTGCCGCGCTCGGTCCGGCGCTGGCCGAGGCGAGTCGTCAGCCCGCGCTGGCGGCAACGGGCCGCGACGCTGATCGCTCGCAAGCGGGCGGCCAGGATCAAACCGGCGCGCTCGTCGATGCGGCATCGTCACGACGGCTCCCAAGCGCCGATGCGGCCATCGAGGCGTTGCGCGACTACCTCGCCAGCGGCCTGCCGCCGTGGCCGCTGGCCGGACTCGACGACGTGGCGCTGCGCCGCAGCCTGGGCGCGGCAGCCGAAGCCGCCGTCGAGGCCGTGCTGGCAGGGCGACTCAGCCTGGTTGGACTGCTGCCGACGACTTTTGCCGCTCAGCGTGGTGCGCTGCTGCGCTGGCTGGACCTGCTCCCGGACAACATCCGCCAGCGCTGGTGGCGCGCGAGTGCCGCGCCGGCTGTGCCCTTGCCCGTGCTGTCGATCTGGCGCGCGCGGCTCGAAGGCGGTCCGGGCACTGCGGACGAAGCGGCTCGCCGCGTGGTGCTGGCGCTCTGGCTGGCGTGGCCGGCGCCGCCACGGGCGCCCGAACTGTCAGCCAGCGGCATGGCCGAGTACCGCACCGCCTTGCGCGAGCTGCTGGCCGGCAGCGGCCAACTCGGTGCGGCTGGCGGCGCAACGCCCACCGAGGTGGCCGCCGCCGAGGCCTGGTTGCGCGGCGCAGATCCCGCCGAAGTGGCGCGAGCGCGCGCCAGCCGTGGCGCCGAGCTGAACTCGCCGGCTACCGCCACCGCTGCATCGGCAACGCCGTCCCGTCAGGCTGGCGCCATCGCGGCGGACGCCGGCTTGATCGTGCCGCTGGCCGGGCTGGTGCTGCTGCATCCGTTCCTGCCTCGGCTGCTGGGCGGCTGTGGTGTGCTTGACGCGGCGGGGCGCCAGATCGCCGACGCGCAATGGCCACGCGCAGCGGCTTTGCTGCACGCGCTGGCCTGTGGTGAACCGGGCACCGTGCCCGAGCCGGCCGAGTTCGAACTGCCTTTCGTCAAGCTGCTGCTCGGCCGCGCGCCGACCGAGCCGTTCGACATGGCCTTGCCACGGCTGCCGCCGGCTGATCAGGAAGAAGTCGATGCGCTGTTGGCGGCGGTGCGCGAACACTGGACCGCGCTGCGCGGCACCGGCACCGACGCGCTGCGTCGCACCTTTCTGCAGCGTCGTGGACTGCTGCGGCCGGTCGAGCGCGGCTGGCAGCTGCGGCTGCAGAGCGAAGCGTTTGATCTGCTGCTGAGCCGGCTGCCGTGGTCGATCAGCCTGATCAAGCTGCCGTGGATGGCGCAGCCGCTCAGCGTCGAATGGCCCGCACCATGAAGCCGCTCGACGCCCAACTGCTGGCCAACGCCGCGATCGACACCGCGACGCTGGAGGCCGAGCTGGAATGGCTGGCGCGCCTGATCGAGCTGCGCCTGCAGCATTACTTCCACGCCGAGACGCCGAGTTCGCCCGAGCTGCCCGGCACGCTGCTGCCACCGCCTGCGCTCGACGCTGCCGCCGGGCCGTACGCCGCTGCCCTGCTGCGCCACGGCTTCGACCCGATCGAGCGGCTGCTGATGGCGCTGGCGCTGGCGCCACGACTGCGGCCGCAACTGCTCGACGTGCTGGCCAGCGTCAACCCGACCACGCAGCGGCCGTACACCGAATTTGGCGGCCAGCTCGGCGCCGGTGGCGTGATCTGGCCGACCGGCGAGACGGCGTGTTTTCTGCTGGCCGGCGACGATCTGGCACTGCGGCTGCGCGCGCTGCGCCGGCTGGCGCCCGAGCAGCGCCTGGCGCAGGACGATTGGCTGCGCCTGCAGCCCGGCAGCGTCGGGGCCGACACGGTCGATGCCGGCACGTTGCCGGTGCAGCACGGACTGCTGCAGCCGACCGAACGTTTTCTCGCCGAGGCGCTGCCCGGACCGGCCTTGCCGCACCTGGCCGAGCGCACCGGACTGGCGGCGCGCGTCAGCACCGGCTTGAGCTGGGACGATCTGGTGCTGCCGGCCGCGACGCTGGCGCAGCTCGACGACATCGGCCTGTGGCTGCGCCACGGCGCGACCTTGCTGCACGACTGGGGTTTCGGGCGCCGCGCTGGCGCTGGCTTTGTCAGCCTGTTCCACGGTCCGCCGGGCACCGGCAAGACCTTGTCGGCCTGCCTGATCGGCCAGCGCTGCGGGCGCGAGGTGCACCGGGTCGATCTGTCGCTGGTGGTGTCCAAGTACATCGGTGAGACCGAGAAGAATCTGGCGCGGCTGTTCGATGTGGCCGAGCGCGCCGGCTGGATCCTGTTCTTCGACGAGGCCGACGCGCTGTTCGGCAAGCGCACCGGCGTGAGCGACGCGCATGACCGCTACGCCAATCAGGAGGTGAGCTATCTGCTGCAGCGCATCGAAGCCTTCAGCGGCGTGGTCGTGCTGGCGTCCAACATGCGGCAAAACATCGACGACGCGTTCCTGCGCCGTTTCCAGAGCGTGGTGCACTTTCCGCTGCCGAAAGCAGCCGAGCGGCTGCGGTTGTGGTGCGAGGGCATTCCGGCGCGGGTGCGACCCGAGCCGGCGCTGAACCTGCAGCGGCTGGCGCAGCAGCACGAGCTGTCGGGCGGCACCATCGTCAACGTGCTGCGCCACGCCTGCCTGCGTTCGCTGGCCCGTGGCGACCAGGTGCTGCTGGCCGCCGACGTCGATGAAGGCGTGCGCCGCGAATTGCTGAAGGAGGGCCGCGCGCTCTGAGCGCGCGACAAAGCCATGTCTGACGTCGCCCAGACCGCACGCATGGTGCTGCGGGCGCCGCAAGCCCGGCCAGCGGCGCCGATCCGTGTGCCGGCCACCGCTGTTCGCGCCGCCCAGGCCGTTGCGGCGGTGCCGGTCTCGCGGCCGAGCGATGCCAGTGAACGCGAGGCGGCCCAGGTCGCGCGACGCGTCGTGGCGCTGCCTGCCAGGGCCGTTGCGACCAATGCCATTCCCCCCGCTCCGACACGGCGCTTCGCACCGGCGCCCAGCCCGGCGCGCGTCAGTCTGCCGGCTGGGCTGGGCGTTGGCAGCCCCAGCGGCCAGCCCTTGCCGCGCCGCGTCCGGCAGGACATGGAGCCGCGCTTCAGTGCCGACTTTGCCGACGTGCGCGTGCACACCGGCGAGGCAGCTGCGCGCGCCAGCCGGCGCCTCAACGCGGCGGCCTTCACCGCCGGGCGCGACATCTTCTTCGGTCGCGGCCGCTTCCAGCCCGAGCAGGGCGCCGGGCGTGAACTCATCGCCCACGAGCTGACGCACACCATCCAGCAGGGCGCGGCGGCGCAGGCCCAGCCACTGCAGCGCAGCCTGGACACCAGCCTCGGCACGACTGTGCGTGAACGCGCGCCGGCCGCCAAGCTGCACCGGCTCGGCATCCAGGACGCGCTGGACTACTTCGCTGACAAGGCCGCCTGGCTGCCGGGTTTCACGATGCTGAGTTTCCTGCTCGGCTTCAACCCGGTCAGCCTGCGCTCGGTACCGCGCACGGCGGCCAACCTGCTGCGCGCGCTGATCCAGCTGCTGCCGGGCGGGCCGCTGATCACGCAGGCGCTCGACAACCACGGCATCGTCGAGCGCGTCGCCACCTGGGCCGAAGGGCAGCTGGCGACGCTGGGCGACATCGGTGCGTCGATCCGGCAGGGCATCGACGAGTTTCTCGACAGCCTGTCGTGGACCGACATCTTCCACCTCGGCGATCTGTGGGAGCGCGCCAAGCGCATCGTCACCAACCCGATCGATCGCATCATCACCTTCGGCGCCGGGCTGGTCGGCGGCATCATCGACTTCATCAAGGACGCCATCCTGCGGCCGATCGCCGGCCTGGTGTCGGGCACACGCGGCTATCCGCTGCTCAAGGCCGTGCTGGGTTTCGATCCGATCACCGGCGACGCCGTGCCGCGCACCGCGCAGACGCTGCTCGGCGGCTTCATGACCCTGATCGGCCAGGAAGAGGTCTGGCAGAACATCCAGCGCGGCAACGCCATCGGCCAGGCCTGGGCCTGGTTCCAGACCGCGCTGGCCGAGCTGATGGGTTTCGTGCGGCAGATTCCGACGCTGTTCGTCAACGCCTTCCGCTCGCTGGAACTGGTCGACATCGTGCTGGTGCCGCGTGCGCTGGCCAAGGTGATCGGCGTGTTTGCCGACTTCGCCAGCCGCTTCGTCAGCTGGGGCCTGGGCACGGTCATCAAGCTGCTGGAGATCATCTTCTCGGTCGTCGCGCCGGGGGCGATGGGCTATCTGCGCCGCGCCGGGGCGGCGATCCAGTCGATCTTCCGCAACCCGATCGGCTTCGTGATGACGCTGGTGCGCGCTGCCAAGGCGGGTTTCCAGAACTTCGCGGGCAACTTCCTGCGGCATCTGCAAGCCGGCCTGATCGCCTGGCTGACCGGCTCGCTGCCGGGCATCTACATTCCGCAAGCCTTCAACCTGAGCGAGCTGCTCAAGTTCGTGCTGTCGGTGCTGGGCCTGAGCTGGGCCAATCTGCGTGGCAAGCTGGTGCGCGAGGTCGGCGAAACGGCGGTGCGGGCGATGGAAATGGGCTTCGACCTGGTCGTCACGCTGGTGCGCGACGGTCCGGCGGCGGCCTGGCAGCAGTTGCGCGAATCGCTCGCCAATCTGCGCTCGATGGTGATCGACGGCATCACCGACATGATCACCAACTTCGTCGTCACGCGCGCCATTCCGCGCCTGGTGGCGATGTTCATTCCCGGCGCCGGTTTCATCACCGCGATCGTGTCGATCTACGAGACGGTCATGACCTTCGTCAACCAGCTCTCGCGCATCGCGCAGGTGGTGCGCGGCTTCCTCGATTCGATGATGGCGATCGCCGCCGGCAACATCAGCGCGGCGGCCACGCGCGTCGAGTCGATCCTGGCCAACCTGCTGACGCTGGCGATCAACTTCCTCGCTGGCTTCGCCGGCCTGGGCCGGGTTGCCGATCGCATCCGCGCCATCATCGAACGCATCCGTGCCCCGATCGACCGCGCACTCGACCAGCTCGTGCGCTGGATTGTCGGCATGGCGCGGCGGCTGGGCCGGTTTGTCGCGCAGGCCGGGGTGCCGAATGATCCGAATGAGCGGTTGAGGCTGGCGGTGCGGGCGGCGACAGCTGCTGCGCGGGGGCTGCGCGGGCGCATCACGGCGCCGTTGCTGCAAGGGGCGTTGACGGCGATCCGAACCCGCTACGGCCTGCAGCGGATTGAGCCATTCGAGCAGGGTGGGCAATGGTGGGTCAGGGCAGCGATCAACCCCGAACTGACCGGATCCACCGGTGTGCCATCCGTCCTGGTCGGTCCTGACGGACGCACTCCTGCACGCGACTACAACTCTGCTGGAAGCAGCGCTCGAGCACCTGAAGGCCCCAATGTTGACCCGCTGTTGGCCAAGCTTCGACAAGCGGTGGAAACATTTACCGGGTGGACGACCCGAGGCTCCGCACGATCACGCGGTCGGGTCCAGCAAATGCTGCGGCTGCTCGAACCGGCCCGAGATGCCACGCAAGGCGTGTCGGAAGATCGCGCTCGCGGTGTTCCGGTGGCCATCCTGCAGCCGAGGCTGCAAGCGCTGCAAAATCAATTGCAGACGATTCAAGGTTTGGATCCACGCTATCGCCTGATCTCGATTGGCGCGTTGGCCTTGACGCTGATTCAAGCACGGCAGCAAATGCCACAAGTGCCAGTCGCACCGTGGAGCGTCTTTCCCGGTTACCCTGCTGCCGAATACACGCGCCAGTTGCGCGACCAGCAAGATGGCATTAACGCCATGCTGGCGATCCAGTGGCAACAAAATCGCGCCCAATACGCAACTGCAGGACGCTCGGCTGAGGGTGAACGCATGCAACGCACCTTCCAGCGCCGTTCTGGCAATATTCCTGGGACCGCCGCGCCACACAACCCCGATCAAATCGGTGCTGGATTCCCAGATCCAACTGGCTTGCCTGCCAATACGCTGGTCAATAGTCACATCGGCTCGCAATGGGGAAGCCGGGTTGGCACCATCGACAATGCTGTCAATGCCATTGAGCCCATCGAACTGGGCGTCACCCAGATGAATGTTCTTCTGCGTATCTGATGGACCTACAACGCTTCGCCCAAACTTTTGGCTTGCCTCTTGCAGGTAGTGCTGTCGAGTTGGCTAGTCTTGGACTGCCACCAACGATTCCTCTGCGTGTTTTTGCTGACGCTGGGTTACGAGGCGTGTTTGGACATGGACTGCTCTCGATTGCTTCATCGCGCGAACAAGGCGGTGACCTGGGGCGATGGGCTCGTTATCTGCCGGCGGGCGGACGTCTTCTTGCTAGTAGCGCATTTGGCTTCTTGTTTGCCACTTCCGGATTGGATCTGTGGGTCATTGATCCCTTGGTCGGACAGGTGATGGAGTCGGACATTCCTATTGAAGAGCTGCCCGGTTTGTTATGTGAGACCGACGTGCGGCAAGACTTTTTGCGTGAAGCCTTGTTTCGGCGCTGGTACGAGCTGAATCAGCTTGATTTGGTCAATCACTGGTTATGCCCAACGCCTGTACCTGCACTCGGTGGTTCATGGACTCTGGTTTCCCTGCGTAGTACTGACCCAGGATTTCTGTTGTCTTTTACTGAGCAACTATTCGATCCGACCGGGCCGCATGCTGTCAGTGTTCGGCGCTTATCGTCGGTATGACCGCAGAGGTACTTTAGAAAGCTGGCCTATGCCCACCCTCACCTGCTCCGGCGCGTCGTTGAGTTGTTCGATGGGTTCGACGCCGTCGGTGTTGACGACGACGCCGAAGATCGTCGGCTCAGGCAGCGGTACGACGGCCGGCAATGTGCTCGACAACCTGCCGATGGCGAATATCGCGCCGTTCGGGATGTGCCAGAGCTTGGCGAATCCAGTCGTCGCTGCGGCCACGGCAGCGGCTTCGGGCGCCTTGACGCCGATGCCCTGCGTGCCGCTGACGGTGGCGCCATGGACGCCGGGCTCGGCGAAGGTGATGGTCGGCACCGCACCGGCCTTGACCGACAGCTCGACGCTTGCCTGCGCCTGGGTCGGGCAGATCACCATCACGGCGGCCGCTCCCGGCATCGACGTCAGCTCGTGAATACGCTTCCCGACCCAGCCGGTCGTGCAAGGCGTCGATTGGGGTGATACTGCTCGGATCGACCCTTATCTCGATGCACGAATGCAGACGATAATGCCAGCCATGTCCGCGATGCCTTCATCCTCTGCGGTTCTCCATCGTCAGCGTTGGCGTCAGCCTGCAGCCTGACCGACCTCTCGCGCCCGCTCGGGCGCACCAGACAGCCCCGATCCCGATGTTCCGCCGGCCCTGTGCCGGCGTCAGAAATCGTGGATTTCCTGCGGGCAGCGACGCCGGATGGCGTACGGACCACCCAACGACATCAACAAGATGGAGCGCCTATGTTGCTCATGATCGACAACTACGATTCCTTCACCTTCAATCTGGTGCAGTACTTCGCCGAACTCGGCGAGGACGTGCGCGTGCACCGCAACGACGAGATTTCGATTGCCGAGATCGAGGCGATGAAGCCCGACCGCCTGGTGCTGTCACCGGGACCATGCTCGCCGGCCGAGGCCGGCATCTGCATCGAATCGATCCGCCACTTCGCCGGCAAGCTGCCGATCCTGGGCGTCTGCCTGGGGCACCAGAGCATCGGCGCGGCCTTGGGTGGCCACATCGTGCGCGCCCAGGTGCAGATGCACGGCAAGGCCGAGACGATCACGACCGATCAGAAAGGTGTGTTTGCCGGCCTGCCCGAGCAGTTCAGCGTGGTGCGTTACCACTCGCTGGCGATCGAGCGCGCCACGCTGCCCGCTGAGCTGATCGTCACCGCCACCAGCACGGACGGCGAAATCATGGGCGTGCGCCACAAGACGCTGGCGATCGAGGGCGTGCAGTTCCACCCCGAATCGATCCTGTCCGAGCACGGCCACGCCATGCTGAAAAACTTCCTCGAAATGCGCTGAGCGCAGATCCAACCGACCATCGGGGCCCACATGTCCATTCAAAACACCGACGCGCTGACTCGGATCATCGATCACCGCGAGATCTTCCACGACGAGATGCTGACGCTGATGCGCCGCATCATGAGCGGCGAGATGTCGCCGGTGATGATCGCGGCCTTCGCGGTCGGCCTGCGCGTCAAGAAGGAAACCATCGGCGAGATCACGGCCGCCGCGCAGGTGATGCGCGAGTTCGCTACGCCGGTCGCAATTGCCGACAAGACGCATCTGGTCGATCTGTGCGGCACCGGCGGCGACGGCGTGCACACCTTCAACATCTCGACCGCCTCGATGTTCGTCGCGGCGGCGGCCGGGGCGCGCATCGCCAAGCACGGCGGGCGCAGCGTGTCGTCGAGCTCGGGTAGCGCTGATGTGCTCGAAGCCTTGGGCGCCTGCATCAACCTGAATCCTGAGCAGGTCGCCGAGTCGCTGGCGCAGTGCGGCATCGGCTTCATGTTCGCGCCGAACCATCACGCCTCAATGCGGCATGCCGCGCCGGTCCGCAAGGAACTGGGCGTGCGCACCATCTTCAACATCCTCGGCCCGCTGACCAATCCGGCCGGCGCGCCGAACCAGGTCATGGGCGTGTTCCATCCCGATCTGGTCGGCATCCAGGTGCGCGTGCTGCAGCGGCTCGGCTCGGAACACGTGCTGATCGTGCACGGCATGAACGGGCTGGACGAGATCTCGCTCTCGGGCGAGACGATGATCGGCGAGCTGAAGAACGGCCAGATCCACGAGTACGTCGTGCACCCGGCCGACTTCGGCCTGCCGGTCTACGACTCACGGGTGCTGCGCGTCGCCAATAAGGAGGAGTCGGTGCAGTGCATCCAGCACGCGCTGGCCAACGAGGACGGTCCGGTGCGTGACATCGTGCTGCTCAACGCCGGTGCGGCGCTCTACGCCGCCGACGTGACCACGTCGCTGGCGGACGGCGTGCGCGCCGCGCGCGAGGCGGTGGCGTCGGGGGCAGCGTTAGCCAAGTTGAGCCAGTTCGTCGCGACCACGCAGTCGCTCAAGGCGGCCTGAGCTGGCCGACACAAGGACATCGAGATGAGTGACATCCTGAACAAGATCGTGGCCACCAAGCGCGAGGAAATCGCGGCGGCCCAGGAGCGGCGCTCGCTGGCGTCGCTGCGCGCCGAGGCCGAGGCTCGTCGCGACGTGCGTGGTTTCGAGGCGGCGCTGCGCGCCAAGGTAGCGGCCGGCCAGCCGGCGGTGATCGCCGAGATCAAGAAGGCCAGCCCGAGCAAAGGCGTGATCCGCGCCGATTTCCGTCCGGCCGAGATCGCCCAGAGCTACGAGCGCCACGGTGCGGCCTGTCTGAGTGTGCTGACCGACGTGCAGTACTTCCAGGGCGCCGCCTCGTACCTGCAGCAGGCGCGTGCCGCCGTCCAGCTGCCGGTGCTGCGCAAGGACTTCATGATCGACGCGTACCAGGTGTTCGAAGCCGGCGCGATGGGCGCTGACTGCATCCTGCTGATCGCCGCTTGCCTGAGCGACGCGCAGATGGCTGACCTGGAAGCATGCGCGCATGCGCTCGGACTCGACGTGCTGGTCGAGGTGCATGACGGCGCCGAGCTGCAGCGCGCGCTCAAGCTGAAGACGCCGCTGGTCGGCATCAACAACCGCAACCTGCGCACCTTCGAGGTCACGCTCGACACCACGCTGGGCCTGCTCGCCGAGGTGCCGAAGGACCGGCTGCTGGTGACCGAATCCGGCATCCTGGGCACGGCGGACGTCAAGCGCATGCGCGGCGCCGATGTGCACGCCTTCCTGGTCGGCGAGGCCTTCATGCGCGCGCCTGATCCGGGCGTGGCGCTGGCGGCGCTGTTCGCGTGAAGGCTCTGACGTGACCGATCTGTTCGATGCCTTGCCGGACAACCGGCTCAAGCGCCCGCTGGCCGAGGTGCTGGCGGATGTGCCGCCCGCGTGGTCTGCGGTGACGCAGGCCTTTGCCGCCAGCGCGCGCGGCGCGGCCCTGTGCCGGCAGATCGATGCTCGTGTCGCGCAAGGGGCTGAGGTCTATCCGGTCGAGCCGCTGCGGGCCTTGCAGGCGCTCACGCCGCCGCAGGTGAGGGTGGTGATCCTCGGCCAGGATCCGTATCACGGCCCCGGCGAGGCCGAAGGGCTGGCGTTTTCAGTGGCGCCGGGGGTGAAGATCCCGCCCAGTCTGCGCAATATCCGCAAGGAGCTGGCCGACGATCTGGGGCTGGCGCTGCCGGCCTCGGGCAGCTTGCTGGCGTGGTGTCGTGCCGGCGTGCTGCTGCTCAACACCAGTCTGACGGTCGAGCGCGATCGGCCTGCCAGCCACGCCAAGCTGGGTTGGGAGCAGCTGACCGACTGTTTGATCGACCTCGTTGCGGCCCAGCCGCAACCGAAGGTGTTCATGCTCTGGGGCGCGCACGCGCAGAGCAAGGCCGCGCGAGTGCAGAGCTGCGGACGGCCTCATCTGCTGCTGCAATCCAACCATCCGTCACCCTTGTCGGCGCGCCGGCCGCCGGTGCCGTTCCTGGGTAGCCGGCCCTTCAGCCGGGCCAACCAGTGGCTGCTGGCTGCCGGTGCCGAGCCGATCGATTGGATGCTGGCCGGGGCCTGAAGAAAATCTTCGCAAATAGGGCTTGCATTTCTAAATTGACCTTGTTAAAGTCTAGGGCTCGCTCAGGAGGGGTGCCCGAGTGGCTAAAGGGGGCAGACTGTAAATCTGTTGGCTTACGCCTACGCTGGTTCGAATCCAGCCTCCTCCACCAAGCGAAACGTCAAGCGGCTGATCTTTGCTTCGGCAAAGATTGGTTGGCTAGGCAAGGCGGGAGTAGTTCAATGGTAGAACCTTAGCCTTCCAAGCTAATGACACGGGTTCGATTCCCGTTTCCCGCTCCAGTGTCGGTATTTAAGCAAGTCGATACAGATTTGCGCACGTTGTGCATAAATCTGTATCGATTGCCCATGTGGCTCAGTGGTAGAGCACTCCCTTGGTAAGGGAGAGGTCGCGCGTTCGATCCGCGCCATGGGCACCACAGTTTTTGACTTCGTCACACTTCCGTTGCACGCAGGAGCGCGAGACATGGCAAAGGAAAAATTCGAGCGGACCAAGCCGCACGTCAACGTCGGCACCATCGGTCACGTCGACCACGGCAAGACCACCCTGACGGCAGCAATCACGACGATTCTGGCCGCCAAGTTCGGTGGCACCGCCA
>JBFPGZ010000012.1:0-112484 GCA_041083665.1 Leptothrix sp. (in: b-proteobacteria)
AGTTGCGCGGCGATGCGGCTGGCGTCGTCGCGCGAGCGCAGCGGCAGCACGTTGGCCGCATCGGCCCCCGGCAGCGCCAGCAGGCGCGGCGTGGCGCCGGTGGCGAGCACCAGGCCGCTGTAGGGCAGCACGGCGCCGCCGGCCAGCTGCAGCTGCTGCGCCGCGCGGTCGATCGCGACGACGCGGGTCTCGGTGCGCAGCACGATGTTCTTCTTGGCCAGCATCTCGGGTGCGCGCATGACCAGCTGCGCCTCGCCGATCTCGCCGGCCAGCCAGGCCTTGGAGAGCGGCGGGCGGTGGTACGGCCCGTGCGGTTCCTCGCCGAGCAGCGTGATGGCACCGGTGTAGCCGCCGCTGCGCAGCGCTTCGGCCGTCATCGTGCCGGCCTGGCCGGCACCGACGATGACGATGTGCGGCTCCGGCACCGGCGCGCCGCTCACTCCTGCGTCTCCGGCAGCGTCAGCGTGCCGCCGTCCAGCGCGGCGCTGGCCTTGATCTGGCAGGCCAGCCGGCTGTTCGGGCGCCGTTCGGCGGCGACGTTGTCGAGCATGTCGAGCTCGCCGGCCGTGGCGGGCGGCAGCGCCGCCATGAGCTGATCGTCCACATAGCAGTGGCAGGTGGCGCAGGCGCAGGAGCCGCCGCATTCGCCCAGGATGCCGTCGATGCCGTTGGCAGTGGCGGCCTGCATCAGGCTCCAGCCGTCCGGCACGTTCAGGGTGGTGGCGGTGCCGGAGGCTTCGACGTAGGTGATGTTGGCCATGTGGGAATCTCTGTCGGTCAGGGTTTGGAGCTCAGGGCCGCGTCACTGTACGGCCAGATCCAGCACCAGCGGGCTGCGGAAGGTGGACGACGGCATCCAGGCCAGCTGCTGCTGCACGCGCCGGTAGTCGGGCACCACCTTGTGGAACTCCTCAAAGGCGATCTTGACCGACAGCCGCGCGATCGCCGTGCCCAGGCAGGCGTGCACGCCGCCGCCGAAGCCCAGATGGCCGCGCGGCTTGCGCGTGATGTCGTAGGCGTCGGGGTTCGGGTACTGGCGCTCGTCGCGGTTGCCCGAGCCGTAGGCCAGGCAGACGAAATCGCCCTGCTTCATGGTCTGGCCGTGCAACGTCACGTCCTTCATGAGCCGGCGCCGGAAGCGCTGCGCCGAGGTGTTGAAGCGCAGCGACTCCTCGATCGCGTCGGGCAGCAGCGCGGGATTCGCGACCACCGCGCGGCGCGCCTCGGGATGATCGGCCAGGTTCAGCGCGAACATCATCATGAAGCCGCCCAGCGACTCGACGCCAGCCATGATCAGCGTCGTCGTCGTCAACAGCACCTCGCGCTCGTCGAGCCGGTCGCCGTCGATCTCGGCCATCGCGAAATTCGAAATCAGATCGTTGCGCGGCGCGGCGCGGCGCATCGCGATGACCTGGCTGGCGTAGTCCTGCATCCAGCTGTAGGCGGCCAGATGCTCCGGGCCCTTGGTGCGGCTGTGCGGATCGCTCTGCACCATCAGCACGGCCTGCTCGCGCACGGTCTGCTCATCGACGATCGCCTCGTCGCCGGTCGGCAAGCCGAGTGCGGCCATCAGCACACGCACGGTGAACTTGGCCGAGAAGTCCTTGAAGTCGAAGCTCGGCTGGCCGCGCAGCTCCTCGGCCGCCGCGCGGGCGATGGCGCGGATCGGCTCGCCCAGGCTCTCCAGGTTGCGCTTCATGAAAGCGTGCTGCACCAGCGCGCGCAGGCGGTCGTGGCGCGGCGGATCAGTGGTGCCGAGCGTGGCGCCGGCGCGGCCCGGCAGCTCGGTCATCAGGTTGCCGCTGGCCGACGAGTAGGTCTGCCAGTCCTGCCCGGCCGAGACGATGTCGGCGTAGCGCGACAGGATCCACATCTGCGCCTCGGGGCTCCAGAAGCAGGGCTGCTCGTCGCGCAGGGTCTTGTAGACCGGAAACGGGTCCGCGTCGATCGCGGGCGCATAGGGGTCGAAGCTGAACATCGCATGTCTCCTCGGGTCGGGTGGCGCCGGCCGGCTGGGACAGCGGCACCGTGAGCCGAACTCTAGAGAGCGCAGGCGCTTTGCGCAGTGGACAAAGCGCCGCCCAGACTTGCACTTTTGCCGCAGAATTCCTGGCAGCGCCAGTGCAGCGATGTTCGGCACACTTGCATCTTCGGGTAACTACTGATCCACCTGACTCGGGCCACGATGAGCCGCTCCACGCCCTCCGCCAAGGTGCAGCGCAGCCGCGCTGCCGCTGCACCAGCTGCCGCCATCCCGGCCTTCGTGCTGTACGGTGAAACCAGCGGTGAGACCAGCGGCGCGGCCGGCGCCGAAGCCGCCCCGCCAGCCGCCGAGATGCTGCACATCGAGGAGATCCAGTCGCGCAGCCGGCTCTATCACTGGGAGATCGAGCCGCATGTGCACCACGGCCTGCACCAGCTGATCTGGCTGCAGGCCGGCAGTGCCGAGGTGGCCCTCGACGCCAGCCGCCAGCAGTGCTGCGGCCCGGGCGTGATCGTGGTGCCGCCGGGCGTCGTGCACGCTTTCCGCTTCGCGCCCGAGACCGATGGCCTGGTGCTGACGCTGAGTCCGCGCTCGCTGCTCGAAGGCGAGCTGCCGATCGCGGGCGACGCCTTGCGGGCGCTGTTTGCGCACGCCCGGGTGTTGCCGCTTGACCCGCTGGCGGCCGACACGCAACGCTTGGCCGGCCTGTTCGGCGAGCTGGCGGCCGAGTTTCACGCCCCCGGCATGGCCGGCTCGCCGGTGCCGCTCTGGCTGGCGCGCGCGGTGGTGTGGCGGCTGGCGCAACTGGGCGCGCAAACCGGCAGCGATCTCAAGTCGGCCGGCGTGGGCCGTGCTGCGGGTCACCGCGCGCTGTTCAC
This sequence comes from Leptothrix sp. (in: b-proteobacteria), assembly GCA_041083665.1. Lineage (GTDB taxonomy): Bacteria > Pseudomonadota > Gammaproteobacteria > Burkholderiales > Burkholderiaceae_C > Sphaerotilus. Next base: position 2,863 of record JBFPGZ010000012.1, read on the forward strand.
GCGCTTCGTCGTGCTGGTGGAGGCGCATTTCCTGGAGCACTGGCCGGTGGCCCGTTATGCCTCGCGGCTCGGCACCTCGACCGACCGGCTGAACCGGGTCGCCCGCGCCGAGGCGGGCATGAGCGCGCTCGATCTGGTGCACGAGCGCCTGGCGCGCGAGGCCTGCCGCCGGCTGATCTATGTGGCGGCGCCGATCTCGAAGCTGGCGTTCGAGCTCGGCTTCGAGGATCCGGCCTACTTCTGCCGCTTCTTCAAGCGCCGCACCGGCTGCAGTCCGCGCCAATACCGCACTGATCACGCCCAGTGAGCCGCTGGCGTGGATCACGCGTATCCTCACGCTCGCCATGAACGAACCAGTCCGTCACCCCAGAACTCGCCGCCGTACCGCACTGACCCAATCTGCGGATGTGCCGGCGCCAGAAACGGGCCGCACCAACGACCCCGAGCGCACGATGGCCAACATCCTGCAGGTGGCCACCGCCGAGTTTGCCGAGAAGGGCCTGGCCGGCGCGCGCATCGACGAGATCGCCGCGCTGACCGCCACCAGCAAGCGGATGATCTATTACTACTTCGGCAGCAAGGAAGGCATCTACATCGCGGTGCTGGAAGACGCCTACCGGCGCATCCGCCACATCGAGGCCGATCTGCACCTCGAAGACTTGCCGCCCGAAGCAGCGCTGCGCAAGCTGGTGGCCTTCACCTGCGACTACCAGCGCGACAACCCCGACTTCGTGCGCCTGGTGATGAACGAGAACATCCATCGGGGCCAGTTCCTGGCGCAGTCGAACATGATCCAGGATCTCAACGTGCCGGCCATCAGCCTGCTGCGCTCGGTCTACGAGCGCGGCGTGCGTGACGGCGTGTTCCGCCCCGACATCGATCCGGTCGATCTGCACATGTCGATCTCGGCCCTGTCGGTGTTCAACGTCGCGAATCGCCACACCTTCGCGCTGATCTTCAAGCACGACTTCGACGACCCGGCCACGATCGCCACGCGGCGCGACAGCATCGTCGAGATGATCGTGCGCTTCGTGCGGCGCTGAACCGCACCTCGCCCGCCACCTGGCCCCGACGCCCCGCTTTGCGGGGCGTTGTCGTTGCTGCGACCCTGATGTTGCAAGGGGTGGGTTTTCACCGAGTTTAAAACTAACCAGTTCGTACATTATGCGAGCCATGCAGACACTGATCTGCCGCAACAGTTGATTCGAAGGAGACCACGGTGAACCGACTCATCAACGGCGACAACCTCTCGCTGGAGCTAACGCGTTGAACTACCAGTTCGATTTCGGTCCCGTCATCGCGGGATGGCCCGATCTGCTGCAAGGCTGTCTCGGCACGCTGGGGCTGGCATTGGCCGGCATGCTGCTGGCCACGGCGATCGGCATCGGTGGCGTGCTGCTGCGCGACTCGCGGCACGCGTCGTGGCGCTGGCTGGTGATCGGCTTCGTGGAAGTGGTGCGCAACACGCCGTTCCTGGTGCAGATCTACTTCATCTTCTTTGCGCTGCCGTTCATCGGCATTCGCCTGAACCCGACGCCGACCGCCATCATCGCTCTGGGCGTGAACGGCGGCGCCTACGCCATCGAGATCATCCGTGGCGGCATCCAGGCGATCCCGAAAGGCCAGATCGAAGCGGGCATGGCGCTGGGCCTGCACAAGCTGCAGATCTTCCGCAAGATCGTGCTGATCCCGGCGCTGCGCGCGGTGTTTCCGTCGCTGGCCAGCCAGTTCATCCTGCTGACGCTGACCACCAGCATCGCCTCGGCGATCTCGGCCTACGAGCTGACGTCGGTGGCGCAGCGCATCGAGTCGGATTCGTTTCGCAGCTTCGAGGTGTACGGCACCGTCACCGTCCTCTATCTGGCGATCTCCAGTCTGATGCTGGCCGGCTTTGCCGTCATCACGTCGCGTCTCTTTCGATATCCGGTGAAGTAAATGCACGGCATCAACACTTCGGAACTGCTCTTCCTGGTCGGCGGACTGCGCTGGACCATCGCGCTGGCGGTGCTCGGCCTGTCGTTCGGTGCCGTCGCCGGCCTGCTGATCGCGCTCGGTCGCACCTCGCCTTTCGCGGCGCTGCGGCGCGCCACCGGCATCTACATCGCGGTGTTCCAGGGCACGCCGCTGCTGATGCAGCTGTTCGTGACGTACTACGGCCTGGCGCTGATCGGGCTGCAGCTCGAAGCCTGGCAATCGGTGGCAATCGGCTTCACGCTGCATGCCAGCGCCTTCCTCGGCGAGATCTGGCGCGGCTCGATCGAAGCGGTGCCGCGCGGCCAGACCGAAGCCGCCAACGCGCTCGGCATCAGCTACGTGGCCCGCATGCGCCGCATCGTGCTGCCGCAGGCGCTGCGCATCTCGCTGCCGGCCACGGTGGGCTTCCTGGTGCAGCTGATCAAGGGCACCTCGCTGGCCGCCATCGTCGGTTTCACCGAGCTGGCCCGCACCGGCAGCATCGTCGCCAACCAGACTTTCCAGCCGCTGGTGGTCTACGCCATCGTCGGCCTGCTCTATTTCGCCCTGTGCTGGCCGCTGTCGCTGTACGGCTCGCGGCTGGAACGCCAGCTCGCCACCGCCGCCCGCTGAGTGGCGCCCCGACCCATCACCGTCACCCTTTCGACCCCGCCCCGAGAACCCGGAGACAACCCCATGAACCGCATCACCTCTTCCAGCCGCCGCCATGCCCTGGTGCAATTCGCCGCCCTGGCCGCCGCCTGCACCCTGGGCGCCAGCGCCTTCGCCATCACGCCGGCCGAGATCAAGGCCAAGGGCAAGCTGGTGGTGGGCATCCAGGCCGCCAACCCGCCCTGGGGTTTTGTCGACGCCGCCACCGGCAAGGCCGACGGCATTGACGCCGACATGGGCAAGGCCTTCGGCGAAGAGCTGGGCGTGCCGGTCGAATTCGTCGGCCTGGAAGTGGCCAACCGCATTCCGGCCCTGACCGCCGGCCGCGTCGACGTGCTGTTCGCCACCATGGCGATGCTGCCGGAGCGTGCCAAGGCGGTGCAGTACAGCAAGCCCTATGTGGCCAACAGCATCTACCTGGTGGCCGCCAAGACCACGGCGGTCAAGACTGACGCTGACATGGCCAAGCTGAGCGTCGGCGTGCCGCGCGCCAGCGTGCAGGACACCGATGTGACCAAGCACGCCCCGGCCGGCACCAACATCCTGCGCTTCGACAACGATGCGACCAACATCCAGGCGCTGCTGTCGGGCCAGGTGCAGGCGGTCGGCGGCAACGCCTTCTACGTCAAGCGCCTGAATGACGCCAAGCCGGGCGTGTTCGAGAACAAGCTGGAATTCACCCGGCTCTACAACGGCGCCTGCTCGCGCCTGGGCGAGAAGGAGCTCAACGCCGCGCTGAACGCCTTCCTCGACAAGATCAAGGCCAACGGCAAGCTGGCCAAAATCCAGGAAAAGTGGATGAGCCACGCGATGGTCGAGTTCCCCGACAGCGTCGAAGGCGTGCCCTTCGTTGCCAAGTAACCCCTGAGACCCAGAGAAGGAATTGGTGCCATGAGCCAGACCACCAGCACGCCCACCACCGCCACCGTCACGCCGATGATCGTGATGGAGCATGTCGAAAAATGGTATGGCTCGTACAAGGCGCTGACCGACGTCAACCTGACCGTGCAGCCGGGCGAAAAGATCGTGCTGTGCGGCCCGTCGGGTTCCGGCAAATCGACCCTGATCCGTTGCATCAACCATCTTGAGAGCTACGAGAAGGGGCGCATCACGGTCGATGGCATCGCCCTGACCGGCGACCACAAGAGCATCGACGCCATCCGCAGCGAAGTCGGCATGGTGTTCCAGCAGTTCAATCTGTTTCCGCACCTGACGGTGCTGGAGAACTGCATGCTGGCGCCGATGTCGGTGCGCAAGGTCAGCGCGGCGCAGGCCGAGGCCACCGCCCGCAAGTTCCTGGACCGCGTGCGCATCGGCGAGCAGGCCGACAAGTACCCGGCCCAGCTGTCGGGTGGCCAGCAGCAGCGGGTCGCGATCGCGCGCGCGCTGTGCATGGAACCCAAGATCATGCTGTTCGACGAGCCGACCTCGGCGCTCGACCCCGAGATGGTCAAGGAAGTGCTGGACGTGATGGTCGGCCTGGCCAATGACGGCATGACCATGATCTGCGTGACGCACGAAATGGGCTTTGCGCGCGCGGTGGCGGATCGGGTGATCTTCATGGCCAGCGGCCAGATCCTGGAAGAAGCGCCACCGGCCGAGTTCTTCAAGAACCCGCGCCACGAGCGCCTGCGCGCCTTCCTCGGCGACATCCTCGGCCACTGAAGTTGCCACGAGCCGCCCCGCGTAGAAGCCGATTCATCTGGAGCACCCTGACATGATCAGTGGCAAGACCACCCTCATCGCCCACATCGGTTATCCGACCGAGAGTTTCAAGGCGCCGATGATCTACAACCCCTGGTTTGACAAGCAGGGGATTGATGCCGTCGTCATGCCGATGGGCGTGAAAGCCGACGACTACGCTGCCGCGATCCAGGTACTGCGCAAGTTCACCAACCTGCGCGGCGCGCTGGTGACGATGCCGCACAAGGTCGCGACCATGGCGCTGGTGGACGAGGTCACGCCGACCGCGCGCATCGCCGGTGCCTGCAACGCCATCCTGCTGCGTCCGGACGGCACGCTGCTGGGCGACCAGTTTGACGGCGCCGGCTTTGTGCGCGGCGTCGAGCGCAAGGGCCAGCCGCTGGCCGGCAAGCGCGTGCTGGTGTCGGGCAACGGCGGCGTCGGCTCGGCCATCGCCGCCTCGCTGGCGGCGGCCGGGGTGGCCGAAATGGCGCTCTACGACAACTACGCCGCCTCGTCCGAGGCGCTGGCCGGCCGCCTGCGCGCGCATTACCCGCAGCTGCTCGTCACGACCGGCTCGAACGACCCGGCCGGCTTTGACCTGATCGTCAACGCCACGCCGCTCGGCATGAACGCGGGCGACCCGCTGCCGTTCGACATCGAGCGCATCGCGCCCGGCACCTTCGTCGGCGAAGTGGTCATGAAGCAGGCCATCACGCCGCTGCTGGCCGCCGCGCAAGCCAAGGGCTGCCCGATCCAGCTCGGCACCGACATGCTGTTCGAGATGATTCCAGCGTATCTTGAGTTCTTCGGTTTCGGCACCGCTTCGCCCGACGAACTGCGTGCCGTTTCGCAAATTCGCTACTGAGTTGCCGAAGCTCGTGGCAAGCTTGCACGAGCACGACGTCCGACTCCACCCCTGTCTTTCGAGGAATCGCCATGACGCTGGCCTCTGTTGCTGACCGTGAAGCCATCGGTGCGCTGCCCAACCCGCTCGGGCTGCAGGGCATCGAGTTCATCGAATACACCACCAGCCGGCCGCAGGCGCTGGGGCAGCTGCTGGAGCAGATGGGGTTTCGGCCGGTGGCGCGGCACCGCTCGCGCGAGGTGCTGCTGTACCGCCAGGGCGACGTCAACATCATCGTCAACGCGCACCAGGGCGGCCTCGCCGGTCTGCCGGCCGCGACCGAGACACCGGTCATCGCGGCGGTGGCGTTCCGGGTCCGCGATGCCGCCGCAGCTTACGAGCGCGTGCTGTCGCTGGGCGCCTGGGCGGTGCCGACCCAGGTCGCGGTGATGGAGCTCAACATCCCGGCCATCCACGGCGTCGGCGCCAGCCGGATCTACTTTGTCGATCGCTGGCGCGAGTTCTCGATCTACGACGTCGATTTCGTGCCGATTCCGGGCGTGGATCAGCAGCCGCCGGCGCTGCAAGGGCTGCACCTGTTCGGGCTGGTGCAGTACATCGGCCTGGAGCGCATGGACGACTGGTGCGCCTTCTACGGCGAGCTGTTCGGCTTTGCCGAGCTGCCGGCCGAGCAGACCTTTGGCGTGCTGACCAAGGGCCGCATCCTGGCCAGCCCCTGCGGTGCGCTGTACTGGCAGCTGATCGAACCCGAGATCGACGACGGTGCCGGCTTCGGCTACGACGAGCTGCTGCAGCGCATCGGCTTCGGCACGCCCGACGTGCTGGCCTGCGTCACCGCACTGCGCGAGCGCGGCGTGGAGTTTGTCGAATCAGCGCGCGGCGTGCACACCGACACGCGCGGCGCGCTCACCCGTCCGGTCCTCGGCGGCCTGGTGTTCGAGCTGGTCCACGACCCGCGCTGAACGCCCTTCACCGCCCACCACCGGAGACGGCACCATGACCCCGATCACCCCGACCGCGACGGCGCGCAACATCGCCGATCTCGGCATGGACACCATCACGCTGGCCGGCCCGCTGGAGGCCAAGCTCAAGGCGGTGCGCGAAGCCGGCTTCAGCCAGATCATGCTGGCCGCGCGCGACATCGTCGGCCACCCGGACGGCATCGACGCCGCCGTGCGCGCCGTGCGTGCCAGCGGCCTGCGCGTCACCGGCTTCCAGGTGCTGCGCGACTTCGAAGGTTTGTCGGGCCATCTGCACGACTACAAGCTCGACATCGCCAAGCAGATGATCGGCATGGCGCACGCGCTCGGCGCCAAGGTGCTGCTGGCCTGCTCCTCGACCTCGCAACACGCCAGCGGCGACCCCGACGCCATCGCGCGCGACCTGCGCAAACTGGCCATGCTGGCGATTCCGTACGGCATCCGCATCGCCTTCGAGGCGCTGTCATGGGGCCGGCACCTGAACGAATATCCGCAGTCGTGGGACGTGGTGCAGCGCGCCGACTGCCCGAATCTGGGCCTCGGCCTCGACTCGTATCACATCTTCGCCACCAGCACCCCGCTCGACATGCTGGATGAAATCGACCCGGCCAAGATCTATCTGGTGCAACTGGCCGATTTCATGTGGCAGGAAATGCGCTCGGTGCAAGAGCGCATCGACACCGCGCGCCATTTCCGCGTCTTCCCCGGCGAAGGCGTACACAGCGAGGCGCTCGCCGCGCTGGTGCTCAAACTCGACCAACTCGGTTATCGGGGCGATTACAGCTTCGAAGTCTTCAACGACGATTACCAGCAACTGCCGCTGCCTTATGTGGCCGAACGCGCGCGCAATTCAGCCGTCTGGCTGGCTGAAGGTGTGCTGCGCCGCTCCGTGCCGCTGCCGGGGCGCATGCGGCTACGGGATGTGCGCGGGGCGTGAGCGGATTTGAGATGGGCTTTGCCGAGGTGCTCGGACAGTCCATCAAATACTCACGGAGATATCCGGTGAGACATCGGGACGGAACCATGACACGACTGGATGTTACATGTCGATGGGTGCTATGCATTTGAGGATTTTCCAAACATAAAATTCCATGCACGATAGTTAGGCTAGTGAGCGAAGACACCATGTTGCATTTTCATTAGTCAGAACTGCGCAGATAGTCTATGACACCCCTTAAATACACAATCACGCTTGTAATTTTTGCCAAGGTACGTTCCTCATTGGCAGCAGCAAAAGCCATTATCAGATAAGTTGCAACTTCCGTGGGGGACTTTCCTATATCAACAGCCATTTGAAACAATTCTGTTGTGATGCGCATATATTCAGGACTCGTCAGACGAAATGATTCATCAATTTCATGCAATAAATCACCCCCAGGCCCGTCTCGCAGTCGTTTTTGCACGGCGATCATGAACTCATACAATTCATCGCTGGCAACCACCATATCCGCATTTTTTGGCTCCGACCCTTCTCGTGATTTTTCTTCGGAGAATGCATTTTCTTGTGCCTTCGCTATTTTGCCAAAAGCATTTTTTTCACGGATATAGGCTTCAGCTGTATCACGCGCCTCTTTGTCCCTCAGAGTTAACCAGCGCTCGAGGGCAATGTAGTCGGCGAAAGGCTCTGTCTCCAATGGCTTAACGAGCCGCACCTCACCGATTCGCCAATCAATTTGTGATACGAGCCCACCTCGTCCGAGGAGAACGTCTTTCCCCCCTTTCGGGTTGTCAGCTTTGCCTATAGCAACCCAATTCATGTTTGCCGCTTGGCGGGTCATTACATTGGCCGGGTGGACGTAGCTTCGCCACAAGAATCTCAAAACAAAAAAGGCAATGATGCTGCCGATCACCCAAGTCATTGTTTATTCCTATTCATATCTCACCAAAGCCCAACTACTTTTTAGATGACACCCAACCGATGACACGGTGTTGCCTCAACGCCGGATGGCTGTCAACCTCAAGTTATCGTAACTCTTTGATCTGCTTCTGAAAAGTGGCAAAACCTCCACCGTTCGGGGGATGGCACTAAAACACTTAGGCACTCCAAATCGATGTGGACGAATTTTTCCATCGCAATTACCGCTGTCTTTGATGCCCGTTTGGCCAACCACCGCACCCATCAACCGCATCCCGCCGGTTTACAGTTCCGCCGCATCCAACTTCCTACTTGAGTCATGACGATGAACATCCTGCTTCTGAACGGACCCAACCTCAACCTGCTCGGCACGCGCGAGCCGCAGATCTACGGCGCTGACACGCTGGCCGATGTCGAGCGCATGGTCACCGAGGAAGGCGCGCGGCTGGGCGCCACGGTGAGCTGCTTCCAGAGCAATCACGAAGGGGCGCTGATCGACCGCATCCACGCCGCGCGGCTGGACGGCACGCACTGGATCATCGTCAACCCGGGCGGCCTGACGCACACCAGCGTGGCGCTGCGCGACGCCTTTGCCGGCGTGGCGCTGCCGGTGGTGGAAGTGCATGTGAGCAACGTGCACCGGCGCGAGGAGTTCCGGCATCACTCGTACATCTCGGGCATCGCCGAGGGCGTGATTGCCGGGCTGGGCGTGTACGGCTACAGCGCGGCGCTGAACTTCGCGGTGCGGCGCGGCATTCGCAAGGCCTGAGTCCGGCAAGCGCGGCAGGGGCCAGGCAAAGGCAACAAAACCGAACGGTTGTTGCCTTGGCGGCGGATCTCCGCCACCGTCATGCCCGCGCACCAAGGATCAAGGCATGCAACACCCACCCGACGACAAGGCGACTGGCGAAGACAACATCAACCTGGGTCGGCGCGGCTGGCTCAAAGGCGGCGTGGCCGCCGGGCTGCTGACCGGCGTGGGCGCCGCCACGCTCACAGCGTGCGGCGGTGGCGGCAGCACCGACACCAGCGGCAACACCAACACCACGCCCAGTGGCACGACCCCGAGCGGCAGCGCCAACAACACCAGCCCCGGCGGCGGTACCACCCCGACGCCCCCGGCCGGCACCGCATGGCAGCCCAAGCGCACGGTGATCGTGATGCTGGAAAACCGCTCGTTCAATGAACTCATCGGCAGCGCCGAGATGCCGTTCCTGAACCAGTTGGCCAGCGCCAGCGCGCTGATGACGCAGTCGTATGCCGCGCCAACGCCCTACAACATCGTGCCGGTGGGCGGGGCGCCCATTGCCGCCAAGCCCAATGCCCTGACCACCACGAGCTGGACCAAGGGCGCGCAGTTCTCGCATGCGCTGCCGTCGCGCGGCAGCCAGACCAACTACTTCTACCAGTTCGGCGGTCACAACCAGGGTTTCCTGCCCGACTGGTACCAGCAACCTGGCTCGGGCCGCGCCGCCAGCACCTCGCTGCCGGCCTACCAGGATCAGTTCGGCAATCTGCTGCTCGACACCAACGGCCGTCCGGCGCCCAGCTTCGTCGGCGAAATCGGTCTGTCGAACGAGCTGGTGACGAGCTTCGCGAATGTGTCGCTGCCGTTCACGACGCCCAACCTCGGCGCCGCGATCATCGGCCAGGGCTTGACGTTTGCGACCTTTTCGGAGGCGCTGCCCTACCCGTCGTACAACGGCCAGGCGTTCAACCCGGCCGGTGTCTCCGACGGTTATGCGCGCCGCCACAACCCGGCCATCAACTGGATCAACTTCCCCGCCTACGGCAAGACGGTGGCGGCGGACAAGCAGCGCTTCGTGCTGCCGATGAGCTGCAACCTGGCGCTGCGCAACAGCGTCGACACCGACGGCACCAGGTACCCCGGCTTCGGCGTGGACGGCAACGGCAACCCGGCCGCGTTCGATCAGTTGCCGACGGTCTCGCTGGTGGTGCCGAACAACATGGACAACATCCACACCGGCACCTTGGCCGCCGCCGACACCTGGCTGCAGACCTACATCAAGCCCTACGCCGACTGGGCCGCCGCCAATGACGGCCTGCTGATCATCACCACCGACGAAGACGGCTTCACCGACGCGAGCAATGGCGTGTCCAACGTCGCGACCGAGACGCAGGAATCGCCCAGCGGCAGCTACATGTACGGCATGGCCAACATCACGACGCTGTTCTTCGGGCCGAGCAGCCGCGTCAAACCCGGCCAGTACGCCAGCCGAATCGACCACCTGAACGTGCTGGCCACCGTGCTGGACCTGTACGGCGCGCTCGACAGCTTCAAGACCGACTTCCAGACTGCCTGGAGTGCCGCCACGCATCCGATCAACGCCAAGTGGCCCGGCGGCACCCACCCGACTCGCCAGCGCGAGCTGAGCGCGCAGCTGGGCAACCTGGTGCCGATCAAGAGCTTCCTGGCCTGATCAGCGGCCCATTTCCTTCAGGTATTGGGCACGGGTCGGTACGGCGGTGTTCGAGAAGTCGGTGAACACACCGTCCACGCCAGCGCGCAGATAGGTCAGCAGCTCGGCCGCCGGGTCACCCTTGAACACGCCGGCCAGGTACTTGGCTTCGTTGCGGAAGGTGTAGACGTGCACGAACAGGCCGGCCTTGTGGGCGTCAGCGAGCAGGGTGGTCGGCACCGCCGAGTTCACGCCGGCAAAGGTGCCATCGGTACCGGTGAGCTTCATGACCTGCGGCTTCCACGGGCCGATGCCGTCGGCGTAGGTCTTGATCTCGGCCAGACCGGCCGGCGTGAGCATGGCGTCGAAATAGCGGCCGTCACCAGCGACGGTCCAGCTGTACGGGCGACCATCAACGATGGTCCAGTAGTCCTGGGTCTCGTAGATCATCGCGCCGGTCTTGTAGTCGACGTCGTTGCCGTCGATCAACTGCACCATGCGGGCGTTGAGGCCCTTCGAGCGCATGTACTTGAGGCTGACCGGGTCAAACGACTGCAGAAAGATCGGCGCCGTCTTGCTGTTCATGCCGTTGTCATTGACCAGCTTGATCACGGCGTCTTCGAACGGGTGACCGGTCTTGGCGGTGTCGCAGCCGTTGGCGATGGCCTGGGCGTTGTTCCAGACCGGGTTCTTGGTTTCTGGGTAGACCGTGATGGTGTGGCCGGTGAGCGCGCTCTTGGATTTGGCGATGTCGATGATTTCCTGCATCGTCAGGATCGGGTACTGACCGTTCAGGTACGACGGGCGCAGCGCGGCGGCATCGTAGGTCGTGCCGCCAATCCACTTCTTCAGTTCAGCCACCGTGAAGTCGGTGATCGACCAGTCGTTGGTGTGATCTTCGCCGTCCACCACCAGCGACTTGAGCACGGAGGTCGGATCAGCCGGGTTGGTCAGATCGCTCAGGTATTGCGCCATGCCGCCGGCCAGGGCGGGTGTGGCGGCCTTGTAGGTCACGTTGACCAGCACGCCCGGCACGGTGCGCTTGCGCGCGGCCACGGTCGGGTTGGTCAGGGCGATGTCGGCGATGTTGGTGTTGTCACTCAGCCACGGGTTGTGGCGGGCGACGAGCACGCAGTCCTTGCTCAGATGCAGGTCTTCTTCGAGCGAATCGGCGCCGGCATCGGCCGCGCCTTCGTAGGAAGGCCAAGTCTCTTCAGGATAGAGCCCCGGCAAGCCGCGATGCCCGATCACGAGCGGCGCCGCGCCATCCAGCGTCAGCAACGGTGTGGGCGTCGGCGCCGGACCGTCACTGGAGCCGCAAGCACTCAGGGCCATCAAGGCGCCGAGGATCGATAAAGCAAAAACCGGGCGGTAAGCGAACTTGGCGTTGCAGTTGTGCATGATCCATTGGCATCAAAGTGTGGGGTTTTGATGCTGGGGCGCGGCGATGACAGCGTCGTGACGCGCCGGCGGCGGGTCGAATGGCGCTGAATCGAGCCGGTGCTGGTCGGTCAGTCGTGCAGCGTGCCGGCTGGTGAGTCAGGTGGCGCTGATCGGTGCGGCAAGCAGCGCCAGCAGCTCGGCCCGGACCCACTGCTGCACCGGGTCGATCTGGTGGCGGCGGTGCCAGACCATGTACATCGGCATCTCGGGCGTGGCGAGCGGCACCTCGGCGGTTGCAAAGCCGCGCATCAGATCCACGCCGAGCAGCCCTGGCAGCGTCGCCAGCAGCGCGCTGCCGCGCAGGAACGGCGGAATGCCCGAGAAACCCGGCACCCAGATCGCGAAGCGGCGCTGCACGCCCTGCGCGGCCAGCCATTGGTCGATGTCGAGCGGGCGTTTCGGCTCGTAGAGCACCGTGAGGTGCTCGGCGGCCAGGTAGTCGGCCAGATCGGCCGGCGCCTCGCGCACGGCTGCGTCGTAAAAAACCCGGTAGCGATCCGCGAACAGGCGCTGCTGGAAGATGTCGCCGCCTTCCGGCGGGCGCGGCGTGATGACGAGCTGGCAATGCTCTTCGCGCAGCATCTCGGCGCTCGGCACGCCAGAGCGGATCACGCGCAGGCTCAGGCCCGGCGCGCGGGTGCGCAGACGTTGCATCAGGCGCGGCAGCAGCAGGTCGCGCTGCAGGTCGTTGGCGGCCACCGTGAGCGTGGTGTTCAGCGTGGCCGGATCAAAGCTGCTGGAGGTGGCAAAGCCGCGCAGGCCGTCGAGCAGCGTGCGGGCCTGTTCGGCCAGCAGCAGCGCGCGCGCGGTCGGCGCGATGCCTCGGCCCGACTTGACGAACAGCGCGTCGCCAACGATGCCGCGCAACTTCTCCAGCAAGTGGCTCACCGCCGACTGCGTGACGCCCAGGCGCTGCGCGGCGCGCGTCACGGAGCCAGTCTCGACCACCGCCAGCAACAGCTGCAGCAAGTGGCCATCGAGGTCGAGGTGGTCAGGGGTGCGATCGAAACGGCTCATGAGTGGCATGAGTATCCCTGCGTTGATCAAGGGCGTCGCTCCGCGAATACTCGCAGCCACTGACATTGATTCCAGGAGACATCCGCATGACTGCCACCACCGGCCAGAGCGCCATTCCCGGCACCACCCTGTTCGACGGCGAGCAGGCTCGCAAGGGCTACGCGCTGAACAAGATGTGCTTTTCGTTCAACGACGCCAGCAACCGTCATGCCTTCGTCGCCGACGAGGACGGCTACTGCGCCCGCTACGGCCTCAACGCACAGCAGCGCGAGGCCATCCGCGCGCGCAACGTGCTGCAGCTGATCGCCGCTGGCGGCAACGTCTACTACCTGGCCAAGTTCGCCGGCATCCTCGGTCTGGACGTGCAAGACCTCGGCGCGCAGCAGACCGGCATGACCAAGGACGAATTCAAGGCGATGCTGGTGGCCGCCGGCCGCTGATCTCAACCTGCCTGCCCTCGCCCCATCCGCATCTCCCAGCACACAGGACACACTCATCATGGCCAACATCGTCGGCGCCGTCACCACTTCCCACGTTCCGGCCATCGGCCGCGCCATCGCCAAGGATCTGCAGAACGATCCGTACTGGAAGCCCTTCTTCGACGGCTTCCCGCCGGTGCACCAGTGGCTGGCCGAAGCCAAGCCAGACGTGGTGGTGGTGTTCTACAACGACCACGGCCTGAACTTCTTCCTCGACAAGATGCCGACTTTCGCGGTCGGCGCCGCGCCCGAATACCGCAACGCCGACGAGGGCTGGGGCATCCCGCAGGTGCCGGCATTCACGGGTGAGCAGGAGCTGTCCTGGCAGATCATCAATTCGGTGATCGGCGAGAACTTCGACCTCACCACCTGCCAGGAGATGCTGGTCGATCACGCCTTCACGCTGCCGATGGCGCTGTGCTGGCCGGACCAGAACTGGCCCGTCAAGGTGGTGCCGGTCTGCATCAACACGGTGCAGTTCCCGCTGCCTTCTGCGGCGCGCTGCTACGCGCTCGGCGAGGCGGTCGGCCGCGCGGTGCGGGCCTGGAAGTCGGATGCCCGCGTGATGGTGATGGGCACCGGCGGCCTGAGCCACCAGCTCGACGGCGAGCGCGCCGGCTTCATCAACAAGGACTTCGATCTGGCCTTCATGGAAAGCCTGATCAATGACCCGAAGTGGGCCACGCAATACAGCATCAACGAACTGGTCGAGAAGACCGGCACGCAAGGCGTCGAGTTGCTGATGTGGCTCGCCACGCGGGCCGCTCTGGGCGACAAGGTCAAGCAGGTGCATGCCAACTATCACATCCCGATCTCGAACACCGCCGCCGGGCTGATGGTGATGGAGCCGGTCGCCTGAAGCTGATCACTCGCTAAGATACGGTTTTCTTAAAGTCGCATCGCCCGAGCCACCTCGGGCGGTGCGACTTTTGTGCGTGTTACACCGCACAAAACACAACGCCCAACTTGGACAGAACGCGCCGGATTCATAGAATCCATGGCTGCTTATTTGATGAGATTGGGCCTCTGAGCGAATCTCCGCGCAGTACGTCACTGACACTCAGTGATGTTGGCCTTGCATACCCTTCACTGTGGGAGTTTTCGGATCATGAATGACCGTGGCCGTTTGTCCGTTTGTCCTCACGACACCGCCAAGAACCTGTTCGGCTGGTTCGTGCTGAATACCTACATGCAGCGGCTGCTCAGCCACAGCATCCATTTCGAGCCGGCCGACACCTTCATTGCCGAACGTGCTGCGGTGCTGGAGGGTGACTACCAGATCGTCTACGCCAACCCCTACTCGGCATTGCTGTTCGCCACCAAGAAAGGCTTTGTGCCGATCGTCAAGGTGGCCGGCCTGTACGACGAAACCATCCTGGTCGGCCGCAAGGGCCAAGCGCTGCCAAGCACCGGCGAGGTACGGATCGCGTCGGCCACCGACAAGCTGATCGTGCATCCGCTCGGCCGCACCCTGCTGCCACGCATCGGGCTCGATGAGTCACGCGTGCGCTACCAGTTCGTCGGCACCCATCCGAAGGCGGCGCAGGCGGTGCTCAAGGGCGAGGCGGATGCCGGCTTTGTCTTCAACGAAACCTGGCGCGGCCTGTCAGCCTCGACCAAGGCGGATCTGGACGTGCTGGCCGAGACCCACGACGGCACCGCTTTCCACTGCTTCTGTGTCGGTCCGGGCTGGGCCGACCGCGCCGAGGAAATCCGGGCCGTGCTGCTGGGCATGAACACCGACCCCAAAGGCCTGGCCATCCTGGCCGATCTGGGCTTCGGCAAGCTGGAGGCGATTGACGCCGACGCCCTCGATCCAGCGGTGCAGTTGTTGCGCGCTGCCGGGCTAGTCTGACAAATAGTTGCTCGCACCGGGATCTTTCAAACCTGCAGTAACAGGCACAGGCAGGTCCGGCATGATGAAATTGCAACCTCTGCGCTACTTGAGCGCAGACAAGTTCAAACCCTGAGCCACGAGAACCCCCACCATGCCGGGCCAAAACGCCGCCACACGAGTTCATAGCGTCATGCAGCATGCCGAAGCCATTGACGGGCAGTTGCCTGTGGTGGAAGGCTTGTTCGAGTTGTTCTGTCTGGGCCATCTGATTCCAGGCGTCGGCGCCGGTCGTCAGGCCGCCCAGCGCATGAACCAGTTGCTCGACCAGATCGATCTGGTCGCTGCCGGCTTGCAAGCCGCTGGTGTGCCCACCTCCCTCTGGAGCGCCCAGCTTGACCAGGCCCGCAACGGCTTTTCACCCACGCTGCTGGGTAGCACCTGGCAGCAGGTGACGGCCAACTTCAGCCCCGAAGTGGCACTGACGCTGCAATGGGCCGCGCATGTGCTGGCACCTGATGCCGGCGAGGTCGATCAGACCCTGGTCGGCCAGTTGCTGTTCGACATTGAAGAAGTGCTGATGCTGGTCGAGCAGATCGAGCTGCCCGACGTGCTGCGCGAGTTTGTCGTCAGCCACATGCACGCGCTGCAAGAAGGGCTGCGCGTCAGCGCCATCTCGGGCATGCGCCCGCTGCGCGAAGCGATCAAGACGGTCGCCGGTGATCTGGCGCTGCGCCAGGATGTCATCAACCGTGCGATGACCGGCCTGCCGGCCGACTCGCATGTGGTCTGCAGCCGCTCCTCCACCGCCATCAAGAAGGCGATGGATCTGGTCAACCAGGCCTCCGAAACGATCGATACGAGCCAGAAGCTGGGCTCCGCGCTCGGCACGACGCTGAGCCTGCTGGGCTGACCCGTCGAACCGGCAGGGCTTGTCAGCCGAACGGCTGCAGGCCCCTGCCTACAATCGGCGGATGACCGCCCCCTGCTTCGTTCACCTGCGTACCCACACCGAGTTTTCTGTCGTCGATGGCACCTTGCGCATCGACGAGATGGTGAAAACCGCCGCCAAGCATGGCCAGCCCGCTCTGGCCATCACTGATCTGGCCAATCTGTTTGGCGGCGTCAAGTTCTACAGCGCCGCCCGCAAGAAGGGCGTGCAACCCATCCTCGGCGCCGACATCTGGCTGGAGCCCGAAACAGCCACCACGGCGGGCGAAACCCGCGTCGCCAGCCGTCTGCTGCTGCTGGTGCAGGACCGCCAGGGTTATCTGAACCTGTGCGAGCTGCTGTCGCGCGCCTGGATCCAGAACGTGCAGCGCAACCAGGCCTGGGTCAAGTGGGAGTGGCTGGAAGAGCTCTCCGCCAGCCTGATCGCGCTGTCTGGCGCGCAGATGGGCGCCATCGGCCAGGCGCTCTCGGTGCAGGACAACACTCGCGCGGTGGAGCTGGCCCAGCGTCTGTCGGGCATCTTCCCGCAGCGTTTCTACATCGAACTGCAGCGCGCCGGCCTGCCCGGTCAGGACACCTACGTGCGCGCCGCCGTGCCGCTGGCCGCACAGCTCGGCCTGCCGGTGGTGGCGACGCATCCGGTGCAGTTTCTGGAGTCGGATGATTTCGAGGCCCACGAGGCGCGCGTCTGCATCGCCGAGGGCGAGACCATCGCGAATCCGAAGCGCATCAAGCGCTTCAGCCGCGAGCAGTATTTCAAGAGCAGCGTGCAGATGGCCGAGCTGTTTGCCGACGTGCCGAGCGCGCTGGCCAACACCGCCGAGATCGCCAAGCGCTGCAACCTGACGCTGGTGCTCGGCAAGCCGCAGCTGCCCAACTTCCCGACCCCGACGCTGGCCGACGGCTCGTCGATGCCGATGGCCGACTACTTCCGCCAGCTCTCGTTCGAGGGGCTGGAAGAACGCCTGGCGCTGCTCTACCCGAACGTGGCCAAGCGCGACGCCGAGCGGCCGCGCTACGTCGAGCGGCTGGAGTTCGAGCTGACCACCATCCTGAAGATGGGCTTTCCGGGCTACTTCCTGATCGTGTCGGACTTCATCCGCTGGGCCAAGGCGAACGGCTGTCCGGTCGGTCCCGGCCGGGGCTCCGGCGCCGGTTCGCTGGTGGCCTACGTGCTGTCGATCACCGACCTGGACCCGCTCCACTACAACCTGCTGTTCGAGCGCTTCCTGAACCCGGAACGCGTCTCGATGCCTGACTTCGACATCGACTTCTGCCAGGGCAACCGCGACCGCGTCATCGACTATGTCAAGGACCGCTACGGCCGCGCCGCCGTGAGCCAGATCGCCACCTTCGGCACCATGGCGGCCAAGGCGGCGCTGCGCGACATCGGCCGGGTGCTCGGCATGGGCTACGGCCACGTCGATTCGATCGCCAAGCTGATTCCGGCGCCGCCGGGCAAGTCGGTGACGCTGGCGCGGGTGCCCGACGAGCCGGACGGCGGCGTGATCTACGCGCGCAAGGAAGCGCCCGAGCTGGAAGAGCGCGAGAAGAACGAGGAAGAGGTCGCCGAGCTGCTCAGCCTGGCGATGCGCGTCGAGGGCATGGTGCGCAACATCGGCATGCACGCCGGCGGCGTGCTGATCGCGCCGGGCAAGATCACCGACTTCTGCCCGCTCTACCAGCAGCCCGGCAGCGACTCGGCGGTGAGCCAGTACGACAAGGACGACGTCGAGGCGATCGGCCTGGTCAAGTTCGACTTCCTGGGTCTGGCCACGTTGACCATCCTGGAGCTGGCCAAGACTTTCATCGTCAGCCGGCACGCCGATCAGCAGCACTTCGCCTTCGAAACCATTGCGCTCGACGACCCGAGGGTCTACAAGCTGTTCTCCGACGGCCT
Source organism: Leptothrix sp. (in: b-proteobacteria) (assembly GCA_041083665.1). Taxonomy (GTDB): domain Bacteria; phylum Pseudomonadota; class Gammaproteobacteria; order Burkholderiales; family Burkholderiaceae_C; genus Sphaerotilus. The sequence continues at coordinate 20,918 of JBFPGZ010000012.1, forward strand.
GACCGAGTCGGTGTTCCAGTTCGAATCGGGCGGCATGCAGCGCATGCTGAAGGACGCCAAGCCGAGCCGGCTCGAAGACCTGATCGCGCTGAACGCGCTCTATCGCCCCGGCCCGATGGACCTGATCCCCAGCTTCGTGGCGCGCAAGCACGGCCGCGAGGTGGTCGAGTACCCGCATCCGCTGGTGGAAGGCGTGCTGTCCGAGACCTACGGCATCATGGTCTATCAGGAACAGGTGATGCAGACCGCGCAGGTGCTGGGCGGCTACTCGCTCGGCGGCGCCGACATGCTGCGCCGCGCGATGGGCAAGAAAAAGGCCGAGGAGATGGCCGCGCACCGCGAGATCTTCCGCAAGGGCGCCGCCGAGAAGGGCATCAATCAGGACAAGGCCGACGAGGTCTTCGACCTGATGGAGAAGTTCGCCGGCTACGGCTTCAACAAGTCGCACGCCGCCGCGTATTCGCTGCTGGCCTATCACACGGCCTGGATCAAGGTGCATTACGCGGCCGAGTTCTTCGCCGCCAACATGACCATCGAGCTGGACGATACCGACAAGCTCAAGGTGCTGCGCGACGACGCGCTCAAGTTCGGCATCGAGTTCGAGCCCCCGAATGTCAATCTTGGCGTCTATCGCTTCGAACCCGCGCCGGGCGCGGCCGGCCGCAAGCTGATCCGCTACGGCCTGGGCGCCGTCAAGGGCACCGGCCAGGGCGCGATCGAGGCCATCGTCGCCGCGCGTGACAAGGGTGGGCCGTTCACGTCAATCTTCGACTTCGCCAACCGGGTCGATCGAAAGAGCATCAACAAACGCGCCGTCGATGCGCTGATCAAGGCCGGCGCCTTTGACAAGCTGCATCCGCTCGGCATGGACGGGCGCGCGCAACTGCAGGCCAGCATCGGCCTGGCGTTCGAATACGCCAGCAACCAGACCGCGCACGCCGACCAGGGCGGCCTGTTCGACTTCGGCGGCGCCGATGACGATGCGCACGGCAGCTCGACCCGCGAACCCGACTACCTCGCCGCCGAGACCTGGGACGTCAAGCAGCGCCTCACCAACGAGAAGGTCGCGCTCGGTTTCTACCTGTCCGGCCACCTGTTCGACCAGGTCGCGGCCGAGGTGCGCCAGTTCGCCAAACGCTGCATCGCCGATCTGTCCGACAGCCGCGAGCCGCAGATGCTGGCCGGCATCGTCAGCGACCTGCGCATCGTCAACGGCCAGCGCGGCAAGGTGGCGATCTTCAAGCTCGACGACAAGAGCGGCGCGATCGAGTCGGTCGCCAACGAGGAGCTGCTCAACAGCCCGAGCGGCCAGCTCATCAAGGACGACGAGTTCATCGTCGTGCAAGGCAAGGCGCAACCGGACCGTTTCAGCGGCGGCATGCGCCTGAACGTGCAACAAGTGTGGGATCTGGCGACGGCACGCTGCCGCTTCGGCCGCTACCTGCGCGCCACCGTCAGCGACAGCCTGCCACCGATCGAGCAGGTGCTGAAAGACCATCCGGCGCGCCGGCAGAGCACCGATCAAGGCGAACTGGTGCAGGGTCTGCCGATCCGACTGGTGCTGCAGCGCAGCACAGCGACCGGCGAGCTCGATCTGGGCGAGGCGGCGCGCTTCTACCCGAGCGATGCGGCGCTGGCGCTGTGGCGCAGCAGCACTCCTGGCGACGTGCAGATCGTCTACACGCCAGAAACAGCCTGATACCAAGCCGAGGCCAGCCACGCTACGCTGGCGTCGGCCAAACACAGGGCTCAACCGTTATGTCTGTAGCAACGGTCTGCAAGGAGTATTTGGATGACGATGTTTTCAACGCGCGGTCTGCTGGTCACATGGGGCGTCGCCGCCCTGACCATGATCGCGCTGCCCGCACAGGCGGGAGGCCCGGAGATCGGCGTATCGGTACAGATCAGCCAACCGGGCGTTTATGGCCGGATCGATCTTGGCCAGTTTCCACAGCCGGTGGTGATCTCGCAGCAGCCTGTGATGGTGATGCCTCAACAGCCGCGCATGGTGGCGCCCGAACCGGTCTACATGTGGGTACCGCCCGAACACCAACGCCACTGGGAACGCCACTGCCACAGCTACAACGCCTGCGGTCGGCCGGTCTACTTCGTACGTGACGACTGGTATCGCGAGCAGCAGGGCCGGCGCGATCAGGGGCGCGACGAGCGCAGAGACCGAGGTGACCGTGGCGATCGCGGTGACCGGGGTGATCACGGTGATCGCCGGGACCATCACGACCGCCGTGACGGCGAAGATCGCGGCCATGACCGTCGGCGCGATTGATTCGATACGTTCTTGAACCGGCCGTGGAAAGTCGCAAACTCGCTGCTTTTTCAGGGCTGACTCCGGGCGTCGAAAGCACTGCGGCTGGCTAGACTGGCTCGCATGAGCCCGGTCAATGATTCATCCGTTCCCATCGGCAGACCACTGCGGATCGGCCTGATCCTGACCGGCGGCGGTGCCCGCGCGGCTTACCAGGTGGGCGTCCTCAAGGCGATCGCCAGCATTGCCAAAGACTGCGGCGCCCGCCCGCCAAGCCCGTTTCAGATCATTGCCGGTACCTCGGCCGGCGCCATCAACGCCAGCGCGCTGGCCTGCTCGGCCGACGACTACCAGGCCAGCGTGCAGGCACTGGTCGATGTCTGGGAGAACTTCCATGCCGAGCAGGTCTACCGGGCCGATTCACTCGGCGTCATTCGTACCGGCGCGCCCTGGCTGACGATGATGTCGCTGGGTTGGCTGATGACGCGCTGGAAACGGGTCAAACCCCGCTCGCTGCTCGACAACAGTCCGCTGGAAGGTTTGCTACAGCGTTTGATGCGTTTCGAGCGGCTGCCCGAGCTGATGGCACAGGGCCATCTGCATGCGCTGGCCGTCACCGCATCGAGCTACACCTCGGGCCAGCATGTCACCTTCTACGACAGCGCCAATGGCCTGCAGCCCTGGACCCGGCATCAGCGCCTGGCCGTGCGCACGCCCTTGAGCGTTTCGCACCTGCTGGCGTCGGCGGCGATTCCGTTTGTGTTTCCATCGGTGGCGCTGCCGGTTGGCGAGCAGCATGAGTGGTTCGGTGATGGTTCGATGCGCCAGGCCGCACCGATTTCACCCGCCGTGCACCTGGGCGCCGAACGCATTTTGATCATCGGCGCCGGGCGCCTGCATGAACCGCCGGATCGGCAAGTGCCGGCCAACGGCTACCCGAGCGTGGCGCAGATTGCCGGCCATGCCCTGTCGAACATCTTCCTGGATGCGCTGGCGGTGGATGTCGAACGGCTGCAGCGCATCAACAACACGCTGGCCCTGCTGAGCCCGGAAGCACGCACGCACACCCCGCTCAAACCCATCGATGCCCTGGTGATCGCACCGAGCCAGCGGCTCGACGACCTGGCCGCCAAGCATCTGCACAGTCTGCCGCTGACGATCCGAGCCCTGCTGGGCGCGGTGGGTGTCAGCGGTCAGGGCCAGACGGCGCGTGGCGCCGCCCTGGCCAGTTACCTGCTCTTTGAAGCGCCCTACACCCGCGAGCTGATCGCGCTCGGTGTCACCGACACCGAGGCACGCCGGGACGAAGTGGTGCGCTTCTTCGGCTGGCAAAGCCAGGGGCGCGCTTCGCCGCACTGACTCTGCCCGCTCAGGCGACATCACTTCTTGTCGTCCTTGGCCACGGTGGCAGGGCTGGCAGTCGGCAGTTTCTTGCTGACCTGCTTGGTGCGCGCGCCGCCCTCATAAAGGCTGCCATTCACGGTCAGGCCGGCCTCGGAAAACTTCGATGCATTGCCCGGGCCGATGCCCTTGATCCGATCGATCAAGTCGGTCCAGTCCTTAAAGGCCGACTTCTTGCGTTCGTCCAGGAGGCGCGCCGACATCGCGGGACCGATGCCCCTGACCGACTCCAATTCAGCCTGACTACCCTTGTTGACATCAACGGCCGCCTGGGAGAGGGCCGCAAACAGGGCCATCAGCAAACCCAACAAGATCTTGACCATGACACGCTCCTTGAAAGTGATGCGAACGGTGCCGAGGTGAGAACCAACGCCATGCCAGCTCTTCATCACCCCGCGTCATTACTGTAGGCGCACGCCCGGGCGGACGCATTCGCCAAGAAGGGGGGAAACGGCACCCCCCAAAAGCGCTCCCCCGAAAGCGGCACACACCAAAGTGGGAGGCCTGGCGCGCGCCGCTTACAGCCTGACTCGCAGCGTTCCGCGCGTCAGCTCGCCTGCGCGGCCAACCACGTGACATAGCTGGCCACACCGCTGGCGACGTCAGCAAAGGCGTGGTCGCAGCCGGTAGCGCGCAGCCAGGCCAGATCGGCTTCGGTGTGGCACTGGTACTTGCCACGCAGCGCGTCGGGGAAGTCGATGTAGCTGAGCAGGCCGTGCGCAACCTGCTCGTCGAGCGTCAGCACCGGCTGGCCTTGCAGCTGGCGGCAGGCATTCACGGTGGCATGTGCCACATCGTTGAACGGCTGGGCACGACCGCTGCCGAGGTTGAAGATGCCGCTCTGCTCTGGATGCTGCAGGAACCACAGGTTCACTGCCACCACGTCATCGACGAAGACGAAGTCGCGGCTCTGCATGCCGGGCGCGTAGCCGTTGTACTCGCCGAACAGCTTGACGTGACCTTGCTGGCGGAACTGATTGAAATGGTGGAACGCCACGCTGGCCATGCGGCCCTTGTGCTGCTCGCGCGGGCCGTAGACGTTGAAGTAGCGGAAACCCACCACCTGGCCGGACTGGCTGCCGCCCTGCGACTGCAACGTCGGCAGATAACGCCGCACCACCTGATCGAACAGCAGCTTGGAGTAGCCGTAGACGTTCAGCGGTGCCTCGAAGGCAGGCTCCTCGCGGAAGGTCTCGCTGCCGCCGTAGGTCGCTGCCGAGCTGGCGTAGAGCAGGCGGGTGCCTTGCGCCAGACAGGCGTCGAGCAGCGTCTTGGAGCAGCGGTAGTTGTTCTCCAGCATGAACTTGCCGTTGTGCTCCATGGTGTCGGAGCAGGCGCCTTCGTGCAGGATCGCGTCGATCTGGCCGAGTTCGCCAGCGGCAAAGCGGGTGTAGAACTCGTCCTTGTCGAAGTAGTCGGCAAGCTGGCTGCCGAGCAGGTTGCGGTACTTGGGGCCGTCGGTCAGGTCATCGACCGCGATCACTTCCTTGGCGCCGAGCCGGTTCAGGCCATGCACCAGATTGCTGCCGATCATGCCGGCCGCGCCGGTAACTACCACTCTCATGCTGTCTCCTTGGCAAACAGTTCTTCGTAGCTGCAGCTGGCGGTGCCGAACTTGCCGACCACGATGCTGCCGGCCCGGTTCGCCAGCGGCACGGCGTCGCGCAAGGTCAGGCCGCAAGCCAGCAGCGCCGCCAGCGTGGCGATCACCGTGTCGCCCGCGCCGGTCACGTCGAACACCTCGCGCGCCTGTGCCGGCACCTGCATGTGCGCCAGCTGTCCATCCACCGTCTCGAACAGCGACATGCCGTCTTCCGAGCGCGTCAGCACCAGCCCGGCCAGGCCGAGCTGCTCGCGCAGCGCGTGGGCGCGGCGGTGCAAGTCGGCCTCGTCGCGCCACTGGCCGACCACCTGGGCCAGCTCGGCGCGGTTCGGTGTCAGCGTGGTGGCGCCTGCATAGCGGCTGTAGTCGCTGCCCTTCGGATCGACCAGCACCGGTTTGCCGGCAGCACGCGCCAGCTCGATCATGCGCGGGATGTGCGTGAGTCCGCCCTTGCCGTAGTCGGAGAACAGCACTGCGTCATGATCAGGCAGCACACGCTCGTAGTCGGTGAGCATCTGCTGCAGCACCTCGTGCTCGGGCTGGTTCTCGAAATCGACCCGGATCAGCTGCTGCGAGCGACCGATCACACGCAGCTTGACGATGGTGTAGAGCTTGGGGTCGCTGCCGAGCACGGTGGCGACGCCCTGCTCTTCGAGCAGCTGGCGCAGCTTGCGCGCCGGCTCGTCATCGCCCACCACCGTCAGCAGCGTGCACTGCGCGCCGAGCGTCTTGACGTTGAGCGCCACGTTGGCGGCGCCGCCGAGGCGCTCTTCCTCGCGCGAGACGCGCACCACCGGCACGGGCGCTTCGGGCGAGATGCGATCGACCGAGCCGAACCAGTAGCGGTCGAGCATCGCGTCGCCGACCACCAGCACACGCGCGCCGGCCAGGCGCTCACGGGAAAGCAGAACAGGAGTCATGGTCATCAGGCAGTCAGGCAGGACCGCAGTCCGTCAACAAGGTGGTCGCGCGGCCGTCAGTGATCTTCGAGCCGGCGCGGCGGGTAGGTGTCCCAGCCGTGGCAGCCCGGGCATTGCCAGAAATACTGCTGCGCCTCGAAACCGCAGGCGGCGCAGCGATAGCGCTGCAGCGGCTTGGCGGCGCTCTGCACAGCTTGTTGCACCGCCTGGGCCTGATCAGCCGGCAACGGTACGTCACCTTGTTCGCGCAACAGCCCGAGCGCGGCGCTCAAGGACGGCTGCCGCTGCAGATGCGCCAGCAGCAACGCCCGGCGCGCGGGCGGATCGGCCTGCAAGCGCAGCAAGGCGTTCAGCACATCGACCGAGGGCACCCGGCTGTGCAGCAGACGCAGTTGCTCAGTCGCGGCATCGATCTGACCGCAGGCCAGCGCCGCTGCCGCGTAGTCGCCCGCGATGACGGCGAAAGCCTCCGGATGCACCCCCATCAACGGCGTCCACAAGGCCAGCGCCTGGGCGGGTTGGCCCTGGCGCACCAGTCGCTGACCGGCCAGCACCAAGGGCCGCGCCGCTTGCGGCGCCACTTCACGGGCGCGCTGCAAGGCTGTATCGGCATCGGCGGTCTGGTCCCGCGCATCGGCTTCCAGGGCCAGTTCACACCAGTAGTGGGCGATGCGCTGCGCGAACGAGCCGGCGGCGATCGCCTCCAGGCTGCGCGCCACCTCGATGGCGGCCTTCCAATCGCGCGAGCGCTCGTGCAAGGTCAGCAGCGCCAGGCGAGCGTCGGTGGCAAACACGCTGCCTTCGAGCGCCTTGTAGGCCGCCTCGGCACGGTCGAACAGGCCGGCTTTGAGGAAGTCTTGCGCCAGCGCGTGCTGGGCCCGGTCACGCTCGGCCGAGGGCAGATCGGCCCGGCTCACCAGATGCTGATGCACCCGCACGGCGCGTTCATATTCGCCGCGCCGGCGAAACAGATTGCCGAGCGCGAAGTGCAGATCCGAGCTGCCGGGATCTTGCTGCACCGCTTCGATGAAGGCGTCAATCGCCTTGTCCTGCTGTTCGTTGAGCAGCAGGTTCAGGCCCTTGAAATAGGCCCGTGGCGACTCATGCTGCTCGCGTTTCCACTGTCGCACGTCGAAGCGTGACGCCAGCCAGCCGAGCCCGAACGCCACCGGCAGTCCCAGCAGCAGCCATTGCAGATCAAAGTCCATCGCGAGGCGGCATGGTGGCGGGCGCGTCCGGCACGGGCCCCTGACGGGCACCACGGCGCGTGGCCGCACTGCCGGGCAATTCGGACACCACCGGGTCAGCGGCCTGCGCCTTGCGGCGCAGACGCCACCAGCCTGGCAGCAACGCCAGCAGGGTCACGACACAGCCCATGCCAAACGCGGCCAGCACGACAAACACCATGGGTGCATGCCAGCCATAGCCGAAGAACCAGAACAACTGGACGTCGTGCTGATTGTTCAGCGCAAAGGCGAACAGCACGAAAAAGATGGTGGCTCGCAGGAGCCAAGTGAATAGACGCATCGGGCACCGATTCTAGCGGTGCGCAAGCCAGTGGCGCTCTAATCGCGCGGCGGCGCTTCAGCAGCGACATCGGGATCAAGGCGATCGACCGATTCGCGCAGTGCCTTGCCGGGCTTGAAATGCGGCACCAGCTTTTCAGGAATGGTGACCTGCTCGCCCGAACGCGGATTGCGCCCGACACGCGGCGGGCGCCGCGTGATCGAGAAACTGCCAAACCCTCTGATTTCAATGCGATGGCCCCGCGCCAGCGCGTCGCTCATCGCGTCGAGCATCGTCTTGACGGCGAACTCGGCATCACGATGATTGAGCTGGCCAAAGCGTTCGGCCAGCATGGCGACGAGGTCGGAACGGGTCATGCAAGGAAATCAAAAAGTCGGCAAACCCGGCCGGCAGCTTGCGCTGCCCGCACCGGGAGCACGTCACAAGGACGGCTTAGGAGTTGTTCTGGTCCAACTTGGCCTTGAGCAGAGCGCCCAGGCTGGTGGTACCAGCGTTTTCACGGCTGTCGGCCGACAGGCGTTGCAGCGCTTCTTGCTGCTCGGCGTTGTCCTTGGCCTTGATCGACAGCTGGATCGAACGGGTCTTGCGGTCGATGTTGATGATCAGCGCCGAGACTTCGTCGCCTTCCTTCAGCATGTTGCGCGCATCTTCGACACGTTCGCGAGCCAGTTCAGAGGCGCGCAGGTAGCCGGTGACTTCCTCGCTGAGCTGGATTTCAGCGCCGCGCGGATCAACCGTCTTGACCTTGCCGACCACGGTCGCGCCACGGTCATTGAGCGTGGTGAAGGTGGTGAACGGGTCGGTGTCGAGCTGCTTGATGCCCAGGGAGATGCGCTCGCGCTCCACGTCGATGCCCAGAACGATCGCTTCGACGTCCTGACCCTTCTTGTAGTTGCGCACGGCGGCTTCGCCCGGCTCGTTCCACGACAGATCCGACAGGTGCACCAGGCCGTCGATGCCGGCAGCCAGACCCACGAACACGCCGAAGTCGGTGATCGACTTGACCGGACCCTTGACGCGGTCACCGCGCTTGAAGTTCTGCGAGAACTCGTCCCACGGATTGGCACGGCACTGCTTCATGCCCAGCGAGATGCGACGCTTGTCTTCGTCGATTTCCAGGACCATGACTTCCACTTCGTCGCCCAGGGCCACGATCTTGCTCGGCGCGACGTTCTTGTTGGTCCAGTCCATTTCGGAGACGTGCACCAGGCCTTCGATGCCCGGTTCGATCTCGACGAACGCGCCGTAGTCGGCGATGTTGGTGACCTTGCCGAACAGGCGGGTGCTCGACGGGTAGCGGCGCGAAACGCCGATCCACGGGTCGTCGCCCATCTGCTTCAGGCCCAGCGAGACGCGGTTCTTCTCGGCGTCGAACTTCAGCACCTTGGCCGACAGCTCTTGACCGACCGTCACCACTTCGCTCGGGTGACGCACGCGGCGCCATGCCATGTCGGTGATGTGCAGCAGGCCGTCGATGCCGCCCAGATCCACGAACGCACCGTATTCGGTGATGTTCTTGACCACGCCGTTGACGTAGGCGCCTTCGCGCAGCGTCTCAAGCAGCTTGGCGCGTTCTTCGCCCATCGAAGCTTCAACCACAGCACGGCGCGACAACACGACGTTGTTGCGCTTGCGGTCGAGCTTGATGACCTTGAACTCCATGGTCTTGCCCTCGTACGGGCTCATGTCCTTGACCGGACGCGTGTCGAGCAGCGAGCCCGGCAGGAAGGCGCGGATGCCGTTGACCAGCACGGTCAGGCCGCCCTTGACCTTGCCAGAGACGGTACCGGTGACGAAGTCGCCCGATTCCAGTGCCGTTTCCAGCGACAGCCACGAGGCCAGACGCTTGGCCTTGTCGCGCGACAGGATGGTGTCGCCGTAGCCGTTTTCGATCGCGTCGATCGCGACCGACACGAAGTCACCGACCTGGACTTCGATTTCGCCCTGGTCGTTCTTGAACTCGTCGAGCGGAACGTAGGCTTCAGACTTCAGGCCGGCGTTGACGACCACGAAGTTGTGTTCGACACGCACGACTTCGGCGGAGATGACCTCGCCGGTGCGCATATCGGCACGTTGCAGCGATTCTTCGAAGAGCGCGGCAAAGGATTCCATTTCAGACATTGGGAGCACTTTCTGCGTCGATCCGGTCCGGCGACGCGGGCCGCCTCACGGCGGCGGGGGTTAAGGTTGCTGAACCAGGCCTCGACCCGCCTTGCGGCGGGCATCGGGGAGGCACCGGGCCCATCACAGTCCGCAACGCTCACTCACATGAATGACCGTACGGCTGACGCGCATTCCACCAGGCCAGCACCTGATCGACCGATTCCTCGATCGACAGCTGCGAGTTGTCCAGCAAGAGCGCATCTTCGGCCGGCTTGAGTGGCGCGATCTCGCGGTTGCGATCCCGCTCGTCACGCGCTTCCAAGTCGGCCCGAAGGTCGGCGAGATTAGCAGGATTTCCTTTGGAAATCAATTGCTTATGGCGCCGCTCGGCGCGCGCCGCCGGCGTCGCGGTCAGGAAGATCTTCAGGCCCGCAGCGGGAAAGATCACCGTGCCCATGTCGCGGCCGTCGGCCACCAGACCGGGCAGCTCGCGAAATTCATGCTGCAGCGCCAGCAATGCGGCACGCACCGCCGGCCAGGCCGAGATCTTCGAGGCCATGCTGCCGACGCTTTCAGCGCGCAGCGCATCGCTGACTTCCTCGCCGTCCAGCCAGAGCTGGGTGCCCTCGAAGTGCAGTTGCAGCCGCCGCGCCACCGTCGCCAACCCGGCTTCGTCGTCAGCGGCCACCCCGGCACGCTGCGCCGCCAAGGCCGTGACGCGGTAGAGCGAGCCCGAATCGAGTGTGTGATAGCCCAGCTGCGCCGCCACGGCGGCCGCCAGCGTGCCCTTGCCGGAGGCGGTCGGGCCGTCGATGGTGATGACCGGAATCTGCGCCGGCTCGGCTTTGGTGACGGCGAACAGCGCCTCGAAGTAGTCTGGGAAGGTCTTGGCGACACATTTCGGATCGAGGATGCGCACGCTCACCGGCGCAGCCTGGCGCAGGCCGGCGAATGCCGCCAGCGACAGACACATCGCCATGCGGTGATCGTCGTAGGTGTGCACCGCCGCCGGACGCAGCTGCGCCACCGGATGGACGCGGATGTAGTCCTCGCCCTCATCGACGGTGGCGCCGAGCTTGCGCAGCTCGGTGGCCATCGCGGCGATGCGGTCGGTCTCCTTGACGCGCCAGCTGGCGATGTTGGAAAGCAGGGTCGGGCCGTCGGCGTAGAGCGCCATCACCGCCAGCGTCATCGCCGCGTCAGGGATGTGGTTGCAGTCGAGTTCGACGGCCTTGAGCGGCCAGGCGCCGCGCTTCACTTCAAGCCAGTTCGGCCCGCCGGTCACATCGGCGCCCATCAGGCGTGCGGCCTCGACGAAACGGATGTCACCCTGGATCGAGTCGAGCCCGACGCCTTCGATGCGCACCGGTTCATCCGTCGCAGCCAGCGCACCCAGCGCAATGAAATACGAGGCCGAGGAGGCGTCGCCCTCGACGTGCAGCCGGCCCGGTGTCTGATAGCGGCTGCCGGCCGGAATGGTGAAGCGCTGCCAGCCGTCACGCCGCACCGCCACGCCGAAGCGCGCCAGCAGGTTCAGCGTGATCTCGATGTAGGGCTTGGAGATCAGCTCGCCGACCACCTCGATCACCACGTCGCGCTCGGCGGCGGCCAGCGGCAGCGCCAGCAGCAGCGCGGTGAGGAACTGGCTCGACACATCGCCGCGCACCTGCACCGGCGCGTCGAGCTGCAAGAAAGAGGGGCCACGCAGCAGCAGCGGCGGATAACCCTCGACGCCGAGGCAGTCGATCGTGCAGCCGCGCGCGCGCAGCGCCTCGACCAGATCGCCAATCGGCCGCTCGTGCATGCGCGCCACGCCGCTGAGCGTGTAGGCGCCGCCAAACTGCGCCGCCAGCACCGCCAGCGCGGCGCTCAAGGGCCGCATCGCGGTGCCGGCGTTGCCGAGGAACAGCTCGGCCTCGGCCACCGCCGGCCGGCCGGCAAAACCGCGAATGCGCGTGAGGTTGGCGTCGCGCACGATCTCGCAGCCCAGCCGCGCCAGCGAATCGAGCATGACGCGCGTGTCGTCCGAGTCGAGCAGATCGACCAGTTCGGTGACACCCTCGCTCAGGCCGGCCAGCAGCAGCAGCCGGTTCGAGATGCTCTTGGAGCCCGGCAAGGTCACCCGGCCAGCGGCATGGGTCAAGGGCGGAAGGTCGAGGAAAGGCGTCGAGTACATGGCGAGGACATCAGCAGCGTGCGGGCGCGGCGACAAGCAAGCAAAAAGACCGCCGGAACGACGGGCCAATGCAGGATCGTAAGCGAGCGCGGCCCGCCGGCAACCGCCGCCAAGCTCAAACAAGCATCAAGCCACGGGCTCTGGCGCCTGGCTCCAGTCCTCGATCGGTGCCGGGCGGCCGTGCAGAATGCCCTGGTAACCCTGGCAACCGTGCTGGCGCAGGAAGTCGCGCTGAGCGGTGTTCTCCACCCCTTCGGCCATGACACGCACGCCCAGCGACACACTCATCGCCAGGATGGCCTGGACGATCGCGGCGTCATTGCCGTCATCAACCAGGTCACGCACGAACGAGCGATCGATCTTGATTTCGTCGAGCGGCAGCCGCTTCAGATACGACAGCGACGAGTAGCCGGTGCCAAAATCGTCGAGCGAGAAGGTCACGCCGAGCAGATGCAACTGCTCCATGCTCTCCACCACCTCCTCGACGTGCTCGACGACGATGGACTCCGTCAGTTCGAGCTTGAGCTGGTGCGGGTTGGCGCCGCTGGCGCTCAGACTGCCGCGCACCCGCTCGACGAAGTCCGGCTGATGGAACTGGCGTGCGCTGACATTGACCGCAATCTGCAGCCCCTGCGTCGCGGCATCGGCCTGCCAGAGCCGCAGCTGCGCGCACGCGGTATCGAGCACCCACTGGCCCATCTCGACGATCAGGCCGGTCTCCTCGGCCAGCGGAATGAAGGTATCGGGCAGTTGCAGGCCGTGGACCGGATCGTGCCAGCGCAGCAGCGCTTCGGCACCGATCAAGCTACCCCGCGCATCGACCTGCGGCTGATAGTGCAGGCGAAACTGACCCAGCACCAGCGCCTGCCGCAGCGCCAGCTCCATCGCAATGCGTGCATCGATCGTGGCCTGCATGGCCGGGTTGAAGAAGCGGATCGCGTTGCGGCCGGAATCCTTGGCCTGATAAAGCGCGACGTCGGCTTGCTTGAGCAGCACCTCGATCGGCACCGCCGTGCCGCAGAACAGCGTCACACCGATGCTTGAGCTGCTCAGATATTCAGGCCGGCCGGCGCCGAGCGAATAAGGCTGGTTCAGCGCAGCGAGGATATGTTCAGCGACCTGCTCGGCATGTGCCGCCGCCGCTGTCTCCTGGCCGTCCCAGCCGTCGATCATGACGGCAAACTCGTCACCGCCAAGCCGCGACACCGAGTCGGCCTCTCGCACCGCCCCTGCCAGGCGGCGCGCCACTTCGACCAGCAAACGGTCGCCGACGTCGTGGCCCTGGGTGTCATTGAGCTTCTTGAAGTGATCGAGGTCCAGCATCATCAGCACGCCGTGGGTCTGGGTGCGCTCAGACGTGGTCAAGGCGTGGCCGAGCCGGTCCATGAACAAGCGGCGGTTCGGCAGTTCGGTGAGCGGGTCGAAGTAGGCCAGCTGGCGGATTTCGGTTTCCGAGGCCTTGCGTTCGGTGATGTCACGCATCGTCGCTCGACGGCCCAGGTATTGCCCATCGCGGCCGTAGACCGGCCGGCAGATGTGGCTGACCCAGCGCAGCGAGCCGTCACGGTGCACGATGCGCAGATCCAGCGCGAGGCCGGCCGCCCGGCCGCGTTCGGTCTCCACCTCTGTGGCGTGGTCGCACCATCGTGTTCGATCATCCGGGTGGATCACGGTGGCGATCAGGCCCGGGTCGCGCACAAAAGCCTCCACCGGGTGGCCGGTGAAGACTTCGACCGACGGCGTCATGTAGTGGATGCTGCGATCGGCGCGGATCCAGTATTCCCAGTCGGTGGCCCAGTCGACCATGGTGTGGAACTTGGTTTCGCTGTCACGCAGCTCGCGCTCGACCTGTTCGCGACGCGTCATGCTGCGCGTCAGGCTGGTGACTCCCGCGACGACAAAGACAATGCTGAGCAGGCTCAGGCTGCCGATCAGCAACGCGGCGCGGCGCCAGTCGGCCAGGAAGATGCTCTCCGGCACGACCAGGGTCACTGCGAGTGGATACCCATCAACCCGACGCACCGCGCTCAACCGCAGTTCGCGCTCGCCGGTCGAAAAACGTGGCGTATCGGCCAGCAGTACCTCTTCATCCAGCCCGATCTGCTCCAGCACGGTGCGGACCGGCACCGACTGTGCCACTCGGCCGATGAGGTCGTCCTGGCGCGGCACGTGCGCCAGCGCGGTCAGGTCATCGCGAAACAGCGTGATGCCGGCACCCTCACCCAGGCTTTGCACCACCCGGTCGTAGATGCCGGTGATCGCGTCCACCGACAGGCCCACCAGCACCAGGCCCATGAAGCGGCCTTGGGCATTGTTGATGCGCCGACTGATGTAGAAGGTCCACTTGCCGTTGCCCTTGTTGCGCACGGCGGTGCTGATGAAGTCACCGAGCTGCGCATTGCCCTGATGCGTCTTGAAATAGTCGCGCTCGGCCAGATTGATCGGCGGGACCGGATAGGCGCGGCTGAAATTGATGTTGTCGCCGTTCGACGCCACCAGCGAGGCCACATCCAGCTGCGGCAGCCCCTGGATCTTGTCGCGCAGCAACTGGTGCATCTCCAGCGTCGCCAGCCTGGTGCGGAACTCGGCCTCGGTCTGGATGTCGGCTTGCTGGACTCGCTCGGTGATCGCATCGAGCACCAGATGGGCGGCGAACACCGTCTGCGCCGTGTGCTCCGACAGCATGAAGGACATGCTCCGGAGGTTGCGCCGCCAGTCTTCGATGTCCTTGCTGCGCAGCGCGGTGATCGAGAACAGCGCCCCCGCGATGATGGCCAGCACCAGGATGGCACCGAACAGGCGGATGGCGATGCTGACCCGAGGTGGCGTGGCCGGGCGAGGTTTCTTCATTTCGATCTGCCGCGCCGTTGCAACCGGTCGCCAGGGGCCTGCCCGAGGCAGTAGCAGATCGTTCTGTGTCCGCGTTGTATTGAAGCGAGCAAGGCAGCACTCGGATGGCTCATGAGATGGGCCCGAGTGTGTATCAAAATCTTTCGAATGGAAGACCAACCTGCACCGGACCACGCCGGATGACTCTGTCATGCAACAGAGTGGGCCTTCCACAAACGGTGGCGTCGATCAGCGTGGACTGCCCGGACGGGCATTCATCTGCCAACCGGCACGCGCTTCAGAAGCGCCCCGGATCAGGTCTTCGAGCGCTTCGACATTGCCGGACTTCATCACGTGCTCGAACGCATCGAGCGCATGGCGGAAGCGCTGCGTCTGCTTGATGATCTCTTCGCGGTTGCTGATCATGATGTCGCGCCAGACCGCCGGATCGCCAGCGGCAATGCGCGTGAAATCACGAAATCCCGGCCCGGCCAGCGACAGGAAATCGCGCCCGGCCGGTTGCGTCATCACCGCGTTGAAATAGGCAAACGCCAGCATGTGCGGCAGATGGCTCACGGCGGCAAAGGCGGCGTCGTGGTTTTCCGGCGTCATGCGCAGCACCTGGCAGCCGATCGCCGACCAGACATCGGTGGCCTTCTGCACCATGACCGGATCGGTCTGCGCCAGCGGCGTCAGGATGACTTGGCGGCCCTGGTAGAGCTGCGGATCGGCGTGATCGACGCCGGCCACTTCCTTGCCGGCAATCGGATGGGCCGGTACAAAGCTGTTCACGCGTTCGCGCAACACCCGGCGCGCGGCATCGACCACCTCACGCTTGGTGCTGCCCACATCCATGAACAGCGTGGTCGGCTCGACCAGATGGCGGATCGCCTTGAAGGTGGCTTCGGTGGCGGCCACCGGCACGGCGATCAGCACGATGTCGGAGCCCGACACCGCCAGCAGCGCCGACTCGGCCACCGTGTCGATGACGCCGAGCTTGCGCGCCCGCTCGGTGGTGGAGGGCGACTTGCTGTAGCCGACCACCCGCTGCACCAACCCGGCGCGCTTGAGCGCCAGAGCAAAGCTGCCACCCATCAGGCCACAGCCGATCAGACCCAATTGATTGAACATCGTCTCTCGCTCGTGGCCTCAGTGCACATCGATCGGGTAGGTGCCCAGGATCTTGAAGTAGGCGCACACCGCGCGCAACTCCTTGAGGGCCTGGGTCACCGCCGGTTCGTCCGGATGGCCCTGGATGTCGATGTAGAAGTAATACTCCCACTGGCCCGAGCGCGCCGGGCGCGACTCGAAGCGACTCATCGAGACGCCATATTGTTTGAGCGGCACCAGCATGTCGTGCACCGCACCAGGCTGATTGAGCACTGACACCACCAGGCTGGTGCAATCGTGCCCCGACGCCTTGGGCGCCGGCTGACGCTCCGGATGGGTCACGATGGCGAAGCGGGTGCGGTTGTTCGGATCGTCCTGGATCGCCGGCGCCACCACATGCAAGCCCCATTCGCTGGCGGCTCGTGCGCTGGCGATGCCGGCCAGACCGGGATCGAGGCTGGCCAGGCGGGCACCTTCGGCGTTGCTCGACACCGGCCGGCGTTCGACATCCGGCAGGTGGTAGCTCAGCCAGCCATGGCATTGCGCCAGCGCCTGCGGATGCGCGCAGACCGCCTTGATGCCCTCCAGCGAGTTGTCCTTGCGCAGCAGGTTGTGCTGCACGAACAGGCTGGTCTCGCCAATGATGAACAGCGGCGTGGTCAGGAAGATGTCGAGCGAACGCGCCACGACCCCTTCGGTGGAATTCTCGACCGGCACGACGCCAAAATCGGCCGCGCCAGCGGTGGTGGTGCGAAACACCTCGTCGATGCTGGCACAAGGCACACGCACGATCGAGGTGCCGAAAAAGCCCAGCGCCGCTTCCTCGCTGAAGGTACCGGCCGGGCCGAGGTAGGCCACGCGGGTCGGCGTTTCCAGCGCGCGGCAGGCCGACATGATCTCGCGCCAGATCGGCGCAATCGAGTCGGTCTTGATCGGGCCGGGGTTGGCGCTTTTCAGGCCGTCGATGACCTGCGCCTCGCGCTCGGGTCGGAACACCACCGAGCCTTCGTGTTTCTTGATCTCGCCGACCTGCTGCGCCAGACGGGCGCGGCGGTTCAGCATGCCGAGCAGCTCGCGGTCGAGCGTGTCGATCCGGTCCCGCAGCTCAGGCAGGGTCGGCAAGGATTCGTTGGAAAGCGATTCAGCCATGTTGCGCAGCAAATTCCTGCAAGTAACTCACCAGGGCCTGGACGCCCTCCAGCGGCATGGCGTTGTAGATTGACGCCCGCATGCCGCCCACACTCTTGTGGCCCTTGAGCTGCAGGAGTCCCCGCTGCCCGGCGCCCGCCAGAAACGCTTCGTTGTGCCGCTCGTCACGCAGGAAGAACGGCACGTTCATGCGCGAGCGGCATTCTGGCGCGACCCGGTTCAGATAGAAAGCCGAACCATCCAGATAGTTGTACAGGAGCTGCGCTTTCTGAATCGCCAGCCGCTCCATCGCCGTCACACCGCCCTGGCGCTTGATCCACTGGAACACCAGTCCGGCGATGTAGATGCCGTAGGTCGGCGGGGTGTTGTACATCGACTCGTTGTCGGCCACCGTCTTGTAATCGAACGCGCTTGGGCAGATTGCCAGCGCGTGGCCGAGCAGATCCTCGCGCACGATCACGATCGTCAGCCCGGCCGGACCGATGTTCTTCTGCGCGCCGGCAAACGCCAGCCCGACCTTGGACCAGTCGATGGCGCGCGACAGGATGTGCGAGGAACAGTCGATCACCAGCGGCGCGTCAGAGCCGAGCGCCCGCAGATCGGGCAGCGTATCGAACTCGACGCCGTGGATGGTTTCGTTGCTGCAGAGATGCACATAGCTCGCACCAGTGCGCAGCGCCCAGCTGGCCGGATCGGGAATGGCCAGGTGGCCGCCCTCGGCATTGCTGGCCGCCACCTGTGCATCGCAATAGCGGCGCGCTTCCTTGGCCGACTTCTGCGACCAGGAGCCGGTGATGACGAAATCCGCCGCCGCGCCGCGCGACAGGTTCAGCGGCACGATGGCGTTCTCGGCCAGCCCGCCACCCTGCATGAACAGGATGCGGTAGTGGGCCGGCACCGCCAGCAGCTCGCGCAGGTCGGCTTCGGCCTGGCGATAGATCGAGATGAACTCGCGTCCGCGGTGACTCATCTCCATGACGCCCATGCCGCTGCCATGCCAATCAAGCATGTCAGTGGCAGCTTGGCGCAGCACCTCTTCAGGCAATGTCGCCGGGCCGGCAGAAAAGTTGTACGGACGCGCAGTCATCTTCAAATCTTCACTTCTTGGCAGGAGCCGAGGCACCGGCAGGCGGCACACCCAGACGTTTTCCAACGGTTTGGAACAGAGCCTGCGCCTTCGGATCGATGGTCGGACGGATCTCCGTGAGCATCTTGTCGTTCAGCGCCTTCATCATTTCGGGCAAAGTCTGCTGGTACTTCTTTGCCACCGGCGAGTCAAGCCAAGCGATCAGTTGCTTGAGCTCATCCTCACTGAACTTCTGCTCCAGGATCGGTGCCAGCACGGACGGCGCAGCCTTGACACCCTTGTCCTTGACCAGGGGGTAGGTTTCGTCAACGTACTTCTTGGCGTCGGCCTGGATGTCCTTGGCCACGGCATCACGCTTGTCGGCGGCCACGCTGTTCTGGAGCACCGGGGCTGCCTGTTGCAGGATCTGCATGGCAGGCTGCTCGACCATGCCGTGCACCATGTTCTCGACACCAGGCTGCTGCAACACCAGCAGCTTGTTGACCAGTTCTTTCTTGCTTTGAGCCGCAGCTCCACCTGCGACGGCCAGAGCGGCCGCCAATACCACGAGACGTTTCATCAAGATGACTCCCCGCCGGCCTCGCCGGACGTGTCAGTTTCAGTGTCTGCCGCAGCATCGTTTTCCACGATGCGCTGCAACCCACAGAGTTGTGCGCCTTCGTCCAGGGCGATCAGGGTCACGCCTTGGGTTGCACGGCCCAGTTCGCGGATTTCCGAGACCCGGGTGCGCACCAGTACCCCCCGGTCCGTGATCAGCATGATCTCGTCTTCAGGGCGCACCAGCGTGGCTGCGACCACCCGGCCGTTGCGCTCACTCTGCTGGATCGCGATCATGCCTTTGGTGCCGCGTCCATGACGGGTGTACTCGCCGATAGACGTGCGTTTTCCATAGCCGTTCTCGGTAGCAGTCAACACACTTTGCGTTTCGTCTTCGGCGACCAGCATGGCGATGACGTTCTGGCCGTCTTCCAGCGCCATGCCGCGCACGCCGCGAGCCTGCCGCCCCATCGGTCGCACATCGTTTTCGTCGAAGCGCACCGCCTTGCCGCCATCGCTGAACAGCATCACGTCGTGCTGGCCGTCGGTCAGTGCCGCGCCGATCAGGTAGTCGCCCTCGTCCAGGTCAACCGCGATGATGCCGGCCTTGCGCGGATTTGAAAAATCATCGAGCGCGGTCTTCTTGACGGTGCCGAGCGCCGTGCACATGAAGACGTAATGGTCAGCCGGGAAGCTGCGGAACTCGCCGGTGAGCGGCAGCACCACGGTGATCTTCTCGCCCGGCTGCAGCGGGAACATGTTGACGATCGGCTTGCCACGGCTGGCGCGGCCGCCTTGCGGCACCTCCCAGACCTTAAGCCAGTAGACGCGGCCGCGATCGCTGAAACTCAGGATCCAGTCGTGCGTGTTGGCGATGAAGAGCTGGTCGATCCAGTCGTCGTCCTTGGTCGTGGTGGCCTGCTTGCCACGGCCGCCGCGCTTTTGCGCCCGGTATTCGGCCAGCGGCTGGCTCTTGATGTAGCCGGTGTGGCTGAGCGTCACCACCATGTCGGTCGGCGTGATCAGGTCTTCGGTGCCGAGCTCCTGCACGTTGTGCTCGACCACCGAGCGGCGCGTGCCGACCTTGGTCTGGCCGAACTCGGCCCGCAGCGCCAGCAGCTCGTCGCTGATGATGGCCGTGACGCGCTCCGGCTTGGCCAGGATGTCGAGCAGGTCGGCGATGACCGCCATCACATCCTTGTACTCGCCGATGATCTTGTCCTGCTCCAGCCCGGTGAGGCGCTGCAGGCGCATCTGCAGGATCTCGGCGGCCTGGTCGTCGGAGAGCCGATAAGTGCCGTCGGCCTGCAAGCCGTAATGGATCGGCAGGCCTTCGGGGCGATAGGCTTCGCGACCACCGCTGGTGCCCGACTCGGCGCGGGCGAGCATGTCGCGCACCAGCGACGAGTCCCAGCTCTGGCTCATCAGCGCGGCCTTGGCCACCGGCGGCGTCGGCGAGGTCTTGATGGCCTCGATGAAGCGGTCGATGTTGGCCAGCGCCACCGCCAGACCTTCGAGCACATGGCCGCGCTCGCGTGCCTTGCGCAGCTCGAACACGGTGCGCCGCGTCACCACCTCGCGGCGATGCTCCAGGAAGATCGCCAGCAGCTGCTTGATGTTGCACAGGCGCGGCTGACCGTCGATCAGCGCCACCATGTTGATGCCGAAGGTGTCCTGCAGCTGGGTCTGCTTGTACAGGTTGTTCAGCACCACCTCGGGCACTTCGCCGCGCTTGAGCTCAATCACCACCCGCATGCCGGACTTGTCCGACTCGTCCTGGATGTGGCTGATGCCGTCGATCTTCTTCTCGTGCACCAGCTCGGCGATGCGCTCCAGCAGGGTCTTCTTGTTGACCTGGTACGGCAGCTCATCGACGATGATCGACTGGCGCTGGCCACGGTCGATGTCCTCGAAGTGCACCTTGGCGCGCATCACCACCCGGCCACGGCCGGTGCGATAGCCTTCGCGCACGCCGGTGATGCCGTAGATGATGCCGGCGGTCGGGAAGTCCGGCGCCGGGATGATTTCCATCAGCTCGTCGATGCTGGCTTCGGGATTCTTCAGCAGGTGCAGACAGGCATCCACCACCTCGTTGAGGTTGTGCGGCGGAATGTTGGTCGCCATGCCGACCGCGATACCGGCCGAGCCGTTCACCAGCAGGTTCGGCAGCCGGGTCGGCAGCACCAGCGGCTCTTTCTCGGAGCCGTCGTAGTTGGGCCCGAAATCGACTGTTTCCTTGTCGATGTCGGCCAGCATCTCGTGCGCGATCTTCGACAGGCGGATTTCGGTGTAACGCATCGCGGCGGCGTTGTCGCCGTCGACCGAGCCGAAGTTGCCCTGGCCATCGACCAGCATGTGGCGCAAGGAAAAGTCCTGCGCCATGCGCACGATGGTGTCGTACACCGCCGTGTCGCCGTGCGGGTGGTACTTACCGATGACGTCACCGACGATACGGGCCGACTTCTTGTACGGCCGGTTCCAGTCGTTGTTGAGCTCGTGCATCGCGAACAGCACACGCCGATGCACCGGCTTCAAGCCGTCGCGTGCATCAGGCAGCGCCCGCCCGACGATCACGCTCATCGCGTAATCCAGATAGGAACGCCGCATCTCCTCTTCGAGGCTGATGGGCAGGGTTTCTTTGGCGAATTGAGTCATGAGTCTGGTGCCCGACAGCATCTACACATCAGCCACAGGCCGGCTGGTGGGCCGCGGTGTCACGGCCAAACAGCCGCCGCAGCAGTCGAACCGCGCATTCTACGAGGGAGCGAATGTCGCTGGCCCACAACACGCTTTGTGCCGATTTTTTGCACTAGTGCCAAATTCTTGCCGGTCAGAATGCGTGTGGCACAATGAATTGTCGGTCTTGAGCGCCAGGGCGCGTTCATCAGCACGCCTTGTACTGCGCTCTCGAAGGCCGCATGGATACGCACTTTGCAGCTTGGTCTGCGGCTTCTTTAGTCAGGAAAATCATGAATAAATTCAACAAGGTGGCACTGTTGCTCGCTTCCGCTGCGCTGGCTGCGTGTGCAACTGGTGGTGGTTCGACCGCTGGCGCGATCGACAACTGGCGCGCTGCTGACGGCACCGTCGTCAAGGATGCTGCCGGCGAATGCTGGCGCGATGCCGCCTTCACTCCGGCCACGGGCGTGACGGGTTGTGATGGTGCGAAGGCTGCTGTTGTGGCGCCCGCTCCGGTCGCTGCTGCTCCGGCACCGGCTCCTGCCCCCGCACCGGCTCCGGCGCCCGCCCCGGCACCTGCTCCCGCACCGGTTCCTGTCCCGGTGCCGGCAGTGGTTGCACCGGTGGCAGCTCCTGTTGCCGCCCCGGTCGTCATTGCAGCGCCTGTGAGCGAGAAGGTCACCTTCGCTGCTGACGCGTTCTTTGACGTCAACAAGGCCATCCTGAAGCCGGAAGCCTCTGGCAAGCTGGACGACCTGGTCAGCAAGGTCAAGGCCGTGAACCTGGAAGTGGTCATCGCCGTGGGTCACACCGACTCTGACGGCTCTGACGCTCTGAACGACAAGCTGTCGGTCAACCGCGCTGAAGCCGTCAAGAAGTACCTGGTCAGCAAGGGCATCGAACAGAACCGCGTCTATACCGAAGGCAAGGGCAAGAAGTCGCCGGTTGCCGACAACTCGACCAAGGAAGGCAAGGCGAAGAATCGCCGCGTCGAAATCGAAGTCGTGGGTACCCGCTCCACCAAGTAACAGGCACCTGCCCTGTCACATCAACCCCGCCTCGGCGGGGTTTTTCATTGGCGCCGCAGCTGTGAGCGAGTGTTCAGCCCCCTGCCCGCGCGCCCTGACTCACCCTATCGCGTAGCATTCAAGCATGCAAAACGCCGACCCTCAGGAACTGGCCAAGTTCAGCGATCTCGCCCACAAATGGTGGGATCCCGAGAGCGAATTTCGCCCACTGCATCAGATCAACCCGCTGCGCCTGGGCTGGATCGAACAATGCGCCGGCCCGCTCGATGGCCGCCGCGTCGTCGATGTCGGCTGCGGCGGCGGCATCCTCAGCGAGTCGATGGCGCGGCGTGGCGCGCAGGTGCTCGGCGTCGATCTGGCGAGTCGCTCGCTGAAAGTTGCCCAACTGCACGCCATGGAAGCCGGCATCGACAACGTCCAATACCGCGAAGTGGCGGTCGAGGCGCTGGCCGCCGAAGCACCGGCCCAGTACGACGTGGTGACCTGCATGGAAATGGTCGAGCACGTGCCCGATGCGGCCTCGATCGTGCACGCCTGCGCCGCGCTGGCCAAGCCCGGCGGCTGGGTGTTCTTCTCGACGCTGAACCGCAACGCCAAGGCCTTTCTGCTCGCCATCGTCGGCGCCGAATACCTGCTGAAGATGCTGCCGCGCGGCACGCATGAATACGCCCGCTTCGTGCGCCCGAGCGAACTGGCCCACTGGTGCCGCGACGCCGGCCTGGCGCTGCACCACACGCGCGGCATGGAATACAACCCGCTGACGCGCCGCTACTGGCTGAGCGACGACACCAGCGTCAACTATCTGATCGCCTGCCGCCGCCCATGAAAACTCGCCCGCAGGCGGTGCTGTTCGACCTCGACGGCACCCTGATCGACAGCGCCCCCGACCTGGCCGGCGCCGGCAACGAGCTGCGCCACCGCCGTGGCCTGCCCGAGCTGCCCATCGCCGACTTCCGCCCGATGACGGGCGCCGGCGCACGCGGCCTGCTCGGGGTGGCACTGGCGGTGACGCCCGAGCATGCCGAGTTCGAAGCGCTCAAGCATGAGTTCCTCGACGCCTACGAAGCGCGCATGACGCGCGACACGCGAGTGTTCGAGGCGGTGGCCACCCTGCTCGACCAGCTCGATGCCCACGGCGTGCCCTGGGGCATCGTCACCAACAAGGCCAGCCGCTTTGCCGCCCCGGTGGTCGAGGCGCTGGACCTGCAGCGGCGCTCGCGCGTGCTGGTGTGTGGCGACAGCGCCGCGCGCGCCAAGCCGCACCCCGATCCGCTGCTGCTCGCGGCCGAGCGGCTCGGCCTGGCAGCGGCGCAATGCGTCTATGTCGGCGACGACCTGCGCGACGTGCAAGCCGGCCAGGCGGCCGGCATGGTGACGGTCGCGGTGGCCTGGGGCTACCTCGGCGCGGGCGAACCGATCGAACGCTGGGGTGCCGATCACCTGATTAAATGTCCCTCCGAGCTCTTGAAGCTGCTCGAACTGGCCTAAAATGCGCCTCATGGGGCCGACCTGGTTTCGACGTGGGTGCGGAATTGGAGTAGGGCATGCCGAGCACCAGTTCGCTCGTAAATCCACTGGAAACAAAGTAACTGCAAACGACTCTACGTTCGCTCTCGCCGCTTAACACCGGTGAGCCTCTCAACGGTTGGCCGATGGGCCGGGCCCGCAAGGGTTGAGAGGTAAAGTACATTGGCTGGTATCCGATGGGGTCACTCAGTCGGATACAAGAAATAGTGACTGGCGTTGTCTGAAGGGTGTTCCTGCCCGTCAGCGACGTGAGACTCAAATCAGAGAACTACGCATGTAGAACTGCCTGAGGATGGCTTGCGGACGGGGGTTCGATTCCCCCCGGCTCCACCAGATCAAGGTCTCACGACCTAGCGCAAAGAACGAAGCTCCTAAGCAAATCAACCGCTTAGGAGCTTTTTTCATGTCCCACGCGCATCCGCAGACCTTAATAGCATTCAGCTACGTGGCAGAAGTTGTGGCACAGCTTCGCCGCTCATGCGCTTGGCCTCTTCGGGTGACAGCGAAGGTGTAAGAACGTCTTTGCCGGCAGGCATGGCGCAAGGAGGGCTTTCATTCACCCTGGCGCGCCTGCTGATCAACGTAGGACTTAAGCGGCCGGCCGTAGGTAGGTCAGCGTGAAAGGGTCAGGCGCCTCTCCCGATTGCAGGCCGCGAGTTTCGCCTGCTGAAGCGATGAGTATGGACCCCGGCTGGTTGATCTTGCAGACACGTCTTTGGATTCGGGATGAATTTCGAAAATCCTAGCCGAGGACTCGTGAGATTAGGCTAAAGAATGCGTTACGTAGAGATACGCACTCAGGAGCAAATACAACGCAAGAACGACCCAAGTGAGGATAGCAAGGCCGAACCCCGCGTGCCAATGACGTCTTGTAGGGTCACGACCTCCCATCTCTTCAATGTATTCGTTCCATGAGAAGTGCAGGCTTGGAAACCATCGGCCAAGGAACCCGAGGAGAAATGCGATTGGCATCATCAAGCCTGCCAAGTAGGCCATGAAGTCGATGATCATGAGCATGCTCCGGCTGTCTTGCATTGCATTGCATTGAAGGGTGATACATGTCGGCACGAGGCACCTAATGCCTGACTTCACGTGCGGACCAAAACGCAGCTTTGGGACATCATGTGGAAGGAAATATTAGTCATTGCCTTTCAACTGCCAACTTTAAAGAAGGCGACATAAGCACTGACTGAGAGTGCCGCGACCGAAACGACAAGGGCCAACCATGAAACGATTCCATGGGTAAGAAACATTCTACGAAACCTTCGGCGTTCCAATTCCTCAGATGCATGCTGCATGCATGGGTGAGCCGACCGTATACCCAAGCCACTGATGCAGCTCGAACTCGGACAGATGCTTCGCCTTCGCCAAGTGTGGATCTTGTCTTTTCGCTGCCATGGTGAGGAGTTGGTCGATTTCTTTACAGAGAGACGGGACCATTTTCAGGCAATTCCACAGTGTGCTTGGAATGGCTCTGATGCTTCTTTAGCGAACTTGAGGGCAAACAACTCGGTTGCCTTCTCTGTGGCTTCCCCATCAAGAACCGCTTCCACACAGAACTCGGCGATAAAAGTACCGTCTTCCTTGTAGAACTGGACTCGGAATTGACGCATGGAATGTTCTCCTTGCAATGGCTAACAATCTGATTTAGTCGATAACATGGCTTGAAACTCCTGGTGCCGACAGGGTGTCTACTTGCTCAAGGTGAGTGTCTCATGACATTACAGGAATATGCAGCACTGCCACAGGGGGCAGACATGGATGACAAGCCTCTTGGAGGTTCACCTCGCCTGCTCGCGAAGGTGCGCCAGACCAGTCCGCCGACCATCGCACCGAGCGCGGCCTGCCCAAGCCAGGACGGTGGTTCAATTCCCCAGAGTCATCCGAAGCGGGCTTTTGTTTTTCCGCGCCCCGATTGTTCCCCCGCACAACCTCGGCTCACAAATCCCACACAAATTGTGTGCAATTAAATTTTGATCAATTATTCAGCCCATGACTTCACCCGCCACTCCAACCCCTGACGCCAACTGGCTGGCGCTGGATCGGCAGTTGTGCTTTGCGCTTTATTCGGCTTCGCTGGCGATGACCAAGCTCTACAAGCCGCTGCTGGCGGCGCTGGGGCTGACCTATCCGCAGTACCTGGTGATGCTGGTGTTGTGGGAGGCCGATGACCAGACCGTTTCCAGCCTGGGCGAGCGGCTCACGCTCGACTCGGGCACGCTCACGCCACTGCTCAAGCGGCTGGAATCCAGCGGGCTGCTGCAGCGCCAGCGCGACGCCGCCGACGAGCGCCGGGTGCGCGTGCAGCTCAGCGCCGCCGGGCTGGCGTTGCGCGAGCAGGCGTTGCGCATTCCGCCCGCCGTGGCCTGCGCCACCCAGTGCGAGCTGCACGAGATTGCCCAGCTGACGCAGCGCCTCACCGAGCTGCGCCAGCAGATCAATTCGGCTGATTTTTAACCCCGACCCACTGCAAAGGACCACACCATGGCCATCGACCAAGCTGTCTATACCGCCCAAGCCACCGCCACCGGAGGCCGCGTCGGTACCGCCAAAACCAGCGACGGCGCGCTGGAAGTCACCTTGAGCACACCCAAGCAGCTCGGCGGCGCCGGCGGCCCGGGCACTAACCCGGAGCAACTGTTTGCGGCCGGCTACTCGGCCTGCTTCATCGGCGCGATGAAGGCGGTTGCGGGCCGCCAGAAACTGGCCCTGCCGGCCGAAGTGAGCATCACCAGCGACGTGTCGATCGGCCCGATGACCGGCAAGGCCGGCGCCTTCGGCATCGCCGTCGCCATGCAGATTTCGGTGCCGAGCATGGAGCGCGCGGCACTTGAAGCGCTGGTCGCCGCCGCGCACGAGGTTTGCCCGTATTCCAACGCCACGCGCGGCAACATCGACGTGACGCTGAGCGTCGTCTGAGCCTGCAAAGCTGATTACCATCCTGCCCATCTGACGTGATCTGCAAGGAGCAAACGATGGGTATGGATGTGATCGACTTCGAGATCAAGGGCGCCGAGATGCAGTTTGTCGAGGTCGAGCTCGACCCCGGCGAGGCGGCGATCGGCGAGGCCGGCAGCATGATGTTCATGGACGCCGGCATCAGCATGGACACCGTGTTTGGCGACGGATCGCAGAATCAGGGCGGCGGCCTGTTCGGCAAGCTGCTCGGCGCCGGCAAGCGGCTGGTCACGGGTGAATCACTCTTCACCACCGTCTATACCAACCAGAGCACCACCAAGCTGCGGGTCGCGTTTGCGGCGCCCTACCCCGGCAAGATTCTGCCGATGGATTTGCGCAAGCTCGGCGGCACGCTGATCTGCCAGAAAGACGCCTTTCTATGCGCGGCGCGTGGCGTGTCACTCGGTATTGCGGTGCAGCAGAAACTCTCGACCGGCTTTTTCGGCGGCGAGGGTTTCATCATGCAGAAACTCGACGGCGACGGCATGGCTTTCGTGCACGCGGGCGGCACGGTCGTCAAGCGCGAGCTGCAGCCCGGGCAGACGCTGCTGGTCGATACCGGTTGCGTGGTGGCCTATACCCCGAACGTGAATTTCGAGATTCAGTATGTCGGCAAGATCAAGACGGCGCTGTTTGGCGGCGAAGGTCTGTTCTTTGCCAAGCTGACCGGCCCGGGCACCATCTGGCTGCAGAGCCTGCCGTTCTCACGCCTGGCAAGCCGCATCTTTGCGGCCGCGCCGCAGACGGGTGGCGGCGGGCGCGAAGAAGGTTCGATGCTGGGCGGTCTGGCCACCGGCGGTTTGCTCGGCGGCCTGTTTGGCGGCGGCGACGACGAATGACGCCGATCTGACCTGCCGCCTGGGGCGCTTCAGCGCACCACCAGCACCGGGATGCTGCTGTGCGTCAGCACCTTCTGGGTTTCGCTGCCGAGCAGCAGTGCCGAGACGCCGCGCCGGCCGTGCGAGGCCATCACGATCAGGTCCGAGCCGTCGGCCTTGGCCTGATCAAGGATCGCTTCCCAGGGATGCAAGGCCTCGACCGAGGCGGCAGCGCAGCTCACGCCCGCAGCGGCCGCAACGTCCTTGACGCGCTGCAGGTTCTGGTTGGCGATGCGCTCTTGCGCGTCGAAGAACTCCTGCGGCGGCACCGGCTGCATTTCCGAGATAGCGCTGTAGGGGAAAGGCTCCTTCACCGCCAGGGCACTGATCTCGGCGCCAACGGTCTTGGCGAGCATGACCGCCGTGTCGATAGCCTTGCCGGTGATGTCCGATCCGTCGGTGGGGACGAGAATGCGCTTGTACATAAAGACCTCCAGGATGACTGCGTGCCGCAGCGAAGACCTCTTCATCATGCGCCGAGCGCGGCGGGCTCATTTGACCGAGGTCAATTCCGAGCCGCAAGCACGCCCGGATCACTCAGCCTCGCGCCACCGGCCGCGCCGGGTCACTGCACCACTCGCTCCATGAGCCCGGGTACAGCGCCGCGCCCGGCAAACCGGCCGCTTCCATCGCCAGCAGGTTGTGGCAGGCGGTTACGCCCGAGCCGCACTGGTGCACCGTCTGCGCCGGCGCCTGGCTGCCGAGCAACGCGCCAAAACCGGCCCGCAGCACCTCGGCCGGCAGAAAGCGGCCATCGGCGCCCAGGTTGTCCTTGAAAAACCGGTTCAGCGCGCCCGGAATGTGGCCTGCCACCGGGTCGAGCGGCTCCAGATCGCCACGGAAGCGATCCGCCGCACGCGCGTCGATCAGGCTGACGCGGCCGAGCTGCGCCTGCAGCGCGTCGGCCAGCAGCGTCGGCATGCCGGGCTCGGCGCTGAGCGGATAGGCTGCCGCCGCGCTCAAGCGCGCCGTGCCGTCACCCGACTCCATGGCGCCGCCGCTGGCAGCCCAAGCCGGCAAACCACCGTCCAGCACCGCCACCGCCGTGTGGCCGAGCCAGCGCAGCATCCACCAGGCCCGCGCCGCAAACATGCCGCCCTGGCGGTCGTAGACCACCACCGGCGTGTCAGCGCGGATGCCGAGCGCGCCGACCGTCGCGGCAAACGCTTCGCGCGTCGGCAGCGGATGGCGGCCGTTGCGGCCGGTCTTGGCGGTGCTCAGGTCGCGGTCCAGGTGCAGATAGAACGCCCCCGGCAGATGCGCGCCGCGATAGGCAGCCTCGCCAGCGCCCCCATCGGCGAGATCGAAACTGGTGTCGAGCAGCACCGCGCGGCCGAGCCAGGCAGTGAGATCAGCCGCGTTGATGAGCGGCACGGGCAAGGAAACGGATGAGGACATGCGGACCTTTCTGGATCAGGGTTCGATATCTGGCAATTGTGAATCGCTCGCCGGCTGGCTGTGTTGGCGCAGGCGTGCCGCCGCGATGCCAGCCACCACCACCAGCGCCATGCCGCCCAGCGCCAGCCAGGTGACCGGATCGTCAAACACCAGCACGCCGTAGCCGAACGAGAACGCGATGCCCAGGTATTGCAGGCTGGCGTTCACCAACGGCTTGCCGATCGCGTAGGCACGCGTCATCAGCAGCTGCGCGCTGGTGGCGAACATGCCGACCGCGACCAGCCAACAGGCGCCCTCCCAATGGAAATGCAGCCCGCCGCCGAGCAGGCTCATCACCAGCCCGGCCGTCGCACCGCCCAGGGAGAAATAGAACACCACCCGCCCTTCCGGCTCACCGACCCGGCCGAGCGCGGTGACTTGCAGATACGCCATCGCCGACAGCACGCCCGACAGCAGCCCGACCACGCCGAACCAGGCCTGCTCGCGCTCCATGGTCGGCCGCAGGATCGCGGCCACGCCGATGAAACCCATCAGCACGGTGGCGATCAGCCGGCCATCGACCCGCGCGCCGCCCAGAATCACCGCGCCGCCGATCAGGAACAGCGCCATCCAGACCGACGACATGTAGTTCAGCGTCATCGCGGTGGCCAGCGGCAAGCCGCTGATGGCGTAGAACCACAGCGTCAGCGCCGACACGCCCACCACGCTGCGCCAGGCGTGCATGCCCGGCACGGCGGTGCGCAGCTCGATGCCGCGCCAGCGGGTGTAGCCGGCCATCATCAGCGCGCCCACCAGGCCGCGATACATGACGATCTCGGGCGTCGAGTAGTGCGCCGAGGCCAGCTTGATGCACACCCCCATCGAGGCAAACAGAAAGCTGGCGATGATCATCAAGGCGGGTGCGGACATGGGGCCGCATCGTAGCGGTTGTAGAAAGCAAAAGGCCGCCCGAAGGCGGCCTCGCAAAGCATCAAGACCCAGGCCGAGAGGCTCAGCCTTCGTACTTCATGACGCGTCGATACCACTCGTGGAAGTGCTGCATGCCGTCTTCCATCGGGCTCTGGTAGGGGCCGACCTCGTTGTCGCCACGATCGAACAGGGCTTTGCGGCCCCAGTCCATGCGCTCGCCGATCTCGTCGTCCTCGATGCAGGTTTCCATGTAGGCGGCCTGCTGGGCTTCGACGTACTCGCGCTCGAAGGCGACGATCTCCTCGGGGTAGTAGAACTCCACCGAGTTGAGCGTCTTGTCCGGGCTGATCGGATAGAGCGTCGAGACCGTCAGCACGTTCGGGTACCACTCGACCATGATGTGCGGGTAGTAGGTCAGCCAGATGGCGCCGCGCGTGGGCGCGACACCGTTCTGGTACTTGAGCACCTGCTGCTGCCAGCGCTCGTAGACCTTGGAGCCCGACTTGCCGAGCGCCTTGCCCGCGCCTTGCGCCACGCCGACGGTCTGCACCGAATACTCCTGGCCCATTTCCCAGCGCAGATCGTCACAGGTGACGAAGTTGCCCAGGCCGGGATGGAACGGACCGACGTGATAGTCCTCCAGATAGACCTCGATGAAGGTCTTCCAGTTGTAGTTGCACTCGTGCAGCTCGGTGCGGTCGTAGACGTAGCCCTCGAAGTCGAGCTCGGCGCGCGGGCCCAGCCCGGCCAGATCGGCGCCGATGTCACGGCCGTTGTCTTCAAAGACCAGGCCGTTCCAGGTGCGCACCGGGTAGTTGCGCAGGTTCAGGCACGGGTCTTCCTTGAAGTGCGGCGCGCCGATCAGCTGGCCGTCCAGAGCGTAGGTCCAGCGGTGCAGCGGGCACACGACGTTGCCGCCGGTATTGCCACGGCCGCGCAGCATCACCGCCTGGCGATGCCGGCAGACGTTCGACACCAGCTCGACACCTTTGTCGGTGCGGATCAGGGCACGGCCTTCACCTTCGTGGGCCAGCGCGTGGTAATCACCAACTTGGGGCACCATCAGCTCGTGCCCCAGATAGCGGGGGCCAGGCTGAAAGATGAGTCGCATCTCCTCCTTGAACAGGGCCGCATCGAAGTAACTCGATACCGGCAGTTGAGTGCGACTTTGTTTGAGCGCTTCCAGCGTGATGCTCAGGTCAGACATGATCCCCAGGATCTCCAAGTGCATGTCGAACCACCACCCGAGGTTGACCCTTGACGTGCCCATGCCTGGGCGCGATTCGATGGGTGAGAACGTCGTGCGGTCCGGGTGGGGGATGCCCAGGCGAACCGGCGATTCTACTCACTTCGGCCAGCCCGGTTTGCGCGACATCAAGATCTGTGGCGCCCGAAGCGCCGACCGTCGCGCGCGCACCACCCGGCGCGGCCCCTTCAGACAGGTGACGCCCGACAGACAGCGGCACCAGTCGCGCATAGCACCACAGGGATACCGGCGCAGGCACCACGGCCCGGCCCCTACAATTCAATGCTTTCCCTGAACCTTATGCCCAAGCGCGCACCTCCCTCCATGCCTGCGGAACCGGTCAGCTACGAGGCGGCACTCGCTGAACTGGAGCGCCTGCTCCAAAGCATCGAACAGGCCCAGTTGCCGCTCGACCAGTTGCTCGACAGCCACCGCCGTGCCGGTGTCTTGCTGCAGTTCTGTCGCGGCAAGCTCGACGCCGTCGAGCAGCAGGTGAAGGTGCTGGACGAGGGCCAGCTCAAACCCTGGGACCACAACGCATGAAGCGCGAAGCCTTCGAATGCTGGATGCAGGACGAACTGACGGCCGTCGAAGCGGCCTTGTCAGAGTTTGTCCAGCCCGATTCCCCCGCCGAACTCGGTGAAGTGATGCGCTACGGCGTGCTCGACGGCGGCAAGCGCCTGCGCCCGCTGCTGGTGCTGGCCGCCGCGCGTGCCAGCCACGGGCCGCGTGACTACGCCATGCGCGCAGCCTGCGCGGTCGAGCTGATCCACGCCTATTCGCTGGTGCATGACGACATGCCCTGCATGGACAACGACGCGCTGCGGCGCGGCAAGCCGACCGTGCATGTGCGCTACGGCGAAGCCCGCGCCATGCTGGCCGGCGACGCCATGCAAGCACTCGCCTTCGAGATCCTGGCGCCCGACGACACCGACATGCCGGCCGCGCTGCAAGCGCGCCTGTGCCGGCTGCTGTCGCGCGCTGCGGGCGTGCAAGGCATGGCCGGCGGCCAGGCGATCGATCTGGCCAACGTCGGCCGCGCGCTCGATGAGGCCGGGCTGCAGGACATGCACCGCCGCAAGACCGGCGCGCTGCTGCAGGCCTCGGTGCTGATGGGTGCTGCCTGCGGTCAACCTGACAGACAAGCCTGGGACGCGCTGACCGCCTACGGCGCCGCCATCGGCCTGGCGTTTCAGGTGGTGGACGACATCCTGGACGTCACGCAGGCCTCCGAAACGCTCGGCAAGACCGCCGGCAAGGACGCCGACCAGAACAAACCCACCTATGTCTCGTTGCTCGGCCTGGCCGGCGCCCAAGAGCGGGCCCGGACCCTGCACCGCCAGGCCCAGGAGGCCCTGGCCGCCAGCGGCCTGGCCGATACGGGCTGGCTCGCCGAGCTGGCCGATCGCGTCGTCGAACGCGACTCCTGAGCGCCACCGCGCCCAGCCTTCAGTCCACACAGGAATCCCGCGATGCCCGCTTCTCCGCTGCTGTCCCGCATCCAGTCTCCGGCCGATCTGCGCCAGTTGCCGCGCCACGAACTCAAGGCCGTGGCAACGCAGCTGCGTGACTATCTGCTCCAGACCGTTGCGCGCACCGGTGGCCACCTGTCGTCCAATCTCGGTACCGTCGAGCTGACCATCGCGCTGCACTACGTGTTCGACACGCCCAACGACCGGCTGGTCTGGGACGTCGGCCACCAGACCTATCCGCACAAGATCCTGACCGGCCGGCGCGACCGCATGCCGAGCCTGCGCCAGTTCGGCGGCTTGTCGGGCTTTCCGCGCCGCGACGAGAGCGAGTACGACACCTTCGGCACCGCGCACTCGTCCACCTCGATCTCGGCCGCGCTCGGCATGGCGCTGGCCTCGCAGCAGAAGGGCGAGCACCGCCACTGTGTCGCGATCATCGGCGACGGCGCGATGACCGCCGGCATGGCCTTCGAGGCGCTCAACAACGGTGGCATGCCGCACGCCGGCAAGGTGCCGAACCTGCTGGTGGTGCTGAACGACAACGACATGTCGATCAGCCCGCCGGTCGGCGCGCTCAACAAGTACCTGGCGCGCTTGATGAGCGGCAAGTTCTACGCCGCTGCGCGCGAAGGCGCCAAGAGCGTGCTCAAAAACGCCCCGCCGCTGTTCGAGCTGGCGCGCCGCCTGGAGGAACACGCCAAGGGCATGGTCGTGCCAGGCACGATCTTCGAAGAATTCGGCTTCAACTACGTCGGCCCGATCGACGGCCACGACCTCGACACGCTGGTCGCGACGCTGGAGAACATGCGCGACAAGAAGGGTGCGCAGTTCCTGCACGTCGTCACCAAGAAGGGCTACGGCTACAAACAGGCCGAGGCCGATCCGATCTCGTACCACGGTCCCGGCAAGTTCGACCCGGCCATCGGCCTGGTCAAACCCGCCACGCCACCCAAAACCACCTTCACGCAGGTGTTCGGCCAGTGGCTGTGCGACATGGCCGAAGCCGACCCCAAGCTGGTCGCCATCACCCCGGCGATGCGCGAAGGCTCCGGCATGGTCGAGTTCCACAAGCGCTTCCCGGAGCGCTACCACGACGTCGGCATCGCCGAGCAGCACGCCGTGACCTTCGCCGCCGGCCTGGCCTGCGAGGGCTTGAAGCCGGTGGTGGCGATCTACTCGACCTTCCTGCAGCGCGCCTACGACCAGCTGATCCACGATGTGGCGCTGCAGAACCTGCCAATGGTGTTCGCGCTGGACCGTGCCGGGCTGGTCGGTGCCGACGGTGCCACGCACGCCGGCGCCTACGACATCGCCTTCATCCGCTGCATCCCGAACATGGCGCTGCTGGCGCCGGCCGATGAGGCCGAGACGCGCCGTGCCCTGACCACCGCACACCGCCACGACGGCCCGGTCGCGGTGCGCTATCCGCGCGGCAACGGCGTCGGCACGCCGCTGGTGCAGGAGCTCGACACACTGCCGTGGGGCAAGGGCGAGCTGCGCCGCAGCACCAGCCTGGCGCTCGGCAGCGGCCGGCGCGTCGCCATCCTGGCCTTCGGCCCGCTGCTCTACCCGGCGCTGGCCGCCGCCGACAAGCTCGACGCGACGGTGGCGAACATGCGCTTCATCAAGCCGCTCGATGTCGAGCTGCTGCTGGAGCTGGCGCGCAGCCACGACGCACTGGTCACGCTGGAAGAAGGTTGCACGATGGGCGGCGCCGGCAGCGCGGTGCTGGAAGCACTGCAAGCCGCCGAGCTGCAGATCCCGGTGCTGACGCTCGGCCTGCCGGATGAGTTTGTCGAGCACGGCGACCCGGCCCTGCTGATGGCCCGCTGCGGCCTCGACGCCGAAGGCATCGAACGCGCCATCGTCAAGCGCTTCGGCGCCAAGCCCGAGCTGGTGCGCGCCGCCGCCAACGGCTGACTGCACCGCCAAACTCGCCCAATCCGCCGCGCCCGCTTCAGCGCGGCGGATTCACATACTTGACCACGCTGACCGCATCCAGCCGATACCCGCTGACGCCCATCTCGGAATTCAAGCGGGTGGTTTTCAGCGTACCGCTGACCCAGGCCGCGTCCATGCTCTTGAAACCGCCCACCGGTTTGGCCAGAAAGACATGAATGATCTGATTCGCCGGTGGCGGCGGTGAATGAATGCAGGCGCCAAAATACGGCACCAGCAGAAATTCCTTCCACTGGCCTTTGCTTTCTTCGAGCGGCACCAGATAACCGGGCAGCTTGATCTTGGCTTCCTCCAGGTCGGTGCGGGTGGGCGCATTATCCCAAGCCTCCCGGATCGCCTTGAGAATCTTGTCGGTTTCCGGGCTGCCATCGTTCAGCGTGGCCGGATTGACGTGCTTGAACTGCTTGCTCGGATCCCAATCAGCCGGAATCAGCTCGCCCCACTTGATTTCCTTGAATTCGCTGGTGGCCTTCGATGCGGCCCAGGCTGTCACCGGCTTGACTGCGATGGCGCCTGCCAGCAGCCAAGTACCAGAAACCATCGCGGCCGTGACGGCCCATTTACTTCGTTTCATCATCAAACCCTCGGCGCCAGCCCGTCCACCAGGGAAAGGCGATAAGCTCGATAACCCGGCACCAGGCTGGCCAGCCAGCCACCCAGCAACACGGCACCCATCAACAGCCATTCCTGGCTGGCCGGCACACGGCCGTGCAAGACCAAACCATAATGGGTCTGCACCCACGGCCCCAGCGCCCAGACTGACAACTCGCAAGTCAACCAGCCCAGCGCCACGCCGCACAGCGTCACCAGACCGCCTTCCAGGGCCAGCAGCAACAGCATCTGCAGCGGCCCGGCGCCGACCGAGCGCAATATCGCCAGCTCGCGCCGCCGCTCGTTCAAACCGGCCATGATGACGGCCATCAAACCCGCCAAGCTGACCAGCGATACCAGCGCCGACATCAGCATCAAACCCTGCTCACCGACGCCGACCACCTCCCAGAGTTCATCCAGCGCCACGCCGGGCAGGATTGCCATCAGCGGCTCGGCGCGGAATTCAGCGATATAGCGCTGCATCCCGAATACTGCCGCCCGGCTTTTCAAACCCACCAAAACAGCGGTCACGCTCTTGGGGGTCAGATCCTGCTGCAACGCCTGCTCGGCCGTGACGGCCATACCAGGCAGCGGTGTGCCGGCAACCCAATCAAGGTGAATTGCCTCCATCGCCTGCAGGCTGATATGCACCGAACGGTCCACCGGCGTGCCGGTCGGCGCCAGAATACCGACCACCTTGAATGGTTTGTCGGCATGATCGTTGGCGGCCATGGCACCGTCGCCGTGGCTCAGGATAATCGCATCACCGAGTTTATAACCCAGCCGCCGGGCCACCTCAGCGCCCAGCACGGTTTCGAACACGCCCTCGAAACCCCGCCCTTGTGCCATCGCCAGCGGTTGATGCTCGCCATACTGGAAATGCTGGAAATAATCCGGCGTGGTGCCCACCACCGCAAAACCGCGATGCGAGTCGCCCAGCGAAATCGG
Source organism: Leptothrix sp. (in: b-proteobacteria) (assembly GCA_041083665.1). Taxonomy (GTDB): domain Bacteria; phylum Pseudomonadota; class Gammaproteobacteria; order Burkholderiales; family Burkholderiaceae_C; genus Sphaerotilus. Next base: position 57,216 of record JBFPGZ010000012.1, read on the forward strand.
CACCACCCAAGCCACCGAGCGGTATTTGGCCAGCTCCTGCACGCTGCTCCAACGGATATTGTTGGTGGCGTTGCCGATGCGGAAGACCGAATAAAGCAGCAACTGCACCGAGCCAGTCCGGGCGCCGACAATCAAATCCGTGCCAGATACCGCCTCAGAGAAATTCTCCCGCACATCGTTGCGCAGGCGCTCGATACCCAGCAGCAGGAAGGTCGAGAGCGCAATCGACAGCACGATCAGCGCCAGCACAAAACGGCGGTTCAGCGCGCTGCGCGCGGCCAGTCCGAGCAGCGGCCTCATGCGTTCAACTCCTGGGCAGCGCGGTTCAGTACCGGCAGATCAATCTGCCGGCCGAAATGGTCCGCCAGCCGCGCATCGTGACTGACAAACAATAAGCCGCTGCCGGCCTGCGCACACGATTCAAGCAGCAGCCGCATGAAATCATCGCGCAGAGATTCATCCAGCGCCGAGGTCGGCTCGTCGGCAATCACCAGTTCCGGCCGGCCGATCAGCGCCCGCGCCGCCGCCACGCGCTGCTGCTGGCCGACCGAGAGCCGCGCCGAGGCGCGTGGCCAATAAGCGGCGCCCAAACCCATGCGCTGCAGCAGGTATTCAGCCGCAGCGCGGGCACTGCCGTGAGTTTCGGTCGCGCGTGTGGCACGTCGACCAGAAAACCGGCAAGGCAACAACACGTTATCGAGCACCGACAGATACGGCAGCAGATTGAATTGCTGGAAGATATAGCCGACATGATCCGCCCGCAGCCGGTCGCGGCGCGCAGCCGACAAACCGCTCCACTCCAGCCCCAGCAGCGTCACCGCGCCATGGTTCACGGCCAAAACCCCGGCCACGATCGACAGCAGGGTACTCTTGCCGCAACCGCTCGGGCCGCGCAAGAAAACGGCCTCGGCAGCCGCCAACTCCAGCTGGGCAATATCGATGCAGTCGGCCTCGGTATCAGGCCAGCGATACCGGACATCACGCAAGGACAGCAAGGATTTGTTCATGGCGCCAGCGTGATACTGCTCTGCGGGCGTTTGAGCGTGAATTTTCGCTGGCCCTTGGCACCCGCCACCTGCACATCAATTTTCTGCATGCGCGTGAAACCTTCAAACAAGCCAATCTGCAGGGTTTTCAGCAACTCGGGATGGGCACATTTGAATTCATAGCTAGCGTCCAGATCCATATGCACTTCACTCTTGACTGCTGCCGTACTGGCGACTTCAGGCTCGAACAGCGCTGATTCCAGGCTGGCCTTGCTCACCGCGCACTGCGCTGCCGCATCCGGCCTGAACAGTTTGGTCGCAGCCTCCAGATTTGTTTTCATCTGCACGACTGCCTGTTTTTGTGCGGCGGTTTGCGGTCGATGCTCAAAACCCAGCACGCTGTCGAGCGGTGATTCCATTTGCAGCGTCAGGGTCGGGCCGTCCAGCGCGATATCGAGCCGTACCTGGCCGTGCACATGGGCCCCCTCAGCGACAGAAACAGCTGGCGTCAGCGCCAGCCCGGCCAACAGCAAGGCCAGCAAAGAATGGAATCGATGGTGTCGTGTCATGGTGGTTTTCATGCTCTTGCGCTTACTACAGATCAGTTCGATGCAGCGAACCCGCAGCACCTCAGCCGCGCATGCCTGCCAGCAGCGTGCTGGCGTTGTGCCGGATCAGTTTCAGGAAGGTATCGGCTTCGCTGCCCGGTGGCGACAAGGCGTCGGAATACAGCGTGCCGCCGATCTTCACGCCGCCTTCAGCGGCAATACGCTGCATCAGGCGCGGCTGGCTGATGTTTTCAATGAACACTGCCGCAACTTTCTGCTGGCGAATCTGCCGGATCAAACCCGCCACCTGCGCGGCGGAGGGTTCGCTGTCGGCATTCCAGCCTTGCGGCGCCAGAAACTCGATGCCGTAGGCGGCGCCCAGATAGCCAAAGGCATCGTGGGTACTCATGACGCGCCGACGCGCCGGGGGAATCGCCTGCACCTGGGCGCGAATCTCGCGATCCAGCGCCTCGATGCGGCCGGCATAGTCGGCGGCGCGGCGGCGAATCTCGGCGGCCTGTGCCGGCCGCACCTGCGCCAGCGCAGCGCCGAGATTGCTCATATAGCGCTGCGCGTGGCGCAGGTCGTGCCAGGCGTGCGGATCAATACTCAGGCCGACGCGGCGTGGTTCGATGCCATCGGTGGCCACCACCTGCCGGCCGCGATAGCCGCTGGCCTTGACCAGCCGATCGATCCAGGCGTCGAAGTGCAGGCCGTTCAGCACTAGCAGATCGGCGCCGGCAACGGTTTTCAGATCGATCGGGCGCGGCTCGAAGGCATGCGCGTTGCCGTTCGGGCCGACCAGCGCGCTGACCTGCACCGCCTCGGCGCCGATCTCGCGCACCATGTCAGCCAGGATCGTGAAGCTGGCCACCACCTTGATCGGCGTGACAGCAGCAGGCGCGGCCTGCGCGGCGTTGATCGCCAGCGGCCAACCGCCGGCCGCCGTCAGGCCGCGCGCCAGCCAGGTCAGGGCATGTCGGCGCGCGCGGTTCATCGCCACTCCACAGCGGTGGGTGTCACGCGACGGCGCACCCAGACCCCGCCCTGCGAGCCGGCCAGCAGCGACACCAGATACAGCACGCCCGCCACCAGCACGATGGTCGGGCCGGACGGCAACTGGGCGTGGAACGACCACAGCAGCCCGATCACGCCGCTGGCCACCGCCAGCAGTGCGGCCACCAGCGCCACGCTCCAGACCTCGGTGGCCCAGAAGCGCGCCGCAGCCGCCGGCAGCATCATCAACCCGACCGCCATCAGCGTGCCGAGCGCCTGGAAGCCGCTGACCAGATTGGCCACCGTCAGCACCAGAAAAATCGCGTGCACCAGCGCGCCACGCCCGCCGACCGCCTGCAGAAAACCCGGATCGAAGCACTCGACCACCAGCGGCCGGTAGATCAGCGCCAGCGTCAGCAGCGTCAGGCTGGCCACCGAGGCGGTCAGCAGCAGCGTGTCCTGATCGACCGACAGCACCGAGCCGAACAGCACCTGCAGCAAGTCCACTCCGGAACCGTGCGTGCTGATCAACAGCACGCCGGCCGCCAGCGAGATCAGGTAGAAGGCGGCGAAGCTGGCGTCCTCGCGCAGCGCGGTGACCCGGCTGACCCAGCCGGCCGCCAGCGCCACCAGCAAGGCGACCAGAAAGCTGCCCAGGCTCATGGCCGGCAGCGAAAAACCGGCGACCAGAAAGCCCAGCGCTGCGCCCGGCAGCAAGGCGTGCGCCAGCGCATCACCCATCAGGCTCATGCGGCGCAGCACCAAGAGCGCGCCGATCGGCCCGCAGCCCAAGCCCAGCGCCAGCGTGGCGACCAGCGCGCGGCGCATGAAGGCGAATTCGGCAAACGGCGCCCAGAGCAGCGCGTCGAGCGTCATGGTCGCGGCCCTTGGTGGCGCGCGGCGTCGTGGCCCGCCAGGCCGTAGCGATGCAACTGGTGCAGCGCGACCGGCCGGTTGTGCAGCGCATGGCCCAGCATGGGCAAGCCCGAGGGCGCGGTGTCGATCGGCAGCTCAGGCAAGTCGAACTCAGGCAGCGACGACCACTCTGGCCGCTCCGTCGGCGCCGGCTCGCCGCGCGCCTGCAGCACCGCCGCAGTCGGCCCCCAGGCCAGGCAGCGCCGGTTCAGCCAGAGAATCTGGTCAAAAGCTTCGCGCACCAGCTGCAGATCGTGCAGCACCGCAATCACGGTGCGGCCCTCGCCGCGCCAGCGCTGCACGATCGCCATCAGTGCGGCGGTGGTGTCCTCGTCCACCGCGTTGAAGGGCTCGTCGAGCAGCAGCACGCGGGCGTCCTGCAGCAGCAGGCGCGCAAACAGCATGCGCTGGAACTGCCCGGCCGACAGCGCCGCCACCGGGCGCTGCGCGGCGTCGCTCAGGCCCACTTCGGCCAGCGCCTGCGCGACCCGGACGTGATGCGCGGCGCGCATGCCGCCAAAGGCGCCCAGCTCGCGCCAGAGCCCGAGTGCGACCACATCGGCCACGCAGAGCGGCACGCTGCGTTCAATCTGCGCCTGCTGCGGCAGCCAAGCCAGCTGCGCGCGCACGCCCGCCGGCATCAGCACCGCACCAGCGCTCGGGCCCACCCGGCCGGTGATGGCCGCCAGCAAGCTGCTCTTGCCGGCGCCGTTCGGCCCGACGATGGCGCTGAGCTGGCCCGGCGCAAAACAGCCCGATACGCCCGACACCACCTCGCGGCCCTGATACGCCACCGACAGGCTGTCGAGGCGAATGCCATCGAACGCCGCTGCCTCGGTCGAGGTCACCTTGGCGGCTGGTCGCACCGCTCGTCTGAACCAGCTCATGCCAGCGCCCACAGCACCGCCAGCCACAGCCCGGCGATCAGGCTGGCGGCCAAGCCCAGCCGCACGCCGACGCTGAGCATCAGCACGCTGGGCGCGGCATTGACCGAAGCCGCCGGCGTGGTGAAGTGCGGCGCCGTCATGCCGGCACTCCTTCGGCCTGCACGCAATCGGCGCACAGGCCGTGCAGCGTCAGGTCGTGGCGGCGCAGCGCAAAACCGGCCGGCACCAGATGGTCCATCGGCCCCGGGCAGGCGTGAATCGGGAACACCCGGTCGCAGCGCTCGCAGTGAAAGTGATGGTGGTGTTCATGCTCGGCGGCCTGGAAGCGCGGCGCCTGGCCAGGCAGCACCACCACCTCGACGCGGCCGTCTTCCTGCAGCACCTTGAGGTTGCGGTAGACCGTCGCCAGCCCCAGCCCCGGCACCTGCGCCCGAGCGCTGTCGAGCACTTCCTGCGGCAGCAGCGGCCGGCCGGCCGATTCGATCGCCACGCAGATGGCATCGCGCTGCCGGGTCGAGCGGGCGACGGGCGGCGCGGCGGCGGCCGGCTCGGCGGGGTGATGGTGCGGCGGCGAGAGCGTCATTTGATAATGATAACTCGCTCTCAATTACCGACACCAGCCGGGGATTCACCCAGAGTCGGCCGCTCGGGTGCACAAACACCGACGCCCAAGATCCAGCGGCGATGCGGCCGGCGGGGCTTGGGCGTCAGGGCTCAAGACACGCCGCGCAGGAGCGGCGGTCGCGACAGCGGCGGGCGGTTTATTTCACGGCGGCCAGCATGTAATCCAGCGCGGCGCCGACTTCCTCGTCGCTCAGCTTGGCGTTGCCGCCACGGGGAATCATGGGCGTGCCCTTCTTGCCGTTCAGGGCCACCTCCAGCAGCGCGGCGTGACCGGTCTTCAGGCGCGGCTCCCAGGCGGCCTTGTCACCGAACTTGGGCGCATTCATCAGACCTTCCTGATGGCACATGGCGCAGGTCTGGTTGTAGATCGCCTTGCCGTCGGCGGCGTGGGCGAAGCTGGCAACGGCGCTCAGCGCCAGAACGGTGAACAGGGCTTTCATTGGTGTGTCTCCTCGGGGATCAGTGAAGTCAGGTGCGACAGCCATCAGCAAAGCCTGTGCCGTGCTGTGACGTCTGGCACAGATGCCGGCCCGGTTCAGGGACAACCCGCGCTCGCCGCCGCCCAGGTGTCGCAACCCGATGCGAACGATCGTGCGCCGTGCTGTTGCAGCCAGCCGAGCGATGTGCCAACACGGCACACCGCCGACCGAGCCCCGACCGGCGTGTGCCGCAGCCTGTCACAGCCCGACCACCACGGCCTCAACCCAGCCGCAGCAGCCGCTTGGCGTTTTCTTTCAGGATCAGCGAGTGCACTTCGGGCTTGAAGCCGGCTTCGCTGAAGTCCTTCATCCAGCGCTCGGGCGTGATGAGCGGGTAGTCGGAGCCGAACAGCATGCGGTCTTTCAGCAGCGTGTTGGCGTACTGCACCAGTTGCGCCGGGAAGTACTTCGGGCTCCAGCCCGAGAGGTCGATCCAGACGTTCGGCTTGTGCAGCGCCAAGGACAGCGCCTCGTCCTGCCACGGCCAGCTCGGGTGGGCGATGACGATCTGGATGTCGGGCCAGTCCATCGCCACGTCTTCCAGCAGCATCGGATTGGAGTTCTGCAGGCGCAGGCCGCCGCCGCAGCGCATGCCCGAGCCGATGCCCGAGTGGCCGGAGTGGAAGATCGCCGGCAGCTTGTGTTCGGCGATGACCTCGTAGATCGGCCAGGCCATCTTGTCGTAGGGCAGGAAGCCCTGCACGGTCGGGTGGAACTTGAAGCCCTTGACGCCGTGCTCCTCGATCAGCCGGCGGGCTTCCCGCGCGCCCAGCTTGCCCTTGTGCGGGTCGATCGAGGCGAAAGCCACCATCATGTCCGAGTTGGCCTTGGCGGCCTCGCAGATCTCCTCGTTCGGGATGCGCCGGCGGCCCATCTGCGACTCGGCATCGACCGTGAACATCACCAGGCCGATCTTCTTCTCGCGGTAGTGCGCCACCGTCTCGGCGATGGTCGGGCGGCGGCTGGAGCGGAAGTACTTGTCAGCGGCGCGGTCGTACTCCTCGCCGTAGCTGTCGAAGGGGTTCCAGCACGACACCTCGGCGTGGGTGTGGATGTCGATCGCGATCAGGTCATCAGCATTCATGGCGTAAGGCTCAAGCAGTGCGTTTAATAGTTCAAGTTTGTAATCAAATTGATCACTCGCATTCGGGGTTTACCCTGAAACAACCCCCCATGATCGTGCATCAAAGGGAAAACGAGCACACGCAGACACTACGATCTATTTATATTTTTGAATCATTCCGCCAGGCATCTGAACCGCCCGCCTGGCGCCGGTGACCGCCCCCTATCATTGCCCTGTTCTGGAGACAACATGACGCATCTGCTCAAGACCCTGATCGCCAGTGCCGCACTGCTGGCCGCCTCGGGCGCCGCCTTTGCCGACATCACCATCGGCGTGAGCCTGCCGCTGACCGGCCCGGCCAGCGGCCTGGGGCTGCCGGCGCAGAACGGCGTCAAGCTCTGGCCGACCAGCATCGCCGGAGAAAAGCTCAACGTCATCGTGCTCGACGACGCCGGCGACCCGACCAAGGCGGTGCAGAACGCCAAGCGCTTCATCAGCGAGGACAAGGTCGATCTGGTGGTCGGCTCGGTGGCCACGCCGGCGGCGGTCGCGATGGCTGACACCATCGCCGAGTCCGGCACGGTGCAGTTCATGCTCTCACCCGCCGTGCTGCAAGCCGGCAAGGACGCCTGGGCGTTTCGCCTGCCGCAAAGCAACGCCGTGATGTCGCACGCCATGCTGCAGCACATGACGAAGCTGGGCGTGAAGACAGTCGGCTTCCTGGGCTACACCGACGCCTACGGCGAGAGCTGGCTGAAGGACTTCCAGGCCGAAGCCACCGCGATGGGCCTGCCGATCAAGATCGTCGCCACCGAACGTTTTGCGCGCTCCGACACCTCCGTCACCGGCCAGGCGCTCAAGCTGGTAGCCGCCAACCCGGACGCGATGCTGATCGTGGCTTCCGGCTCGGGCGCCGCGATGCCGCACAAGGCCATCGTCGAGCGCGGCTTCAAGGGCAAGATCTACCAGACCCACGCGGCGGCCAGCCGTGACCTGATGCGCGTCGGCGGCAAGGACGTGGAAGGCGCCTACGTCGTCTCCGGCCCGGCGGTGGTGGCGGACCAGCTGCCCGACAGCCATCCGTCCAAGAAGATCGCGCTGGAATTTGTCGCCCAGTACGAGAAAGCCTACGGCGCCGGCAGCCGCAACCAGTTTGCCGGCCACGCCTATGACGCTGCGCTGGTGCTGCAGAAGGTGATCCCGATGGCGCTCAAGAAGGGCAAGCCCGGCACGCCGGCATTCCGTGCTGCCATCAAGGACGCCACCGAAACCATGGGCCGCACCGTGGTCGCGCACGGCGTGCTCAACTACACCCCGACCAACCACTGGGGCTTCACGACCGAAACCGGCGTGATCCTGAAGGTGGTGAACGGCGACTGGAAGGTCGAGTGACGCGCAGCAAAAGCAAAACCGGCGCACTCCTGCAGGGTGTGTTGGCCGACGTGGTCGGCTACCAGATCGTGCAGGCGCAGATCACCACCCGCAGCATGTACTTCCGCCATGTCGGCGAAGTGCTGGAGTTGCGGCCGGTCGAATACTCGCTGCTGATGCTGCTGCACGCCAACCGCGCCGTCACACCCAAGCAGCTGGCCCAGGCGCTGGAACTCTCGGCGCCCAACCTGACCATCCTGCTCGACAAGCTGCAGGAGCGCGGCCTGCTGGAGCGCGTGCGCAGCGACACCGACCGCCGCTCGCAGCACGTCCTGCTCACCGAAGCCGGCCAGGCGCTGGCGCAGCGCGCGGTCGAGTGCACGCCGCTGATGGAAGCCGAGCTGACCGACTGCCTGAGCCCGGCCGAGCGGGCGATGCTGCTGGAGTTGCTGGGGAAGGTGGCGGGGTATCGGCGGGGGTAAATCGCGCGCCACACCGGCGCTGGAACGGAAAAGTTTATACTTTTTCATATATATTTCACCTCCATGTCGGACCATGAAAAACCGCTCGAATGGATCGCGAGCAGCTACAAAGACCTGATGGCGCTGCCCGAGGACGTGCGGCGGTTCTTCGGTTTCGCACTGTCCTTGGCGCAAGCTGGTGATCAAGGGCTTTGGCGGGGCTGGCGTTCTGGAGGTGGTCGAGGACGATGCAGGAGGGACGTACCGGGCCGTCTACACGGTCAAGTTTGAGGCGGCGGTATTTGTCCTGCATTGCTTCCAGAAGAAGAGCAAGCGCGGCATCGCAACGCCGAAGGCGGACATGGACATCATTCACGCCCGGCTCAAGGTCGCCGAAGCACGGGCCAAGGAGTTGGAAAATGCAAGAACGGGTCATTGAAGGCGTTGCAGTGACGCGCAGCTCGGCCAATGTGTTTGCCGACTTGGGCGTGCACGACGCCGAGAAGCTCAAGATCAAGACCGGCTTGGTGATCGAGATCCGCAAGGCCATGCGTCTGCAGGGGCTGACGCAGCAGGCCGCCGCCAAGCGCATGGGCGTTTCTCAGCCGAAGGTGTCGGACATGATGCGAGGTGATTTCTCGAACCTCTCGGAGCGCAAGTTGATGGACTGCCTGAATCGACTCGGCTACGACATCGAAATCAAGGTCAAACCAGCGGCCCAACCCATCGGGCATCTGATGCTGGCGGTCGGGTAAGGTCAGGAACACACCGGCGCTGACCGACTGCCTGAGGGCAGCCGAGCGGGCGATGTTGCTGGGGAAGGTGGCGGGGTATCGGCGGGGGTGAGTCGAACCCGACCCGTGTCAAGCCGGTGGCGCACTAGTTATACTCAGATATAACTTTCTGGAAAACCACATGCACACCACCCATCTGCGCAAAGTCGGCGGCTCAGTCATGCTGACCGTGCCTCCGGCCCTGCTTGATCTCCTTGATCTGCAAGCCGGTGCCTCGGTCGGCTTGGCCGTGGAGGCCGGGCGCTTGGTGGTGCAGCCTGCACCGCGCAAGCGCTACCGCCTTGACGAGCTGCTCGCGCAGTGCGACGCCTCGGCCGAAGTCAGCGATGACGATCGCGCCTGGCTGGACGACAGCGCCACCGGAACCGAGCTGCTCTGATGAATCGGGGCGACATCTACCTGGTCACACTCGACCCGACCGCCGGGCGTGAGCAACAAGGCACCCGGCCTGTGCTGCTGATCTCGTCGTCAGCATTCAATCGGGTGACGCGAGCTCCGGTCGTGCTGCCCATCACCAGCGGCGGCAACTTCGCCCGCACGGCCGGCTTCGCGGTCTCGCTGATGGGCGCAGGCACGGCCACCACCGGCGTGGTGCGCTGCGACCAGCCGCGTACGCTGGATCTGGCCGCCCGCAACGGGCGACGCCTTGAGTCGGTGCCCGAAGACATACTGGAAGACGTGCTGGCCAAATTCGCGGCGATCTTCGACTGACCTGCTGGTTTCGCCACGTCAACTCGATCAGCTGATCGGCTGGTGACATCGCTGCCGGGTCTACCCCCGGCTCACGTGCCCACGCTGCGAGTATCCGGCTGCAGTGTCATCCGGAACCCCAGCGCCCGCGCCACCTTCAAGACGGTGGCAAAGCTGGGGTTGCCTTCACCCGACAGCGCCTTGTACAGCCCTTCGCGGCTCATGCCCGTATCGCGGGCGAGCTGGGTCATGTTGCGGGCGCGTGCCACCACACCGAGCGCGTATGCGATGAGTGCCGGATCGTCGCCGGATTCTTCCATGACGGCATCAATGTACAGGGCGATGTCTTCCTCGCTCTTGAGGTATTCGGCGCTGTCGTGGCGACTGAACTTCTCTTCCATGATCACCCCTTCCGCTGCGCAGCGATGCGCTTTGCATTCCTGATGTCGGCGTCCTGGGTGGACTTGTCCCCGCCGCACAGCAGCACCACAATCACCGGCCCGCGCTGCATGAAATAGACCCGGTAGCCCGGCCCGTAATCGATCCGCAGTTCACTGACACCATCGCCAACTGGCTTGGCATCGCCCGGGTTGCCGGCGGCGAGCCGGCCCAAGCGTCAGGCCTGGCGCTGGGTTTTATGCCGTCGCTTTGCGCGGGCGTCCGCCCAGTTTGCCGTTGGCGCGTGCGGCCACCGCTTTGGCGGTCGTGGACGCCTTGCCTCCGGCCGCACCGATCTGCGCCATCCACTGTTTGGTGCCCAGCACGCCCTTGATCAGCGCGGGGACGTAGAGGTCCGCATCCAGCTTCGGCCAGTACAGGCCGAGGCCGGCGCCCGTCACTTCGATGGTTTGCAGATCAGCGGCCAGCGCACCGGCCAGGCCTTGCGCGTGCTCGACCGGAAACACGAAGGCGCAACCATTGTTCAGCTCGACACGAATGCGCCCGGCCTCGTAGATGGCCGCCGTGGCCAGCGGACCACGGGCCAACGTGCGGCGCCCGTGCTCGCTCGCCTTGGCAAAGCTGGCCTCGTCAATCATCGACTCGTGGTGCTCAGTGGTGTCCATGAACTCTTCCCCATTCGCTGCAAAGGTGCGCCAGGTGGGTCACGAGGTAGGCCTCAATTTGTCTCAGCTGCCCCAGGACGAACCCGACATTGCTCATTAACCGGACCTGTCCCAGGTCACACAGCAACTCAAACCGCGCGTGCTCCTCGGCACCAATCACATGAACATGCGGTGGACGGTGATCGTTCGGAAAGATCACCACCCGCCAGCCTTTGAACAAAGGGAGTACGGTCGGCATACAGAATAATAACCCAAGCACGCTTGGCATATCAGGCTACTGGGCCTGTCGCAGTCGACCACCCCCCAGATCAGCTAGTCTCCCGCCTGTGACGAATCGCACGCACGGGACGGGAGAACTGGGAATGGAGCACATCAACACGGGCGCGTGGCTGCGCCGGCTGGCGCTAGCGGCCGGCCTGCTGCTCGGCGCGGCGCCGATGGCGCAGGCGGCGCACCTGAAGCAGTTCATGCCGCAGGGCCGGGTCGATCAGCAGACGCGCGCCACGGCGCAGTTCGACACCGACATGGTGCGGCTCGGCGACACCTCCGCCGCCGCGCCCTTGCTGGCCGATTGCGGCGCAGTGACGGGCCAGGGCCGCTGGATCGACGCGCGCAGCTGGGCCTGGCAGCTGGACCGCCCGCTGCAACCGGGCGAGCGCTGCAGCTTCAAGCCCGACCCGGCGTTCCGCGATCTGGCCGGCGCGCCGCTCAGCGCCGGCGGGCGCCTGGAGTTCTTTGCCAGCGGGCCGTGGCCGCGCAGCGTCTTTCCGCGTCCGGGCAGCCCGATCGACGAGGAGCAGGCCTTCATCATCAACGCCGGCGGGCCGCTCAAGGCGGCGTCGGTGCAGCAGCAGATGTGGTGCGAGGCCGATGGCGTGGGCCAGCGCATCGGCGTGCGGCTGCTGAGCGACGCGGATCGCAACGCCGTACTGGAGCAGATCCGCCGCACCAGCGGCATGGACTTCGGCCCGGAGCCGCTGGTGCTGCAATGCGCCGAGCGTCTGCCGGCTGGCGCCAAGATGCGGCTGGTCTGGGGCAAGGGCATCGAAGCGGCCAACGGCGCGGCGCGCTCGGACAAGGAAGAAAGCTTTCCGTACACGGTGCGGCCGCCCTTCCACGCCACGCTGAGCTGCGAGCGCGAAAACGCCCGCGCGCCCTGCTCGCCGCTGTCCAGCGTGCGGGTCGAGTTTGACGGCGTGCCGATTGAGCTGGCCACGCTGCTCAAGATCCACATCGTCACGCCCGACGGCACCCGCACGCCCAAAGACCCGAACCAGGACAGCAGCGCACGCCAGACCAGCTTTGATGCGATCAGCTTTGCCGGCCCGTGGCCGCAGGACGCCGAGCTGCGCCTGGAGCTGCCCGGCGGCCTGAAGGACGAAGCCGGCCGGCCGCTGGTCAACGCGGATCGTTTCCCGCTCAAGTTCCGCACCGGGCGGCTGCCGCCGCTGGCCAAGTTTCCGGGCAGCTTCGGCATCGTCGAGCTGAAGGAAGGCGCGCTGCTGCCGGTGACGCTGCGCAATGTCGAGGCCGCGCTGGCCAGCCGCCAGCTCAAGCTGCCCGGCAGCCATGCCCTCGTCGATCAGCGCCTGACCGACGACGCCTCGGTGATCGCGACCATGCGCGAGCTGGCGCGCTTCGAGCAGCAGACCCGCAAGGTGCCGCTCAAGCGCGACAACGAGACGCTGCAGGTCACCGACCCGTTCTACGCCCGCGAGCTCTCGTTCCTGGCCAAGCGCGCCGGCGTGACGCGCATGGAGATCCCCAAGCCGGGCGGCAGCGCCGAGTTCGAGGTGGTCGGCATTCCGCTCGCCAAACCTGGCTATCACGTGGTCGAAATCGAGAGCCGGTTGCTGGGCAATGCGCTGCTGTCCAGCCCGAAGCCGATGTACGTGCGCGCCGCCGCGCTGGTCACCAACATGGCGGTGCACTTCAAGCGCGGGCGCGACAACGCGCTGGTCTGGGTCACCACGCTCGACAACGCCCAGCCGGTCGGCAACGCCGAGGTGCGGGTGTCGGACTGCAACGGCAAGTCGCTCTGGCTCGGCCGCACTGACACGCAGGGCCGCGCGCTGATCGATCAAGCGCTGGCGGTGCCCAATTGCGTCGGCAACGACAGCAGCGACAGCAGCAGCTTCCTGTTTGCCAGCGCGCGGCTCGGCGACGACTACAGCTTTGTGCGCTCGGACTGGAACGAGGGGCTGGAGTCCTGGCGCTTCGGCGTGCAGACCTGGGGCGAGAGCGACCGCTTCAAGATCCACAGCGTGCTGGACCGCACCCTGCTGCGGCCGGGCCAGACGGTGTCGATGAAGCACATCGCGCGCAGCCGCTCGACACGCGGTTTTGCGCTGCCCGAGCCGGCCGAGCTGCCGACCAAGCTGACCATCCGCCATTGGGAAAGCGGCGCCGAATTCAGCCAGCCGCTGCAGTGGAGCGCCAACGGCAGCGCCGTGAGCAGCTGGAAGATCCCCGATTCGGCCAAGCGCGGTGATTACAGCATCAGCCTGAGCGGCGGCAGGAGCCGTGACAGCGCCTACGCTGGCGAGCTGGGCGGCGGCCAGTTCCGCGTCGGCGATTTCCGCCTGCCAGTGTTCACTGGCAGCGTGCAAGGCGTGCCGGCGCGCCAGGTGGCGCCGAGCAAGGTGCCGCTGGCGCTCGGGCTGTCGTTCCTGAACGGCGGCGCGGCCAAGGGCGCCGAGGTCAAGGTTTCGGCCACGCTGCGGCCGCGCTGGCCGACCTACGCGCACTACGAAGCCTTCAACTTCACGATCGATTTCAACGACGAAACGCTGACCGCCTTCGGCATCACGCCAGACCGCGAGCAAGAGCATCTGGTGCTGGACGCGCAAGCGCTCAAGCTCGACCAGGCCGGCGCGGCCAAGCTGGACGTGCCGCTGCCGCAAGCGCCGCGCGGCCCGAGCGAGCTGTACGCCGAGATGAGCTTCACCGACCCGAACGGCGAGGTGCAGACGCTGCACGGCACGGTCGAGCTGTCGGCGGCGCAGCTGGCGCTCGGCATCAAGATGGGCGACTGGGCCTCGTCACGCGGCCAGAGCCAGCGCGTCACGCTGGTGGTGCTCGACACCAACGGCCAGCCGGTCACCGGCCAGGAAGTGACGGTGCAGGCCAAGCGCCAGATCGACTACAGCCACCGGCGCCGCATCGTCGGCGGCTTCTACGCCTACGAGCATCAGACCGAATACACCGACCTCGGCCAGGTCTGCAAAGGCCAAACCGACAGCCGTGGCCTGCTGCTGTGCGAGGTCACGTCCGACCAGCCCGGCAACATCCACCTGCTGGCGCAGACGCGCGACGCGCAGGGCCGCACGGCGCGCGCCAGCAGCAGCGTCTGGATCAGCGGCGCGGGCGACCTGTGGTTTGTGGCCGGCAACCAGGACCGCATCGACGTGATCCCGGAAAAGCGCAGCTACCAGCCCGGCGAGACCGCCAAGCTGCAGGTGCGCTCGCCGTTCCTGGAGGCGACCGCGCTGATCTCGGTCGAGGCCGGCGGCATCATCGAAACCTTCGTGCAGCCGCTGTCGCGCTTCAAGCCGGTGATCGAGCTGCCGGTCAAGGCCGAGTGGGGCCCGAACGTCTACGTCTCGGTGCTGGCGGTGCGTGGCCGGGTCGAGCCGCTGCACTGGACCTCCTTCTTCAGCTGGGGCTGGCGCGAGCCGGCCGCGTGGTTCAAGGCCTGGTGGAACCCGCTGCAGCCGACCGCGATGGTCGATCTGGCCAAACCCGCCTACCGGCTCGGCCTGGCCGAGCTGAACGTCGGCGTCCAGGGCTTCGAGCTGAAGGTCGAGGTCCAGCCTGAAAAGGCCGATTACCGGCCGCGCGATCAGGCCAAGGTGCGCATCAAGGTCACAAAACCCGACGGCCAGCCGGCGGCGGGCGCCGAAGTGGCGTTTGCCGGCGTCGATCAGGCGCTGCTGGAGCTGAGGCCGAACGACAGCTGGAACCTGCTGCAGGCACTGCTGCCCAAGCGCGCCTACGAGGTCGAGACCGCCACCGCGCAGGGCCAGGTGATCGGCAAGCGCCACTTCGGCAAGAAGGCGGTGCCGACCGGCGGTGGCGGCGGGCGTGGCCCGGCACGCGAGCTGTTCGACACGCTGCTGCTGTGGCAGCCGCGCGTGCTGCTCGACGCGCAAGGCCAGGCCACCCTGACGGTGCCGATCAACGACTCGCTCACCGAATTCAAGCTGGTCGGCGTGGCCACGGCGGGCGCCGGGCTGTTCGGCACCGGCAGCGCCAGCGTGCGCACCAAGCAGGATCTGCAGCTCATCGCCGGCCTGCCGCCGCTGGTGCGCGAAAAGGACCGCTACCAGGCGTTGCTGACGCTGCGCAACGGCACCAGCCGCGCGATGACGGTGCAAGTGCAGGCCAAGGCCGGCGACAAGGCTTTTGCGCCGCAGCAGATCAAGCTGGAACCGGAAGGTGCCACCGAGCTGAGCTGGCCGGCCGAGGTGCCGGAAGGCGTCGCCAGCCAGGTCTGGGAATTCGAAGCGATTGAACAGGGCGGCAGCAGCGCGCGCGACCGGCTCAAGATCACCCAGCAGGTGGTGCCGGCCGTGCCGGTCACCGTGCATCAAGCCACCTTCACACGCATCGACGGCCGCTTCGAGGTGCCGGCCACGCCACCGGCCGGCGCACTGCCCGGCAAGGGCGGCATTGAGCTGAGCCTGTCGCCCAAGCTCTCGACGCCGCCGTCCGGGCTGCGGCGTTATCTGGAGGCCTACCCGTTCAGCTGCCTGGAGCAGCGCACCTCGGTGGCGGTCGGCCTGAACGACCCGAAGCGCTGGGAGGCGCTGGCGGCCGACTTGCCGGCGCTGATCGACACCAACGGCCTGGCGCGCTACTTCCCCGGCGACGGCCCCGGCTCGGTGACGCTGACGGCCTACGTGCTCGACATGGCCGCGCTCTCGGGCTTTGCGCTGCCGGACGATGCGCGAGCCAAGCTGCTGCAAGGTCTGAGCAGCTTCGTGGAAGGCCGCTTCAAGTCCGAAAGCTGGTCGCCCGGCGGCGGCGGCCAGCTGGAGCTGCGCCTGATGGCGCTCGAAGCGCTGACGCGCCACGGCGCCAAGCCGGTGCGCGCGGTGGCCGCGCTGGACGTGGAGCCGCTGCGGCTGCCGACCTCGGCGCTGCTCGACTGGTGGCTGGTGCTGCGCCGGCTGCCCGACGTGCCGCAGCAGGCGGCACTGGCCAAGGCCGCCGAGCAGGAAGTGCGCAACCGCCTGACCTACACCGGCGGCCGGCTCGGCTTCACCTCCGAGCGCAGCGACTACTGGTGGTGGATGATGGTCAGCGGCGACTCGAACGCCTTCCGCTTGGTCGAGGCCGCGCTCGATCTGCCCGGCTGGAAGGACGACTTGCCGCGCCTGCTGCAAGGTGCCATGGAGCGCCAAGTGCGCGGCCACTGGTTCACCACCACCGCCAACGCCTGGGCGGCGGTGACGCTGGCGCAGTTCGGCCAGCGCTTCGAGCGCGAGCCGGTCGGCGGCATCACGCGCGCCAGCCTCGGGGCCGCACGCGCCGAGCTGCGCTGGAAAGCGGCCGATCTGGACACACCACCCGCGCCGCTCAGCCTGCCGTGGCCAGGCAGCACCGGCGCAGCCAGCGGTGGTGCCGGCACGCTGTCGGTGGTGCACGACGGCAGCGGCAAACCGTGGGCGACGGTGCAGGTGCTGGCGGCCATTCCGGGCGGTGCGCCGCGCGCCTTTGGCTACCGCGTCACGCGCAGCGTCGCGCCGATCCAGAGCAAGACGCCCGGCCAGACCAGCCGGGGCGATCTGTGGCGCGTCACGCTCGACGTCGAGGCCGAGCAGGACATGGCGTGGGTGGTGGTCACCGACCCGATCCCGGCCGGCGCGCGCATCCTCGGCGACGGCGACGGGCGCGACTCGCACATCGCCACGCTGGACGAGGACCAGCGCCACCGCCGTGTCTGGCCGACCTTCGTCGAGCGCACCTTCAGCAGCTTCAACGCCTATTACGAGGTGGTGCCACGCGGCCATTTCAGCATCGAGTACACCGTGCGCCTCAACAACGCCGGCACTTTCGCGCTGCCGCCGACGCGCGTCGAGGCGATGTACGCGCCCGACGTGTTCGGCGAGGCGCCGAATGAGGCGGTGGTGGTGAAACCTTGAACGACACCGACCACCTCCCCTCGCCCCTCGTGGGAGAGGGGCCGGGGGAGAGGGCCACTTCCAGAGCATCCACCGGCAGCGCGACATTGCCGCCACTGCGGCCCTCTCCCCAACCCCTCTCCCACGAGGGGCGAGGGGCTTTCTTGCACTGCGACCTTCTGCGTGTGCCCGGTTGCGCCGTGCTGTTCGCTGCGATGCTGGGGCTCGCCGCACCCGCGCACGCCCTGCCCAGCTACGCCGAGGTGCGCGCCGCCTACGTGCCATCCCAGGCGCAGCTGCTGGCGCGCGACGGCACGCCGCTGCAGAGCCTGCGGCTGGACCTGCAGGTGCGCCGGCTCGACTGGACGCCACTGGCCGAGATCGCCCCGGCGCTGCAGCGCGCCGTGATCCTGGCCGAGGATCAGCGTTTCATGGAACACGACGGCGTCGATTGGGCCGCCGCCGGCCACGCCGCCTGGAGCAACTTCTGGCGCGGCAATCTGCGCGGCGCCAGCACGCTGACGATGCAACTCGCCGGTCTGCTTGACGAGGACCAGCGTCGCCAAGGCCGGCGCAGCCTGTTCGGCAAGCTCGGTCAGGCGGCGACCGCGCTGCGGCTGGAGCGGCAGTGGCGCAAGCCGCAGATCCTGGAGGCGTATCTGAACCTGGCGGCGTTCCGGGGCGAGCTGCAGGGCGTGGCGGCGATGAGCCGCATGCTGTACGGCAAGTGGCCGGCGGGCCTGGACGAGCGCGAAGCGGCCATCGCCGCCGCGCTGCTGCGCGCGCCGAACGCGGCGCCGGAGCGCGTCAGCCAGCGTGCCTGCGCGCTGCTGAAGGAGCGTGGCCGGGGCAGCGAATGCGCCGAACTCGACAGCCTGGCGCGGCTGGCGCTGGCGGGCGGCTGGCGGCAAGGCGACGACATTGCGCCGCAAGCGCCGCATCTGGCGCACAAGCTGCTGCGCCAGCCGGGCGAGCGCCTGCGCAGCAGCCTGGACGCCGCGCTGCAGCGCTTTGCCAGCCAGAGCCTGCGCGAGCACCTCGGCGCGCTGGAGCATCGCCAGGTCGAGGACGGCGCCGTGCTGGTGCTCGACAACCGCAGCGGCGAGGTGCTGGCCTGGGTCGGCTCCAGCGGCAGCGAGTTGTCCGGCGCGGCCGAGGTGGACGGCGTCACCGCGCTGCGCCAGGCCGGCTCGACGCTGAAGCCTTTTCTGTACGGCATCGCCTTCGAGCAGCGCCAGCTCACGCCGGCCGCGCTGATCGAGGATGCGCCGCTCACGCTCGACACCGGCAACGGCCTGTATGCGCCGCAGAACTACGAGCCGCAGTACCGAGGCTGGGTCAGCGCCCGCAGCGCGCTGGCCGGCTCGCTCAACGTGCCGGCTGTGAAGACGCTGGTGCGCGTCACGCCCGACCTGTTCCAGCAACGCCTGCGCCGTTTCGGCCTCGAAAGCCTGAAGGAAAGTGGCGACTGGTACGGCTACAGCCTGGCGCTCGGCTCGGCCGATGTCTCGCTGCTGATGCTCACGAACGCCTACCGCAGCTTGGCCAACGGCGGGCGCTGGACACCGCTGCGGCTCACGCCGGCCGGATCAGCGCAGGCGGCCAGCGCCACAGCAGCGTCAACCAGCACCGCGCCGCGCCGCACCAGCGCTCCGGACGGCGGCGCCCTGCCTTGCCGCGACGCCGGCTGCGCGGGCGTATTCAGCGCGGCGGACCGCAGCGCCACACCGCGTCAGGTGCTGGCGGCGCCGGCGGCGTTCCTGGTCGGGCAGATCCTCTCGGATCGCAACGCGCGCGCCGGCACCTTCGGCCTGAACTCGTGGCTGGCCACGCCGTACTGGGCGGCGGTCAAGACCGGCACCAGCAAGGACATGCGCGACAACTGGTGCGTGGGTTATTCGAGCCGCTACACGGTCGGCGTCTGGGTCGGCAACGCGTCCGGGCAGCCGATGCACGACGTCTCGGGCGTGACCGGCGCCGCGCCGGTCTGGCGCGAGGTGCTGGACTGGCTGCACCGGGGTGACGCGCAGACCGCCCGCGCCCGCGTGCCAAGCGTCGCCCCGACCGCACCGCCGGGCGTCACCCAGCAGGCGATCCGCTTCGAGCCGGCCATCGAGCCGCCGCGCCAGGAATGGTTTGTCGCCGGCACCGGCAGCCCGGTGATCCGCGCCGCCAGCGCCCGCGCGCTTGCGCACATCGACACCCCGGCCGACGGCAGCATCCTGGCGCTCGACCCCGACATCCCGCCCGGCCGCCAGCGCATCGCGCTGCGCCTGTCCGGCCCGGCCGGCCCGGGCTGGCGCTGGCAGATGGACGGCCAGCCGATCGGCCTGGCCAGCCAGCCGCAGCGCTGGCTGCTGCAGCCTGGGCGGCATCACTTGCTGCTGCAGGACGCACGCGGCCAGACGGTGGAAGCGGTGCGGTTTGAAGTGCGGGCGTTGAAGGGGCGGAGCACCCATCGCTGAGGATCTACCCCCTGAACAGCTTGTCGTATTCGAACGGCCGCACCGCCCTGGCGCTGATCCGGGCCGCATCGGCATGCTCGGGGTTGATCAGCGCCGCGAACTCCTCGGGCACGATGACCGAGGGCACCAGCAGGATGGCTGATCGTCGCGAATTGAGCCAGTCGGCCCCCATCTGGACGCTGGCACGGCCGGCCGGAATGGCCGCCCAGGTGGCTGGCAGCGCTGCGGCGACGAGTTCTTCGCGGGCCGCCCAGATGTCATCGGGCACATCGATCTCGACCAGAAAGCGATTCAGGGGCAGTCCGGCGTCGTCGATGTGCGCGGCGGTCTCCAGCACCGCGATGGCAATCGTCGGCGCGCTGTAGACCACCTTCTGCCGCTCATCGTTCCAGCGACCCGGAAAAGCAGCCGCACCGCCGCCGCTCAGATCGGTTGCCGCGTACTGGCGCGTCTCGGCCGCGATGCGCCACAGTTTCACTGGTAAGCGCCGCTCTGGATCGAACCCAGCAGGCGCGCCACCATCTCGATGCCGGTCGGCGTGTCGAGCAGATCGGCCGGCTTGCGCCCGCCCAGCGCCGGCTGCGGCCGCTCGATCCACTGGCCGAGCCATTTCACGGCATCAAAGTCCCGGGCGGCCTCGGCGGTGCTGTTGCGCACGATGTCCTGGGCGATGCCGAGCAGCTTGACCATGCCGATGGCAGCCTGACCGGCCCGGCCATCAACCACCGACCCTTCGGCCGCCTTGCGCGCGGCGGTGGCCTTCGGCACGCGCAGCATGGCGTACAGGCGCGACGATGGCAGATCCATGCGCTGCGACAAGTCGGTGATGAACGCCCCGGCCACCCCCTGGCGCTCGATTTCGACGATCTGCATGGGTGTCGCATCGTGGACCTGCTGCAGATAGACATCCACGCCACGACTTCTTTCATAGACCAGCCCCGCCTCGGCAGGCTGGCGCGACGGCGGCTCTGACGTCAGCTTGAGCGAGACCGGTGCCATGGCGTGTCCTTTCACAGACAAAATCATATGAGACAAATTTTAGTCTCATCTGGTTGATGTGGACACAAAAAAACCGGCTGCAGTTGCCCGCAACCGGTCTGAAGAATCCCAACCGGCGTCGGCGTCTAGCCGTCTGCCCCGGTCGGGATCGTCAGCTTGGATCAGCAGCGCTCGAACACCGCAGCGATGCCTTGGCCACCGCCGATGCACATCGTCACCAGGGCGTAGCGGCCGCCGATGCGGTGCAGTTCAGCCACGGCCTTGATGGTCAGGATGGCACCGGTGGCGCCGATCGGGTGACCCAGCGAAATGCCCGAACCGTTCGGGTTGAGCTTTTCGCTGTCGAAGCCGAGTTCCTTGGCGACCGCGCAGGCTTGGGCAGCGAAGGCTTCGTTCGATTCGATGACGTCGAAGTCAGCCAGCTTCAGGCCGGTGCGTTCCAGCACCTTGCGGGTCGCGGGCACCGGGCCGATGCCCATGTACTCGGGCTCGACACCGGCGTGGGCGTAACCGACCAGACGGGCCATCGGCTTCAGGCCGCCAGCGCGCACTTGCTCGCCGGAGGCCAGCACCACGGCGCCAGCGCCGTCGTTGATGCCGGAAGCGTTGCCGACCGTCACGACGCCGTCTTTCTTGAAGACCGGGCGCATCTTGGCCAGGCTTTCCAGCGTGGTGTCAGGGCGGACGTGCTCGTCGGTATCGAACACGATGGTGCCCTTGCGGCCCTGGCTCTCGATGGCGACGATCTGTTCCTTGAAGCGGCCTTCGGCGATGGCGCGTGCAGCACGGCGCTGGCTTTCAACGGCCAGAGCGTCTTGCATTTCGCGCGTGATGCCGTAACGGGCGGCAACGTTTTCAGCCGTCACGCCCATGTGGACCTTGTGGAACGGGTCGGTCAGCGCGCCGACCACGAAGTCGATCATGGCCGAGTCACCCATGCGCGCGCCCCAGCGGGCGTTCGGCAGCAGGTAGGCGCCACGACTCATGTTCTCGGCACCGGCGCCGATGGCGATTTCGGCGTCGCCCAGCAGAATGGCTTGCGAAGCCGAGATGATGGCTTGCAGGCCGGAACCGCACAGGCGGTTCACGTTGAAGGCCGGGGTTTCCTTGGCCAGGCCGGCTTCGATGGCGGCCACGCGCGACAGGTAGGCGTCACGCGGCTCGGTCGGCACGACGGTGCCCATCGCCAGGTGGCCGACGCTGTCAGCCGGCACGCCGGAGCGAGCCACTGCGGCCTTGACGACCGTGGCCGCCAGCTGTGACAGCGGCACATCCTTGAGCGCGCCACCGAAGGTGCCGATGGCGGTACGGGCTGCGCCGACGATGAAAACTTCGCGTTGGGTCATGATGTCTCTCTCCGTTAATCCCTGAATGGGTGGGCTCATTGTGCGAAAAATGACCTCCGATAGCCTGACATGTGATCTAGATCACATGCAAAAAATTTATGGAGGCATTCTGAAATGCGTCAGACGTTCAGGAAGTGCTGGCGGTAATAGACCAGTTCGTCGATCGACTCGTGGATATCCGCCAGCGCGGTGTGCGCCTGACGCTTCTTGAAGCCGTCCATGATGCTCGGTTTCCAGCGCTTGGCAAGCTCCTTGAGCGTCGAGACATCCAGGTTGCGGTAGTGGAAATAGGCCTCCAGCTGCGGCAGGTAGTTGGCCAGGAAGCGCCGGTCCTGGCAGATGCTGTTGCCGCACATCGGCGAAGTACGGTTCGGCACGTACTGCTGCAGGAAGGCCAGCACCTCGGCTTGCGCGGCAATCTCGTCGATGGTCGAGGCCTTGACCCGATCGATCAGGCCGCTCTTGCCGTGCGTGCCCTTGTTCCAGGCGTCCATGCCGTCGAGCATTTCATTGCTCTGGTGCACCGCCAGCACCGGGCCTTCGATGCGCACGGTGATCTGCGGATCGGTGACGACGACGGCGATCTCGATCACACGGTCTTTCATCGGGTCGAGCCCGGTCATCTCCATGTCGATCCACACCAGGTTCTGGTCGCTGCGAGCAAGCACGATGTCGTTCATTCAAGGCTCCAATTCGATGCTTGATTGTCCCAGAAGCCCGCCTGCCGTTCCGAGCGGGGCGATCAGCGAGAATCCGCGCCATGAGTGCAACTGCCCTGACGATTGTTTTTGCGCTGGCCCTGGTCGCCAGCCTGCTGACCCGCGTGTGGCTGATCAGCCGCCAGATCCGCCATGTGGCGCAGCACCGCAGCGCGGTGCCAGCGGCGTTTGCCGCCACGGTCACGCTGGAGGCACACCAGCGCGCCGCCGACTACACACTGGCCCGGCAGCGCTTCGAGCTGCTCACCAGCGCCTGGGGCACCGCGCTGCTGCTGGGCTGGACGCTGCTCGGCGGCCTCGACAGCCTGAACGTGCTGGTGCGTGACGCGCTGCAGCCGCGCCTGGGCGATCTGGGCTACCAGGTCGCGCTGATCGCTGCGGCCAGCCTGATCGGCTCCGTGCTCGATCTGCCGTTCGAGGCCTGGCGCACTTTCCGCATCGAGCAGGCCTTCGGCTTCAACCGCATGACGCTGGGGCTGTGGCTGCGCGACCTGGCGGTCGGCGGCCTGGTCGGCGCAGCCATCGGCCTGCCGCTGCTAGCGCTGGTGCTGTGGCTGATGGCCGCCGCCGGGCCGCTCTGGTGGCTGTGGACCTTCGCGGTGCTGGCCGGTTTCGTGCTGCTGATGCAGGTGCTGTATCCGACCGTGATCGCGCCGCTGTTCAACAGGTTCGAGCCGCTCGCCGACGCCGATCTGAAGGCGCGTGTCGAGGCGCTGATGCAGCGCTGCGGCTTTCGCGCCCAGGGCTTCTACGTCATGGACGGCAGCAAGCGCTCGGCGCATGCCAACGCCTACTTCACCGGTTTTGGCGCCTCCAAGCGCGTCGTGTTCTTCGACACGCTGCTCAAGCAGCTCAGCCCGAGCCAGGTCGAGGCGGTGCTGGCGCACGAGCTCGGCCACTTCCACCACAAACATGTCATCAAGCGCATCGTCTCGGTGCTGCTGATGTGGCTGGCCGGCCTGGCGCTGCTGGGCTGGCTGATGAAGCAGCCGGTGTTCTACGCCGGCCTGGGCGTGATGCCCAACATGGCAGCGCCGAACGACGGTCTGGCGCTGATGCTGATCACGCTGGCTGCGCCGGTGTTCACCTTCTTCGCCAGCCCGCTGATGGCGGCCGTGTCGCGCAAGCACGAGTTCGAGGCCGACGCCTACGCCGCGCAGCAATCGAACGCGCAGGATCTGGGCGGCGCGCTGCTCAAGCTCTACGAGGACAACGCCTCGACGCTGACGCCCGACCCGCTTTACGTGCGTTTCCACTATTCACATCCGCCCGCGTCCGAGCGGCTGGCCGCGCTCGATGCGCTGCGCCTGCCGAACCGGACCTGAATCCTTTTGACCCGCGCCACCGGCTCGCCACCACCCCACGATGCACCACTCTGATCTCGACACCGGCCTGATCATCGCCGGCCACGGCCGCCACTACGAGGTCGAAACGCCCGAAGGTCGCCGTGTCAGGTGCCGGCCACGCGGCAAGAAAAGCGAATGCGTGGTCGGCGACCGGGTGCGCTGGCAAGTCACCGACGACCGTGGCGACGAAGGCGTGATCGAGGCCATCGAGCCGCGCCGCAACCTGCTCTATCGCCAGGACGAGTGGAAGACCAAGTCGTTCGCCGCCAATCTGGACCGGCTGCTGGTGCTGGTGGCCGCCGCGCCGGTGTTCAGCGAAAGCCAGCTGACCCGCGCGCTGATCGCCGCCGAGCACGCGCGCATCCAGGTCCACATCCTGCTCAACAAGGTCGATCTGACCGAGGCGGCCGAAGACGCCCGCGCCCGCCTGCTGCCGTATCGCCGCATGGGCTACGACGTCATCGAGGTGGCGCTGAAAGCCAAGTCGGCCGAGTCCTGCCAGACGCTCACGCCCGAACTGGCGCGCGCGCAGCTCACCCCCCTGCTGGCAACCGGCTCGACGCTGGTGCTCGGCCCGTCCGGCACGGGCAAGAGCACGCTGGTGAACCTGCTGTTGCCCGACGCGGCGGTGCAGGTCAAGGTCGGCGAGATCTCGACCGCGCTCAACTCCGGCCGCCACACCACCACGCACACGCACTGGTACTGGCTGGATGACGCGCACCAGGGCGCGCTGATCGACTCGCCCGGTTTCCAGGAATTCGGCATGCACCACATTCCGCTCGCCGATCTGGCGGCCTGGATGCCCGACTTCGCGCCGCACATCCAGCACTGCCGCTTCAGCAACTGCAGCCATGACCACGAGCCCGGCTGCGCCGTGCTGGCGGCGCTGGAGCGCGGCGAGATCAGCCCGTCGCGGCACCGCATCTACATGGAGCTGCGCGCCGAGTTGTCGGTGAAGCGCTGGTAATTCACTCATCGACAGCGTACTTGCCGGCAGCGCCAGCCCTGTCGCCCCCGAGCACGACATGTTTTATTCGACTTTTTTGCTGGGACTCATGGCCAGCGCGGGCCTGATCATGGCGATCGGTGCGCAAAACGCCTTCGTGCTGCGCCAAGGCATCCGGCGCGAGCATGTCGCGACGGTGGTCGCGGTGTGCGCGATCTCGGATGTGGTTCTGATCGCGCTCGGCACGGCCGGCCTCGGCTGGCTCTCGACGCTGTTGCCGTGGGCGGTGCCGCTGCTGACGCTGGGCGGCATCGTCTTTCTGACGCTCTACGGCCTGCGTGCGGCGCGCCGGGCCTGGCGACCCAGCGGCGCGGGTCTGGCCGCTGGGGGCGGGCCGGCGCTGACACGCCGCGCCACCCTGTGGCAGGCGATGGCGTTCACCTGGCTCAATCCGCACGCCTGGCTCGACACCACGGTGCTGCTCGGCTCGCTCGCCAACGCGCAGCCGGCCGGTCAGGCCTGGGTGTTTGCCGGCGGTGCCGCAACCGCCAGCCTTCTCTGGTTCACGCTGCTGGCCTGGGCGGCGGGCCGATTGGCGCCGCTGTTCGGCCGGCCGCAGGCCTGGCGCGTGTTCGACGCCGGCGTCGCGCTGATGATGATGGGCCTGGCCGGTGGCCTGACGCTGCAGGCCCTCAAGAGCTGAAATCCGATCAGCCGAGCAGATTGGCCAGCGACAGCAGCGCCAGCATCGCCATCCACAGCACCACCGAGCGCCAGACCAGCCCGACCACCGAGCGCAGATGGCCCAGCTGCGGCACCGCGCCAGGCGTGCTGCCTTCGGCGCCGGCATCGTCGGAGGGCGCTCTGGTATCGAAACTGCGCGGCGGTTCCGCACCCAGCTCGGGAGCATTGACGCCGCCCAGCGCCACGCCGACCGCGCCGGCCGCAGCGGCCAGCAAGATGCCGTCGTTCGGCTGGCGCCACAGGCCGGCATGGTTGCGCCAGCAATCGACCGCTTCCTCGAAGTTGCCCACCACCGCGAAACCCGCCGCCGTCAGGCGCGCCGGCACATGGTCGATCAGGCTGAAGGCCAGCTGCGAGCGCAACGTCAGGCGCAGATTGGTCGGCGCGCCCAGCACGCGATCCTTGATGGCCCAGTAGCGCGAACAGAACTCGGACATGCGATAGATCACCGCACCGGCCGGCCCCAGCCCGAGCGTCGAACCGAGCACGAACCAGAAGAACACGCCGAACACATGCCGATGCGCCGCCAGCAGCGCATGCTCGATGACATGGCGCAGCAGCTCGGTGCGCGGCAGCTCGCTGGCATCGAGCTGGCGCCAGCTCTGCAGCAAGGCCCGCGCACGGTCCTCGCGGCCCTGCTCCAGCGCATCGCGAATGTCGGTGTAGTAGTGGCTGAACTGTCGAAAACCCAGCGACAGGTAGAGCACCACCAGATTCCAGGCCAGCGCCAGCAGCAGGCTGTAGTGCAGCAGCAACACGAACACCAGCCAGACCAGCAGCGCCGGGCTGAGGACCGTGACCGCCCAGACCACCCAGGCATGCCGCTCCCGACCTGCGTCGAAATTGCGTGCCGTCCAACGCGCCCAGCTGATCAGCGCTTCATGTATCGGGTTGCCCTGCGGCAAGGGCCGCAGCTGTTCGACGATCAGGGCAAGCAAAACCGCGAGAAAACTCATGCTCGCGATGATACCGGCCGTATTTCATGCTGCCAGCAGTCGATAGAAATTGCGCAACATCGCGGCGGTCGCGCCCCAGATGAAATAGTCGCGTTCAACGCCCGTCGCCGCCTGCTGCTGCCAGGGCATCGACAGGAATTGCCGCCGCTCGCCACCCTGCTCGAACACATGGCGATGGTGGTGCGCCGGGTTCATCAGAAAGGCCAGTGGCACCTCGAACACCTCGGCGACCTCGAAGGGGTCGAGCGTCAGATCGAAGGGCGGCTCGACCAGCGCCACCACCGGCGTGACCACAAAGGCCGTCACGGTGGTGTAGTCCGGCATGCGGCCGATCACCTGGATGCGGTCGCGCGGCAGGCCGACTTCTTCCTCGGCCTCGCGCAGGGCTGTTTCGACCTCATCGGCGTCATCGGGCTCGACCCGGCCGCCGGGAAAGCTGATCTGGCCGGCGTGGTCGCGCAGGTGGTCGGTGCGGCGCGTCAGCAGCACGTGCAGCTGGTCGTCGCGCACCACCAACGGCACCAGCACCGAAGCCAGCGCGGGCGCGCGCTCCGCGTGCAGGTATCCGCCGTCACCCGGCAGCTCCAGCTCCCAGGCGGGCGGCTGGGCCAGGCGGGCGCGCACGGCCTCGGCGGTGAGCCGTTCGGCCGGCACGGCGGGCAAATGCAGGTCGGTACCGACGACCGGCACCAGGCGAGGATCACGGATCAGCGAAGGACGGGCCATAGCCATTGAGCATAGGCCAAAACGACAAAACCGCCCGAAGGCGGTTTTGCTGCGTACACGTCTGATCGGATCAGACCAGCCTGACTCAGGCCAGCTTTTCCTTGATACGTGCGCTCTTGCCGCTGCGCTGACGCAGGTAGTACAGCTTGGCGCGACGCACATCACCGCGACGCTTGACTTCGATCGCCGAGATCAGCGGACTGTACAGCTGGAACGTACGTTCCACGCCTTCGCCGCTGGAGATCTTGCGCACGATGAAGCTGCTGTTGAGGCCACGGTTGCGCTTGGCAATCACGACGCCTTCGTAAGCCTGCACGCGCTTGCGGGTGCCTTCAACGACGTTGATGCTGACGATCACCGTGTCGCCAGGGGCGAACACCGGAATGGTCTTGTTCAGGCGAGCAATTTCTTCTTGCTCGAGTTGTTGGATCAGATCCATGGAGACTCCTTGCGATCGTGCCAGCGGAATGTTCGTTCTTGTACGGGTTCCGAATGGAGACCGAATCCGCGAACCCCGGCAGAGGATCAAAACCGTCGATTATAGCCCGAGCTTGCGCAAGGTCTGCTCATCCGCCTTGCTGAGCTGGCCGGCGGCACGCGCCGCAGTGATCAGATCGGGGCGCCGCCGCGCCGTGATGTCGAGCTGGCGCTCGCGCCGCCAGCGCGCGATCTCGGCATGGTGACCAGAGAGCAGCACGGCCGGCACGGCGTCCTGCGGCTGATCGCCGAGCTGCTCGGGCCGGCTGTAGTGCGGGCAATCGAGCAGGCCATCGGAGAAGCTGTCCTGCTGGTGCGAAGCGGCGGCGTTCAGCACGCCAGGCTGCAGGCGCGCCACCGCGTCGAGCAGCGTCAGCGCCGGCAGCTCGCCGCCGGAGAGCACGAAGTCGCCCAGACTGATCTCTTCGGTCACATGGCGGTCGATGAAGCGCTGGTCGATGCCTTCGTAGCGGCCGCAGACCAGCACCGCGCCGTCAGAGGCCGCCAGCCGCTCGACCCGCGCCTGCGTCAGCGGCACGCCGGTCGGGGTGAAGAGGATCACCGGCACGTTCGAGCCAACGGCATCGGCCGCAGGCGCCAAGTCAGCCACCGCCGGCTCTTCGGCCCGCGAGGCGCGCACTGCCGCGAGCGCACGCTCCAGCGGCTCGACCAGCATCACCATGCCGGGGCCGCCGCCGTAGGGGCGGTCATCGACGCGGCGGTAGTTGTCGTCGGTGTGCTCGCGCAGCGGCCACAGCCGCACATCGACCTGACGCGAGGCGTAGGCACGCCGGGTCACGCCGGTGACGAGGAACGGCTCGAACAGCTCGGGGAAGAGAGTCAGGACATCAAAGCGCATCAAAACGACACCCGCTCAGGGAGCCGCTGCGGCTCAAGGGCTTCAGTAATCCAGGCCCCAATCGACCACGACACGGCGGCCGGGCAGATCGACCTGGTCGATGTAGGAAGCGACAAACGGGATCAGGCGCTCGGCCTGGCGCGTCTGGCCCTTGTCGTCGATCTGTTCGTAGCTGAGGCGCAGCACGCTGTGCGCACCGGTGTCGAGCAGGTCAGCAACCGTGCCGAGCGACTCGCCCGCGCGGTTGAGCACCTGCAGACCGATCAGATCGACCCAGTAATACTCGTTGTCGGCGGCGCTCGGAAAGCTGGCACGCGAGACAAAGATGCGCGCGCCCTTCATGGCCTCGGCCGCTGAGCGGTCGGGCACTTCCTGGGCGGCGGCGACCACGCCTTCGCCATGTTCCTTGGCGTGGGTGATGCGCAAGACCTTGGGCAGAGCCGGGGCGTCCTTGGGACGCGGCTTGCCTTCGGGAGGCTGGATGAACCAGCGTCGCGAGGAGAACACCGCCTGCGGATCAGCGGCGTAGGGCTGGACGCGAATCCAGCCCTTGATGCCCCAGGCCTCGATCACCCGCGCGACTTCCACTGCGTCATCCGGCCAGGCGATGTCATCGTCACCAGCGGCCATCTGATTCATGTGGGTGTCGGCAGTCAAGGCGAGGGACACAGCAGCGATCAGGCCGCAGCCGGAGCCAGCTTGGCTTCAGCTTGCTTGACCAGACGCGCCACGGTCGGCGACGGCTGAGCGCCGCTGTCGGTCCAGTGCTTCAGGCGGTCGAACACGATGCGCAGACCTTCTTCGGTCTGAGCGGCCACCGGGTTGTAAAAACCCACGCGCTCCAGGAAGCGGCCGTCGCGGCGCTCACGCTTGTCAGCGACGACGATGTTGTAAAAAGGGCGCTTCTTGGAGCCGCCGCGTGCGAGTCGAATCACAACCATGATGTTTCCTTGATTCAGTCTTCAGAATCCACCGCACCAGGAGACACTCAGGGCAAGCAGATCGGGGGTTACGGCACCTTTGCTACCGATCTTCGGTCCCAAAAGCACACGCGCATTTGACCGGCCCCGTCAGATACGTGCTGCGTCGCGCAGTAAAACGCTGAGCAGCCGACGCCGAAACCCAGCATTATAAACTCGCGCGGCCTTTTTAGGAGCCTGATCTGATGCAAGCCTTGCTGATTCGTCCCAGCACCCCGGCCGACCTGCCCGCCATCACCGCCATCTACGGCTGGAATGTGACCCACGGCACCGGCACCTTCGAGCTGGATGCGCCCCGGGAGGCCGAGATGGCCCAGCGCCGCGCCGACGTGCTGGCCAAGGGCCTGCCCTGGCTGGTCGCCGAGCGAGCGGGTGTCGTGCTGGGGTACGCCTACGCGACCCATTTCCGCCCGCGCCTGGCCTTCCGCTTTGCGCTGGAAGATTCCATTTACCTCGCGCCCGAAGCCCAAGGCCAAGGCGTCGGCCGGCTGCTGCTGGCCGAGCTGATCGCATGCTGCCAGGCGCTGGGCGCGCGACAGATGACCGCAGTGATCGGCGACGCCGCCAATGCCGGCTCGATCCAGCTGCACCGCGCCTGCGGCTTTGCCGACGTCGGCGTGTTGCACGCCACCGGCTGGAAATTCGATCGTTGGCTGGATGTGGTACTGATGCAACGCAGCCTGGGCCTGGGCGACACTGCCGTACCGATCGAATACCAACCACAGCCCGGAGACACCGCATGAACGGCAGCAAATCCAAGACCATCGCCACCTGGGTCGCCTTGCTGGGCGGCTGCCTGGGCCTGCATCGTTTTTATATGCACGGCCTCAAGGATCTGTGGGGCTGGGTCCATCCGCTGCTGACGCTGTTCGGCGTGCTGGGCCTGCAGCGAGTGCAGCAGTTCGGCCAGGACGACCGGCTCTCCTGGCTGCTGCTGCCGCTGGGCGGCGTGTCGCTGTCGGTGGCGATGCTCAGCGCCATCCTCTACGGCCTGACCAGCGACGAAAAGTGGGACCAGCACCACAACGCCGGCCGGGCCCGCTCGCCCGCCAGCGGCTGGGGCGCGGTGATCGGCGTGGTGCTGGCCTTGCTGCTGGGCGCCACCGCCCTGCTCAGCACCATCACGATCAGCTTCCAGCGCTACTTTGAAGCGCAGGTCGAATCGGTTCGCCGGCCCGGCCCGTAGGACCGGTCGACACTCAGAACAGCCGCTGACTCAGGAGGTAGGCCACCGCCGCCACCGCCGCCGAGGCCGGGATCGTGAAGATCCAGGCCCAGACGATGTTGCCGGCCACACCCCAACGCACCGACGAGACCTTGCGGGTCGAGCCCACCCCGACGATGGCGCCGGTGATGGTGTGGGTGGTCGAGACCGGCACACCCATCGCGGTGGCGATGAACAGCGTCATCGCCCCGCCGGTTTCAGCGCAGAAGCCACCCACTGGCTTCAATTTGGTGATCTTCTGCCCCATCGTCTTGACGATGCGCCAGCCACCGAACATCGTGCCCAGACCGATCGCCGTGTAGCACATCCAGATCACCCAGGACGGCGGCATCGGGTCAGCTGCATTGGCATAACCCGAGGCGATCAGCATCATCCAGATGATGCCGATGGTCTTCTGCGCGTCGTTGCCGCCGTGGCCCAGGCTGTACAGACCCGCAGAGATCAGCTGCAGACGGCTGAACCAGTTATCGACCCTGATCGGCGACGAGCGCCGAAACACCCAGGCCACCAGCACCATCAGCAGCGAGCCGAGCACAAAACCCAGCAAAGGCGAGACGAAGATGAAGATCACCGTCTTCCAGATGCCGGCGCCGATCAGCGCCGAAGCGCCCGCCTTGGCCATCACCGCGCCGACGATGCCGCCGATCAGCGCGTGCGACGAGCTCGACGGAATGCCGTACCACCAGGTGACGACGTTCCAGACGATCGCGCCGAGCAGCGCGCCGAACACGATGTGCTGATCGACGATGCCGGGTTCGACCACGCCCTTGCCGATCGTCGCCGCCACCTTGAGCTGAAACAGGAAGATCGCCACGACGTTGAAAAACGCGGCAAACAGAATCGCCTGCTGCGGCTTGAGCACGCCAGTGGACACCACCGTCGCGATCGAATTGGCCGCATCGTGAAAGCCGTTCATGAAGTCGAACACCAGCGCCAGCGCGACCAGCAGCACGACCACCCAGAACCCGGACAGGGCCGTATCGATCATGGTCCGTCGCCCCGGCTCAGGAGTTTTCGAGGACGATGCCCTCGATCAGGTTGGCGACGTCTTCGCACTTGTCGGTGACCGACTCGAGCAGCTCGTAGATCGCCTTGAGCTTGATCAGCTCACGGATGTCTTGCTCGTCGCGGAACAGCCGCGACATGGCCGCGCGCATGACGCGATCGGCATCGGACTCCAGCTGATCGATCTCGGCGCAGGTCTTGATGGTGGCCTCGGCCACGCTGCTCTTGGACAGCTGTGACAGCAGCGACACCGCATGCGAAACCCGTTCGCAGCACTTCACCGACAGCTCGCCCAGACGCAGCACTTCTTCGGTCATCGAGCGCAGGTCGTAGAGCGCCATCGTCTCGCTGGTGTCCTGCAGCAGATCGAGGATGTCGTCCATCGTGTTGATCAGGCCGTGGATCTGCTCGCGATCGATCGGCGTGATGAAGGTCTTGTGCAGCAGCCGGTTCACCTCGGCGGTGATCTTGTCGGCGGCGTGCTCGGCGTGATCAACCTCGGCGGCGTATTTCTCGCGCAGGTTGCTGTCGCCGTAGTTCTGGATCATGGCCTGGAAGGCCCGCGCGCCGGTGACGATCGACTCGCCATGGGCATTGAACAGCTCGAAGAAATTGCCTTCGCGCGGCAGGAATTTGCCGAAGAGCATGGTGTCTCCAGGGGGAGCAGGTCAGAGGCGGACAGATCGACAGCACCAACGCTGTCACATATCTGTCATCTTTTTGAAACGGCGCGAGTGTACCTGCGCGCCGGAACCAGGGCGGTTCAGACCAATCGTTCGACCGGCTGGTCTGGCAACGCGGCCAGCAGTCGCGCCACCGGCCCCTGCTGTGGCCAGACCAGATCAGGCACCAGCTCGGCGAGCGGCGCCAGCACAAAGGCGCGCTGATGGCCGCGCGGATGCGGCACCTGCAAGGTCGGCAGCTCGATACGGGCGTCGCCGTAGAGCAGCAGATCCAGATCGAGCGTGCGGGGTGCGTGGCGATAGGGCCGTTCGCGGCCGTGCTGCAGCTCGATGGCCTGCAGCGCCGCCAGCAGCGCCAGCGGTGCCAGCCGGGTGTCGAGCAGCACCACCGCATTGACAAAGTCCGGGCCGACCGCATCGACCGGCGCGCTGCGGTAATGCGCCGAGCTGGCGTGCAACCGGCTCTCAGGCAACGCGGCGAGCGCAGCCACTGCGACACGCAGCGTGGCGCGGGCGTCGCCCAGATTGGCGCCCAGACCGATGCAGGTGCGCTGCATCGACGGCGCTACCTTGTCAGGTTGCACCGCCGCCGCTGGCGCCCGCTGGCGCGCCGGAGCCACCCTCACCCGGCTTGCGGCGGCGGCGACGGCGTTTTTTCACCTCGCCCGTGTCCGGCACGGCTGGGGCGGCAGGCTCGGCACCTTCAGCCACGGCGCTGATGGCCTTGCTGGCAAGGCTGCGACGCGGCGTGGGCGAGCGCCGAACCTGTTCGAGCAGCGCGCTGCGACCCTCGTCATCGGCGGTGGAAAACGCTTCCCACCAGTCAGCCAGCGGCACATCGATCTCACCGGCCTGGGCACGCAGGCGCAGGAAGTCGAAGCCGGCACGGAAGCGCGGCTGGTCGATCAGCGACAGCGCGCCACTGGGCGTGCGGCGCTCGAAGCGCGGCTGCATCAACCAGATTTCGCGCATGTCGGTGGCGAGTCGGCCGCGACCCGAGATGTCACCGATGCGGGCGTTGAAGGCATCGTCAATGGCCTGCTGCAGCGCCGGCATCGGCGGCTGGCTGGCGCCCAGGCGCGCCCAGCGGGCCTGCACCTCATGCCAGAGCATGCAGGCCAGCATGAAACTCGGCGCCACCGGCTTGTCTTCGGCGACGCGCCGATCGGTGTCGGCCAAGGCCAGCTGGATGAACTTCTGCATGCCGTCGTGGCGGTGCGCGTCGGCCAGCACCGCATCGAGCAGCGGAAACACGCCCTGATGCAGGCCTTGCTTGCGCAGCTCTTCCAGGCTGGACAGCGCGTGGCCGGTCTGCAGCAGCTTGATCATCTCGTCGAACATGCGCGAGGCCGGCACGTTGGCGAGCAGGTCGGCCATGCGCTGGATCGGCGTGCGCGTGGCCGGATCGATCTCGAAGCCCAGCTTGGCGGCAAAACGCACCACCCGGATGATGCGCACCGGGTCTTCGCGGTAACGCGTTTCCGGGTCGCCGATCATGCGCAGCAGGCGCTTCTTGGCGTCCTGGATGCCGTGGTGATAGTCGACCACGATCTCGCGCTTCGGGTCGTAATAAAGCGCGTTGATGGTGAAGTCGCGTCGCGCCGCATCCTCGTCCTGCGGACCCCAGACGTTGTCGCGCAGCACGCGCCCTTCGGCGTCGACCACGTGACCGGACTGGGCCAGGCGGCCGGACAGCTCGGCCTTGGAGGTCTTCTCGTTGCCGCTGACCTGCTCGGCGGCGCTGGCGTCGAGGTAGGCGCGAAAGGTCGAGACCTCGATCACCTCGTGCTCGCGGCCACGGCCGTACACCACATGCACGATGCGAAAGCGCCGGCCGATGATGAAGGCGCGCCGGAACAGGCTCTTGACCTGCTCGGGCGTGGCGTTGGTGGCGACGTCGAAGTCCTTCGGCCGGTGGCCCAGCAGCAGATCGCGCACCGCACCACCGACGATGTAGGCCTCGAAGCCGGCGTCCTGCAGGGTGCTGACCACCTTGAAGGCGCGCTCGTCGATCAGCGCCGGATCGATGCCGTGCACCTCGCGCGGCACCTCGACACGTTGACCGATCACCGGCTCGATCACCAGCGGCGCCGTCTCGGCGGCAGGGTTGCGCTTGAGCGCCAGGGTCTTGCTGCTTTTACCCAGCAGTTTGTTGATGAATTTCTTGATCATGAGAAGAGCCGCAGGATCCGCCAACCGCGCTCTTGCGCAGTCGCTTCCAGCGCGGGACTGGGATTGGTGGCCACCGCATCGGTTGCCATTTCGAGCAGCGGCAGGTCGTTGGGCGAATCGCTGTAGACCGTCAGGGAGGCGAAATCCTCCAGTCGGTGGCCCAGGCCATGCAACCAGTCATGCACCCGGCCGACCTTGCCTTCGCGGAACGTCGGTGTACCACGAATGCGACCACTCCAAGCGCCATCGGCCTCGCGATCGAGTTGCACCGCCAGCAAATGATCGACCCCGAAAGCGGCCGCAATCGGCGTGGTGACGAATTCATTCGTCGCGGTGACGATGGCGACCAAGTCACCACGCGCCTGGTGCTGGCGCACCAGCTCGAAGGCTTGCGGCTTGAGCAGCGGTGCCATCACGTCCCGCATGAACTGCGCCCGCGCCGCTTCGGCTTCAGGCACCGGACGGGCGCGCCAGACAGCGGTCGCGAAGTCGATGTACGCCGCCAGATCCAGGCAACCCACCTGGTAATCGGCATAAAAAGCGTCGTTGCGGCGGCGGAAATGCTCGCCGTCGGCCCAGCCGATACTGACCATGAACTCGCCAAAGGCGTGATCGGAATCGATCGGAATCAGCGTGCCGTCGAGGTCGAACAGGCAGAGGTGCCGTGGCGGAGGGGTTACGCTCATCGCACCTCCTCCTCGGCCAGCATCTGGCGCAGCAGCGCCACGGTCACCGCGCGCTTGGCCGCCAGGGCGAACTGGTCGAGCCGGTCCAGCACCAACATCAGGTGACCCAGATCACGCTCACTGCGCTTGAGCAAATAGTCCATCACATCGTCCATCAGCAGAATGCCGCGCCGGTCAGCTTCACGTCGCAGCAGGGCGCGCACCTCGTCTTCGGTCGGCGGGACCAGCTGGTAGATCAGCCCCCAGCCCAGACGGGTACGCAGGTCATCACGCACCGGCAGATCAACCGGCGGCAAGCGGCCGGCCGACAGCACCGGCACACCGAAGGTGGTGGCCTCGACAAACAGCGTGAACGCGGTGTGCTGGCGCTGCGCGTCATAGCGGTCGCAGTCGTCCAGCACCAGCAGATCAAAGCCGTCTTCCAGATCCTCGGGCGCATCGTTGTTCAGATCGAACAGCAGCACCCGCAGCCCGCGCGCCTGCTGCTGAGCGACCGCCGCCTGCAGCAGATGGGTCTTGCCCGAGCCGGGCGGACCCCACAGGTAGACCGGCATGGTCGGGCTGGGCTGCGCCAGTGCCTCGTGCAGATGCGGCCATTGCTCGTTGCCGCCGGGCAGGAAATTGTCGAAATGTCGCAGCGGCTCTGGCCCCAAGGCCAGAGGCACCTGCCGCATCGAAGGAGTCACAGGACTGTTCGGCATCAAGCGCATCCCTGGTAGAAGCGACTCGCAAAATAGCTGACGAGCAATCGCCGCCACAACACCAGTCCGACCGCACCGGCCGGCAGGGCAATCAACACACCCACAAAACCCAGCAACTGGCCAAAGGCCAGCAACACAAAAATCACCGTCACCGGATGCAGGCCGATGCGCTCACCTACCAACCGTGGCGTCAGGAAAAAACCTTCTGCGAACTGGCCCAAACCATAAACCACGACCACCACCCACACGCCGTAGAAACTGGCGTATTGCAAGACACCCGCCAGCAGCGCCAACAAGGCGCCAAAACCAAAACCCAGATAGGGCACACAGACCGCCAAGCCGGTGAAAACTCCCACCGGTAGCGCCAGCTCGAAGCCAGCCAGCGCCAAGGCCGTGCTGTAGTAAACCGCCAGGATCAACATCACCGAGAGCTGACCGCGCAGGTATTGGCCCAGCACACTGTCGCACTCTGCAACAAATCCACCCATCGTCGCCCCCAATCGAGGCGGCACCAGTCGTGTCAAGTGCGGCCGCAGGTTTGGCCAATCGAGCAGCAAATAGTAAGTGACGATCGGTACCAGCACCAGATGCCCGACCACTGTAAGCACAAAACTGCCGCCGATGCGGACCGAACTCAGCGCCGCAGCCAACCAGTCTTCCAGGTTGGCATTGGCATGTTTCATCACAAAGGCCTGGACGCTGGCGGCATCGAGGGAAAACGGAATACCGAATTGCAGCAACCAAGGCCGCAACAGCTCACTCAGACGCTGCACCTGCGGTGGAATCTGCGCGCGCAGCAGCGGTATTTCGCGCGCGAGTATCGGCAATATCAGCAGCAGCACCCCGAGCAGCAGGGTCAGTGCCAGCATTTCGACCAGACCCGCCACCAAGGGCCGCGACCACCGACCGCGCGGCCGCGCCAGCCGATCAACCGCCGGCTGCAGCGCATAGGCCAGCGCTGCGGCCACAATGAACGGCGACAGCACGGGCGCCAGCCGCCAAACCAGCACACAGAAAATGGCGACCAAGCTTAGCCAGACCAATACCAGATAACGCGTCGTTGATGTCATCGATCGGCGCACAGGAAACGTACTGTGCAGCGCCGCAATCGACCGGTTGCGGCTGGTGCCGGGGCACGCCCGGACAGGGCGAACACGTGCTGCCCGGACCCCTCAAGGTCACGCGCAAGACGGTGATTCTAGGAAAACCGCAGAACTCAGTACCAGCGGGCTCGCGCGGTGGCACGTAAAGCTCGCAACTGGGCCGCTACTTGAGCACGATCCGATGCGCCCAAACCGACATGCCCGAGGTAGTCGGCCAGATCGACGATGGCCTCTTCGGCATGCCCGAGCTGCGCCAGAGTCAGGCCGCGCTCACGGCGCCAGTCATGCTCCTGGGGCAACAAGGTCACCAGTCGCTGCTGTACCGCCAGCAGCCGCGTCCAGTCCTGGGTGCGACGCTGCACCGCTTCGAGCTGACGCAGCAGGTGAGCAACGATCTCCCGGGCCGCAGCCGGCCGCAGATAAGCATCGAGCGAAAGCTCCTGGACCGAGTTGGCCTGCCGTGTGTGAGGCTCCAGCCACGCGATCAGTGTTTCGCGCGAGAGCGACTGGCCATTGAGCGGATCAAGCACCACGTCCCCCAAGGGCAGGCTCAGGCGAATCAGGAAGTGCCCCGGGAACGACACCCCTTCCGCATGCAGCCCGATCTGTCCGGCCAGCTCCAGATAGATCACCGCCAACGCCAGCGGGCTGCCGCGTCGGGTGCGCAGCACCTCGTGCAGATAGTTGTCAGCGGCACTGCGGACCTCCTGGTGCCCGGCGAAGCCAAGCTCCTGGAAAAAGTAGCGCTGCAACTGCCGCAACCGAACCAGCGGACTGGCGTCAGCAGGCAAGCGAACCTTCAAGCGTGCCGCCAGCGCATCGATGTCAGCCAGCACAGTCTGGAGGTCGTGCCGTGCATCCTCGTCCTGCGCCAGCGCGACCACCGCCTCGGTGAGCGGAAAACTCCGGTCGTCGGCGACGAGTGAAGCGAAGTATTCGAGCGGGGTCAGCGACGTCCAGTTCATCGCTGCAGTTTAGGGTCTGTGCCTGTGCGTGTGGCACTCAAAATCCACAAGAACTGCAGGCTTCGGCAATGCGTCACCCAGCCGTCTTAAGCCCGCTGAATAAACGACCGCAACCGCAGCCCGCTCGCCAGCAAAGTGCCGAAATACAGCCCGGCGGCAGCGATCAAGACACCGGCCAGCAAGGCCACCCGCAGCCCGGCATGCGCCTGCAGCGCGATCCAATCGATCCGATGCTGAATGCCCCACAAGCCGGTGCCCATCACGCCGCAGGCCAGCGCGATCCGCAGCAGAAATGGCCGCCAACCAGCGGCCGGTCGGTAGCTGCCACGCTGGCGCAGCCCGACCAGCAACCAACCCGCATTGAGAGTGGCCCCGAGCCCGATCGACAACGCCAGGCCGGCATGGCCGAGATAGGGCACGAACAGCAGGTTCATCAGCTGCGTCAGGATCAGCACCGTGACGGCGATGCGCACCGGCGTGCGGATGTCTTGCTGGGCATAAAAGCCCGGCGCCAGCACCTTGACGCCGACCAGGCCCATCAGACCAATGCCATAGCCCATCAGCGCCAGCACGGTCTGCTGAACGTCGGTGGCGGTGAAGTGGCCGTAGTGGTAGAGCACCACCACCAGCGGCATGGGAAAAAGCACCAGCGCCACCGCACACGGCAACGCCAGCAGCAGCACCAGGCGCAAGCCCCAGTCGAGCAGATCGGAATAGCGCTGCATCTGCCCGCTCGCCTGCGCGGCCGACAGCTGCGGCAGCAGCACCACACCGAGCGCGACACCCAACAAGGCGGTCGGAAACTCCATCAGCCGGTCGGCATAGGTCAGCCAGGACACCGAGCCGGCCGTCAGATGCGAGGCCACCTGGGTGTTGATCAGCAGCGACAGCTGCGCCACCGACACGCCCAGCAGCGCCGGCGCCATCTGGCGCAGGATGTGATGCACGCCCGGATGCACCCAAGCCCGCTGTACTGCGGCGGGGGTCAGCCCGAAGCGCGGCATCAGCCCGAGCTTGAGCAGCGCCGGGATCTGCACCAGCAGCTGCAGCACACCGCCCAGCATCACACCGATCGCCAGCGCGTAAACCGACTCGATGCCATGGCTGCCCAGCCAGGGTGCCAGCCACAAGGCAGCCCCAATCACGCTGAGGTTGAGCAGCACCGGTGTCACCGCCGGCACGGCAAAACGCTTCCAGGTGTTCAGCACCCCGGCCGACAAGGCCACCAGCGACATGCAACCGATGTACGGAAACATCCAGCGCGTCATCACGGTGGCCAGATCCTGACCGCGCTCCGGCAAGCCGGAGGCCATCAGCCAGACCAGCACGGGAGCCCCCAGCACGCCGACCACACAGGTCAGCAGCAGAGCCCAGAACAGGATGGTCGCCACGGCATCGACCAGGCGGTGGGTGGCCTCGTCGCCGTCACGAGTGCGCGTGGCGGCCAGGATCGGCACAAAAGCCTGCGAAAACGCCCCTTCGGCAAACAGGCGCCGCAGCAGATTCGGGATGCGGAAGGCCACCTGATAGGCATCGGTCATGGTGCTGGCACCAAATGCCGCCGCGATGAGCTGTTCGCGCACGAGCCCGGTGATGCGCGACGCCAGCGTGAGCATGGAAACGATAGAGGCAGCGCGCAGCAGATTCATGCAAGGCTCGAAAGCAGAGTGAAGGCGGCGGATTATCAGTGCAGCACCCTGCTTCGACGCCAACAAACGCCGGTCGCACTCCAACAGATGGGCGATTGCGTGCTATACTTTCAGGCTTTCCACCATCCGGAACACCTCAGTACTATGCCTTCCGCTTCCAAAGCCAAGAAGAAGACAGTCCGCATCGCGTCGGGCCTCAAGCGCGTTCGTCAAGACGTCAAGCTCAATGCCGCCAACACGGCACTGCGCTCGAAGTTCCGCACTGCCGTCAAGGGCGTCCTGAAGGCTGTTGCCACGGGCGACAAGACCAAGGCAGGCGATACGTTCAAGACTGCTCAGCGCGTGATCGACTCGATCGCCGACAAGGGCATCTTCCACAAGAACAAGGCTGCTCGCCTGAAGAGCCGCTTGTCCGCCAAGGTCAAGGCGCTGGCCGTTCAGGCCGCTGCCTGATAAAAGTTTCCGGATGGACGCAGCAAAGGCCCGCATTGCGGGCCTTTTTGCTTTTGTCGCACCGGCAAACGATGCCCGATCGGCACCCAGGCGGCCAGATCACTGACCGCCCCTCGGCGTGACACCGGCAACCCGCCCGGCGCCACCCGTCTCACCACCTCAATGCTTGTCCGCCTCCGATGTGAACGCATCGGCGAAGAATCGCTCTTCCGGCAGGCCGCATTGCGCCACCAGATCACGCTGCGCCGCAGCCACCATCACCGGTGCGCCACAGGCATAGACCTCGTGCCCGGACAAATCAGGCCAGTCGCTCATGACAGCCTGGTGGACCAGCCCCGTGCGACCACTCCAGGCATCGTCCGCTTGAGGCTCCGACAGCACCGGCACGTAATTCAACCAAGGCAGCTCGGCAGCCGCCTGCTCAGCCCAGTCGTGCAGATACAGATCGGCCTTGGCGCGGCAGCCCCAGTACAGAGTGGTTGGCCGCGTGATGGCGCGCACGCGCATGTGCTCGATGATGGCCTTGATTGGCGCGAAGCCGGTGCCGCTGGCCAGCAGCACGATCGGCCGCTCGCTGTCCTCGCGCAGGAAGAAGCTGCCGAACGGCCCTTCGATGCGCAGAATCTCTTTTTCCTTCATGGCACCGAACACATGGTCGGTGAAGCGCCCGCCCGGCATGTGGCGGATGTGCAGATCGACCACACCCTGCACCGCCTCGGGCGCGTTGGCCATCGAGTAGCTGCGCCGCGCGCCGTCGCGCAAGATGAACTCGACGTACTGGCCGGCGTAGTACTTGAACACCTGGTTGGCCGGCAGCTGCAGCTGCAACACGACCACGTCCGGTGCGACGCGCTCCAGCGTGCGCACCCGCACCGGCAGCTTCTGCACCGGGAACTGGCCAACGGCGGTGACCTGGCGCGACTCGATCACCAGATCAGTCTGCGGCGTGGCGCAGCAGGTCAGCACCAAGCCGGCCGCTTCTTCTTCAGCACTCAGCGCCTTGAGCTGGTGCTCGCCATGGGTCACGCGTCCTTCCAGCAGCTTGCTCTTGCACGAGCCGCAGGCGCCGTCCTTGCAGCCGTAGGGCAAGCCAATGCCCTGCCGGATGGCTGCACCGAGGATGGTTTCGTCGCTCGCCACCTCAAAGCTGCGGCTGGCCGGCTGCACGCTCACGTTGAAAGTCATGTTCTGGATCCTCGTATCCTGACGCTTGCTACCCAAGCAAACTGGAGATTGTGCCCGCAGCCGGCCCACCCGCTCACAGCCAACGACCCGCACCATCAGCCACCATGCGACAACCCGCCATCAGCAAACCCGCCTTGTTCCGCCGTGCTCGGCTGCTCATCATCGGCTGCGGCGACATCGGCCAGCGCGTCGCGCGCCTGCTGGGCCAGCGACTGCGGCTGCGCGCCCTCACCTCGCAACCCGAGCGCTGCGCCGAGTTGCGCGCGCTCGGCATCATGCCGCTGCAAGGCAATCTGGATCAGCCACGGAGCTTGCGCCGGCTCGCAGCGCTGGCGCCACGCGTGCTGCACCTGGCACCCCCGCCAGGCAATGGCGAACAAGACACACGCACCCGGGCACTGCTGCAAGCGCTGGCGCGCAGCCATGCCGCGCACACGCTGGTCTATGGCAGCACGACCGGCGTTTACGGCGACACCGGCGGCGCGCAGTTCAACGAGACCCGCGCGGTCGCACCAGCCACGGCCCGCGCGGCGCGGCGTGTCGATGCCGAACAGCAACTGCGCCGCTGGTCGCTGTACTCACACGTGCGTGGCACCATCCTGCGCATCCCCGGGATTTATGCGGCGGACCGCCCAGGCGGCCATCCGCGTGAACGCCTGCTGCGCGGCTCGCCGGTGCTGCAAGCCAGCGACGATGTCTACACCAACCACATTCACGCCGATGATCTGGCGCGATGCTGCATCGCAGCACTCTGGCGTGGCCACACGCAGCGCATCGTGCATGCCT
The DNA here is from genome assembly GCA_041083665.1 of Leptothrix sp. (in: b-proteobacteria). Lineage (GTDB taxonomy): Bacteria > Pseudomonadota > Gammaproteobacteria > Burkholderiales > Burkholderiaceae_C > Sphaerotilus. Next base: position 99,395 of record JBFPGZ010000012.1, read on the forward strand.
GCGACGACACCGATCTGCGCATGGGCGACTACTTCGATCTGGCGGCTGATCTGTGCGGCTTGCCCCGCCCGCCGCGCATCAGCCGGCAGGCAGCGGCCACACAGCTCAGCCCGATGCAGCTCAGCTTCATGAGTGAGTCGCGTCGACTCGACAACCAGCGCCTCAAACGGGAGTTGCGCGTGACGCTGCGCTATCCGACCGTGCGGGAAGGCTTGCAGGCCGACCGGTAAAACCGATCAGCGCCGCAGCTTGCCGCGCGGCGGAAACGGCGGCTGACCACGCCAGTAGCGGATCATCAGCCAGCCGCCCAGCATGCCGCCCAAGTGCGCAAAGTGCGCCACGCCGCTGCGCCCGCTCAGGCCGAACAGCAGCTCCATGCCACCGAACACCGCGACGAAAATCTTCGCCTTCATCGGGATGGGCGGAAACAGCGGCATGATGACCCGATCCGGAAACATCATGCCGAACGCCAGCAACAGACCGAACAGCGCACCCGAGGCACCCAGCGTCGGCCCCGGCATCGCAATCAATGGCGCGATCAGCAACTGGGCCAAAGCCCCCGACAAGGCACTCGCCAGCAGAAACTGCAGATAGCGCTGCCGGCCCCAGATCTGTTCGATCTCCGAGCCGAACATCCACAGGCCGAGCATGTTGAAGAACAGATGCAGCATGTCGCCATGCAAGAAAGCATAGGTGATCAGTTGCCAAGGCATGAAATGCCCTGAGCCCAACGGCCACAGCGCCAGCAGCCCCTCGACCCAGTAGCCAAACAGCGACTGAACACAGAACATCGCTGTGCAAATCAGCATCAGCGCCTTGGTAACAGGGGGAAGCTGGGGCATGAAGGACCTTGACCGGTCGTCGGACAGTGGAGAGAAGCCGCGCAGTTTACCTGCGTCGCTGCGCAAGGTGAGGGCTGACGCCCATGCGCAAACAGCTCATGTGATGAAACAACACAGCGCTGCTGTGTTGCCATGCCCACTTCCTGATGGTGCGGATAGACCCCGAACGCAAGGCGCTTTTCCTTGCCGCTGAAGCGGTACTTCAGCTGCCAGTACCGGCCACCCGCTGTAGTGATCTCCAGGTAAAGCCCGCCACCGTCGAAGTGTTTGCCAGGGGTTTTGCGAGGGTTCTGAGCTTGACGTCGTTCAGAGGCATGGCCGGGCCTTTGTCTTCCCTATTGGGTGGGGGCACAAATGGGGGCATTCGATGTGCCCCCGCGATATGCCCCCATTTGTGCCCCCAACTAGGCCCGGATGTCAATGCACGTCCTTGGACTTCCTTGGACGAAAAAAAGCCCGCTTTCCTATGAGGAAGCGGGCCTTCTGAACTTCTTTGCACCTCAGTGGACCCTGAGATGGTGCCGGAGGCCGGACTCGAACCGGCACACCTTGCGGCGGGGGATTTTGAATCCCCTGCGTCTACCGATTTCGCCACTCCGGCAGGTAGGGCACGTTTGCGTGACAGTGACAAACGCGGAGCGCGATTATGACATGCCGCCAAGGCCTGTCCAGACGCAAATCTGGCGCTCCTGCGACAATCTGCGCAGGAGGTTTCATGGCTCTTCTGTACAAGACTGTTGAAGACACGATCGGTGCGACGCCCCTGGTGCGTCTGCAGCGCCTGCCCGGCTTGGACAACGAGCGGCGTGGCAACGTCATCCTCGCCAAGCTCGAAGGCAACAACCCGGCCGGCTCTGTGAAGGACCGCCCCGCCATCAGCATGATCCGGCGCGCCGAGGAGCGCGGCGACATCCACCCGGGCGATACCCTGATCGAAGCCACCTCGGGCAACACCGGCATTGCGCTGGCGATGGCCGCCGCCATCAAGGGCTACCGGATGGTGCTGATCATGCCGGAGGACTTGTCGATCGAGCGCGCCCAGACCATGAAAGCCTACGGCGCCGAGCTGATCCTGACACCCAAGGCGGGCGGCATGGAATACGCCCGCGATCTGGCCGAACAGATGGTGCGCGACGGCAAGGGCCGCGTGCTCGACCAGTTTGCCAACCCCGACAACCCGCGCATCCATTACGAGACCACCGGCCCGGAAATCTGGACCGACACCGAAGGCCGCGTGAGCCACTTCGTCAGCGCGATGGGCACCACCGGCACCATCACCGGCGTGTCGCACTTCCTGAAAGAAAAGAACCCGGCGGTGCGCATCGTCGGCGCCCAGCCAGCCGAAGGCTCGCGCATCCCCGGCATTCGCAAATGGCCGCAAGCCTATCTGCCCAAGATCTACGACCCGAGTGCCGTGGATGAGCTGGTGCTGGTCAGCCAGGCCCATGCCGAGGACATGGCACGCCGCCTGGCGCGTGAAGAAGGCCTGTTTGCCGGCATTTCGGCGGCTGGCGCCTGCTGGGTGGCGCTGCAGCTGGCCGAGCAGCTTGAAAACGCCACCATCGTCTTTGTGGTGTGCGATCGGGGCGACCGCTACCTCTCGACCGGCGTCTTTCCCGCTTGAATCAAGGTGATGCGGCTTGCTGCGATCAGCATCGTCGCGCAATATTTGCATGCACCAATAATAGGCAATCAGGCGCCTGTTATTGGTGCGATATTGATCTGACTTCAATTCGTCATATATTGACTTAGCTATCCAAGGCCGTGACGTTCTGCCCACCGAGCGCAGCCACGGCGCGTCAATTCGAGATTACCCACCCATTCAGGGGATAAATCCACTGTTTTTGCGTTGACTCAAGCACGATGGTTGCTTAGCGTGATGAACAGGACTTCATCAATACGCACAGAACCCCAGTTTGGTGCAAGCGCACCAGATAAAGCGTTCGTGCTCAACCATTACTTTCTCTGAGCCAACCACAATGACAGAACTGATCAATCTTGCATGGGTTGCCGTTTGTGCAGCCTTGGTGTTTTTCATGCAGGCGGGATTCGCCTTGGTGGAAGGAGGGCTTTCACGCGCCAAGAACTCGATCAACGTGATCATGAAGATCTATCTGGGCACCTGTTTTGTCGGTGTTGCCTTCTGGGCCGTTGGTTATGGCTTGGCGTTCGGACCGAGCGCCGCCGGTCTTTACGGCATCGGTGATTTTGCGCCACTCGACTTGAAACCGACTCCCGCTGTCGCGCTGATTTATCAGATGATGTTTGCCACCACCGCCGTCTCGATTGTCTCGGGCGCGGTGGCCGAACGCATGCGCTACGGCGGTTATCTGCTGTTTGCCTTCGTCATGTCGTTACTGATCTATCCGATGTATGCCCACTGGGCCTGGAATCCGGATGGCTGGCTGAAAAAGCTCGGCTTCATCGATTTTGCTGGCGACGGTGCAGTGCATTCGGTTGGCGCCTGGTGCGCACTGGCCGGCCTGGTCGTTTTGGGCCCGCGTCTCGGTCGTTTTGGCAAGAATGGCGAAGTCCGTGATATCCCCGGCCATAATCTCCCGATGGTTGCCCTGGGTGGCTTCATCCTGTGGATGGGCTGGTTCGGCTTCAACGGCGGCAGCATCAGCGGCCTGGAAAGCGCCAATGTCGGCATGGTGCTGATCAACACCTATCTGGCGGCCTGCGCGGGTGGCCTGGGTGCGTTGGCCTTCATGCGCTTGACCGGTCGTCAGATTCTGATGACAGGTACCGTCAACGGCAGTCTGGCCGGTCTGGTGGCCATCACGGCAGGTGCCGGTACCATGAATCCTCTGACGGCCCTGCTGACCGGCTTTGTGGGCGGCATGCTGTGCACCTGGGGCGCTGAATTCATCCGCAAGTTCAAAATCGATGATGCGGTGGATGCGATTGCCGTCCATGGCCTCAACGGTATCTGGGGATTGATCGCCACAGGCTTGTTTTACCCCGGTGATTTTTTCAATCTGCATCGCGTACTGATCCAGCTGCTGGGTGCGGCCGTGGCATTTGTTTGGTCGTTTGGCGCCGCTTTCGTCGTATTCAAGAGCATCGACCTCCTGATGGGCCTGCGCGCACCAACCCTCAATGAACAACGTGGCCTTGACTATACCGAGCATCATGAAATCGGCTACCCTGAGTTCCAGGGTTCGGCAGCTCAACTGAAATCGGAGGTCTGATCGATGGCCCAGGATGCTTTTTCGTTGCGACGCAGAGCGGCCCTGGCCGCCTTGCGCCCCGTTCTAGATGACAACGCGCTGATCGAAGCGCTGTGGGATTTGCAAGAAAATATGCGTGGCGACGGGGTTTCGGACGTCATCAGCTATATCGATGGCGTTTCCAACCGTCATATGCTGGACGCACGAACCACCAAACGGCTCTACGAAATCATTTTTCGTTCCCTGAAAACCCCTGACGGTGACCTGCCGGATGATCCGTGGCCGGCCATGCAGGCCAGCCGAGCGGTACGGTCGGCACCAGCGGTGTCACCTCAATTCACGTTCAACCCGACGCCGGTACCGCCCCCACAGGTCGCTGCGCCAGCGACCGTTCCAGCCCCACCACCGGCTGCCAGCATAGCTGTGGCACCGGCGTCCGCACCAGTTCGCCAGCTTCCCCCGGAGCAAGCAGTTTTCAGTGGCTTGATTCGCGCCATCCTGGCCGAAGTTCAACAGTTTCACAGCTCAGTCATCGAAGATTTCCGAACTGACTCGCTGAAAGAACTAGGCAAATTGCGCGTTTCCGGTCAAGCCAAACATGACTTCAAGCAGGCTTGGCTGCGGCCACTGCAAGATGAATGGCAAATTTCCGCCACGGCAACAGAACTAGCCGAGCTGATGCACTTGATTTATATCGGCTTGTGCGAATCGATTGGCCCTGTGGAAGCCGATCAGGTGCTCGCCCGGGCGCTCAGAAGCACTGAGCGACTACCGGAAGCGCGTAGTTTTTCGCCCAAGCGTTTCCTCTGAAGAAACAGCTTTTGCCATGAAAAAACCGGGTTTGCCACCCGGTTTTTTCATTGGGCCAGCAGCGGCTTGATCAGGAGCGGCCACGCAGCAGGATATCAGCATCATGCTGCTGAGTAATCGATCCATGCTGCATGACAAATTGCAGCAGAATATAGGCTTCATCGTGGCGGCGCAATTCGATATACGCACGCGCCAATTCCAGCTTGAGGGTTGCCTGCGCGGTCAGATTGGCTGCATCAACGGATTCCGGCTCACCCTCCTTGCGCACCATGCCAAAGACTGGCTTCATCGCATCGAGCGAACGGGCGGTATCCATCGCCGCAGTCGACACATTGACCAAGCGCGGACCGGAACCCGCCCCATCATCAACGTCGGCTGAATATCCGCCCTTCGCCGCCGAACTCGACTCCGAGTAACGCCGCCAAGCCCACCATGCCGCGCCAAGGAAAACCACACCAGCGGCATAAGGGAGATACGAGCCACCCCCACTCGCTGGCGGAGCTGCTGGGGTCACCGCAGAGGGCCCAATCACGGGAACAGCACTGCCAGCGGCAACAACCGAAGCCGCCGCAGAGGCGGCCTGAGTTTGTACTGGCAGCGGCTGCCGCGACGCAGCCACAAGCGGAGCAGAAGCTGCAGCACTGGCTGGCGACGGTCGGACCGAAACAACCGCTGATGCGCGTGACGCGGCAGGCACGGCCGCAACAGGCCGAGACGCCGCTGGCGCCGCTGCGGTTGGCGCAATCACGGCGCTCAGGCCATACAGCGGCGCCCGTTCTGTGGAACCTTCTGTCAACAAGCGCAGATGCGCTTGCACTGTATCGTTCGCTTTGGTGCGATTTTCGGCGAGCATCTGAGCCCGCGACGGAATCGTCAGCACCACGCCTTTGCGCAAACGATGCAAGTTGCCTCGCACAAACGCATCAGGATTCTGGCGCAGGATCGCCACCATCGCCTGGTTGGACGATACCTGCCCATTGGCCGTCAGCGCCGCGACGATTGTCCACAGCGTGTCCTTCTCGACTGTCGCCCGAAACGTGAATGGCTCATCACCGACCTGCGCCGGCACGGCCGGCTCCGCAGCCAACACAGCCATCGGCACGGCGGCCAACGCAAGAACCACCAAAGTACGAGAAATAGACATGACGTAAATGCAGTCCCTAGACAGTCACCGACACGCGGCACGGATATGACACGTGCCGGCTCACTCCGTCAGCGTGTCCATGAGATCGATCATGAACTCGGTTGCCTCTTGATCCAGCGCTTCCCAGCCTTCCAGTCCGAGCGATTCGAGCACACTTTTGCCGGTGGTATTCATCGACAGCAGCAACTCCAGCAAGGGCTCTTTCAACTCCGGGCAACGTGGCCCGATCAGCAAGGCATGCCGCACATCGCTGATCTGACTCGCCACCAGCACCTTGAGCTGCTTGCGAATCACTTGGCTGAGTTCGTCAAATGCGTCTTTGAGGAAAAAACCCGCATCCGCTTTGCCCATCAGCAAATACTTGGCCACCAGCACATAGGAATCAACCTGATGAATAGTGGTGTTACCCTTGTTCAGATCGGCCGGCTCCAACATGATCATGCCGATCATGTTGACATCAGGATCGCGGGTCACCGCCAGACGCAACCCAGGCGCCAGATCCTCAACCTTCTGACAGGTCGCGCCGACAGGCACGGCAATCACGGCCTCATCCGGCCTGTTGATAGGTGCAACCAGTACCGTAAAACCCTTTTCACGAACCAGCATGGCGGCGTCGTAAGGGTTAGCGTAGATCAGATCAACCTTGTCGGCTGCAATCGCTTTACGCTGCGCATCAAAATCATCATAAAGCTCAAGGTGAATCCTCACCCCGAGTTTACGCTGCAACCAAGTATTGAAGACATACCAGCCGGCAATATGATCTGGTGCAAAATCTGGGCTGACTGTCAGTTCAAGCGTCATGACGCAGTTCCTCAGCCCGCAAACGGGCATACAGCTCTATGCATCCATTGATCTTGGTGCGTGATGGTTTGCGCCGCACCGACGTGTACCCAACGACTTTGCCATTGCGCACATTCGGTATCGCAGTGGCAAACACCCAATAATAGGTACCATCCTTGCGCAAGTTCTTCACATAGCCTTGCCATTTGTCGCCGCGCCCGAGCGTATCCCAGAGGTCCTTGAAGGCAACCGCAGGCATGTCCGGGTGGCGCAAAATACAATGCGGCTCACCAATCAATTCTTCCCTCGTGTAACCAGACATTTCAATGAAGGCCTGATTGGCATGGGTAATAATACCTTGCGGATCTGTGCTTGAAACGATCAGCTTACCATCCGGAAATGGCACTTCTTCGTCCAGCACCAGCACTCGGCGGAGCAACCCACCATAGTGACGCAATGTGTACTCGCGATAACGATCCCCGACCAGATGTGCCGGATCCATGTCCGTCATGGTTTTTCTCGGTGAGATTAAGTGATCAGATAACCTTGCTGATGCTGTCGGCAGCGCGCTTGACGTCCAGGAAGATCAGGCCCAGACGTGCATTCTGCTTGGTCAACACGGTCAAAACCGCATCAGGACCAGCATGGGTCAGCAGCACATAGCCTTTATGGCCTTTGACCAATACCTGCTCCAACTCGCCACGCGCCAATTCGCGTGACGTCCGGTCACCCAGCGACAACATGGCAGCGCTCATGGCACCGACACGGTCTTCGTCCATGCCGGAGGGCAGCATCGATGCCATCATCAGGCCGTCGGTCGACAGCACAGCGGAGGCTTCAATATCGGCGGTCGAGCCGTTCAGTTCACTCAGAATCGAATTCAGAAGATCAGCACGCATGAAACGGTCTTCCTGTTAAACAAGGGTTGACGAAAATAGAGAGGAAATCAGGCTGCACCGCCATAACGCACACCCAACGACCAGATCAGGGTCGTGAATGCCGCTTGGTTGAATCGAGGCATGCCACCAACGATGAGGATGAAATACTCCTCACCCAGATACACCGGCCAGAAACCAACTTCACTGTAGCCACTGGCATTCACCATGCCCCAGCCGTCGCTGCGCAGGCGCAAATTGTTGTGCAGCAACTTGGCATGCCGCTCTTGCACGCTGGCCAAGTCTGCACCCAATGCAGCCAATTCTTCAGAAGCTTCGTGAGGATAGCCAGCCGTACCGAGATAAAGCCCACGCTTTTCCGCCAAAATTGCTTTACCCTCGTCAGACAACTGACCCAGCAAGGGTGGCAGCAAAGCCTCTACGCTATCGCGAGGGACAGCGACCGGCACTGGCAACCCCTGAATAAAACCCGAAGACTGCAGGCGATAGATGAATTCCAACGCGTCAGCTTCGTCGAGCGACATCCAACTCTGCACCAGCTGCGGACTCAAACGAGGAGTCTCTGCCTCGCGTAGCAGCCGCTGCAGGAAAACGCGCGCCGGATCCCGCGAGGGGCGACTCACTGCATAGTAGGCGCCAGCTGGCGTCGGGTGGAGAAAGTACTCGCCAGTGAGCGTGTAATGATCCATGGTGGCGTCAGATTCCCGGGTCGAGCGAGAGCAGCAAGGACTGAATCAGGGTCGAGACATCATCACGGCGGCGCGCATCAACTTCAAAAACCGGCGCAGCAACATCGAGATCCTTCATCTGCTTGACATAGTCCTCGATCGTCGGCGTGGGGCGGGCATCCATCTGGGTTACCCCCACCACCAACCGCGTGCTTTCAATGAACTCCCTGAAGGCGCCAATATAAAACTTCATGTCCTCGAAGGGCGCTGGACGCGTATTGTCGAGCAGAAGAATCAGGCCGATGCCCCCTTTGGTCAAGATGTCCCACATGAAGTCAAAGCGCTCCTGGCCGGGGGTACCGTACAGGTGCACTTTTTCCTTCGGGCCGAGCCGGATCATGCCGTAGTCCATCGCCACCGTGGTGTTGGACTTGCGTTTTTTTGTCATGTCCGACGCCGCTTCATCGGTCCGGATGGGCTCGATGTCGCTGATGGAAGCGATGGCCGTCGTCTTGCCCGCTCCGACGGGGCCAGTGAAGATGATTTTGTGGTCGGTGTGAGCCATGATGTCTCGAGGGTCGTTCAGTGCCAGTCGCTCACCGGTGCAGCCAGGTGAACAGGCGTGTCAGCAGGCCCCGGTTACGGTGAGCCGCCTTGCGTTGGGCACGGCGGATATGTGTGCCGTCTTCTGTGACCAGATCCAGCGCAAGAGCAGCGTTGTAAACGGCCATGACATGTCGCAGAGATACTCCAAGCTGGGAGGCGGTTTCCAGCGGAGTCGCACCACGCGTCGCCCACACGGCAGCCACACGCAGAGCGTGCGGCGTACACAGCAGGCGCGTCATATTCGGCCAATGTTTCAAATAGACGGTCTTGCCGGGATTGACACCCAGAGGCAAGCGCCCCCGGGCCGTTTCCATGCCCGCCCGCCAAAGCGTCGCATCAACGCGACAGGTGTAAAGATCGTTGCTCTTTGACTCCTGCTCCAGCGTGGCCCGGATCGCAGCAGCCTCCTGCAAACCCAAGGTCCGAGTTTTAGGCCGCTTGTCGAGCGACGCAACACACAGCTGCATCAAGCGGGCTTCAGAAAACTCCAGGTACATGCGGTTATGTACCGAATCCACCGTGATGACACCGGCATCCGTATCGAGTCGGGTGGGCACCTGCCACTTGCGGCTGACCAGATAAGCCTCTCTGAGTGCCGTCACCAGATGTGCGGCCGGGTCGTACCTCAGGCTCGGGTCATCAGAAGTCAACTGCGCTGCTGTCACCTCGGCGCCGCACAGCCGCGTTTCATCCTGGACCGACAGGGTATGTGCGGGCTGAATACCGATCAAGGATGACCCTTGATCAATCGGTGCCGGACTGCTTGTCGGGATCGTGGCAGGCACAGACGCAACTACCGGCGCAGCAACCACCACCGGTGCGATCGGCACCGGCGGCACGTGCGTCGGCACGGGCATGACCGCCGGAGCAGCAACAGGCACCGAAGCAGCGACATGCTGGACCGGAGCGGCCTCCACGACAGGTGGCACGACCACTGGTGCAGGCGCAGCGACAGGTTCAGGCGGCCGTTGCTCAACCGTATCGGGATAGGCCTTCGGCTCGGCTCGCCCGGCTGTCGGCTCCTGCCCATCGCGCTTGAAAAAGCGCTTCAGGAAGCCGCCCATCTCGGTCCAGGTACCACCACGGGATTTGTCCTGCCCCGTGCGGCCTGCGGCATGGGCATGACCCGCGCTGGGCGCGGCCACTGGCGCAGCGACTGGTGGGGTCACTGGTATTGGTGCGACCACGGCCACAGCCGTCTGGGTCGGCACAGCAGGTGCTTCCTGCACAGGCACCACGACAGGCACCGTCGGCGGTGGCGGTGGCGGTGGCGGTGGCGGTGGCGGTGGCGGTGGCGGTGGCGGTGGCGGTGGCGGTGGCGGTGGCGGTGGTTCAGGCTCGGGCGCAGGCAGCGCGGCAACCTCAGGACGCAGCCAACGACCTGCATGGATTTGCCCGGCGGCGGCAAGTAGCGCAGCAGGTGTCACGGGCTTCTGAACCCAGACAGTGCCAAGCACATATTGCTGCGTGACGGACAAAACAATACCGGGACGGCCCGTCCTGGCGTAGAAAACATCCCAATGCTGCCTTGACTCGATGGTGTCGAAGTCAAACACGGCCGCATCGGCAATGTCCTCGGTACAGGGGGCAAAACTACTGCGCCCTGTGCTCGTAAAGAAGAACTCAAGCACAGCCTGCGTTCTTGCGGGCAGGCTGAGCAGTACCACCTTCAATCTGGTTTGCAGCTTCGGAGCATCCACTTGAAATGCGCTCTGGTTCGAATCGATCGGGCCGGAAGGTCAACATCTACCGGCGGCAGACAATCTCAGTGCACCCACCCCACGGGCAGGGCGGCACCACGTGCCTGCAACTTGGCCGTCATTGCGGCTTGGGCCGCATCATCGCGGCTATGCCGGTAAATAAGAAGTAATTCCGTCGCAATTTGCGTATCAGTCGGATCTGATAGCAAGGCTTCCTCTAAAAGCGTGCGGGCGCCCTCTAAGTCACCGTTGTCGAGCAAGGAAGTGGCACGCTCCAGCGGTGAGACCTCGACGGCCTCGACCCGATGCCGTGCCACCATCTGCGCCGAACCACTGACCGCCCGGTCCAATGCCGAGCCGAGTGCGGCCGGCAGCGAACTGTCGGTGCGCAGGCCCAGGTCCATGTAGGCACGCAGGAAATTGGCATCGTCCGGATCAAGCCAGGATTCAGCCTGCTCCAGCATGCTCTGCCGCAACCCACGCCCCTGGCTGCCGAGCGCCAAGAAAAGATCGACCAGTGCACCGAATGCACGCTCGGTCAGTGGCGGACGGCACGCCAGCAGCACACGCCGGACATGCGAGGCCAGATCAAGCGGATCGCGCGCGATCATCGCCGTCAAGTGGCGCCATGCATCCATCGGTTCGCCTTGATCGGAGGGTTCCATGCGGTCTAAACCCGCATAGACGAACCCTGGATCAATGACGCACTCAGGCGTGTTCGGCTCTAGCATGTCTCAGCGACTCGTGTTGGGCCGGCGCGGCTGGCGACGGCTGGAAAGAGGAAGCGCCCGCCAGCAGATCATTGCTGAGCGCCGGCAGACTTTTGTTTCACAAGACTGCCTTCGATCACAGCACCTGCCTGGACCTCCAGCTCGCCATAGTGGATATCACCCGAGATACGCCCCTTGGTGCGCATATCCACCAGGCCGGTTGCATAAACCGTCCCCTTGATCTCACCGAAGACGATCAGATGCGAGACCCGCACCACCCCTTCGATACAGCCCTGATCGCCAATCATCAGCGTACCTGGATTGATGTTCGAAACCGTCACATCACCCTTGATGCGGCCGTCAATGCGCAGACCGCCAGTGAAAATGACATCGCCGGTGATGCTGGCATCGGAACCGATGAGGCAATCGATGCGCTCTTGCATCGGGTCATCGTTTTTCTTCGAGCGTCCAAAAAACATGGTGCTTCTTTCCCGCGGGGGTTCGTGTTGGAGAGGTCTTTCTGTGCTCATTCGGATCTGTCCGTCTCACGCAACTGGGTTGGGCTGATTTCAGTTCAGCGGGAAGTGAGCGCATGTTAAACAGGGCACCCATCAAGTGCCGCCGCATTCCGTCACACTCCCCCCACAAACATGGGGCCGCCAAATAGAGAAAGTCTCCCAGTAGCGCAAAGCTCCACAGACCACGCCGGAGATTAACGCAGTGGACCTGCGGAAATCGTGTCAGCGCGGCCACTTTATGAGCCTGTGGCAACACAGATCAAAGGCAGCCACAAACTAGGCGACGCAGCCCAGATCAGCATCGCCGCAGGCTCACCAGATGCGCCAGCGTCAGATCAGGCCACATCGGCACAGGCACGACGCTGATTGACTCGCCTCGAAGAACCGCCCTTCTGTCTGCCTGCGCACAGACCAGACCGCCAGCACGCCCTAGCCTTTGCTCCATCCATGAAGCCGATGCGGGTTGCCATTGCTGCCATCACCCACCCGGCCGAGGCAGCACTACACCGCCTCGGCCGGAGCAGCGCCACGGCCGGCGCGCAGAGCCTGGCGCTGCTCAGCTTCGTCGGTGAAAGCGCGCTCGCGCTGCTCCATAGCCTCAGGCACCCGGCACGGCTGCGCTGGCGCCCGGTTCTGTTCAACATCCGCAGCGCCGGCTTCGACGCCCTGCCGATCGTCGGACTGCTGTCGTTCCTGCTCGGCGTGGTGGTGGCGTACCAGGGCGCCGCCCAGCTCAGGCAATACGGCGCCAACATCTTCGTGGCCGATCTGGTCGGGGTGTCAATGCTGCGCGAGTTCGCGCCGCTCATCACCGCCATCCTGATCGCCGGCCGCTCGGGCTCGGCCTACGCCGCCCAGATCGGCACCATGGCGGTGACCGAGGAAATCGACGCCCTGCGCACGCTCGGCATCGAGCCGCTGGAACTGCTGGTGCTGCCCAAGCTGATCGCGCTGGTGATCGCGCTGCCGCTGCTGACTGTGTTTGCCGACCTGCTCGGCGTGCTCGGCGGCATGCTGATGGCGCGCGCCCAGCTCGGCGTCGGCATGCCGGAGTTCCTTGACCGCTTCGTCAAGGCGGTCAGCCTCGCCACCTACTTCGTCGGGCTGGTCAAGGCGCCGGTGTTCGCCGCCATCATCGCGGTGGTGGGCTGCTTCCAGGGTTTCCAGACCCACGGCGGCGCCGACAGCGTCGGCCGCCAGACCACCCGCAGCGTGGTGCAGTCGATGTTCCTGGTGATCGTGG
>JBFPGZ010000013.1:0-111939 GCA_041083665.1 Leptothrix sp. (in: b-proteobacteria)
GCTGGGCGCCGACACCGAGGCGCACGCGGTAGCTCAGCACGGCCGTGCCGCCGGTGGCCAAGCTGCCGAGCTTGAAGCGCAGTTGCGGGCCGGGCTTGCCGATCGGATCCGCCACGCTCACGCCGCCCAGCTGTGCGGTGCCGTCGATGTAGCGGAAGCCCGCCGGCAGGGTGTCGATCACTTCCAGCGGCGCGCTGGTCAGGCCGGCATCGACGCGCTTGATGGTCACGGTGTAGCGCACCGAGTCGCCCAGCTCCGCTACGGTGCGGTCGCCGGTCTTCACCACCAGCAGACGCGGCGGCGTGATCGACACCAGCGGCAGGCTCTGATTGAGCCGCGTGCGGTTGCCGGGTGGAATCGTCAGGGCCTGGATCAGGTTGTTGGACACCAGGCCGGTACCGGGTACGGCGCTGGGGTCGTTGCCACCGCTCGGGTCATTCGACACCGGCCGATCCGGATAAACCGTGTGGCCGCCATCCAGAAAACGCACGCTGTAGCCGCTGCCCGGCAGCAGGCCGTCGATGCGATAGGCACCGGTGTTGTCGGTCACGGCCGAACCGGCCAGCTTGCCGCTGGCATCCAGCACCTCAACCGTGACGCCAGCCTGGGCCGGCTCGTCGGCATCGAGCAGATGGTTGGTATTGAGGTCGAGCCACGCTCGGCCCGCCACCGCACCCGCCTGCTGGATCGGGGTCGGGTCGGTGTAGCTGTTGTTGCCGAGGATCGCCGGCGTGTCGGGCTCACCGCCGCCGCTGATGGCGACCAGATTGACCAGTGCCTGCCCAGCCGCCACGCTGCAAGTGCCGTTGGCGTCGGGCGATACGCAGGCACCGCTGGCCACCAGCACCTTCAAGGTGATGGCCGCTGGCTGATCGACCTTGCTGCCATTGCCGGCCGCGATCACGCTGCTGTTGCTGCAGCTGGCGGTGCGGCTGCCGATCTGGGTCGTCGAGCAATCCCAGCCGCTGCCGGTCGGCATGGCGGCCACGGTCAAACCGGCCGGCAGGCTATCGACCACGGTGTAGCTGCCGCTGGTGGCCAAGTAGCCCTGGTTGCTGGCGGTGATGGTGTAAGTGCCTTCGTGGCCTTCGGTGAAGGTGGCCGGGCTGTGGCTCTTGCGCACCACCAGATCGGGTGCGCCATCGACCATCACCGTCACGGTCGCGGTGTCACAGGGTTCAGCCACCGGCACCGCACCGGCACACAAGCGGTATTGCAGCGCGTAGCTGCCAGGGGCCGAACCAGCCGGCACGATCAGGTTGCCGCTGGCCGCGTCGATCGACGCATTTGTCAAGCCGCCGTTCGACACCAGGCTGGCAGTGACTTGCGCCGGTACCAGCGCTTGCCCGGCGAGCCGGTCGTTGCCATACAGCGGCACTTGACCGCCGTTGGCCGAGACCTTAACCGCGCCGTCATCCACCGCATCGAGCACCGCCGCCGTGACGCTCGTGCTGTTGTTGGCGGCGTTGCTGTCGTTGCTGGCACCGGTGCTGCCGGTGAACACCACGCTGAGGGTTGGTTCAGCCGCGCCGCCCTGCAGGCCCGGTACGGTGTAGTCAAAGTGACAGCTGATGGCAGCGCCGGGCGGCACCGTGCCGCTGGCGGCGGGGCTGCAACTGACATTGCGCACGGCACTGCCGGGCGTCGAGACCGTCGGCACACAGCTGGCGGCCAGTGCCGCCGTGCCGGTCGTGGCGTTGCGGCACGTCAGCGTCAAGCCGGTGAGCGCTTGGCCCGGCCGCACCACCGGCGGCACGCCCGCCAAGGCAACACTCATGTCGGCCACCAGCACCGTCACGCTCAGCACCGCGTCATCGCAGGTGCTTTGCAGCGGCGACGGTGCGCAGACCTGGTAATGCAACACGCAGCTGCCGCTGGCAGGCGTGTCATAGGTGGCCACCCCGGTGGCGCCCGCCACGCTGACATTCGGGCAGGTGGTGGTCGGCGCCAGCAAACTGAAGGTGGCATTGACCGGATAGCGGTCATTGCTGGCCAGAATGGTGCTTTGGCGGGTCTGGCCGCCGGCTTTGGTATCGCCGTCATCCACCGCATCGATGATGGTGGCGGCCACCGCCGCGCTGTTATTGGCGGCATTGCTGTCATTGCTGGCGCCGGTGCTGGCACTCAGATTGACGGCAATCACCGGTTCGACCCGGCCACCCGGCACACCCGGTGCGGCGTAATCAAAGCTGCAATTGATCGATGCCCCCGGCGCCACGCTGCCGTCATTGGCGGCACAAACGGTATTGCTGATGGTTCCGACCGACGGCGCGGCCAGCGCGCAAGTCGCGGCCAGCGCCGTGCCGCCGCCAGCGGCATTACTGCAGATCAGCCCCAGCCCGGTGATTTTCTGCCCCGGCGCCAGCACGGCGGGCAAACCATGGATGACGACACTCATGTCGGCCGTGGGCCGCGCCGCGATGGTCAGCGACTTGGCGGTGGCATTATTGAAGGCAGTTTGAACGGTGCCACCCACAATATCGTTGCTGGCCCCGGTGCCGGCGTTCAGCGTCAGCACCTGCGCACTGGTGAGCGTGAAATCGAGCAGGCAGTTGCTCATCGACTGCGCCGGATCAAGCAGGCCAAACAACTCCGGGTTGACCGTGTTCAAAACACCGCAACTGGTCTTCACTGCACCCGGCGGCAGGCTGCCGGTGAAGTCACACACTGGATTGGTCGCCCACGAAACGCCTTTATTGGTACAGGTGACCGAGCAACTGATCTTGTCGCCCACATAAAACGGCCCGGCACCACAATTGATGGCGCTCGGCTGCATGTCTGAATCAGCCACATCGAGCGCAATTGCAAAATATCGATCTGGATTATTGGCAGCCGGATCACCCAGCCCATCAGCGGAAATTTCAGCACCGAAAGAAAATTCAAAGAAATCGGCATCCTTGTAATAATAACTACCGGACACTGAAGCATCGGTTGATATATTATCAAATGAGACGTATTGATCCTTGCCTGCACACCCAAGCACGGCGGCGTCGGCACAAACACCGGCCCGCAAGGCGGCCGAGAACTCGCTCACGCTGAGCGCATTGACAGGCTCCAGTTGAGAACCGGTATTGGCCCGCATGAAAAGAGAGCCACTTGATTCATGAAACTCGATGCGCTCGCGCACACCGAGCCTGATGTCGCCATTGCCATCGGTATCAAGACTGGTGATGCGCACCGGCGCATCGATTCTTTGCGCCACAAAAGCGTTGTTCTGGTATTTGCCAAAAGTCAATCGAAACCGCGCTTGCGACGTGGCCCCGGCGCCGCGATCGACACAGACCCGGCCTCTGAAATAACTGGCGCCACCGGTGCTGATGCCGTGAATCTGTTCAACGTCTTCACACAAGGCGGCGATTGACGCAGCGCCCAGCGAGGATTCCACACCCAGCCATTGCAACGATACGTCGTAGCTCACGCCATTGAATGTGGTGGCATTTCTGAAAACGTAGGTCTTGCCGATTGCGGCGGTTCCAGAACAACCACTGACACATAGCGGTGCAGATTCCCAATTCAATGCACCAGCCGATGTCGCCGACAACATGAAAAAACTCGCCAACACGAGTCCTGCCCACCGACAGATCTGAAGGATGAAATGATTCATCCGATGCCCACCCGCAGATGAGCACCACATGCCCTGCCCTGTCATTCAATATCCCCTCGCTCGCCTGGAGTGACCAAGGCGAGCCCTCACCATGATTTATGCCTGGATTTCAGACTAACCCGATCATCTGCGCATGCAGATGTCGTTGATATGCCGTTTGACTACGCTGCACGTGACGCCATCCAACCCCATGGCGTCGCAAGCTAAGATTTATCATAAACAGCACTTTGAACAGATTGAGCATTTCTGCGGTCTTAAGCGTGCTCAATGTGATCAAGTACACACAACCCAACACCGACCCAGCAGATTGTTTTCAATTAACCAACACGCGCGCACCAGGCCATCACGCTGGGTCACGCCGCCTCACGTGAGGTCGTGAGGCTGGCGCGGTCGCCCAACCCCGTCACAATGAGCGTGCACCAGAACGACAAATCGATCTTCGCTTTGCCCGGGGCCCCCATGAGCAAGAACCACTCCACACCCCATCTGAGTAAAGGCGATTACCGCGCTCAACTCGGGCCGCTGCATTACGCACTCAACGACGTGGCGCGCTGGCTGGTGCACAGCAAGCGGCGCCTGGTCGTGCTGCTGGAAGGCCGCGACACCGCCGGCAAGGGCGGCGTGGCGCACGCGATCAGCGAAACGCTCAATCCGCGCCAGTGCAAGGTGGTGGCGCTGGGCAAACCGAGCGAGCGTGAAGCGACGCAGTGGTATTTCCAGCGTTATGTGCCGCACCTGCCGGCGGCGGGCGAGCTGGTGATCTTCGACCGCAGCTGGTACAACCGCGCCGGCGTCGAGCGGGTGATGGGCTTTTGCAGCGAAGCCGAAGCCCAGACCTTTCTGCGCCAGGCGCCGGAGTTCGAGAAGCTGCTGGTCGATGACGGCATCCTGCTGTTCAAGTACTGGCTCACGGTGGATCAGGCGCAGCAGGAGGAACGCTTCGCCGAGCGCCTGGCCGACCCGCTGAAACGCTGGAAGCTCTCCGACATCGACCTGCAGGCGCGCAAGCGCTACGCCGACTACGGCCGCGCCCGCGACCAGATGCTGCAAGCCACCCACACCGAGCACGCGCCCTGGGCGTTGGTCGATTTCAACGATCAGCGCCTGGGCCGGCTGACGCTGATCCGGCATCTGCTCGACCATCTGCCAGCGCACAAGCTGCCGGAATCAAAGTTCGAACTGCCGCCGCTGAAACATGCGCTGCACCAGGAAACCTACACCGGCCCGGTGACGCCGATCCCGAACCTCGATCAGTAGCGCGACACTGCGCGCATGGACCCCACCTCCCTGCGTTTCGATCTGACCCTCGACCCTGCCGTCACCGGGCTGGCGGCCGCACTTGTCGTCGGTCTGCTGATCGGGCTGGAGCGCGGCTGGCAAGACCGCGAGCTGGCCGACGGCAGCCGGGTCGCCGGCCTGCGCACCTTCGCGCTGATCGGCCTGCTCGGCGGCGTGCTGGCGATTCTGCGCCGCGACTTCGGCATCTGGCCGCTCGCTGCCGGGCTGCTCGGTCTGGCGCTGCTGGGCGCCGTGTCGTACCGCGAATCGGTGCGCGTCAACGGCAGCCTGAGTGTCACCAGCACCATCGCGGCGCTGCTGACTTACGCGCTGGGCGCCATGGCAGCGGCGGGCGCCCCGGCACATGCGGTCGGGGTGGCGGTGATCGTCACCTTGCTGCTCGATCTCAAACCGACCTTGCACGGCTGGCTGCGCCACATCGAACACCGCGAGCTGAGCGCCGCGCTGCAGATGCTGGTGCTGTCGATGGTGGTGCTGCCCTTGCTGCCGGATCAGGGCTACGGCCCCTACGACGCGCTCAATCCGTATCGGCTCTGGTGGGCGGTGGTGCTGGTGTCGGGCCTGTCGCTGGCCGGCCATGTGGCGATGCGCTTGAGTGGCCCGCAGCGCGGCCTGCTCTGGACCGGTCTGCTCGGCGGGCTGGCCTCGTCAACGGCGGCGACGCTGACGCTCTCAAGGCGCGCCCGCCAGGAGCCGGGGCTGGTCGATGCGGCGGCGGCCGGCACGCTGGCGGCCTGCGGCGTGATGTTCCTGCGCATGACGGTGATCGTGATGTCACTGCAGCCGATGCTCGGCCGCACCTTGGCCGCACCCCTGATCGCCAGCGGCCTGAGCTTGCTCGGGCTCGGCCTGCTGCAGTGGCGCCGCCGCCCACCGGGCACGCCGCCCGCCGCTGCGACCGACGCGGAGTCCCCCTTCGACCTCAGTGTCGCGGTCGGATTCGGCGCCTTTCTGGGCCTGATGGCGGTGCTCAGCCACGCGGCACATGACTGGTTCGGCGATGGCGGCCTGTACGGCCTGGCGCTGCTGTCGGGGCTGGCCGATGTCGATGCGATCGTGATCTCGGTGAGTCGCATGCATGGCAGCAACGGCCTGCCAACCGCTGCTGCCGGGCTGGCGATGGGCCTGGCGGCAGCATCGAACATGGTGACCAAGGCGGTGATGGCCTGGGTGACCGGCAACGCGGCACTCGGCCGCCGCGTGGTGCTCGGCTACGCGGTGGCGATGGCGGTGGGCGTGGCGACCACGGCGCTGGTGCTGCGAGCCTGAAAATCATCAACTTGATTTACATCAATACGACCAGCAGCAATCACTGACAAGGCAATCGATCCGGCTAGCATTTCGCCATGCCGAATTCAATCGATCTCCATCTGCGCTTGTCGCCGCCTTGGCGCTACGTGCTGGCTGTCGCGATCTTCCTCGGCGCGCTGTTGCTGCGATTCTGGGTTCTGCCGGTCGAAGCCGGACTGGCGTTCCTGACTTTTTACCCGGCCATCGTCGTGGCCTTCTATCTGTGCGGGATCAGGCCGGGCTGGCTGATGGTGGCGCTCAGCGCTGTGGCGGGCTACACCATCTTCGCGCCGCCGCACTGGTCGTTTGAACCGAGTCGCAACAGCGTGCTGTCGGTGACGGTGTTCGTGCTGTCGGCCGCCCTGATCGGCTGGATCATCCAGCAGTTGCAGCGCACTGCCAGCCAACTGCGTTCGACCCTGACCGAGCTGCAGCGCACCGAAGAGCGCTACCGCAGCATGCTCGACGAGCAGACCGACGTGATCGTGCGCTTCAAGGCCGACGGCACGCTGCTCTACGTCAATCCGGCTTACTGCCGCATGTTCGGCCTGGAGCGCGAGCAGGTGCTCGGCAGCACCTGGCATCCGGTGGCATATCCCGACGACTTGGCCCTGATCGATGAGAAGCTGCGCTCACTGTCACCGTCGAATCCTGTGGTGACGATTGAAAACCGGGTCATCGTTCCCGGCGGCGCCATGCGCTGGGGCCAGTTCGTCAACCACGCCACCTTCGACGACGCGGGCGCGCTGATCGAGATCCAGGCGGTCGGCCGCGACATCACGGAACGCAAGGAGCTCGAAGCCCAGCTCGCCGCCAGCGCTGCCGAAATGGCCGATCTGTACGACAACGCGCCGAGCGGTCACCACTCGCTCGACGCCAACGGCAAGTTCCTGCGCATCAACAACACCATGCTGGCCTGGCTGGGCTGCGAGCGTGAGCAGGTGATCGGCCAGCTCGGCCCGACCGACTTCTTCAGCGCCGAAGGCCGGGAACTGTTCCGCCGCTCGTTTCCGATCTTCAAGGCCCAAGGCCACATCGACGGCCTGAGCTTCGATCTGATCGGCCGGGATGGCCGGGTGCGCCACGTCAGCCTGAGCGCCACAGCCGTCTACGACGCGCAAGGCAACTTCCTGCGCAGCCGCTCGGTGCAGCACGACATCACCGAGCTGCATCAGGCCCAGGAACAGCTCGGCCAGCTGACCAGAGAGCAGCAGGCGATGCTCGACACGGTCCGGACGGCCACGGTCGAGATGGAGCACGCGCGCGACCAGGCCAAGGAAGCGACCCACGCCAAGAGCGCCTTCCTGGCCAACATGAGCCACGAGATCCGCACGCCGATGAACGCGATCATCGGCCTGACACATCTGATGATGCGTGACACGCACGACTCGCTGGAGCGCGAGCGTCTGGACAAGATCACCGACGCGGCGCAACACCTGCTGCAGGTGATCAACGACATCCTCGACCTGTCCAAGATCGAGGCCGGCAAGCTGACGCTGGAAGACATCGAGTTCTCGCTCGACACCATGCTGTCGAGCGCCTTCGAGATGGTGAAAGGCCGTGCGGGCGAGAAAGGCCTCGAACTGGTGCTCGACACCGACCACCTGCCGGCACGCCTGCGCGGCGACCCGACCCGCCTGTCGCAGGCGCTCATCAACCTGCTGGCCAACGCCGTCAAGTTCACCGCGCAGGGCTGGGTGCGGCTGCGCGGCGAGCTGCTGCGCGAACAGCAGGGCCGCCTGCTCGTGCGCTTCGAGGTGCAAGACACCGGCGAAGGCATCCCCACCGCGCAGCAAAAGGGCCTGTTCCAGGCCTTCGAGCAAGCCGACAGCTCGACCACCCGGCGCCACGGCGGCACCGGTCTCGGGCTGGCGCTGACACGTCATCTGGTCACGCTGATGGGCGGCGAAGTCGGCATGAACAGCACGCCGGGCCTGGGCAGCACCTTCTGGTTCACCGCCTGGCTGGACCGTGCCGCCGAAGCAGGCGAGCGTGCCGCGCCCATTCCGATGCAGGGGTTGCGGGCGCTGCTCACCGATGACCTGCCCGAGGCGCTGCAGGTGCTCACCGAGCGGCTGCAACTGCTCGGCCTGCAGGTCGATGCGGTGAGCAGCGGCACCGCCGCCGTGCAGCGCGTGCGCGCCGAGATCAGCGCCGGCCGGCCCTATGACGTGCTGTTGATCGACTGGCGCATGGCGCCGATCGACGGCATCGAAACCCTGCAGCAGCTGCGCCAGCTGCTTGGCGACGGCATCCCGCCCAGCATCCTCGTGACGGCGTTCGACGACAGCAGCATGTGGCAGCAGGCCCGCAGCGTCGCGTACGACGCCGTGCTGGTCAAGCCGATCACCGCCTCGACGCTGCATGACACGCTGGCACGCGTGCTGCGCAAGCAGATCGGCCGGCTCGATGTGCCACCGCTGCCCTCGGCTCGGGCCGAACGCGAGCTGCGCCAGCGTCACGCCGGGCAGCGCGTGTTGCTGGCCGAAGACAACCTGGTCAATCAGGTGGTGGCCACTGAACTGCTGCGCGTGGCCGGGCTGGTGGTGGAAACCGCCGACAACGGCAAGACCGCCGTCGCGCTGGCACTGTCACGGCCCTACGACCTGATCCTGATGGACATGCAGATGCCCGAGATGGACGGTCTGGCCGCCACCCGCCTGATTCGCGCGCAGATGGGGCACGGCACGCCGATCATCGCCATGACCGCCAACGCCTTCAGCGAAGACCGCGCCACCTGCCTGGACGCCGGCATGAACGACCATGTGGCCAAACCGGTCAGCCCCGAGCGGCTCTACGCCACGCTGATGCGCTGGCTGCCACTGGGTACCGTGCTGACGAGCGCAATGCCAGTGCCCCCCAACCCCGGCAACGAAGCGCCTGCGCAACAATCCCTGCGGGAGCGGCTGGCCGCAGTGAAAGGTTTCGACCTCGACCAGGCGCTGCACCACGTCGGTGGGCAAATGACCACGCTGACGCGGGTGCTGAACCGCTTTGTCCAAACGTATCGGGCCGGTGTTCCGACGCTGCTGCAAACGCACGACTCCGACACCATGACGCACTGGCGTCACGCCAACCATGCGCTGCGCGGTGCCTGCGCCACCATCGGTGCCACGCTGCTGGTGCAGCAATCGCGGGCCTTTGATGCTGAGCTGGACGCGCATGACGACCCACCGCAGATCGCGCTGCAGGCGCAATGGCTGCACCAGGAACTGATCGAACTGGTCGCCAGCCTGGCGGCCGAGCTGGACCGCTGAAAAACCGATCCCCACTGCCGGAGCCCACCTCATGCAACGACGCACCACCACCCTTTCCTTGCTCAGCGCAGCCGCCTTGGGCGCCCTCAGCCTGACGGGCTGCGCTTCGATGGAGGCCGGCAACAAGCAGCGCCAGGTCGCCTCGGTGCTGAGCTTTCTGTTTCCGGGCAAGCAGGAGCCCGAGCCGCCCTCCGAGCGCATCGCCGAGCTCAAGGTGCCGTTCCGCATCGGCGTGGCTTTCGTGCCGGACACCGCTGCGGCCGAGTTCCGGCTCGCCGAGGCCGAACGGCAAGGCCTGGCCAGCAAGGTGCGCGACGCGTTTGCCGGTTACCCCTTCATCGGCCACATCGAGATCGTGCCCTCGCTCTACCTGGAGCCGGGCGGCGGTTTTGCCAACCTGGAGCGGGTCGGCTCGCTGCTCAACCTCGACGTGGTAGCGCTGATCTCGTACGACCAGGTGCAGCACGCCGACGCCAGCGGCTGGTCGTTCCTGTACTGGACCGGCGTGGGCGCCTACGTGATCGAAGGCGACCACTACGAAGCGCTCACCGCCGTCGAGTGCACCGTGTTCGACATCAGGAGCCACCGGCTGCTGATGCGCGCCGGCGCCACCTCGACCAACAAGGGCGACGCCACGCTGGTCAGCTTCTCGGAGAAGGCCCGTGCCGGCCGCGCCCAGAGCTTTGCCGAAGCGATGGACCGGATGGTTGCCTCGCTGCAGCAGGAAGTGCGCACCTTCCGCGACAAGGCCCCCAAGGATCCGATGATCCGGCTGGTGCTGCCGCCGGGCTACGACCCGAAGGCGGGGGCGGCGCCGGTGCGCTGACGCCGCACCTACCCTCCTGAGCGATCCGGCGGCAGCTCGTGCAGGGCTGTTTTATACCGTCTTATCCCTGCTCAAGTTCCAGGTCAGATATCCGTAAATGTGCGATCTCCATCGCACTGACAGGATGACCTGTGAACCGCTCCTTTCGCCTCATCTGGAATGACCAAAAGCACACCTACGTCGTCGCGCCGGAAACGGCGCGCGGCCGAGGCAAGCGCAGCAACGGCCGCGCCGCAGCGACGGTGTCGGCACTCGCTGCCAGCCTGCTGAGTCTGGCGGCCTGGGGCGCACCGAACACCCTGCCGAGCGGCGGCCAGGTCTCTGCCGGGCAGGCCAGCATCGCCAGCAGCGGCAACGTCATGACGGTGACGCAGGGCACGCAGCGGGCCGCGATCAACTGGCCGAGCTTCTCGATCGGCAGCGACGCCGCCGTCAACTTCCAGCAGCCGAACGCGGCGGCGGTGATCCTGAACCGGGTGGTCGGCAGCGAGCAGTCGGTGATCGACGGCGCACTGAACGCGAACGGCCAGGTCTTCCTGCTCAACGCCAACGGTCTGCTGTTCGGCAAGGGCGCCAGCGTCAACACCGCCGGGCTGGTGGCCTCGACGCTGAGCCTGTCGGACGCCGACTTCATGGCCGGCAAGAGCAGCTTCACGGCCAACGGCAGCCAGGCCAGCGTCATCAACCTCGGCACGATCAATGCGGCAGACGGCGGCTATGTGGCGCTGCTCGGCCAGCAGGTCAGCAACCAGGGCGCCATCACGGCCCGGCTGGGGACAGTGGCACTGGCCGCTGGCGACAAGATCAGCCTCAACTTCAACGGCAACTCGCTGCTCGGCGTGGTGGTGGATCAGGGCGCGCTGAACGCGCTGGTCGAGAACCGGCAAGCCATCCTGGCTGACGGCGGCCTGGTCGTGCTGACCGCCAAGGGGCTCGACGCCGTGCTGGCCAGCGCGGTCAACAACAGCGGCGAGGTTCGAGCGCAGACCGTGGCGAACCAGGCCGGCCGGATCCTGCTGCTCGGTGACATGCAGTCGGGCAGCGTCAACGTCGGCGGCACGCTGGACGCCAGCGCCCCGGCAGGCGGCAACGGCGGTTTCGTCGAAACCTCGGCAGCACACGTCAAGGTCGCGGCCGACACCCGGGTCACGACGGCGGCTGCGCAGGGTCAGGCCGGCAACTGGCTGATCGATCCGCACGACTTCACGATCGCCGCCAGCGGCGGCGACATCAGCGGCACCACGCTGTCGAACAACCTGGCCAGCGGCAACATCACGATCCAGAGCAGCGGCGGCGCCGCCGGCACGAACGGCGATCTCAACGTCAACGACGCAGTGGCCTGGAGCGCCCACACCCTGACGCTGACGGCGGCCAACAACGTCAACATCAACGCGGTGATGAGTGCAACCGGCGCGGCCTCGCTGGCGCTGAACCCGGCCAGCGCGAACGGCAGCGACGCGGCCAACGCCAGCGGCACGGTGCGGGTCGGCATGGACAGCAACGGCTTCATCGGCCGGGTCGATTTCAGCGGTGAGGGCACGCTCGCGATCGGCGGCATCAACTACACCGTCATCAACAGCCTGGGCGTGGCCGGCAGCAGCAACGGCAGCGATCTGCAGGGCATGAACGGCAACCTGAGCGGGCACTACGTGCTGGGCAGCAACATCGACGCCACGAGCACCAGCGGCTGGAATGGCGGCGCCGGTTTTGTGCCGGTCGGCAACGGCAGCACGGCCTTCAGCGGTATCTTCGACGGCCTGGGCCACACCATCAGCGGGCTGAACATCAACCGGCTCGGCACCGACCAGGTCGGCTTGTTCGGCGTCGGCGACAGCAGTGCCGTGGTGCGCAACGTCGGCCTGGCCGGCGCCAGCGTCTCGGGCAAGAACTTCGTCGGCGCGCTGATGGGCAGCAACCACGGCAGCGTCGCCAACAGCTACGCCGACGCCGCGATCCTGGCCAACGTCGCCTCGGTTTCCTACATCGGCGGACTGGTCGGCCTGAACGACGGCAGCATCGCCGGCAGCCATGTCGGCGGCAGCGTCAGGGCGGAAGCGACCTACGACGTCCGGGTCGGTGGCCTGGTCGGCGGCAACATCGGCCAGGGCAGCATCAGCGGCAGTCACTCGACCGCAGCGGTGACGATCAACAACAACGGCGTCGCCACCCCGGACGCCCCGACCCTCGGCGGTCTGGCGGGCATCAACGACGGCAGCATCACGAACAGCTACGCCACCGGTGCGGTGACGAACGGCAACGGCGGCCTGGTCGGCCTGAACAACGGCAGCATCAGCGCCAGCCACGCCAGTGGCAGCGTGAGCGGCGGCAGCAATCTGGGCGGCCTGGTCGGCCTGAACACCGGCAGCATCGCCGACAGCTACGCCGAGACCGGCGCGATCACGGGTCTCGACAACATCGGCGGCCTGGTCGGGCTGAGCACCAGCACCGGCAGCATCGCGCGCAGCCATGCCAACGGCAATGTGAGCGCCAGCCGCTGGATGGTCGGCGGCCTGGTCGGCGTCAACCAGGGCAGCATCAGCGACAGCCAGGCCGACATCGGCACGGTGAGCAGCAGCGACTGGTTCGGCCACTCGATGGCCGGCGGGCTGGTCGGCTACAACAGCGGCAGCATCACTGGCAGCCAGGCGACCGGCAACGTCAGCGGCCCCTCGGCCGAAGTCGGCGGCCTGGTCGGCAAGAGCGAAGGCACCGGCGCCAGCATCAGCAACAGCCATGCCTCGGGCGCCGTGGCCGGTGGCGGCAACACCGGCGGCCTGGTCGGTTTCAACACGGGCGCCATCAGCGTCAGCGATGCCAGCGGCACGGTCACCAGTGGCGGCGACAACATCGGCGGGCTGGTCGGCTACAACGAGTCCGGCGCCAGCATCGCCGCCAGCCACAGCACCGGCAACGCGACCGGTCACACCGGTGTCGGCGGGCTGGCAGGGGTGAATCGCGGCAGCGTCAGCGACAGCTCGGCGACGGGCTCGGTCAGTGCCGGCGAGTTCTGGGGCGGCTCCAGTGCCGGTGGCCTGGTCGGCTACAACACCGGCGACATCAGCAACAGCAGCGCCGCCGGAGCGGTGACGGCCACCGGCTCCAACGTCGGCGGCCTGGTCGGCGCGGCCGACGCCGGCAGCGTCACCAACAGCCATGCCACCGGTGCGGCCGCCGGGGTGTCCAATGTCGGCGGCCTGATCGGCCTCAGCCGGGTGGCCATCAGCGGCAGCGATGCCACCGGGGCCATCTCCGGGCTCGGCGACAACATCGGCGGCCTGGTGGGCGACAACGAAGGCGGCAGCATCGGCGCCAGCCACAGCAGCGGCAACGTCACGGGCCACACCGGAGTGGGCGGTCTGGCCGGCGTGAACCGTGGCGCCATCAGCGACAGCCAGGCGACGGGTTCCGTCACCGCAGGCGAGTTCTGGGGCGGCTCCAGCGCCGGTGGTCTGGTGGGCTGGAACAACGGCGCCATCAGCCACAGCAGCGCCGGTGGCGCGGTGACGGCGGCCGGCGCCAATGTCGGCGGCCTGATCGGTGTCAACGACGGCGGCAGCATCAGCGCCAGCCACGCCTCGGGCGCAGTGGCCGGCACCGACAGCGTCGGCGGCCTGATCGGCTACAACAATCTGACCATCACCGGCAGCGACGCCAGCGGCGCGGTCAGCGCCAGCGGCAGCAACGTCGGCGGTCTGGTCGGCAACAACGACGGTAGCGGCAGCATCAGCGCCAGCCACGCCAGCGGCAATGTGACGGGCTTCACCACGGTCGGCGGCCTGGTCGGCGTGAACCGTGGCGGCATCAGCGACAGCCAGGCCGACACCGGCACCGTCAGCGCCGGCAACTTCTGGGGCGGCTCCACCGCCGGCGGTCTGGTCGGCTACAACACCGGCGCCATCAGCAACAGCAGTGCCGGCGGCGTGGTGACGGCCACCGGCTCGGGCGTCGGCGGCCTGGTCGGCACGATCGATGTCGGCGGCAGCGTCAGCAACAGCCACGCCGGCGGCCCGGTGTCCGGTACCAGCGACGTCGGCGGCCTGGTCGGCTACAACCGGGCCAGCATCAGCGGCAGCGATGCCAGCGGCGCAGTCACCGGCAGCGGCGACAACGTCGGCGGCCTGCTCGGAACCAACAACGGCGGCACTGTCAGCGCCAGCCACGCCAGCGGCGCGGTAGTCGGCTCTTCCAACATCGGTGGCCTGGTCGGCTACAACAACGCAACCGTCAGCGCCAGCGATGCCAGCGGCGCAGTCAGCGCCAGTGGCAGCAATGTCGGCGGCCTGGTCGGCAACAACGACGCTGGCGGCAGCATCAGCACCGGCCACAGCACGGGCAACATCACGGGCTTCACTTCGGTCGGCGGGCTGGCCGGCGTGAACCGAGGCAGCATCAGCGACAGCCAGGCCGACACCGGCACGGTCAGCGCCGGCAACTTCTGGGGCGGCTCCAGCGCCGGCGGCCTGGTCGGCTACAACACCGGCACCATCAGCGGCAGCACCGCCGCCGTGGCCGTGACGGCGACCGGCTCCGGCGTCGGTGGCCTGGTCGGCACCGCCGATGCCGGCAACATCAGCAGCAGCCACGCCACCGGCGCGGTCGCCGGCACCGACAACGTCGGCGGCCTGGTCGGCTACAGCAGGGCCGCCATCAGCGGCAGCGATGCCATCGGCAACGTCAGCGGCAGTGGCAGCAACGTCGGTGGCCTGGTCGGCAACAACGACAGCGGCGGCAGCATCAGCACCAGTTATGCCGACATCGGCGTGGTTGCTGGCAACAGCAACGTCGGCGGTCTGGTGGGCAACAACGCCGGCAACGTTGCCAACAGCCACGCCAGCGGCGCGGTGACCAGCAACGGCGACAACGTCGGCGGCCTGGTCGGCAACAACAACAGCGGTATCAGCACCAGCTACGCGACCGGCGCAGCGTCGGGCCGCAATGCCGTCGGCGGTCTGGTCGGGCTGAACAACAGCGCAGCCCTCAGCGACGACTACGCTTCCGGCACGGTCACCGGCGTGACCAACGTCGGCGGGCTGGTCGGCTACAACAACCACGGCACGCTGAGCAACTCGTTCTACGACGTCGATCAGGTCGATATCAACGGCGGCAAGCTGCTGACGGCCGGCGGCATCTACGACGCCCAGTTCCAGGACTGGATCGGCCACGGCCGCACGCTCAACATCGCCGACTACGCGGCCAACCTGTCCCATGACAGCGAGAGCGGCACTTACGGCGTCAGCTCCGCAGCGGGTCTGCGCGACATGCTGGGCTTTGCCGAGAGCAACAACGCCGGCCTCACTTTCCGCCTGAAGAACAGCATCGATCTGGCGCAGACACCGGAGCTGTGGGTGCCGTATTTCGCCGCCTCGTTCGACGGCGGGAGCAAGGTCATCGCCAACGCGAGCATCCAGGCGCAGAACATCAACGACCAGGTCGGCTTCTTCGGCCAGCAACTCGGCTCGGTGAGCAACCTGGGGCTGCCGAACATCAGCGTGGCCGGCCATAGCCGCACCGGTGGCCTGGCGGGCTACAACCAGGGCAGCATCAGCAACAGCTACGTCGAGGGCAGCGTCTCCGGCACCGACGTCACCGGCGGTCTGGTCGGCGAAAACCAGGGCAGCATCAGCAACAGCTACGCTGCGGCCCAGGTCGCGGGCAATGTCTTCGTCGGCGGACTGGCCGGCGCCAACACCGGCACGATCGACAAGACCTATGCGACCGGCCAGGTAAACGGCAACGCCGTGGTGGCCGGTCTGGTCGGCAGCAACGAAGGCGTGGTCAACGCGAGTTTCTGGGACAACGCTGGCGGCAGCCTGTCCACCGCCGATGCCCGGCTCCAGGCCAACTACACCAGCGCCACTGCAGCCAACGGCAACGCCAACCCGGGCTGGGACTTCAACAACACCTGGGTGATCTACGACGGCCACAGCCATCCGCTGCTGCGCAGCTTCATGACGCCGCTGACCATCACGGCGAACAACGCGCTCAAGACCTACGACGGTCAGGCGTATGACGGTTCGGCCGGCCTGAGCTATTCCGATACGCCCGACCAGAGCAAGCTGCTGGGCGCCGTCGCCTATGAGGGCACCCGCAACGCCGGCAGCTACACCATCACGCCGAACGGCCTGTACTCGAACCAGCAGGGCTACCTCATCAGCTACGGCAGCGGCACGCTGCAGGTGGATCAGGCCGTGCTCAGCGTCAGCGCCAACGGCTCAGCCAGCGGCAAGGTCTATGACGGCAACACGGTCACGTCGGTGAGTCTGGCGAGCAACGCCGTCGTCGGCGATCAACTGACCCTGAACTACGCCGGCGCCAATTTCGCCAACGCCAACGCCGGCAGCGGCAAGACCATCAACGTCACCGGCATCAGCATCTCCGGCGAGGACGCGGCCAACTACACGCTGCACAGCACTGCAGCCACCACCACGGCCGACATCAGTCCGAAACCGGTCAGCGTGGCGGCGCTGGACGGCGCCAGCAAGGTCTACGACGGCAGCACGGCCGCGTCGAGCGGGCTGTTCGCCGTAACCAACGGGGTCAGCGGTGACACGATCACCCTGAGCGGCAGCGCCACGCTGTCGGCCAAGGACGTCGGCACGCGCAGCTTCGAGCTGACGGGGCTGGGCCTCGACAACGGCAACTACACGATCGTTGGCGGCACCGCCAGCGGCAACGTGGCAGTGACGGCCCGTCCGGTCAGCGTCACCGCGCAGAACGGCGTCAGCAAGGTCTATGACGGCAACACGGTCACGTCGGTGAGTCTGGCGAGCAACGGCGTCTCGGGCGATCAACTGACCCTGAACTACGCCGGCGCCAATTTCGCCAATGCCAACGCCGGCAGCGGCAAGACCATCAACGTCACCGGCATCAGCGTCACCGGCGCAGACGCTGCCAACTACACGCTGCAGAACACTGCAGCCACCACCACGGCCGACATCAGTCCGAAACCGGTCGCGGTCGCCTCGCTCGATGGCGCAGCCAAGGTCTATGACGGCAGCACTGCGGCATCGAGTGGCCTGTTCACCGTCACCAACGTCGTCGTCGGTGATGCGCTGCACCTCAGCGGTGACGCCACGCTCGCCGCCAAGGATGTCGGTGCACGCAGCTTCGCGCTCGCCGGCCTGGCGCTCGACAACAGCAACTACACCCTGGTCGGCGGTTCGGCCAGCGGCAACGTCGCCGTGACGCCCCGCGCGGTGACATACGTCCTCACGCTGGCTGACCCGGCTCAGAGCTTCACCGCGACGGGGCTGGACCTGTATACGGCCACCACCATCGGCAGCGTGCTCCAGGCTGCCGTCAACGGCCTGCCAGCCGGCGGCTCGTCGGTCAGCCTGGGCTACAGCCTGTGGAAGGATGGCGCGCAGGTGTCGGCCGTGAAGGATGCCGGCAGCTACGAAGTCCGGGCCGGCTTCAACCCGGCCAACCCGGACTACCGCATCGTTGACGCGAACAGCACCGTGCTGCGCTTCACGGTGGGCAATCCGGCTTCGCTGAACAGCGTGACGGCCGTCGCGGTCGTGCAGCAGCCGACCCAGCAACCAGCCGCATTCAGCCCCGTCAACACCGCAGGCAGCAGAAGCTTCGGCAGCGGCGGCAACGCCATGGTCAACGTGGTGAATCTGCCCAGCTCGATCACCGACACCTTCGGCAGCGGCACGCGCTTGGCGCTGGTGTCGTCTCCCAGCGCCAACGAGCCGACCCAGACCGTCACGCTCTCCGAGGCGCGCGGGCTGATCGGAGGTGGCTCGGGCAGCGGCTCCGGCAGCAGCGCCAGCGGCGGCACGCCTGGCGCAGGCAGCGGCGAAGGAAGCCGCGAAGTACGTGTGCCGGTGAGCCGCAATTCGCTGGCTGAAATCGTCAACGGCGGCGTGAAACTGCCCAGCGGCGTCGAACAGCAGCTGTTCATCGTCAAAGAATGATTGATCAAGGCAAGCCCATGAACAAGCAAATGCTCAAGCCCTCGGCGCTCGCTGTCGCCATTTCTCTGGCCCTGGCTGCGACGGCGGCGGCCGCGCAGACGGTGCCGAACATCGGCGACGCCCTGCACCAGGTGCAGCCGCCCGAAGTCCCCGCGCCCCGCACGCCGGCCGTGCCGCAGATCGGCGGCGCCCAGCAGCCGATCGAGCCGCCGATGACGGCGCTGCCCGGCGGACCGAAGGTCGAGGTCAAGGCCATCGAGGTGATCGGCAACCGCGTCATCGACACGGCCAGCCTGGCCGCACTGGTGGCCGATGGCGCCGGCCAGGCGCTCACGCTGGCCGACCTGGAAGGGCTGGCGCAGCGCATCACCAAGCACTACCGCGCCAGCGGCTATTTCGTGGCGCGGGCCTACATCCCGGCCCAGGACGTCACCACCGGCACGGTGAAGATCCGCGTCGTCGAAGGCAACTACGGCCGCTTCCACCTGAAGAACAAGTCGCTGGTGCGTGACGAGATCGTCCAGGGCATGCTCGACGACATCAAGGACCGCGACATCGTCTCGCTCGACACCCTTGAGCGGGCGATGCTGATCATCAACGACACCCCCGGGGTCCAGGTCACGCGCGCCGACGTGATGCCGGGCGAGCAGGTCGGCACCTCCGACTTCGCGGTCGATACGGTGGCCACTGCGGCCCGCAACGGCTACGTGATGCTGGACAACTACGGCTCGGTCTACACCGGCAAGAACCGCCTGAGCTTCAACGTCGACAGCAACTCGCCGACCGGCAGCGGCGATCGCCTGTCGGTCAGCGGGCTAGGCACCAGCGGTGCCAACCTGCTGAACGGCCGGCTCGGCTACTCGACCTCGCTGGCGCCAAACGGCCTGCGCGGCGAGATGGCGTTGAGCCAGACCAACTACCAGCTCGGCAGCACCTACGCCGCACTCGACGCGGTCGGAACGGCGAAGTCGATCGACGCGGCGCTGACCTACCCGGTCCGGCGCATCCGGGCCCAGACCGTCGAGGCCAGTTTCGCGCTCGGCTACAAGGATTTGCGCGACGAGATTCGCTCCGCCGGCACCAGCACGCCGAAGACGCTGGCCTCTGCGGCGGCTGGGCTGTCGGTGCGCGACGAAGGCACGCTGCTCGGTTTCGACGGCCTGACCCAGGCCGGTGCGACGCTGACCTTCGGCAGTCTCGACATCAAGGACAGCGCCGCCAAGGCGCTCGACGCCGCCGGGCCGCAGACCAACGGCCAGTACGGCAAGCTGGCGCTCAACCTCAGCCGCACCAGCCTGCTGCCCGACAGCTTCACGCTGAACACCGCCATCAAGGGGCAGTACGCACTGAACAACAAGACCCTGGATGGCAGCGAGCGCATGACCGTCTCAGGTTCCGGCGCGGTGATGGCCTACCCCTCGGGCGAGCTGATCGGCGACAAGGCGCTGTTCGTCCACGCCGAGCTGAGCCGGCCGCTGCCGGCCCAGGGCGACCTGCAGAGCAGCTGGGCCCTGTTCGCCAACTATGGCGAAGCCAGAAGCTGGCAGGCCGGCTCCGGCCACTCGCAGCGCCACATTGCCGACGCCGGCATCGGCCTCAACGCCAGCTACCACGGCCTGCTGCTGCGCGCCCATCTGGCGCGCCGGATGGATCCGGCCAGCCCGCTCAGCGAACCCGAGTCGCGCAACAAGCTGCTGCTGCAAGCCGGCTGGACCTTCTGAACGTCGCCCAGCGGCAACCCTGCTGACACTCTCTCAGGGTTGCAGCCTGTCGCGCTGCGCCGTGACGGCCATCCGCACCAGCTCGCTCAAGCCGGCGCCGCCCTGCGGGCCATCGAGATATTCATACAGGCGCCGCCGCATGCGCGGCTCCCAGAACTTGTGAATATGGTTGGCAACCCCTTCCAGCGCCTCTTCGTGGCAGGGATAGGCCGCAAAGAATTCGCCGATGCGATTCGCCAGCCGCACGATGGTCTGCTCCGCATCGTGATGCAGCTCGGGGGTTTCCAGGCTGCTCATCGTGCCGTCTCCTTGGCCATCTTTTCCATGTCACGAGCCTGCGCCAGCAACTGCTGCTGCGTCTGGCTGAAAACAGCGAAATCCTGCTGCCAATCGCTTTGCGGCTGCGCCACCTTGCTCACCTGCACCGCCGTCACTTTATATTCAGGGCAATTGGTGGCCCAGTCGCTGGAATCGGTGGTGATGACGTTGGCGCCCGACTCCGGGAAATGGAAGGTGGTGTAAACCACCCCCGGCTGCACCCGTTCGGTCACATCGGCGCGCAATACCGTATCACCGGCACGGCTGCTGATGCCGACCCAATCACCCTGTTTGACACCGCGTTCCTCGGCATCGTGCGGATGGATTTCCAGCCGGTCTTCCTCGTGCCAGCGGCTGTTTTCAGTGCGACGGGTTTGCGCGCCGACGTTGTATTGGCTCAAGACCCGCCCGGTGGTCAGGATGAGCGGAAAGCGCCGGGTGATTTTCTCTTCGCTCGGCACATATTGCGTGATGAAGAACTTGCCCTTGCCGCGCACAAAATGGTCGATGTGCATGGTCGCCGTGCCGGCCTCATCGGTATCTTCGTTGCACGGCCACTGCACGCTGCCCAGGCGCTCGATCTTCTCGTAGCTCACCCCCGCAAAACTCGGTGTCAGCGCGGCAATCTCGGCCATGATCTGCTCGGGATGTTCGTACTGCATCGGATAACCCAGCGCGTTGGCAAACGCCTGCGTCACCTGCCAGTCGGCATACCCGGCCAGCGGCGGCATGACCTGGCGCACGCGGGAAATACGCCGTTCGGCATTCGTGAAGGTGCCGTCCTTTTCCAGGAACGACGAGCCCGGCAAGAATACATGCGCGTACTTGGCCGTCTCGTTCAGGAAGATATCCTGCACCACCACACATTCCATGCTGGCCAGCGCGGCCGCCACATGCTGGGTATTCGGGTCGGACTGTGCCGGATCTTCCCCCTGCACATAAAGTGCTTTGAAACTGCCTTCCAGCGCCGCATCCAGCATGTTCGGAATGCGCAGGCCCGGCTCAGGGTTCAGCGTCACGCCCCAGGCCGCTTCAAATTGCGTGCGCACCGTCGTATCTGAAATATGCCGATAGCCCGGCAGCTCGTGCGGGAAACTGCCCATGTCGCAGCTGCCCTGCACATTATTCTGGCCGCGCAGCGGATTCACGCCCACCCCTTCGCGGCCGACCATGCCGCAAGCCATCGCCAGATTGGCGATGCCGATCACCATCGTGGAGCCCTGCGCGTGTTCGGTGACGCCCAAACCATAATAGATTGCGCTGTTGCCGTTGCGCCCGCCTTGTGCGTACAGGCGCGCAGCGGCGCGTACCCGCTCGGCCGGCACGCCGCTGGCCTCAAACAGCGCTTCGGGCGAGTTTTCCGGCCGGGCGACAAAATCGCGCCACTGCTGGAAACTCTTGGCCTCGCAGCGCTCGGCCACATAAGCCTCGTTCACCAGCCCTTCGGTCACCACCACATGCGCCAGCGCGGTGATCACCGCCACATTGGTGCCGGGTTTCAGCTGCAGATGCTGCTCGGCGTGAATATGCGGGCTATCGACCAGCTCGATGCGGCGCGGATCGACCACGATCAGCTGGGCGCCTTGGCGCAAACGTTTCTTCAGCCGCGAGGCAAACACCGGGTGGCCTTCGCTCGGATTGGCACCGATCACCAGCACCACATCAGCCTGCTCGACCGACTTGAAGGTTTGCGTCCCCGCTGAAGTGCCAAAAGTCTGGCCCAGACCATAACCGGTCGGGCTGTGGCAGACGCGGGCACAGGTATCGACGTTGTTGGTACCAAAAGCCGCCCGAATCAGCTTTTGCACCAGATAGGTTTCTTCGTTGGTGCAACGGCTCGACGTGATGCCGCCGACTGAATCGCGGCCATATTTGGTCTGGATACGGCGGAATTCTCCAGCGGCGTGGCTCAAAGCCTCGTCCCAGCTTACTTCACGCCACGGATCGGTGATCTTGGCGCGGATCATCGGTTTGGTCAGGCGGTCCTTGTGGGTCGCATAACCCCAGGCAAAGCGGCCCTTGATGCAGCTGTGACCCTCGTTGGCCTTGCCGTCTTTCCACGGCACCATGCGCACGACTTGCGTGCCTTTCATCTCGGCCTTGAAACTGCAGCCAACCCCGCAATAAGCGCAGGTGGTGATGATGCTGTGCTCGGGCTGGCCGAGTTCGATGACGGTTTTCTCGGTCAGCGTCGCGGTCGGGCAGGCTTGCACGCAGGCGCCGCAAGAGACACAGTCGCTTTGCATGAACGATTCATTCATGCCGGGCGAAACGCGGGACTCGAAACCCCGCCCTGAAATGGTCAGCGCAAAGGTGCCCTGCACTTCCTCGCAGGCGCGCACGCAGCGATTGCAGACGATGCACTTGGCCGGATCGTAAGTGAAATAGGGGTTCGACTCGTCCTTGCTGCTGTCCAGATGGTGCCGCCCGGTGATCCCCGCCACCGGATTTTCGCCGACACCGTAGCGCACGTTTCTCAAACCCACCACACCCGCCTGGGTCTGCAATTCGCAGTCACCATTCGCGGCGCAGGTCAAGCAATCGAGCGGGTGGTCGCTGATATACAGCTCCATCACGCCTTTGCGCAGCTGCTGCAGCTTGGGGCTTTGTGTGCGCACGCTCATGCCGGCTTCGGCCGGCGTGGTGCAGGAGGCCGGATAACCCTTGCGACCGTCGATCTCGACCAGGCAGAGCCGGCACGAGCCAAACGGCTCCAGCATGTCGGTGGCGCAGAGTTTCGGCACCTGGATGCCGGCATCGACTGCCGCGCGCATCAGCGAGGTGCCTTTTGGCACCGTGACGGCAAAGCCGTCGATATTTAGCGAAACGGTTTCCGTTGAGGTACTGGCTGGCGTGCCATAGTCAGTGTCGTGACTGTGCGTATGGCAGTGACTGGCGGGACGCTGCAGATGGATGGGAAATACAGGAGCATTCATCACGGTCTCCTCAGACCGCCGCTGCGGCCGGAGCCGATGCGGTTTGCTGGTCCGTCAGGCCAAAATCGGCCGGATAATGATTCAAGGCTGAAAGCACCGGATACGGCGTCATGCCGCCCATGGCGCACAAACTGCCACCGAGCATGGTGTCGCACAAATCGCGCAGCAACTCGATCTGCTGGTCGCGCATCTGCGGTTTGTCGCGGTGCAGCGTGATGCGGTCAATCACCTCGACACCACGCGTGGAACCAATACGGCACGGCGTGCATTTCCCGCACGATTCGAGCGCGCAGAATTCCATCGCATACCGTGCCAGCGCGGCCATGTCGGTGCGGTCGTCGTGCACCACCAGACCGCCGTGACCCAGCACCGCGCCGATGGCGGCATAAGCCTCATAATCAAGCGGCACGTCCCATTGCGATTCCGGGATATAGGCGCCGAGCGGGCCACCCACCTGCACCGCCTTGACAGGTCGGCCACTCGCGGTGCCGCCGCCAAAATCAAACAGCAGTTCGCGCAAAGTCAGGCCAAAAGCACGTTCTACCAGACCACCGTGCTTGATATTGCCGGCAAGTTGAAACGGCAGCGTGCCGGTCGAACGGCCAACGCCGTAATCGCGGTAGAACTGCGCGCCACGCGCCAATATCAAGGGCGCAGCGGCAAAGGTCAGCACGTTATTGATGACAGTCGGCTGGCCGAACAGACCGGCCAGTGCCGGCAGCGGCGGTTTGGCGCGCACGATGCCGCGCTTGCCTTCCAGACTTTCAAGCAGCGCAGTTTCTTCGCCGCAGACATAGGAGCCAGCGCCCATGCGCACGTCCAGCTCGAAGCGTTTACCGCTGCCCTGGATATCGTCACCGAGCCAGCCGGCGGTGCGCGCGCGCAGCACCGCCTCGCGCATGGTAGCGACAGCATGCGGATATTCGGAACGAATATAGATATAACCTTGCTCGGCACCAACGGCCAAGGCGGCAATCGTCATGCCTTCGATCAGCAGATACGGGTCGCCTTCCATCACCATGCGATCCGCAAAGGTGCCGGAATCACCTTCGTCGGCGTTGCAGACGATGTATTTGATACCGCCGGGCTGGGTTTTTGCCTGCGCCACGGTATTCCACTTGATACCAGCCGGAAAGGCGGCGCCGCCACGGCCGCGCAAACCCGACTGGGTGATCTGCTGGATGATCTCGGCGCCGGCCAGATTCAAGGCGGCCTTCAGGCCAGCCCAGCCCTCGTGCGCAGCGTAATCAGCCAGCGAGGTCGGATCGGTCACGCCGATGCGCGCAAAAGTCAGGCGCTGCTGGCGTGCCAGATAAGGGATCTGTTCGGTCAGGCCGTGGCGCAGCGGGTGGCTGGCCGGCTGGCCAGCGGCGTCGGCCTGCAGGGCGGGCCACAGGCCGGGCACGTCTTCAGGCGCCACCGGGCCGTAGGCAACGCGGCCCTGCGGCGTCACGACCTCGACCAGCGGCTCCAGCCAGAACAGGCCGCGCGAGCCGTTGCGGACCAGGGTCAGCGCGCCGACATCGGCCGGTGCATGCGAGTGCAGCGCAGCGGCGACCGCATCGGCGCCGACTGCCAGCGCGGCGCTGTCGCAGGGAACAAAAAGGCTCAGGTCGGTCATGCAGTGGCTCCGGCGCGCGCTAGCAAATCGAGCGATTCGGGCACATCAGCGGTGGCGAGCAGCGCATCCAGCCGGGCCGGCGTCATGCGGGCGTACGGCTGGCCGTCGAGGCTCAAAGCCGGCGACAGGGCGCACAGGCCCAGGCAGTAGGCCGCCTCGACCGTGTGGCTGCCACAGGCGCTGGTGAGGGCCGCCTCGCTGCAGCCAAGCGTGCTGCGAGCGTGTGCCAGCAGCGCCTCGGCGCCCATCGACTGGCAGGCCTCGGCACGGCAGATCTGCAGCACGCGCCGGCCCGGCGGCGCGCTGCGGAAGTGGTGGTAGTAGCTGACGACGCCGAACACCTCGGCGCGCGACAGGTTGAGGGCACGGGCGATGAGCGGCAGCACGTCCGGCGGGATGTAGCCCAGCGCCTCCTGCACGCCGTGCAGCAAAGGCAGCAGCGCACCCGGTCGATCGCGAAACTGCTCGATCAAGGCGGCCACCTGCGCAAGGTCTTGCGCTGAGGTCTGCGTGGAGCTGGAGGAGTGATTCATGGGCAACAAACCGTCGGATCAATGCAAATCAATGGTCAGGATCTTCAGCCGAAGAACTTCGCCACGCTCAGCACGGTGCGATAGACGCCCCACGCCAAGGGGATGCCGACCGCCGCCCAAGCCGCCACCACCAGCAGCGGGCTGGTGCGATGGAAGGTCATGGTGCCGGGGCCGACTTCGGCCGCCACGGCCTTGTCATGGGCCAGGCGCTTTTCTTCGGCCAGCTCGGCGGCGTTCATGAAGTGCTTCGGGTCCAGCGGGCGGATCAGCAGGTTGCAGATCAGGCCGATCACCAGCATCGCCACCAGGATGTACATGGTCTGGTTGTAGACCTGCTCGCGCGGGATGCCCAGACCGAGCTGGTAGTCGCGCATGTAGTTCACCACCACGGGCCCCAGGATGCCGGCGGTGGCCCAGGCGGTCAGCAGCCGGCCGTGGATGGCGCCAACCATCTGCGTGCCGAACAGATCCGCCAGATAAGCCGGCACGGTGGCAAAGCCGCCGCCGTACATGCTCAGGATGACGCAGAAGGCCGCCACGAACAGCAGCTTGGAGCCAGCCGCCGCACTGCCCGGCACGCTGGCGTAGAGCAGCCCGCCCAGCACGAAGAACACCACGTAGGTCAGCTTGCGGCCGAGCTTGTCGGACAGGCTGGCCCAGAAGAAGCGCCCGCCGATGTTGAACAGGCTCAGCAGCGCGGTGAAGCCGGCCGCCACGCTGGCAATCGCCGTCAGCTGCGCCTTGTCGAGTTCACCAAACTTCTTGGCCACGCCGATCAGGTGGCCGCCGAACACTTCCTGCAGCATCGGGCTGGACATGCCGATCACGCCGATGCCGGCCGAGACGTTCATGCACAGCACCATCCAGACCAGCCAGAACTGCGGAATGCCCCAGACCTTTTTCACGTGCACGTGGTGCGGCGTGATCATGGCGTTGTTCTTCTGCGCCACCGGCGGCGTCCAGCCTTCCGGCGCCCAGCCCGAGGCCGGCACGCGGTACGACAAGGCACCACCCAGCATGAAAACGATGTAGACCAGCGCCATGACGATGAAGGTGGGCGCCACGCCCACATCGGTGGGGCTGGCAAAGATCTTCAGCAGTTCAGCCGCCAGCGGCGAGCCGATCATCGCGCCACCGCCGAAACCCATGATCGCCATGCCGGTGGCCATGCCGCGCCGGTCCGGGAACCACTTGATCAGCGTGCTCACCGGCGAGATGTAGCCCAGCCCGAGGCCGATGCCGCCGATCACGCCGGAGCCGAGCAGCATCATCCAGAACTGGTGCATCTGCACGCCCAGCGCCGAGATCAGCATGCCGCCGCACCAGCACAGCGCCGACACCACGCCGGCCTTGCGCGGGCCGACCCGCTCCAGCCAGCCACCCCAGATGGCCGCCGACGAGCCGAGCAGCACGAAGAACAGCGTGTACATCCAGCCCAGCGTCGAGACTTTCCAGTCGCAGCTGGTGGTGAACAGCTCGGCCCAGAAGCCGACGTCGGCGCCGCACTTGATGGATTCCTTGATGCCGAGCGCCTTCGAGAGCGGCAGCCAGAACACCGAGAAGCCGTAGGCCATGCCGATGCACAGGTGGATCGCCAGCGCAGCGGGCGGCACCAGCCAGCGGTTGAAGCCCGGAGCGGCGATGATGCGCTCCTTGGACAGGAAGCTGCCGTGGCCGTGATGGGCCGGCACAGCGCCATTGATCAGAATGGTGGACATCGTGTCTCCTCGTGGTGAATTCGTATTGGCGTCGGCACCATGGCCACCGACGTCATTTGTTCTGCGGCGCCATGGTTACCGCTTCAGCGGCGGACTGCAATATGAGCGCCGCAGCGGCAGGCATGTGCAGTCCAGCTCCTAAAGGGAAGTCCCTGATGAAAAAAATCGCCATCAAGCCGGTCTGGACCATCCAGGAGGCCGGTGGCCCGCCGATGCCGCCGCGCCTGCTCGATTTGCTGGTGCGCGTGCAGGCACAAGGCAGCCTGCAGGCCGCATGCGAGCAACTGGGGCTGTCGTACCGCCACGGCTGGGATCTGGTCCGTCAGGGCGAGGCGCATTTCAACACCACCTTGCTGCACATGGAGCGCGGCAAGGGCTCGACGCTCTCGGCCCTGGGCGAAAAGCTGGTCTGGGCCGATCACCGCATCACGGCGCGGCTCAAGCCGGTGCTCGACTCGCTGGCCTCGGAGCTGGCGGTCGAGATCGGCCGACTCATCTCGGCCGAGCCGACCGTGCTGCGCCTGCAGGCCAGCCACGGCTTCGCGGTCGAGGCGCTGGTCGAATCGCTCGGCCGGGACGGCATGGTGGTCGAGCGCAAGTACGGCAGCAGCACCGAAGCCGCCGCCGCGCTGCACGACCGGGCTTGCGATGTGGCGGGCTTTCACATCCCCGAAGGCGTGCTGCAAGCCAGCGCGCTGGCGCACTACGCCCGCTGGCTCGACGAACCCGACCTGATGGTGATCGACATCGCCACCCGCCGCCAAGGCCTGATGGTGCGGCCCGGCAACCCGAAGAAGATCTACGACCTGGGCGATCTGGCGCGCCCGGAGGTGCGCTTCATCAACCGTCAGGCCGGCTCGGGCACGCGCTTTCTGCTGGAGGGTCTGCTGGCGCGCCACGGCCTGGCCAGCGAGCGCATCGCCAGCTTCGAGCAAGGCGAATACACCCATGCGGCGGTGGCGGCCTACGTGGCCAGCGGCATGGCCGATGTGGGCTTCGGGCTGGAAACACCGGCCCGGCACTTCCAGCTCGATTTCATTTCACTCGCCAGCGAGCGCTACTTCCTGCTCTGCCGCCAAGCCACACTGGCCCTGCCGGGGATGCAGAGCGTGCTCGCCACCCTGCAAAGCCAGGCCTTCCACATCGCGGTGGATGCCCTGCCCGGCTATCACGCCACCGACACCGGCCGCGTCACGCCGCTGCGCGACGCGTTCAGCTCGACCTGAAGCGCCCCGGCTTCAGCTGGTCTTGCTCACCGTGATGGTCGGGAACTTGGCCGAGTAATCCTTGGCGGCGTCGGCGATCTTGACCGCGACCTTGCGGGCAATGCTCTTGTAGATCGCGGCGACCTCGCCATCGGGCTCGGCGGCCACCGTCGGGCAGCCGGCATCAGCCTGCTGGCGGATCGACAGCTTGAGCGGCAGGCCGCCCAGGTAATCGACGCCGTAGTTGGCGGCCATGTTCTTGCCGCCGTCGGCGCCGAAGATGTGCTCGGTGTGGCCGCAGTTCGGGCAGCAGTAGATCGCCATGTTCTCGACCAGGCCGAGGATCGGCACGCTGACCTTCTCGAACATGGTCAGGCCCTTCTTGGCGTCGATCAGCGCGACGTCCTGCGGCGTGGTCACGATCACGGCGCCGGTGACGGGCACCTTCTGCGCCAGCGTGAGCTGGATGTCGCCGGTGCCGGGCGGCATGTCGATGATCAGGTAATCGAGGTCGTGCCAGTTGGTCTGGCGCAGCAGCTGCTCCAGCGCTTGGGTGGCCATCGGGCCGCGCCAGACCATGGCCTGGTCGTCATCGACCAGGAAACCGATCGACATGACCTGGATGCCGTGCGCTTCGAGCGGCTCCATGGTCTTGCCGTCGGCGCTCTCGGGCCGGCCGCTCACGCCCAGCATCAGCGGCTGGCTCGGGCCGTAGATGTCGGCGTCCAGAATGCCGACCGTCGCACCTTCGGCCGCCAGCGCCAGCGCCAGATTGACGGCGGTGGTGCTCTTGCCGACGCCGCCCTTGCCGGAAGCGATCGCGACGATGTTCTTCACGCCCGGCAGCAGCTGCACGCCGCGCTGCACCGCGTGGGCGGTGATCTTGCTGGTGATGCCGACGCTGACATTGCCCACGCCAGGCAGCGTGCGCACCGCAGCGATCAGGCTGGCGCGCAGAGCGTCCATCTGGCTGCGCGCCGGGTAGCCCAGCTCGACGTCGAGCGACACATCGCTGCCGCTGATGCGCAGGCTCTTGAGCTGCCGGGTGCTGACGAAGTCCCGACCGGTGTTCGGGTCGATGACGGTCTGGAGCGCGGTGCGGACAGTGCTGTCGGTGAGGGTCATATCAGGGCGGCTGGTTGGGGCGGAGCGGATGCGTGCATGCATCCATCGATGCGGCGCAAGTCTAGCGGCTGCCACGCCGCCGGTGGGCCGCAAGGGCAACGCCCCTACTCCGCGCAGCTACCCGATCGGGCAACCCCAGCCACCCCGATCGACCCGACCGTTTCAGGTCGGCGACGGCGCTCAGCCGCTGACCAGCCCGCTCATCTGCACCACCTCCAGATCGCTGCCCTTGACCTGGCCCAGCTCGGCGATCAGCTTGCTGTCGTTCCAGCGCGGGTCGGGCGCGCCACTCATGTAGAAGTTGCTGCCGTTGTCGGCCAGGATCATGCCGTAGGCCTTCAGCGCCGTGAGGATGGCGCGCGTCTCGGCGCTGAAGCTGGCCGGGATGACGTAGCTGGCCTTCAGGCGCACCCGCATACCCATCGGTGGCAGATTGGTTGCGGTGCTGGAGCTGGCCGAATGGGTGGCCGGCGCCACGTAGGCGCTGCGGGTCTTGGCCACTGTGAAGCGCAGCGCGTGGCGGATGCCGCCGGGGCCGAGCGCGGCTTCTTCGTAGCGCGCCAGGCCGGGCAGGATCGGCAGACCGGCGGCGTCGGCGCTGGTCCAGCCGGGCTGGCCGCCCGGGCGCACCGTGTTGCTGGTGAGGTCGAACAAGGCACCCGAGTCGGCGTTCCACGAGCCGTCGGCGTTCGGGAAGGCACGGTACAGCTCGTAGAGCTTGTTGTTGTCGCGGTCGAGCACCAGCACGTGGCGGTCGCCATCGCCAGCCGAGCCGCCTTCGATCGGCGCGCCGGCCGGCACCGGATAGGGGCCGGGGTCGCTTTCGCTGCCGTAGGCGGTGTAGTTGATCTTGAC
This sequence comes from Leptothrix sp. (in: b-proteobacteria), assembly GCA_041083665.1. Lineage (GTDB taxonomy): Bacteria > Pseudomonadota > Gammaproteobacteria > Burkholderiales > Burkholderiaceae_C > Sphaerotilus. Next base: position 30,231 of record JBFPGZ010000013.1, read on the forward strand.
CTTGGCCTGCGTGCCGGCCACGACGTGATACGGAATGCCGATCGGCCCGCCGTTCCAGCTGCCCGAGCCAAAGTCGGGCCGCAGGCCGGTCGAGAGGCCGATGCTGGAGAGGATCGCGCTCGAATTGGCGTCCACCGCCGCCGCCGAAACATCGCTGTTCCAGGCATTGCTGGCCGGGAACGCCAGCGCACCGTTCAGGTTGGCGTTGGCGCCCAGGCTGGCGCCCTTGAAATTGCCGTAGCTGCTGGTGCCAGGGGTTGGCGCCGGAGCTGGGGCCGGAGCCGGGGTAGGCGTTGGTGCCGGACTGGGTGCGGGGGTCGGCGTCGGTGCGGGTACTGGCGCAGGACTCGGTGCTGGCGTCGGTGTGGGTGCCGGCGCCGGACTGGGGCTGCGCCGCCGCCGCAGCGCCTCTTCGGTGGCGGCGTCGACGGCCGAAGTGTCGGAGCCGCCACCACCGCAGGCGCTCAGCCAGAGGCTGGAGAGCGCCGCCAGACCGCCGAGAGTCGCGGTGCGGCGCCGCTGGTCGATGCCGATGTCCACCGCCGTGGTGAGCGGCTGCGGATGGGGAGCGCGGGTTGATTTGTCCATGGCGCCGATTCTGGGCAGCAGCGCCGCAAACGTCTGTGGTCGAGCGCAACTCGATATGAGGACACGTTAAGCAAAGTTGCATCTTCAGATGCAAAAGCGCCTTGTCGCGGGGCGCAGCTCATGATCTGGTGCGACACCGCACACACATTTGATTGCAATCGAACCGGTCCGGCGCGGCTCAGGCCGGAGCGTCGATCCGGCGCGCAGCGGGCGCCTCGATCACCAGGTCCGCTGCGGCCAGCGCCACGCAGGGCAGGATCCAGCCCTCACTCTTTTCCTCGGTGCTCAGGCCCGGCCATTCGATCCGGTAGCGCACCTGGCCGGACTTCAACCGGCAGATGCAGGCGCGGCAGGTGCCGTTGCGGCAGGCGCTCGGCAGGCGCAAGCCGGCCGCCAAGGCGGCCTCCAGCACGCTGGCGCTGACTGGCACCACAAAGGTCCAGCTCTGCGGCTCGATCCGCACCTGATGCTCGGGTGGCGAATCGCCAGCAGGTTGGCAAGGGTCGGCGGCGGGCGCCATCGGGTCGGTCATTTGGCGGGGTCGTCATCGCACCGTCACGGCCGATCGGGATGATCGCCCGGTCAGCTGAGCTGCGGGAGCCATGATGAGCGAGACAGTGATTGAAGTGAAATCGCTCTGCAAGAGCTTCCATGGGCAGGCAGCGCTGCGCAATGTAGCGCTGCGGGTCGAGGCCGGCGAGATGGTCGCCTTGCTCGGCGCCTCCGGTTCTGGCAAATCGACGCTGCTGCGCCACCTGAACGGCTTGCACCGGGCCGACGCCGGCTCGGTCAGCGAAGTGCATCTGCTCGGCCGGCTGGTCCAACAGGGCGGCGTGCTGGCGCCGGACATCCGCAGCGTACGCGCCGAAGTCGCCGCGATCTTCCAGCAGTTCAATCTGGTCGATCGGCTGCCGGTCATGCTCAATGTGATGGCCGGCGCGCTGCACCGCCTGCCGCTCTGGCGCGCCTTGCTCGGGCGCTTTCCGCCCGCCGAGCACGCACGCGCCTATCAGGCCTTGAGCCGGGTCGGCATCGAGCGCTGCGCCTGGCAACGCGCCTCGACCTTGTCGGGTGGCCAGCAGCAACGCGCCGCCATTTCACGCGCGCTGGTGCAGCAAGCCAGGATCATCCTGGCCGACGAGCCGATCGCCTCGCTCGACCCCGAATCGAGCCGGCGCGTCATGGCGCTGCTGGCCGAGCTGAACCGCGAACTCGGCGTGACCGTGCTGGTCTCGCTGCATCAGATCGACTACGCCTTCACCTTCTGCCCGCGCACCATCGCGCTGCGCACGGGCGAAGTGGTCTACGACGGCCCGACGCGCGACTTGACGCCCGAGCGGCTGCGCGCGCTGTACGGCGCCCAGACCGACGAGCTGTTGCAGCCGGAGCCTCCCGCGCCGGTTGCGGCCGACTGGCAACCCCGCATGCCGCAGCCCGTGTTGCACGCCGCCTGAGCCCCATCCCGTTTTGCTCTGTCCCGCGAGGAACTCTCCGATGAAAACCTGGATCGCCGCCACCACTCTTGCCGCCGTCGCGCTGCTCAGCAGCACTGCCGGTGCGCAGACCAAGGAGCTGAACTTCGGCTTCATCTCGACCGAATCGTCGGCCAACCTGAAAAGCGCCTGGCAGCCGCTGCTGGAAGACATGAGCAAGGTCACCGGCATCACGGTGAAGGCCTTCTTCGCGCCCGACTACGCTGGCGTGATCGAAGGCATGCGCTTCAACAAGGTGCAGGTGGCCTGGATGGGCAACAAGTCCGGCATGGAAGCGGTGGACCGCGCCAGCGCCGAAGTGTTCGCCAAGACGGTCGGCAAGGACGGCACCGAGGGCTACTACTCGCTGCTGGTGGTGCACAAGGACAGCCCGCTCAAGAGCCTGGCCGATGTGCTGGCGCAGCACGCCAGCCTGACGCTCGGTTTCGGCGACCCGAACTCGACCAGCGGCACTGCGGTGCCGGGCCTGTACGCCTTCAGCCAGAACCAGGTCGATCCGGTCAAGGACTTCAAGCGCACCGTGCGCGCCAGCCACGAAACCAACCTGCTGGCCGTCGTGAACAAGCAGGTCGATGTGGCGACCAACAACACCGAGAACACCGACCGCTTCGCCCTGACGCACCCGGACCAGGCCAAGCAGGTGCGCGAGATCTGGCGCTCGCCGCTGATCCCGAGTGACCCGATCGTCTGGCGCAAGGATCTGGACGAGGCCGCCAAGACCAAGGTGCGCGAGTTCATGCTGAGCTACGGCAAGGACGCACGCGAGCAGGCCATCCTGCAGACGCTCGGCTACAGCGCCTTTCGCGCTTCGAGCAACGCGCAGCTGGTGCCGATCCGCCAGATCGAGCTGGTCCGTGAGCGCGCCAAGGTCGAGGCCGACACCGCCCTGGCCGCCGACGAGCGTGCCAGAAAGGTCAAGGACATCGACGCCCGCATCAACGAGCTGAACAAGCAGCTCGCCAGCGCCAAGTAAGCGCCGACGGCCCCCGCCATGATCACCACGCCGACGCTCCAGGCAGCCCTGCCGCCGACCGCGCCCCACGCGCTGCCGCCGCGTCGGTCCATGACGACGCGGCTGCTGTGGGGCGTGCTGCTGGCGCTGCTGGCCGCCAGCTGGCAGGGCGCCGACATGCGCCCGCTCGACCTGTTTCGCGACGCCGGCAACATGGCGCAGTACGCCAGCGGCTTCTTTCCGCCCGCCTTTGGCGACTGGCGCTACTACCTGTCGGAGCTGGTGATCACGCTGCAGATCGCGCTGTGGGGCACCGTGCTGGCCATCGTCGGCTCAGTGCCGCTGGCGCTGCTGGCGTCGGGCAACCTGACGCCGTGGTGGGTGCACCAGCCGGTGCGGCGCCTGCTCGACGCCTGCCGCTCCATCAACGAGATGGTGTTCGCGCTGCTGTTCGTGGTGGCGGTGGGCCTGGGGCCGTTCGCGGGCGTGCTGGCGCTGTGGGTGCACACCACCGGCGTGCTCGCCAAGCTGTTTTCCGAAGCGGTCGAGGCGATCGACCCGCATCCGGTCGAAGGCATCCGCGCCACCGGCGCGCATCCGCTGGCAGAAATCATCTACGGCGTGATCCCGCAGGTGCTGCCGCTGTGGGCCTCGTATGCGCTGTACCGCTTCGAGTCGAACGTGCGCTCCGCCTCGGTGGTCGGCATGGTCGGCGCGGGGGGCATCGGCATGGTGCTGTGGGATGTGATCCGTGGTTTTCAATACCCGCAGACCGCCGCCGTGCTGATCATGCTGGTGGTGTCGGTGTCGGTCATCGATGTGGTGTCGGCGCAGCTGCGCAAGCGATTGATCTGAACCCGAAGGGAGTGTGGCGATGAGCCCCGATCACCTGATCAGCCGTATCGACGAGCTGTTCCAGCGTCACGGCAACCAGTTCTACGACGACGCCCGGCAGGAGTCGGTCACGGCGCTGGAGCATGCGCTGCAATGCGCCCAGCTGGCCGAGTGGGCCGATGCCGATCTGCCGCTGGTGGCCGCCGCGCTGCTGCACGACATCGGCCATTTCCTGGCGCTTGATCTGCCCGACAGCGTCGATGACACGCACGAGGAGCGCGCCGTGCCGTTCCTGGCCCACGCCTTTGACCGCGCCGTGACCGAGCCGATCCGCCTGCACGTGCAGGCCAAACGCTATCTGGTGCGCATCGACGCCGAATACGCCGCGCAGCTCTCAACCGCCTCGCAGCACTCGCTGCGGCTGCAGGGCGGGCCGATGAGCAACGCGCAGATGCGCCAGTTCGAGGCCGAGCCGTTCGCCATTCCGGCCCTGCAGCTGCGCCGCTGGGACGATCTGGCCAAGGAGCCGGGCCGACACACGCCGCCGCTGAGCTACTACCTCACGCTGCTGGATGAGGTCGTGCAGCACCGCCACACCAACATGGTCTGAACACCCGGCCGCTACGGCGCGCTGGCCTCCGGGCTCGGATGCCTGGCCAGATCGCGGTGAATCAGATTACCCAGCAACACCGTGGTCAGGCCGCCGCCCAGCCCGTCGGTGCCGCCACCAGCCACGATGTCCGGCACGATCTTGACGTGGCCCTTGGCCAGCGCTTCGGCCACCTGCACGACGGCGTAGTTGCCGGCTTCCATCGAGCTGACCTTCTGCTCGATCACCTTGGCCTCGGCGCTGCCCACCGCCAGGATCTTGGCGCCTTCGGCCTCACCGACGGTGCGCAGCACGGTGGCATCGGCTTCGGCGTTGATGGTCTTGGAGCGCGCATTGCCTTCGGCGAACTTGACGGCGGCGCTGGCCTCGAACTCGGCGATCGTGACCTTGCGCTCGGCATCGACGACGCGGGCCTGGGTGTCGGCCAACGCGGTGGCTTGCTGCAGCTCCTGGCGCACGCCCTGGGCCTGGCGCTGGGTTTCGTAGGTGACACGCTCCTGCTCGGCAATCTTGCGATCGGTCAGGGTCTTCATCAGCGCATCGGGCGGCACGATATCGCCGATCAGGGTATCCACGGCGCCGACGTTGTATTCCTTCAGCGCCGCTGAAATGGCATTGCGCGCCTCGTCCTGACGCTCCGAGCGGCTTTTCAGAAAATCGATGATGTCGCTGCCCTGCGCGGCGTTGCGGAAATAGTTGCCGATGGTCGGCTCCAGCACCTGCGTGACCAGCGCGCTCATGTCGCCAAACCGGGCGATCACCTTCGGCGCGTCATTGCGCGGAATATGGATGATCTGCGAGACATCCAGATTGAACTTGAAGCCATCGGCCGAGCGCACCGTGATGGTGGACAGATTGGCGTCGAGCTTGTGCGCCTCGGTCTTGTCGGTGGCCCAATTCAGCACCACATTGGCGGTCGGCACATTGACGACACGGTGAGTATTCGGGTTGATCGGATACTTGCCCGGGTCGAGCGGATCAACCCAAACGCCTTTTTCGCCTTTCGACACCAGATTGCCGTGCTTGAAGGTTTCGCCGGTGACGTCCTTGCCTTCCTTGCCGACGTAGGCGATGACCACGCCGACATTGGCAATCGGCACCGTGAACATGTCAACCGCCTCGACCGTGACGAAGCGCGGATTCAAAAAATACCGCCCGGCCAGCAGCACCTGCTCCTGCAAGCCCTTGAATCCACCGTTGGCGATGAATTTATCAGGATCCTGGAACATGTCGTGCCCAGCCACCTCGCCGCCGGCAATTTCTCCGGTGGCCAGCGGCGCACCTTCCTTGGTGGTGGCCACGCCGATCTTGTTTTCAGGAATATCGACCACGTCGAACAGGCGCACGTCAAACAGAATCGGGTTGATCCGGTAGTTGCCCGGCGGGATGATTTTCAGCTGCGGGCCGCGCTCGCCACCGCCGGCATAGAACGCGTTGGCATCCTGATACGAGTCGCATTCAACGCCGCGCGCCACGACCCGACCGATCGGCAGCGGATTACCGTCATGAGCCTCCACCACACCGAGCTTGCCTTGCGGAATTTCAGTGGCGTCGAAGAGTTCGACCGTGAACAACAGCGGGTTGATGCGGTAGGTTCCCGGAGGAATCACCTTCATCTGCGGACCGCGCTCGCCGCCGTTCTGGAGGAATGTGCGAGCATCCTGAAAGAAGTTGCAATCCACATCCCTGGCAATCACCCGCCCGCCCGGCAACGGTTTGCCGTCGCAGGCTTGCACGACACCGATCTTGCCTTGCGGAATGACGGCAAACTTGACCAGATCAATCTTGAACTGCCAGGGCCAGAAGCCGATGTGCAGCCCCGGCGACAAACTGTCGGCCTGAAAACCCGCTTCACCAGCGAGCGCAATGATCTGCCCATCCGCCATGGTGCGATTGTCACCGACGAGAACAAATTTCTTGGTGACCGAGCCAATACTGTCATCCGGAACGATGATGACGCCAAACAACCAAAGTATTTGCCGCCATAACAGGACGCTGCCGGCAATCAAGATGATCGCTGCGATCGTGCCGGGATGGCTGATGATTTCTTCCATGACGCTCCTCGCTCCTCTCGTGGGATAGGGCATGGAACCTAACACGCATCGGGTGTCGTGTCAGCAGCCGCAGCCTCGATCGAAGTAAGTCGAACCTCATCGGCAAGGATGCCCATCCTCATCGACAAGTAGACCTGTCGTTTTCGACCCACAGACCTTAGCCACCAAGCTCGCGAACCGGTTCCGCATCGCTTGGGCCAAATGATTTTTATCAAGTCAACCCACTGAATCAGTGCAAATCAGGTCAGCAGATTGCAAATTTTTCACTAAACCGATTAGCATCACCCCAGAACACTCAGGGGTTTGCTCATATGAAGATCAGTCTGGTCGTTGCAGATGGTCATCAACTATTCAGAGAGGGGTTGGTCGCACTGCTGCAGCACTTGCCCGACCTGGAAGTGCGAGGCCAGGCCTGTGACGGCCTGGAGCTGCTTTGCCGGGTCCGTGAACACCAGCCGGACGTGCTGCTGCTCGACCCGGTCCTGCCCAAGCTCAGCGGCCTGGAAGCCATGCGCCGCCTGCGCACCGAACCGCTGCCCACCCGCATGCTGTGTGTCGCCGCCGACGACGACCCCGACCAGATGCTCGCCGCCATGAACGCTGGCGCCCACGGCTACCTGCTCAAATGCGACTCCCCCGAAGGCTTGGTCCACGCCATCCGCAAGGTGCACGCCAACCAGCCGCACTATTGCAGCGAGCTGATGCGTGAATACATGCGCCGCAGCGGCACCCCCGCACCCGAAGCCAAGTCGCCCCTGCACTGCTTGACCCAACGCGAGCGCCAGATCATCCAGCTATTTGCCGAGGGTTACTCCACCCAAGAAATCGCCGACCAATTGCACCTCAGCACCAAAACCGTCGCCACCCACCGCGAACACATCTTCGAGAAACTCAAGTTGCGCAACGTGGTGGAGTTGACGAGGTTTGCGTTGAGGGTGGGAATCTCCAGCCTCTACTTCGGACGGTCCTATTCCCATGCGGATTACTAAAATACGGGCGTTTGATCCATACATCGTCGTTGTCCAGCTTTGTTGCACAAATCCCATCGCCTGAGCACCTAAAATCTAGTGGCCAACTGCTCTTGGTGAAACAAGCGATTAGAACAGGGTGGCCACAATCTGTGCCGTGATGTAGTAGTTCTTGTTCTCTTCTGGACGGTGACGCAGCGGAATCCCGAGGGTGACTCGAGAGGTTAGCCATTTGTCGTATGACAGAGCGCAGCCCCAGCCACCACCGTTGATCTCATCCACGCCTAGATCGGATCCAACTGGACGGTATGGCTTTGTGATCCCGTGATCAAGTAAAAAATACCCAGACAATTTCGTTTGATTACCGATGTCCAGTGGAATGGGATGGTGAAGTTCGGCACTGATGACACGCCCACTGTCGCCACTGTACAAGCCCATTTGATAGCCACGGACCGTCCCTTCGCCTCCGATCATGAATTGTTCAGACGAAGGCAGAAGGTTGTCCCCTGTGACCTGAAAACTGGCAGTACCGTGCAACGACCAACCAGGAGCAAGATCCTGAACCCGCCGGAAGTTGGCCCGTGTGAGGTGGTAATTCTTGCCTTGCGCGTCGGAAGCTTGCGCATGTCCGGATAGATAGGTCAGGGCTGCAGTCCAATAACCGAGTTCATCCACTGCTTGCCAATCCAAGGCTAGGTGCTTGTCAGCCGTGCGCATGTCCTGCAACTCAACACCACCAGTCCAACTCAGTACCTCGCGCTTGCTGAACCCAACCGAGCCCTCCAGATAGCGCTCGCTGTCGAAGTACAGCGGGTGCCGCAAATCCGTGCCGTAGGATTTGGCCTCACCAGTAATCTGCAAATCCTTGAATGAACCATAAACCACCCGCGTCTTGTCAAAGTTATAGGCGGCCGCCAGACGCGTTCCCCACGTATTGATCGGCAGTGAGTAATTGACCCCATAGCCGGCAAGACCTGTTGTTCTTGAATAGTTGAGAGCCAGCCCATCGCGCAGCCCGAACAGGCTGTGATTCTGGTACATCAAACCGGTTCGCACGTCCCCCGTGGAGTGACTACCTTGGTTATCGACATAAAACCGCAAATCATTCTTTGGCGGCTCGATCAGTTTCATGTGCACATCCGATTCGCCAAAAACCCCACCCGGCTTCAACTCAGCCGCTAACTGAGCATCGTTGGTTCGGTTGAATCGAATCAATTCCTGCTCAAGTACGGTGATATCAGGCAGGCTGCCTGCCGGCTGCTTGATCCATTCCTTGACGTAATTGACACTCGTATCCTTTGCACCTTCGACAAATATCTTGCCGATGTGGCCTTCGATCAGTCGGATCTTGACCGTGCCATCGACCACCTGTTGCTGCGGCAAAATAGGCTCCGCCGTGACCACGCCCAGTTTCCGGTAGCGTTGAATGATCTTGTCAAGCAAGGTCTGCAAATCACCCATGGTGACCTCACGCCCCTCGAATTCCCGCGCCAGCGATGCGAGATCCTCGGTTTTGAGAATTTCGGATGGCGTGAATTCGATATGCTTGAGGTAAAAGCGCGCGGTCAACGATTGTATTCGTGGTGCAGGAAGTGCCTGCTTGTCCAGCGGTTTGAGAACCGCTGGCGGGCGATCCGCTCCCTCTTGCAAGCGCTGATCCTGTTCCATCGTCCGCCGCTGTATGGCGCCTGCATCAATGGCAGGAGGCAACTTGACCTGAGCTGACACGCTGGCTCCGAGGCAGCCCAGTAAAACGGCGGGCCCCAAATAATAGCTAGCCACCTGCCGGCCATAAACAACAGCTCTGGATCGCTTGGACATCATTTGGCCTTGCTCCGCGTATTCGTTGACTTGTTTGCATCCCCGGTCGATGCTGGCTCATCGACAACCTGGACAGCGGCGGCCATCCAGGGCTTAGGCGCAATCAGTAGTTCCCCCAGACTCAGCAAAGGCCCACGCGACGGCCATGGCGGACCGTTTTTACTCTCAACTCCAGAACGCGCCTCCTCGGCCGCACTGGTGTCACGCCGGCCGTTCATGACCACGCCATGATCGGGGTCGCGCATCAGGACATAGGCATCGTTGACCATCGTCGTCCAGCCATCCAGCAACAGATTCGAGAACGAACCACTCGACGAGAAGAGCTGCACATCTGCAGCCTGCCGGATAGCCTTGCTCGTGTTGTCCATCAACACGTCAGTGACCGGATTGCTGAAGGTGGCGGTGTTCTGCACATACCCATGATTGATGGCCATGAATCCATCCGGGACACGGATATTGCCGTTCACCGCCGAGAACTCATCCAGTACCGTCCCCACAGGGTCGCGGAAGGTCAATTCAACCTGGGCGGCCGGAGCGCCTTGCGGGCCGGTGACCGAACCATGCAAGGGTTTGGATGGATTCTTGCCAGTGATCGAGGCCGAGATGGTTTCGGCGCTCAAAAGCACGCTGTCGTTCGCCTGCGCGTTATCGATCACCAAATTGTGGCGAGCCGAGGTATTCGCACCATTGGCCGTCAGCTGCTTGATATTCAAATTGCCGGTCAACGCGGCCAGATCAGCCAGCCCGCCTGCGCTCACGGTACCCAATTTCAGATCACGATGGGCCTTGACAACGGCATCACCGGTTTGCGCCTGCAAGGTATCCACCGCCACATCGCGGCCGGCTGTCGCCAGGACATCATGGGATGCAGACAGGCTGGTCACCGTGATATCTCCGCCAGCCACCAGTTTTGCATCGTTGCCGGCTGCCACGGTATCCACAGCCATGGCCCCCGCCGACGACATATCCACATTGCCAACACTCGTCGTCACCCGGCTGGCCGTGAGGCCAGCACCCGAAACCAGCGTGACGTCCTTTACAGCCTGCACCGTGCTGGCATTCATCGCGCCAGCCGAGGTCATATTCGTGCGATCGGCCGTCAGTTGCTTGATGGTCAAATTGCCAGTCTGCGCGGCCAGATCAGCCAGCCCGCCTGCGCTCACGGTACCCAATTTCAGATCACGATGGGCCTTGACAACGGCATCACCGGTTTGCGCCTGCAAGGTATCCACCGCCACATCGCGGCCGGCTGTCGCCAGGACATCATGGGATGCAGACAGGCTGGTCACCGTGATATCTCCGCCAGCCACCAGTTTTGCATCGTTGCCGGCTGCCACGGTATCCACAGCCATGGCCCCCGCCGACGACATATCCACATTGCCAACACTCGTCGTCACCCGGCTGGCCGTGAGGCCAGCACCCGAAACCAGCGTGACGTCCTTTACAGCCTGCACCGTGCTGGCATTCATCGCGCCAGCCGAGGTCATATTCGTGCGATCGGCCGTCAGTTGCTTGATGGTCAAATTGCCAGTCTGCGCGGCCAGATCAGCCAGCCCGCCTGCGCTCACGGTGCCCAATTTCAGATCACGATGGGTCTTGACGACGGCGTCACCGGTTTGCGCCTGCAAGGTATCCACCACCACATCGCGGCCCGATGTCGCCAGGACATCATGGGATGCAGACAGGCTCGTCACCGTGATATCTCCGTCAGCCACCAGCTTCGCATCGTTGCCGGCTGCCACGGTATCCACAGCCATGGCACCTGCCGACGAAATATCTACCTTGCCAACGCTCGTCGTTACCCGGCTGGCCGTGAGGCCAGCACCCGATACCAGCGTGACGTCCTTGGCAGCCTGCACTGTGCCGGCATTCATTGAGCCAGCGGTTGCAATTTGGATGCTGCCATTCTGGCTATTGGCATCAAACCATGCCACGTTCAATTCCAGAGCATCGGGCGTTGTCGCATCGATTCCCTGGGCAGTCACCTTGGCGTTACCGATGCCACCCTTGGCTTGCATCGTCAGACGGGCTCCTGCAGTCGTCGCAACCAGGTTGGCGCCGTTGGCATTTCCGCCATTGAGGATGCGACCATTGGTCGTCAGTTTAATTGCAGCCGCAGATGCATTCGAAGTCGCCTCGATATGGCCAATGATCATGTCGCTCGTAGCACCGATTGTCACCGTTCCCTGCTCTGCACGGGTCACGGAGCCATCCTGCATCGTCAAACTGCCAGTCTGCACATCGATGTTCCCAGCCGAGGAATACAGCATCGCCGACGGAGCCATGTTGATATCCGCGCCTGCGGACAAGTTCAGCGCCGTGGGTGCGGCAACCTTGCCCATCACGCCCATGTTAACCACTGAATGCAAATCAATAGCTGCAGCCGAAACATCCTGGACGACAAAGCTGTGGCCCAACGGCCCAGCAAGATAGACTCCTTGCGATGCACTTGCGTCGATCCAGCCGTCTAGGTTGACACCAACTTCAAGTGCGTTGGTGCCTTGGCCAACGTTACCGTTCGCCGCGTGAAGGCTCACCGTCCTGCCGAGGATATTGAGGTAATCATCTGCGAAGGCGTCCAGGATAGAACCTTTCGTCGATGTCAGATTCACCGCGCTGCGTGAGTAGACAGTATCAATGTTCAAGTTGTCCGATTTCACCAGATTGATATCGCCCGCTGCGCGGGCTGTCAGTGTGGCGGCACTTTTCAAATCGATGCGCAGCGGGCTGCTGGTCGAGCCGATAGCGCCATTGGCAGCCTCGAGTATCAGATTGCCTGCGTCAACTTTGACTGCAGGCGTTGACGTGGTCAGATTCTGAATCGAACCAATGACCTTGATCCGTGTGTCACCCACCGTATCGACGGTATCCAATACGCCATCGCCCAACGAGGCCAGGTATGCGTTGCCGTTGTCGGAATTGCTGGCGTTCGTGCCGGCCACATTCACTGACAAACCGCCGGGTGCAGCAAAGTTGATCGGCTTGCGGTTCAGGACAGTGATGTCGTTTTTATTGAACAGCAGATCACCGCGTTCTGCCATCGCCAGGGCTACCTTCATAGTGTCGGTCAGGCAGGTGCTCCCCGTAACGCAAGCAGGATCCACATCATATGGCACTGTTACTGCTGTCTTGGTTTCTCCGATAGCCGTGTCTGCCTCGAGCGTCACGTGATTACCGCGCACATTAGCGTTTTTCTGCACCGGATTGGTATTCGTGACCTCCTTCAGGGCTCCCACATTGATTGAAATTGCCAGCTCTCGATCCGTCCAGGACGAGCCCTTTTGCAGGGGATCTTTGTCACTCTGCGTTGCGACATAGTGATAATTCGGGTCAAAGATCGCGGTGAACGAACCGACGGCGGTATTGAGCGCATGATATTGCGCAGTGCGCGCAGTTTCGAAATCTGCGATCTGCAGATTGGTCATGTTCAATGCATCACGCTCGGCTTTCGTCGCAGTGTAGGTAAAGGTGGGGTCGAACACAGAGCTATCCGCCTGCCGGGCGCGAATCTGCCAGTAGAGGCGATAGTCCTGCGTGCGCAAGTTTTCGAGGGAAGCCACGGCCTGATTCAACAGGTCGGCATTCTCCTGAGTTCCACTGCGCAGACCCACGCTGTCCCAGTATTTGAGAAGTCCGTCCCAAGTAGTATGGTTGATGCCCTCGATGGCATTGTTGTCGATGATCCGCCCGGCTGTCTTCAAGCGCACATCGCCGCCTTGCGAGACCACGGTATTCACCAGAAGGTCGCCGTTGGCGTTGCCGCTCCAGCCAATGGACTGGATGCCGATATCGTTCTGGGCGGAGGCAGTCAGGCCATAGTATCCGCGACTCATCAGCTCATCCGTATAGCCGACCTTGAGCTTTAGCGGTGTGTCAATGCTGCCGATTGTCCCGGTCCTGGAGGTGAGATCCATCAGGTTGGCCTGAATGTCGTACCCTGCAGCACCCTGGATGTCACCTGCGGCATCGATCATCAGGCGACCCAGGCCGTCAGCAGCCTTGCCGGCAGCATTGACCAGACCCAGGTTGAGGTTGCCGAGGGTCTGACTCAGCACCACGTTGCCGTTTGCCGCGCTCGCATTGATAATACCTCCTGCCGTGATCGCCAGTTTCAGAGGCGTTGCCGTCTGGGTCTGCAGGTCGTAACTGCCAATGCTACCTGCGGCGGTCAGATCGAGATTCTTGGTGCTGATCAGGCCTTTGTCGCCTTTCTGCAGGATGGAGCCAGTAGAACTCAAAGTCGTCGTTCCAGCAACATTATGGATGGCACCTTGCACCAGCACGTCGGCCTTGGAATCGACTTTCAGACCACCTTGATCGAAGCCGATGAAATCTATACCGATATTGTGATCGGCCTTGAAGGACTTGGTGGTGATCGTGGTTGTTCCAGTGGTTTGGGTCCAATTGCTGTAAACATCCTGGGCTGCGCAGAGTGTCCACCAGTTACAATCCATCCATTGAGCCGTCTTCACCCGAACATCGCTCGTTATGAAAGTATTTGACGTAGACACGAATGGTGTATTTATTTTGCTTTTATCCGTGATCAGATAAGTAGCATTTTCGAGTTGATAGGAATTTTTCGTGAAGGGCCCCGATTGATTCACTATTGTAATATCTGCTGGGAACGCTCCCTGCGTGGCCTCTACGCCGAGAACCGTTGTCCCCTTGACTTGATAGTTGGTATACGTTGAGTCATCAGTACCTGTACTCCAGACATAACGTAGCCCCTCTTGCGGAGTGTAAGTGGCATTGCGGCCGTTGTTGTTGATAGGGTCGATAACGATATTGCTAGCGCCGGTCTCTTCGAAGCTGCCATTCTTATTGATGGTGCCAGTATTTGAGACAGACTTCATCGCCCCAACCCCGGACGTGGGATCGTAGTCACGGGTGTAGACGGAATGGATTGCCTGCGATGTGTGGTCGATATTGTTGACCGACTGGATATCCATGATGTCGATCTTGCCCGCAGTGCCGCGCAAGGTTCCGGTGGGGTCGCTGCCAGTATCCAGGTTGTTGATGACGACGGTCTTGGTCGTCTGGTTGCTCACATTGATCTGACCATAGCCATCGAGAACACGCAGCTTGCCGACGTTATCACTGCCGGTATTCATGATCTGGCCAAACAACTGGATGTAGCCGCCGCTGACCTTGGCACCATTGACTTCGAAACGATCCTTGATCGGGTCGTAATAGGCCGCAATGTTGTCGCCATTGCTCGGCAGCAACGGGTACAAGCCAGAGGGGTTATTAGCCGTTCCTTCTGGCGATTTGGCAAAGGTCACGGCATTCGCCATGTCGTAGGTGATCTGCTTGGTCTTCGCGTTGTACGTGAAGCTGGCGCCACCGCTTTGCATCGTTACCGTATCACCAACCGACGTGGGCTTTGTTGGTGCGCTCCCCGGATCTGGATAAAGCAAAGAATACTGCTTATACAGAGCAAAGCGAGTCTTCCAATCATCAATTGCCTTGTCATAGTCCGCATTCAAAGACGGATATTTATCGTAACTTGCCTGATAGTCATTGATCTTGGTGCCCAGTCCGAACATCGACGGCGTACCAGTCAGGGTCGGACTGTCGGTCAGGGTGAGCGTCCACTGATCGATGCCGCTTTGCACCGTGCTGTTGATGTTGAGATAACGCGCACTGATTATCACACTGCCGTTTGCAAGGATGCCGGTTCCCCTTGGCGTGCCGATATCATAGATCGACGCCTCGTCGCCACCGACGTGATAGAAACCATCGACATAACTCTTGACGAAGTCGCCGTTCTCCGCCTTGATATTGACCGTGCCGGCAACGATGCTGCCATTCGAGTAAATCGTCCCGGCCTTGCTCTGGACGGATACACCCCCACGCAGGTTGCTGATGTCGCCATTCAGCTCGATATCAGGAGCCGGTGCCGGAAGGTTGGCATACAACGGGCTGTTTGGGTCGTAATTGCTGGTGATGGTGATCGACGGCTTGGCCACGTCCGCGCCTTGCGAATCCCGTGTCAGGACGGTTGCGAAGTTTGCGCCGGCAGCGCCACCCATGCTGCCGTTGATGCGATTGATGTCAGCATTGTTGTTGACCTGGTTGCCATTGAGGGTAATCGTACCACCGCTGGTGCTGTCAATGGAAAGGCCATTGGTGATGAGGATGTCAGGTGTATTATTGGTAATGCTGATCTGCGCATCGCCCGGTGCGCTGAGCACACCGCTGCCGATCAGACGATCACCCTTGATGCTGATGCTCCCCAACTTGAGGTTCACGTCGCCCAGTGTCACAGCATTGGTCGTAGCACTCTTGGCTGCAGTGGTGTCCAGTGTGGGCAGAGTGCCGGCAATTGTATTTACCTGGCTCATGGCGTTCGAACGGGTCGTGTCCGTCACGCTATTGTTGATTTTTGTCTGGAAGCCGTTGGCATCCATGTACGCTTGATTGATATTTTTATTGCTGGTGCCAATACCAGAAACTGCCTTTTTGATATCGCCAACGGGCGTCGAATTGGAGCTCAGCAGATCGTTAATTTTTTTACTGACGGTTGCATCACTGGGGCCGCCGGCCAAGGCCTTTGTCAGCGAGGTTTGCAACTGACTGATGATCGAATTGTTGTCGTTGAGTTCACCAACCTTGGCATTGATATCACCATTGTGCAAATCAATGTTTTTCATCAGATACGTGATGTCGCCAGTCAACTGATTGACTTGGGTTTGGGCCTTGTCCAACAATACCTGCTGGCTTACGATCTGTGCTGCTACCGACGCGTCGCCTGTCAAGGCTCTTTGGACCAGCGTCGCCTGGTATTTATTGCCCGCATCAATCGCCTTGAGATTATTATTGACGGCATTCTGCTTGCTATTTATGGAGTTCTGATCGTTTGTATTGGCAGTTTTCAGCGCCACGATATCAGCGACAAGTTGATCGTTAGCCGAAATCTTCTTATTCAGGGCAGTGTAGTCCGCCTCAGTTTGACCGGTCAGGCCATTGAATCCCGCCAACAGCTGAAGCTGGCTTTTGATATTAGTGTTGTTATCAGCAACCGTCTTGGCGTTGGTGATGACAGTCTCAGTCGCCGTTTGCAGCGTCGACTGTGCGCTGTTTGCAGTATCGACGGTGCTGTTGAATGAATTGCCGGCGGCGTACGCATCGCCCACAGACTTGAGCACGATTGATTCCTGTCCAGCCAGCTGATTCAAGGCCGCACCTTGTGGACTGGGACCGCTCGCCTTGCCCGGGACGTAGTTGCCGTTGGCGTCATAAACGCCAAGTCCCATCGTCACCATCTTGTACTGCAGGAACTTGATCTCAGCGTCGTAGGCAGCCACGGCGTTCGGGTCTCCCGCATACTGAGCCTTCAGGTTTCTCAGCTTGTCGATCCGTTTCTGAATGTTGTCTGCGATGCCGATACCGTAGTCCACGGTATAACCGATGTTGTCCTTAGGTTTGGTCACCAGGGTCCACAGAACCTCGCCATTTGCACCACGGCAAGGTGGAGTAGCGCACGTGGATGTGGTGGTCAAAATAGGGTCGAGAGTAAGCGATGCATTGCGATGGATACCGGTCTCTGCCGTACCGTCGACCTGGACTGTGGAGAGCCCGCCTAGAGAGGAAATGCCGCCCTTGACATCGAACGATACATCGCCGCCGCCAAATAGATCACCTGCCGCTTTGGCGATATCGGCAGCCAGCTCGCGATAGATATCCTTGCCAATACCCGTCGCAGTGGCGCTAAGAATGCCCTTGTCCGCATTGAGATAAATGTCGCCAGCGGCCTTGACGTTTGCGCCGCCCAGTATGTTCACCTCTGCATTGCTGGTGATGGTGCTGTGGGCATCCGGGGTCGTGATGATGGGGCCAGCCGTCTTGTTCCAGAGGTTGACCGATGATTGGGTATTGATGTCGGAAAGTTTGCCGTCCGATGCCTGGCCGCCGCCCAGGTAGACTTCACCGCCATCGGCAGTTAGCTGGGCTCCTGTGTTCACGACCAAGCTGTTATTGCCGACATAAGCGGACACGGCGGTTCCAGCGGGGGCTCCTGCCAAACCCCAGGCGTTGGCTACTGCTCGCGTATCGATGTCTACTTCGGAATGGCTGCCGGCATTGATGTTGCCCAGTTCGCTGGACACAGTGGAATTGCTGCCGAATTTGGCTGTTGCATTGGCATGATCCACATGGAATTCGGAATCGGACAGGGCCAGTGCAATGAGTCCGGCAGAATCGAGCTTGACCTTGTCGTGGCCGACGATCACATTCGTTGCATCAAGGGTAAAACTGCCTTCGGTGTAAGTGGTCGTGTTATTGACGGCGTCTATATGCGCTTTAGCCAGCCTGTTCACGGTGGCGTCATTACCGACGCTTGCCGTGGTGTCCTCGGACACATGGCTGATACTCGCACCAGCGGGCACGCCGATGGCGCCGCCCGAGCCGGCAAGTACGTTCCAGTTGAGCACGTCACTGCCACTGAGCCATTCCTTTTTGGCCTGATTTGTGGCCTTGACTGTGACGTCATCTGCTTCGACATAACCGCCATCACCAATACCTGCAGTTACCGTGCTCGTGACGGTGTGATTGGCACTTGCTCCGCTTGCGCCAACTGCCGCTGCGTTGACACTGTCCACCTTGCCATTGAAGTTCGTGGTGTGACTTGCGTCCACATCCAGGCTGGAAACGTTCAACTTGCGATCTGTATTGCCGCTGCCGGTGCTTGCCTTGGTGGTGCTCGTGCTGGTGGTCGTGACGTCAGCAGCCGAGCCAGCCACGATGCCACCGCTGCCGGCTATGGCGGACGCGTAGTTATCGTCGGTGCCGCTTGCCTTGACGGTCAGGGTCGTGCCAGTGACCTTTGCACCGTTGCCCAGGTGGGCATCTGTCGTCGTGCCGGTGGTGGCCTTGGCAACTTCGGCGCCAGCCGCAAAGTAATAGCCGATCGCCCCCCCGGAAGCCTCAGCCGATTGCTTGGTGTCCGTCTGCGCCAGCACGGACAAGTTGCCGTTGATGGTGCTGTTGTCGCCGATGTAGCTGGTGGAGGAGGCGTTGTTGACCGCAGTGCTGACGGCACCGTTCACGCCGACCAAGCCGCCGCTGGCGGCCAGGCTGTTCGCCTGGACAGCGGTGCCGCTGCTGGGCAATGTCACCTGCGCCTTGACGTCCAGCTCGCCTGCCGTGATGGTGCTGCCGCTGCCGACAAAGGCTGTGACCGTGGGGGTCAGCTTTGCGATGGACTCGGATGCCCCCACCGCAGCCTGGCCTGCATTCACACCATGGGCATTTGCCGTGGCACTGGCCTGGCTGGTGGCGGTGACGCTTACCGTGTGGTTGGCGTAGCCGGCCTGCGTCGTTCCGAGGTAGGCATCGACCGTGGATGAGACCGTGGCGGTGGCGACGGCCCCCGAGCCCGAGACGATACCTGCCGAACCTGCCGTCGCCTCCGCGCTGGCGGCATAAGCATCAGTGGCTTCGACGTTGACGTTGTCGACCTTCTTGTCGGTACCGGCCTGGCCAATGTTTACCTTGTCGCCGGTGTATGCCTTGGTGCTGCCATCGAAAACCGCGGTTGCATCCGAGCCGCCAATCGCCGAGACGCCGACGGTGGCCCCCTGGGCCACGGCGTGGGCCTGGCGGTTGTTCTGGGCCGTCACCCACAACATGGCAGCCTGTTTGATATCGGCACTGTCGTCCAGGTAGGCCGATGTCGTGCTGTGGTCATCCATCACCGCCACGGCGGCGCTGCCGGCCAGAACGCCGAATGCGCCGGTGTCCGCTTCGATGCGGGTCTTCTTGGGGTCGAGGTTGTCGGCGGTCGCCGAGACGGTCACATTGCCTTGTGCCTCGATCGATGCCGATGAGCCGACGGACGCTTGCGTGGTGCTGTGCGTCACCCCCACCGCCACGGCGCCGCCGATGCCGACGTCGCCGGCAGCAGCGCCAGCGGCCTTGAGTTCGAGCTGCGTCGAGTCGTGCGCGGTCACATTGACGTTGCGCGTGGCCACCAGGGTTGCGCCGCTGCTGATGGTGGCGGTGGTCTGGTCGGTGGTCTTGTCGGTAGCTGTCTTGATGTTCAGGTCCGATGCCACGCCATGACTGCTCTCATTGTTGGTGGTGGTCGTCTTGGCACCCTGCACATGTTCATCCTTGCCCATCTGGCTACTGACGCGGTTGTTGTGCATCGCCGCATCAGCCGCGCTTGCCGTCTTGCCGTCGCCCAGGCCGCTGTCGGCATCGCTGTCGAGTACGTCGCCGACGAAGGCCAGCGTCACCGCGCCGGCGATGCCGGTCGTGGCGCCACCCGCTGCGGTAATCGATGCGGACTGCACGTCCTTGCTGGACTCGGCGTTGACGGTGATGTCCCGGCCTGCCGAGACCTTGGCGCTGTTGCCGATCTTGGCGATAGTCGTGTTGCGCACCACGTTTACCTCGGCCGCTGCGCCGGCGCCATAGGCGCCGATGGCAGCCGAGCCGCTGCCGCCGGCCAGGGTCACGGTGTCGGTGGCGCCAAGCGTTACGTCTTGCGCTGTGCCTGTCGCCGTCTGGTTGATTTGCGCGTTATCGCCGATATCGGCCGTCGTTGCTGACTTGACGACCTTGATGCCGACCGCGCCGGCCACGCCAATGCCACCGCCGGCTGCGCTGACCGTGCCAGTGGTGATCTGCTCGGTCGAGCTGGCCGTGACCTCGGTGGCTCCGGATGCATCCAATGTCGCGCCGTTGTCGACATGGGCGCCGGTCGTGTTGCCGATCACGCCGATAGAAAATGCACCGCTTGCGCCGACAATGCCACCGGCTCCAGCCACGCTGTACAGGTCAAGCGTTGTATCGGCCTCGGCAGTGACGGCTATCCTATTCGTTGCGGCAATGCCGACATTGGCACCGATGGTGGCTTGCGTGTCATTGCTTGCCACGGCCGTGCCTGTCGCCGCACCGACACCAGCGCCACCGCCCACCGACGCATTGGCGGCAATGACGTAGACGTGCTCGGCGGAACTTGCCTTCACGACCACATCGCTTGCGTCCAGCTTGGCGCCAGCGTCGATATGTGCATGGGTCTTCTTGCCGAGCACGGCGCTATTGACCGAGCCACTGACGGCTGCGCCGCCCCCGCCGGCCACCGTGCCCGAGGCCATGACGACCAGGCTGTTGTCTGCGGCCAGCACGGTGACCGCCGGGGCGGTGCCCGTGCTGCCGGTCTGGTTGACCTGGGCGCCGCTGCCGATGCGGGCATCGGTCACGGTCTCGACCACATCTGCCGTACCCGTGCCAGTGCCGCCGATAGCGCCAGCACCTGCCACGCCCATCGACGCGGTCACGACCTTTTCATTGCCCGTTGCGGTAACGGCCAGGCCCGTGATGGTTTGTGTCCCTTTCGTCCCCAGGCCACCCTTGGCCTGGATGGCCTGGCCCTGTGAGTCATTCGCGACGGATGGATCGACGCTGCGGCTGGCATTCCCGCCGCTGACGGTGAACGAAGCGCCATTGACCAGGCTGCCTTCGCTCGTTCCATTGTTGTCGGCATTGACAGAGTCCGGCGCACCGGTTGGCAGTTTGGGCATCGCGCCTGCCGTGCTGCCAATGAGGCCGTTGTCGACGCTGATACCGCTGGCGTTGCCGCGCGCGTTGACGCTGGCGTTGTCGCCAACGTAGGCGTAGGTCTGGCTGCTCAGGATGTATGCGGCAATCGCACCATTGACAGCGTCTCCGCCGGCGCCCGTGCCCGTTGCGGAAACGCCGACCAGCAGGGTGTCGTCGCCAGCCGCCACCACCACGTTGCCGTCGGAGTTGACCGTTGTTAGGGCGGTCTTGTCCGTCGCATCGCGGTTCGCGCCGATGTAGGCCTCGGTCGTGTTGTGCACCACATTGACCGAGGCGGCGCCACCAACCGCCGCCGCACCCGATCCTTGAATGGACAAGGCAGCGCCGATGATGTTCTGGCTGGACTGCGCAGCAACCACCACATCCTGGTCGGCCGTGACGTTGGACCCTGCGGCGATGTAGGCAGTGGTGTTCTTCTGCAGGGTGTTGACGTTGAGCACGCCGCCAACGGCCACGCCGCCAACGGCAGCCGCGCCCGAGCCTGCCGCTGTGAACAGGTTGCTGGTGCTGGTTGCCTTCACGTCGACCGAGCGGCCGGAGGTCGTCGTCGTGTCCTGGTTGACGTTGGCGGCGCCAATATGGGCGGCCGTTTCCGACGTCACCACATTGACCACCGTAGAGCCGCAAACACCGGCGGCGCCAGCGCCACAGCCGGTGACGCCGACGTTGTAGACATCATCACCAGTCTCGGCCGCCACGGTCATGGTGTGGTGAGCGCTGACCGCTGCAGCATCCGCGACAGAGGCGGCCGCATCGTCGTGCAGCAGCACGACGCCGATGGAGCCGGCCACGCCGGCCACGCCAGCGCCTGCACCCGCGCCGGAGGCAACGACCGCCTGTGTCGTGTCGCTGGCGTGCACCGTAAGGTCACGTCCAGCCTTGACTGTGGCACCAGAGCCAACATATGCCTGCGTGTTCATCAGCGGCATCGAGGTATTTGCGCTCATCGATGGGCTGACAGCCAGCTTGTTGCTGGAATTGGTGCTCAGATCGCTGGCCGCACCTGTCGAGAGGCTGGAATCGCCCAATTGCTTGCCCACGGCACTGTTGGTGGCAAGGGGTGTCTGGGCGTCCGCCTGACTTTGCGTCGTGACGGTACTGCCATTCGCGTCCTGAGTGTGCAGACCGCTTTGCGCATCACCGTCCAGCAGCGAACCCACGGCAATGACGGAGACCGCGCCGGCCACCCCGGCTGCACCGCCGCCAGCGCCGGCCACCGTCGCCGAATTGACGTGCTTGGTGGACGTCGCTTCGACGCCGATGTCCTGGCTGGCCGAAACGGCAGCGTTGTTGTCGATATAGGCCGAGGTGGTGTTCAGCGCCACGGTCACCGCCGCAGAGCCGCCGACGCCGGCCGCTCCGGCACCCGCTCCGGCACCCGCTGCTGCAATGCTGAACAGGTTGTCGGTTGCCTTGACCTCAACCGTTTGTCCGGCGCCATTCTTGTCTTGATTGACCTGGGCATGTTGGCCAATGCCGGCTTCGGTATCGGACTTGACGACATCGATCGAGATGCTGCCCGAGACGCCCGCCGCGCCGCCGCCGGCACCCGCGATCGTGATGGCATTGACGTTCTCGGTCGAATCGGCGTGTACCGAGGTCTTGCCCGTTGCGTCCGTCTGGGCGTAGGCGCCGATCTTGGCCAGGGTCGTACTGGAATTGACTCCCACCGACAAGGAGCCACCGACACCGGCCGCTCCGCCGCCCGCGCCTGCGCCCGTCACCAGCCAACTCGAAGAAAACTCGCTGGCAGCCACGGCAAGATCGCCCGCCGTCACCTTCAATTTGGCCGCGTCGGCTGCCGACGTGCCGGCTTCGATAGTGGCCTCTGTGGTATTGGCCACGCCCACTCCAGCCACTGCACCGCCGACGCCGGCGCTGCCACCGCCGGCAAAACCGGCCGTGGTCGTCACGCTGAGGTCAGACGACGTGGCATCGAGTTCGATCGCCTTCTTGGCGTTGACCACCACGCCCTTGCCGATCTTGGCGGTTGTCGTCTTGGCAATCACGCCGGCATTGGCCGCCGCGCCGACGCCCGCTGCGCCACCGCCTGCGACCGCGCCGGCCGTATCGATCAGCAGGGCCTCATCGATTGCCTTGACCCGCACCTGCTGATCGGCATTTCCGTTGGTGTTGTCTGCGTTGATTTGCGCTGATTGCCCGATCGAGGCTTCCGTCGTGCTGGCGATCACATTGGCCGACACCGTGGCGGCCACACCTGCCGAGCCGCCACCTGCGCCGCCAACCACCGTCGTCATCAGATCTTCACGGTTGTAGGCCGTGACCGACAGTCCGTTGGCGCTTTCGGTGAGCTTCGATCCCAGCACCGTGGGTTGTGTCGCCGGATTGGTCAGCCCGGTGGCGCCGCTATACACGGTGGCTGCGGTGCCATTGCCGAGGGCATTGACCGTGGCGCCATGACCTATCGTCGCCTTCGTGGTCTGCAGCAAGGTTGCCACGGCAAGTGATCCGCCGACGCCGGCGGTACCCCCAGCGGCCCCCGCTCCGGCTGTCAAGACCGCTGTCACGTCGTCCTGAGCGTTCACCAGCACGTTGCCATCGGCATCAACCGTGGCCGAATTGCCGATCGCGGCTTGCACATCATTCTTGTTGACCGCAATCGATACGGCTCCGCCCACGCCAGCTGTTCCACCGCCGGCAAAACCAGCGCTGATGGACGTGATGTGGTCGGTCGAAGTCGCATCGATCTCGACATCCTTCTTGGCGTGGACTTCGGACGAATCACCCGTTGTCGCCTTGACGGTCTTGATCAGGATGCTGGTGTCGACCGCTGCTCCGACGCCAGCTTTTCCACCCCCGCCAGCGCCGCCGGCGGCTCCAACAACGACTGTGTCGTCGCGCGCGGTAATGGATACCGATTGCGCCGCATTGCTGTAGGCGGTATCCGGATTGATCTTGGCGCCCTGAGCAAGCGAGGCTTCGGTATCCGTCAGGATCAGATCAAGCGAGACGGCGCCTGCGACGCCGACAGTCCCACCACCCGCGCCCGCAATGACCGCCGTCACGGCCGTTTCACTGGCCTGCGCCGACACGGTGGCCTTGCCGGTCGAATCCAGTACGGCACCCTGGCCGATGGTCGCTTTGGTCTGGTTGGCGATGACATTGGCCGCGATGCTCGCACCGACGCCGGCGTCCTTGCCGCCACCCACGCCGCCAGCCGCAATCACCGAGGTGAGTTCGTTCGTGGCCAGCACATCAACATTGCCCTGGGCCTTGAGCGAAGCGCCAGCACCGACGCTGGCTTCGGTCTTCACGAGCGAGAGGTCCAGGCCGAGTACACCGCCGATGCCGACGCTCTGTGTGCCAAGTCCGCCGCTGATGCCGATGTTCACGATCGTCTGATGCGAATCGGCAGATACGCTTGCACCCGCAGCCGTGGCGACGATCGTCCCGTTCTTGCCGACCGACGCGAGGGTCTGGTCCAGATCGACCAGATCGGAATCCGAAAGTCCCACACCGGCCTGCTTGGCGCCAGCAACGCCCCCAGCGAACGATGCTGCGCGCGTATCGGAGTGGCTGGATACCTCCAGCCCGAGGCCACCGTCGGCATGGGTCTGATCCAGACGCTGGCTGCCAGTCAGTGTTGCAGACACGCCGTCGCCCAGAGTGGCTTTGGTCGTGTTGTTGAGCACATTGACCGCGAATGCCCCTGCGACTGCGGCATTGCCGCTCGATGCGGCGCCGGCCACGGCTTCGGTGTAGTAATTGAGCCCGGTATAAACAGCCGGATCCAGGTTGTCGATGTAGCTCGACTTGTTGATGTCCTTGAAGGTCGACAGGGCCAGGCCGCCGGTGAGCAGGCTTTCCACGCTCTCGTTGCTGGCCTTGACCGTCAGGGAATCGGCTTGGATCGACGTTGGATCGAATGTCCCGTTGTCGTTGGCATCACGGCCAATCGCTGCAGTGTTCTGGTTGTGGGCCAGCAGCACGGCAAACGACGCGCCGACGCCTGCCTTGCTCGTGCCACCCTTGGAGAGCGCGCCCGCACGCGCAGCAGCCGCGACGTGGCTGGTGTCATCCGAGTTCACCACCACATCGCCGACCGGCTTGACGGACAGGCCGGTAGACGAACCCAGACTGGCCCCTTCGTCGATGCTGGCGAGCGTTTCGTTGGTGTTGCCCACCACGGCCAATGCGCCGGCCACGGCCACGTCACCGCCGCTGGCGCCAGATATGGCTTCTGCACTCATCGTGCGCAGGAATTTGGCATCCGTATTTTGATGTGATGTCGCCGTCACACTGACGTCACCCGCCTGGGCAATCGTCGTACCGGAACCGATCGTCGCATCGGTCTTGTTCGTTGTTGCTGTCAAGGCAACGGCTGCGGCCACACCAACATTGTCCGAAACCGCCTCGCCGCTGGCGAAGGTGGTGTAGTTGGTGTCGGTCTGCGCATCGACGGCGAGCTTCTTGCCTGCTCCGGTGGACACCTTCCTGCCGGCGCCGATGCTTGCGAGGGACTCGTTGTCGGCCAAGCCAACCCCGATCGCTGCCGCCACGCTGACCTGCTTGCCCTTCTGGTCACCGCCAGTTGCGGTCGCCTCGGTGGGCTCCGTGGTCGAGTCCGGTGTCTGGGTGTTGACATCGGGCGTCTTGGCTGCCGGCACATCCGTCGTCTTGACGTTTGCTACAGCGCTGTCGCTGTTCGTGCCCTTGGCAAAGTCCAGTTGCGTCCGCTTCTGCGCGTCGACCGTCGTATCTGGGTCGGGAGTTTCGTTGCCGCTGGCATCCTTCTTGGCCGTTGCGGCTCCCTTGGCGCCTGCGGTCGCCTTGGTCGTCAGCGAGGTTGCCGAGTTGGCGGCGATATCGATCGTTCCTCCAACGGTCGCGTCCCTGTCAAGGCTTGCTTTTGTTTGATCGACCGAGATCGCTGCGGCCAATGATGCGCCAACTGCCGCTTCGCCCTGCGCCTGGCCAGTCGCGGTGGTCGTCATGCCGCTCTTCTGCGTGGCAGCCAAGCTCAGGTTGCCGTCCGCGCCGAGTGTGCTCAAAGAGGTGCCCAGTCTTGCGGTGGTCGTGTTCACGGCAATGTTCGCCGCGACTACAGGCGTGATCGATACCTTCGCTCCCGTCGTTCCGCCATTGGCACTGGCGTCTTGCGTGTAGAGGCCCAGGGCCGCGACATCGACATTGCCGGCATGGGTCAGCGTCGAGCCGTTCACGGCCTCGGCGTGCGCCGTATTCACCACGACATCAACACCCACGCTGGCCCCGACGCCTGCCTTGCCGTTTGCGACCTTGGCATCGGCCGTCGTCTTGTTGGTCGCCTGGTTGGTCGCTTCGAGCGTGACGTCTGCGCCGCCGGCATCCACTTTGGCCCCCGCATCGACCACGGCTTCACTCTTGGCAACGACTGCATTGACGGCCAGCGTGCCCGCTACGCCGACGTTGCTGGCGCCCGCGCCGCTCTTGGCCGTGGCGCTGAAGTTGTTGGCTGTCGTGCTCTTGCCGTCAGGGGTGAAATTGTCCGCACGGCCAGCCAGCGTGAGCGCCCCACCCGTGGCGGGTTTTTCAAGATAGGCGCCGACGGTCACTCCATGAGCCTTGACGTCATCGTGGTCACCAATCGTCGCCTGGTTGGTCACCAGTGCTGCGTTCAAGGCCACTGCCGCACCGACGCCGACCTGGGTGTTGCCACTATCGACCTGGCTGCCATCTGCGCTTGCCGATGCATCCGTCTGATTGCTGCTCTTCACTGTCAGCGCGCCACCCGCATTCACCGTCCGGCTAGCACCGACGGTCGCGGTGGTGGTGGACGTGCCCACATTCACACCCACCGCCGCAGCCACGCTCACGCCACCACTGCTGGTACTGGCGGTCGGCGTGGCCTTGCCACTTTCGGCCAGCTTGTCTGCGGGCGTGCTGCCATTGCTGCCTGGTGGCTGCGACGTGACCGGCGTGGCCGCAGCCTCCGTTGCAGCCTTTGCATCCGCTGATGCGGCTATCGCAGCATCTGTGGTCGAAGGTGCCCCGGTTATCGTGTCGCTTCCAAGTTTCTTGGTCGCATCGCCCTGATCGGAAACTTGTTTGTCGACGGTTTTGCCGGTGCTTCCATCGCTGTTGATTGGCTGGTCTTTGGCGTCTGCCTTCTGTCCCCCGGTCGCGCTGGCCGTCGCCGTCGTGCTGCTTGCCGATGTCGACTTCGCACTCACGTCCACTGCACCAACCGTCGTGATGTCCCGCTCCACATCGGTGGTGACCTTGTCCGTCGCAAACGTCAAGCCAATCGAAGCGCCAATTGCCGCCTTACCGCCAGTGGTCTGGCCCGTGGCGGTGCTGCTGGTCGTACTAGTCTGTTCGGCGCTGCTGGTGTATTTGCCAAGGAGATCGAGTTTGTCCCCGGTCCCGAGACGGGCCGTGGTGGTATTGACCGCCATGGTGACCGCAGCAACCGGGGTCACCGCCACCTTGTCACCCGACGCGCCGCCCGTTGCCGTCGTGGTCGTGGTATTGCCGGATCTGGAGGTCAAGGTGAAATCATTGGCGCCCGTTATTCCAGCGCCATCGGCAACGTCAGCGGTTGTCGTATTGACAGCGACATTGGTACCGACCGTCGCCCCAATGCCGACTTGTGCGGGCTGCGATGCATTCGCTGGCGTCTCTTTCGCACCTGCCGTCACCGTGCTTGCCGAGAGATTCTGTGCCTCGACGAGGACATTTCCGCCGGCCAACTTCACCTTGGTCGCTTCGATCATCGCGCTGGTGGTATTAGCCAGCACGTTGACAGCGAGCGCACCAGCTACGCCAACATTGCTGGTGCCTGACCCACTGGTGACGCTTGTGGCAAAGGCGCTCTTGGCGGTGTCGGTCGGCATCTTGGCGCTGACTGTCAGGCTCTTGCTGTCGATGTTGCTGTTGGTCGCCACAAGAGCATGATTGGCCAGCACACCGATGTTGAGGCCCACGGCGGCGCCAACACCAACGTCGCTGTTCGTGCTGCTGCCGTCTGCGGTGACGGTGGAAGAGGTGGCCGCCTTGCTGGAAATCGTTGTGGCGCCCGTGGTTTTCTGTTGTCCGGTTGACGCGACAAAGGCCTGAGTAAAGCTATTGACGTTGGCGACGGCCACTGCAGCAGCCACTTCGACACTGCCATCTGTGGTTCTGGCCTGATTCTTGAACTTTGCCAGCACCTTCTCTGTCAGGCTCGGGTTGGCAGCTTTATCTGCGTCGGTCTGCTTGTTGGCACCTTTGGCAGCGGCCTTGGCGCTGGTCGTCAGCGTATTCTGTGAATCGGCGGTCACGTTCAGGGACGCTGCATCGGTTTTCGCTGAACCATCGATGTAAGCCTGGGTCACCGCCGTGACTTCGGACAAGGCCACTGTACCGCCCACAGCAGCCACCCCAGCTGCGGAAGAATCAGCCTTGGTGGTGGCTGTCACATTATTCGTGGCACTCAACTCGGCGCCCTTTGTGGCATGCAATTCGCTGCTGTCGCCCACATGCGTACTTGCCGTACTGACAATGACGTTCTGTGCCGCACCAGCATCCCCCGGGAATTTTTTCAGGTCAGGCAGGCCTGGTGCAACCTTGGAATTGACGGTCGAACTGGCATGCAGTTTCAGATCTGCGCCTGAGTTCAGCACTGAAGCCCCGCTGACATTAACTTCTGCCGTGGAAACCATTACGGCGTTACCCAGCGGGACCAGTGGCGACGTAGCGGCCCTGGTGTCCGATGTGGCTTCGAGGGTCAAGTTGCCGGTCGCCGTCAAGTTGCTCGCCGTGACTTCAACTGCAGAACCCACGACTGCAACTGTTACCGGAAATCGCGCAGTCAATATGGAGTCATCATAGGTGGAACTGGCCGTGAGCTTGATGTTTCCGCCCTTGATGGTCGCCCCATCTAGACTGATGGATGCTTTACCGCTCCAACTATTCGAGTTCACCAAGCTGAAGTTCTGGCTGGCTGTCAGGGTGATATCGCCAGGAGTATAGAGATCCGTGGCCTGTGCCAGCAGCATCGAGTCCACGCCCAGAGAAATATGGGGGGCTTGCAAGGTTAGGTTGCCGGAATTTCCCGTTGAATTGTCGTTGATATGGGCATCTCTTGTTGTACCGGTGACCTGACGGGTCGATACAACGACATTATTTGCAATCGTCAATTGTTCGCTGGCTTGCAGCGTCAGGCTGCCGGCATTCCATGTCACGCTGCCATCGGATTTTGTGCTTGACGATGCGCTGCGCAACAGGTCGCTGCTGATAGTCAGATTAGTCGGATCGATCAGGATATTTCCAGATTGACCTTGCGTCGCGCAAGCAGCCATGCTGCCGCCAGCCAGTTCCACGGTGTTTGCGGCACTGAACTCGATGGAGCCACCATCACCGCTGCTGCCGGCACTGGCATCAATCAGCGCGCCCTTGCCGAGGGTGGCGTTGTTGCGCGCATATAGAGCGACTGTGCCGCCCGGCGAGTTGGTGCCGTGGCCGGCAGCAAGAATATTTGCACCGGCCAGTTCGAGATTGCCGCCGGCCTGGACGTTGATATCGCCGCCGCGAACGCCATTGCCACCCTCAGCGGACAGCGAGCCAGAAATTGCCGCATCCTGCTCGGCGACAATGCTGATCTTGCCGGCTTCGACGATCAGGTTTGTTGCCGAACGCAGTCCGTTGACATTGACCACGTCGGTGAAGTTCGGGGCGTTTCCTTCGAAACGCGCGCCACTGAACAACCTACCGCCGACATTGATGGTTCCGGCGCGCAAGGATATTTCACCCGAGGCGTTCACCGTTCCTTGGATGCTGATCTGCCCGGATCCGCTGCTCGGCTCACGACCGGCCAACAAATTGGTAATGGATGTCTGATCAGGTGCGCCATTTTTCGAGAAAAAACCGTCGATGAATGACGTGCTGGGTGTAGATACGTGCAAACTTCCGACGTTGATGACACCACCTGCCCCGACTATCATGCCATAGGGATTGGCAAAATAGACTGCGCCGCCGATCTGGCCATCTTTGATAGCATTCAGGCGGCCGAAGATGGATGACTGTTCGTCCCTGACGAGGTTGATCAGGTTGCTGCTGCCCGTTGGTACATACAGATTGACCGTCTGGCCAGTGGCCACATTGAAGATCGAGAATGAATTGAACGCATTGTTCCCCGAGATGGTGTTTGTGCGAATATCTCGCACTGTGGCAGTGGAGGTGATGCTTGTTCGTGTCCGGCCATCCGGAATGATCTGACACCAAACAGGGGAAATACCAAACATTGAGCATAGGAATGCAACCACGGTTGGTCGCACCGGCGGTGCCGTAGGCCAAGCCAATACATCGCCTATCAGACGCGCCGTCCAGTGTGCATGGATGACGCGTCTACCTGACAAGCCCTTGCCACGTCCCTTCGCAAATTCAGTGACTGCGACAAATGCACCAATTGCATCGTTCCAAAGTAATCGGTAAATGCGATTCAAAGAAGCGTGCTTTTTCATGGTGACCACCATCGTTCCGTTACATCGGATTGGTTATTACTCTTACCAGCCCGGTTCATTTCAAGATCAAGTAGCTGGCATCAATGCATGGCATCATATATCTCCCATCCGTCTGATCGACTCAGCAATTTGCTGGAGCGGGATCAGCAAATTGCTGATATTCCGGCCGATCTGACCCAGATCATGTCAGCGCTATCACCTTGATGATCTGCACCGGTTCGCAGTTCTCGACAGCAGTCTGGACTGACTTGATCAGACGTCAAGCGAAGCTCTGGTCCGGCGAGGGTGCTGGTGAAGGGCTGCCGTCCTGGCAGACAGCCTGCTCCTGCCAGAGCAAAGTCATCTCAACCTGTCCCAACAGGTTGACCATCCTATTGGGACATGTGGGTCGTCCTGTTCGAACAGGTTGCCCCACCTGTTCGGACAGGTGACCTGCCATGTTGGGACAGGTGACGTCACCTATTCGGACAGGTTGACCGTCCTGTTGGGACAGGTGACATCACCTGTTGGGACGGATTCGGTGTCAGGCGGGGGCTGAGCGGGTAGCGCGGCCTGAAATCGGGAGCAATCAGTTGGGACAGGTGAACTCACCTCTTCGGACAGGTGACATCACCTGTTGGGACAGGTTCGCTGTAACAGCGGCTTGATCCGATGGGAACCGGCACGCAGGCGGCAATAACGCAACACCTCATGGCAGATGTTCTTGATGAATGTTAAGCCATCATGACTTAAACGTAAGCATCTCAATGCAAATGCAAGCATTTTTTGCTGGCCCACCCCGAATCAGCCCCGATATGCAAATAATGCCCTTACGCCTTGTCGGCATTGTGACGCCACGGCGTTCAACCTGGGAGAGCAACGATGCAACCGAAACTGTCCGCCAGCATGAAGACCCTGAGCGACGCGAACCTGATCGACCGCTCGGAGCACGTGCATATCT
Organism: Leptothrix sp. (in: b-proteobacteria); assembly: GCA_041083665.1. Lineage (GTDB taxonomy): Bacteria > Pseudomonadota > Gammaproteobacteria > Burkholderiales > Burkholderiaceae_C > Sphaerotilus. The sequence goes on from JBFPGZ010000013.1 coordinate 61,502, forward strand.
GCATGACCGACAACAAGTTCTTTCCGCTGCCCTGGGCACCGGGCGTGCCGGTGCCGGTTGAACTGGGCACGGCCATCGGTAATTTCAAGACCACCTATCACGCCAGCCAGACGCGCGATACCACTAAGATTGCCGAGCGCAAGAAGGCGCGTGCAATTCTCGAAGACATATTGAGCCAGATTGCCGCATACGCTGAACTGGTAGCGCACGGCAATATGGAGGCATTGGCCAGTTCAGGTTTCGAGCTGCGCCGCGATACCGGCCCGTCGGGTGCTGGCAATACTCTGCTGCCGGCGCCGGTTGATTTCCGTGTCGTGCAGGGTGAGCTGAGCGGCAGCGTGCTGCTGCACGTCGCCCGGCAGGCGGGCTCGGCCAGTTATGCCATTCAATACACCGAGGGCGACCCGAACGTCGAGGCCAACTGGCAGCACGCGCCCACCTCGGCCACCGCCGCGCACATGAAGCTGGCTGGCCTGACGCCCGGCCATGTCTACTGGTTCCGCGTCTGCGGCATCAACAATGCCGGCTACGGGCACTGGACCGATCCGATCAGCCTGATGGTGATCTGAGGCTCGGCACGTAGTCGGACACACGGTAGTGATGCCGGCCGAAGCCACTTCGGCGTCATGGAAGATCGTTGGGCCGTTACGCCGCGAATTGCCAATACGTATCCCATGGGATACACTTGCTTATGCGCATACGGACAACAGAGTTCTACCGCGACTGGATCAACGCACTCAAGGATCGTGCAGCACGCGCTCGCATCCAAGTGCGGGTTGACCGCTTGGCCCACGGCAACCCCGGCCAGCACCGCAATCTCACTGATGGAATCTCTGAGTTGAAGGTCGATGTAGGCCCCGGTTAAACGGTCATGCCTAAGTCAAGCAAAAGCACCCCAGCGGCAACCAAAACGGTCGCTTACGACGTCGCAGAACAGTTGCGAACTCCTGAAGAGATGGCCGCTTATCTCGACGCCTGGCTCACTGAAGCGCCCGACGACATCGCTGGCATCGCGCGCGCGCTCGGCGATATTGCTCGTGCCAAAGGCATGGCTCAGGTCGCCAAAGAGGCCGGGTTGAGCAGGGAAAGCCTTTACAAGGCTCTCAGTGAGAATGGGAATCCGAGCTTTGCCACTATTTTGAAAGTCACCAAAGCCCTCGGCGTCAGGCTGCATGCTGGCACGACATGAAGGAAGCATCGTTCATTCCCCCGGACTAATCTCGCTCCCCACTGACATTGACGCCCGCCCCCTCACGCCGTTCGCGCTCCCGCCACAAACACCGCCCGCACCACCGGGTGCTGGTGCAACTCATGCACGCGCACAAAGTCGGCCCGCAGACCCAGCGCGATGCGGCCACGATCGTGCAGCCCGGCGGCCACGGCCGGCCCGAAGCTGACAACGTTCACCGCCTCGGGCAGCGTGAAACCGGCATCGCGGCGCAGGCACCAGACGGCTTGCAGCAAGCTGCTGGGCACGTAGTCGGACGACAGGCCGTCGAGCACACCGGCGCGGGCCAGGTCGATGGCCGCCACATTGCCCGAGTGCGAGCCGCCGCGCACCACGTTGGGTGCCCCGGCGATGGTTTGCAGGCCGTGGCGATGCGCGTGGCGGGCGGCTTCCATGGTGGTGGGAAATTCGCTCATCAGGGCGCCCAGCGCGCGCGCTTCATCGACATGCGCCACGGTGGTGTCGTCGTGGGTGGCCAGCGCGATGTCATGGCGGCGGGCAAAGTCGGCAAACCAGGCCCGGTGCGGCTCGGCATAGTCGGCCTGGCGCTGCGGCGCCAGCTGCAGTTCACGCTCGAACTGGGCGTTGCTCCAGCCCTTCTTGCCGGTGTAGTAGATGCGGGCGTGTTCGGCGTCGGTCCACTGGCGCTGCCCCGGCGTGTGGTCCATCAGCGAGATCAGCTTCAGGCGCGGATGGTGCGCAAACGGCTCGAACAGGCTGATGGTGTTGGCCGCCGGCAGCTCGCAGCGCACGTGGATGTAGTGCTGGGCGCGCAGCACGCCGGCCGCTTCGAGCTGGTCGAGCACGCTCAGCAGCGCGCTCTGGTCACGCGAGCGGAAGCCGTCGCCGTACGGATCACCCACGCCGATGGCGTCGAACACGGTGGTGATGCCGGCCGAAGCCACTTCGGCGTCATGCGCCTGCACGGCGCCACGCATCGGAAACGACACCTTCGGGCGCGGCATCACATGCCGCTCCAGGTTGTCGGTGTGCACCTCGACCAGGCCGGGCAGCAGATAGTCGCCGTCCATGTCGATGGCGCCTGGCGCCGAGCTGAGACCAGCGTCGATCGCGGCGATGCGGCCATCCACCACCCGCACGCTGGCGCGCGGCAGCACCTCGGTGGCCAGCACGACCCGGGCGTTGCTAAAGATCACTTCAGTCATGGCATCCCTGCTACAGCGCCGCAAAATCGATGCAATGGTTGGCCACCGCATCGCGCACTTCCTCGTCATGGAAGATGCCGACCACCGCGCTGCCGCGCTGCTTGGCCTCGTTGATGAGCTGGATGACGACGCGCCGATTCGCGGCGTCGAGCGAGGCGGTCGGCTCATCCAGCAGCAGCAGGCGCGCCGGCTGGATGAAACCGCGCGCGATGTTGACGCGCTGCTGCTCGCCGCCCGAGAAGGTGGCCGGAGGCAGATCCCACAAGCCCGGCGGCAGATTCAGTCGCGCCAGCAGCCCACGCACTTGCGCACGCGCGGCGTTCAGCGCCTGCTGCTCAAGCGAATCATCCAGCGGATCAGCGAGTGGATTAGCGAGCGGATCGGCGCCGCGCTCGGCCGCGACCAGCTGGCTCTGCAGCAGCCGCTCAGCCACCACATCGAGCGCCGGCACACGCGGCACGGCGCGCAGGAACTGGCTGACGTAGCCGATCTCGGCGCGGCGCAGCCGGATCAGCGTCTGCGCCGAGGCCTGCGCCAGATCGACCGTCGCGCCATCGGCGGTGCGCAGCAGCATCTGGCCGCGATCGACGTGATAGCTGCCGTACAGGCATTTCATCAGCGTCGATTTGCCGCGCCCGGACGGGCCGACCAGCGCCACGCATTCGCCCGCGCGCACCTGCAGCGACACCCCCTGCAGCACCGGCAGCGCCAGCCCGCCGCGCAAGTGCAGCGTGAAGTGCTTGTGCACGTTCTGCACATCGAGCACCGGCAAGGTCGCGGTGAAATCGTCTCGTTTCATGCGCTCACCACCGAGGACACCAGCAGTTGGGTATAGGCGTGCTGCGGGTCGTCGAGCACGCGGTCAGTCAGACCCTGCTCGACGATGCAGCCCTGGCGCATCACCAGCGTGCGGTGCGCCAGCAGCCGTGCCACGCCCAGGTCGTGCGTGACGATCAGCGCCGACAGGTGCAGCCGCGTCACCAGCAGCCGGATCAGATCCAGCAGCCGGGCCTGCACCGACACATCCAGCCCGGAGGTCGGCTCGTCCATCAGCACCAGGCGTGGCTGCGTGACCAGGTTGCGCGCGATCTGCAGGCGCTGGCGCATGCCGCCCGAGAACGCCAGCGGCGAGTCGTCGATGCGCGCGGCGTCCAGCTCGACCCGTTCCATCCAGCGTGCGGCGGTGGCACGCAGCGTGCCGTAGCGGCGCTCGCCCAGGCCCATGAGGCGCTCGCCGATGTTGGCGCCGGCGCTCACGTTCATGCGCAGGCCGGTGTGGGCCTGCTGCTCGACAAAGCCCCATTCGGTGCGCGCCAGCAGGCGGCGTTCGCGCTCGCTCAGGGCGTGCACGTCCACCTCATGGCCGGCGCGACTGCGGTACAGCACCTGGCCGGCGGCGGGCGGCAGCCGGCCGGCGATGCAGTTCAGCAGCGTCGATTTGCCCGAGCCCGATTCACCGACGATCGCCACCACCTCGCCGGGATGCAGCGCCAGGCTGGCGCCCTGCACGGCCCAGTGGCCGTCACGCGCGCCGGCAAAGCGGTGACTCAAGTCCTGCACCGTCAGCAGTGGCAAGACCGGAAACGGGGTCGTCGTCATGGCTGGCTCTCCCGGCGTTGGCGGCAGTAGTCGCTGTCGGAGCAGCACCAGAGCGCCTCGCCGCCGTCGAGCGTCATCTCGTCCAGATAGCTGCTGGTGCTGCCGCACAGCGCGCAGGCGTGGCCCTGCGGCTCGACGCAGAACGGGTGGTCGGCAAAGTCCAGGCTTTGCACATCGGTGTAGGGCGGCACGGCGTAAAGGCGTTTCTCGCGCCCGGCGCCGAACAGCTGCAGCGCCGGCATCTGGTGCATCTTCGGGTTGTCGAAGCTCGGAATCGGCGAGGGCGACATCACGTAGCGGCCGTTCACCAGCACCGGATAGTCCGAGCTGAGGTCGATCCGGCCCCACTGCGCGATGTCCTCGTAGAGCTTGACGTTCATCAGGCCGTACTCGGCGTAGGCGTGCAGCTTGAGCGTCTCGCCCCGGCGCGGCTCCAGCTTGTAGAGCGGCTCGGGCTGCGGCACCTGGTAGACCAGGATCTGCGCCTCGGTGAGCGCCGCTTCGGGAATGCGATGCCGGGTCTGGATCAGCGTGGCGTCCGCCGTGCGCTCGGTGGTGGCCACGCCGGTGGTTCGGGCAAAGAAGTGCCGGATGTTGACCGCGTTGGTGGTGTCGTCCGAGCCCTGGTCGATCACCTTGAGCACGTCGTCGGCACCGATCACGGCCGCCGTGACCTGGATGCCGCCAGTGCCCCAGCCGTAGGCGAGCGGCATCTCGCGCGAGCCGAACGGCACCTGGTGGCCCGGAATCGCCACCGCCTTGAGCAGCGCGCGCCGGATCATGCGCTTGGTGTTTTCGTCGAGGTAGGCGAAGTTATATCCAGCGCTCATGTGAGCCCCCCGTCGCGGGTGACCGCCCCGGCCCCGGGCTCGCTCGCGCTGGTGCGTTCGGCGCGCAGCGAGCGCAGCGTCTGCAGCTCGGACTCGAAGGTCACGTAGTGCGGCAGCTTCAGGTGCTGCACGAAACCGGAGGCTTCGACGTTGTCCCCATGCGGCAGCACGAATTCCTGCTCCTGCGCCGGGCTGGTGATCAGTTCATCGAACTCCTCGTGGCGCAGCACGCGGTCCACCAGCGCCATCGCCATCGCCTTGCGCTCGCCGTGGCCGAACACCAGACCCTGGCCGCGCGTGAACTGCGGCGGCTGCTCGGCGCTGCCGGCAAAGTGGTTGATCATCTGGCAGTCGGTCAGCTCAATCTGGCCGATCTCGATCGCGAAGCCCAGCTCGTCGGGCACGATCTCCAGCGGTACCGCGCCGAAGCGGATCTCGCCGGCAAACGGGTGCGTGTGGGCGTAGCCGCGCTGGGTCGAGTAGCCCATGCCGAGCACCCAGCCTTCGTCAGCACGCGCCAGCATCTGCAGCCGGGCGGTGCGTGGCAGCGGATAGGTGGGCGGCGTGCGCGTGATGTCGAGCGGCTCCGGATCGCCCGGCGAGGGCAGGCACGGTTCGATCAGCCCTTCGTCGGACAGCAGGTCGAGCGGGCTTTGCAGCCGCTCAGGCGTGCGCAGTGGCGCGGCATCAGTTGCTGCAGCGGCTGCGGTGGCGGACATGCCGCCGCTCGAGCTGGCCGGCACGGGCGGCGCGGCGCCGGGCACCTCGGGCTGCATCAGCGCGAAGTCGAGCAGGCGCTGGGTGTAGTCGAAGCTGGGCCCGAGCAGCTGGCCGCCGGGGATGTCCTTGTAGATGGCGCAGACGCGCCGCTGCACCTGCATGCGCGCGGTGTCCAGCGGCAGGCTGAAACCCAGCCGTGGCAGCGTGGTGCGGTAGGCGCGCAGCAGAAAGACCGCTTCGATCAGGTCGCCGCTCGACTGCTTGAGCGCCAGGGCAGCCAGGGTCGGGTCGTAGAGCGAGGCTTCGGCCATGACCCGATCGACCAGCAGGCGCAGCTGTTCGCGCAACTGTGCGATCTGCAGCTCGGGCACGGCCAGGTCGCCGCGCCGGGCGGCGTCGAGCAACCGCAGCGACGCGGCGATGGCCTGCTCGCCCCCTTTGACGGCGATGTACATGCTTCAGATGTCCAGTTGGAGCTGCGTGGTGCGCGGCAGCGCGGCGATCTGCTCGCCGCAGCACAGGATCAGGTCCACGCCCTGCGGAAAGCTCGCTTCGCAGGCGATTCGCGCGCGCCAGAACTCGGTCGACAGGCCGCCGACCGCCAGCTGCTCGCTGCTGCGGATGCCGGGGCCACGCAGTTGCAGCAGGCTGTCAGCCGGCGCCAAACGGGTCTTGGCCAGCGAGGGCACGTCGATCAGCAGCGTGGCGCTGTCTTGCGGCATGTCATCGCTGCCGGTGCGCAGGGCGGTCCAGAGCGCCGGCTGGGCTTGCACCGCCGGGGTGGCGATGAAATCGGCGTTGCTCGGGTCGGCCAGCACCCGCACGCCGGTGTGAAAGCGCAGATAGGCCGACAGCGGCTCGGTCGCCAGGCCGGCTCCGAGGTGCAGGCTGACTTCGGCGTCGAGCAGCATCAGCAGCAGGGCGCCCAGCGCCACACTGACGCCCGGCGGCTGCAGTCCGGCCAAGGCGGCCACCGGCAGGCACTGCAGCGTGCCCGGCCGGGAGATGGCGTCGAGCGTGGCGCGGAACACCTGCTGTGCGCCATGCACCGGGGATTCAAAGCCGTGGCCGATCTGGGCCAGCGCCAGCGCGCCGGGTGGTTCGGTGGGCGGGCAGCTCATCAGACAAGTTTTCATGCGAGGTCGGGTTGCAAGGTGAAGAACTGCACCCGGCTGGTTTCGGTGCGGGCCTGGGCGTCATGCTGGCGCTGTGCGGCCAGGGCGCGCAGCGGCTCGATCACGCTGTGCCAGAGCAGCGCGTGCAAGCTCTCCACTTGCAGCAATGCGTCGAGCTGGGCGACCTGTTCGGCGTGCTGTTCGGCCACGCCGAGCACATGCCCGACACCTGCGACAACGCTGCCGTCGCTGTGCTGATGGCGCACCGCGCAGCGCGTGATGGTGGCCTCGCCCAGGTTGAAGCGGTCACCGGCGTTGCCGATGCGCGCGCGCACCATCACCAGGCCGGGTTCGGGACGGCGCAGCCAGTCGAAGCGGTAGTCGGCCAGCAAGGGCGCGGCCAGGTGCGCAAGCTCGCAGGCTTCGGCTTGCGCCAGCAGGCGCAGCCATTCGGCTCGGCGCGCTGGCGTGACAAAGGTGGAGGCAACTTGGTGAGCGTGGTCAGTCATGCAGAGGTGGTCCGGACGCCCCCGAAGGGATCACCCAGTATCTGCAGCCGCCGTGACAGTTTATTGACCCGACGGCATCGACAAATACAGTCATCAAAACAACTGGGCCGCCAAGTTGGCGGCCCAGTCGATCGGAGCACTTCAGGCGGTTTCCAGAAAGTGGCGCCGATACTTTTCCGGCAGATCACGCAAGCGCAGCATGATCGGCAGGTCAGCGGTGTTGAAGTCAGGATCCCAGGCCGGCGGGCCCAGCACCTTGGCGCCGCAGCGCAGATAGCCCTTGATGAGCGGCGGCGCTTCGACCGGCAGGTCGCGCTGCAGATCATCGACCGGCAGCGCCAGGCGCGGCTGCACCTGGTGCTCGATCGGGGCCAGATGGGTCTGGCGCAGCTGTTCCCACAGGCTGGCGGCGACGTGACCGCCGTCGTGCATGGCGATGCTGGCGCAGCCGACCATGGTGTCCAGGCCGTTGCGAGTCATGAAGCTGGCCAGCGCGCCCCACAGCGCCATGATCACGGCACCGCTGCGGTGATCCGGATGCACGCACGAGCGGCCCAGCTCGGCCATGCGGCCTTGCAGCGGACGCAGCCGGGTCAGGTCGAATTCGGTGTCGCTGTACCAGCCGCCGACGCGCTTGGCCGCTTGCGGCGTCAGCACGCGATAGGTGCCGATCACTTGCGGTTCGTCGCCGGTCGAGCGCACCAGCAGATGCTCGCAGTAGGGATCGAACACATCGACGTCGTATCCGGCCGGCGTACCGGGCGGCGTGGTCAGACGGGCGCCCATCTCTTCGGCAAACACCTGGTAGCGCAGGCGCTGCGCGGCACGCACATCGGCTTCGTCGCGGGCCCAGGTGACTTCCAGGGCGGGACGATCAGCATCCCGACGGCTCGGTTTGCGTGCCGGAACGACCGGAGCAAAAACGGGCATCGCCACCGGCTGGCGGCGCGGCCAAGGTGCCAGATCGGCAAAAGGCAAAGTAGGCAGGGGCAGTTCCATCAGCAGCGGCTCCATCCAGACAGACAGCAGATGAAGAATGTTCGCGCCCCTGAGTGACACCGTTGCGACGGGGCCGTGACAGCTCGGTGACGGGCACTTCTGCAGCGGCTGCCACGGGCGCAGCGCCTGAGCTTCAGCGGTGCAGCGTCACGCGCACCGAGTGCGGAATCGCAACGATGCGATTGCCGCAGCACAGGATCAGATCGACCCCGCGTGGGCGGTCGGTCTCGCAAGCGATGCGGGTGCGCCAGAAATGCCGGCTCAGGCCCGCAACGCTCAGGTGCTGCACATCCGCAATGCCGGGGCCGCGCAAGCTCAGGTGCGGTGCAAGGTCCATGTCACCCGGCTCCAGGCGGGGTGGCGCCGGATCGGCCAGCAGTCCCGGCACTTCGATGATCAGCGTGGCACCCCGGCGCAGGCTCTGGGCACGGTCGCTGCGATCAGATAGATCGTGCCAGAGGCTGGGCTCAGCTTCTGCGGCCAGCGCGAGGGCACAGTCGGCTTGAGCCGGCTCGCTCTGCAGCTGCGCGCCCGTGCGCCGCTGCAGCCAGTCCTGCAGGGTCGGCTGCATCAGCCGAGGCACCAGCCAGAGCATGCAGGACTCGGCCAGCAGCGTCAGCAGGACTGCGGTGGTGGCCGGCGCCAAAGCCACCGGGCGGTCCGGCCCGGCCAGCGCCGCCGCCGGCAGTATTTGCACACTGCCTGGCCGTATCAGCGCATCAAGCACGCTGCCGACGTTGCCAGGGACGAAGGGAAGTGTGGCCGACTCTGCGCGATTCATTCGGGTGTCATACGCCTCTACATAAGATCGCAGCCAGTATCGGCAGCGGATGTGACAACCCCTTGAAGCCCTGCCCCCTTGATCCTGGCTGATGATCCACATGCGTTACGCCGTCTATTACGCCCCGCCGCCTGAGCATCCACTCTGGCAGGCCGGTTGCGACTGGCTGGGGCGCGACCCCGCTGCCACTGCAGGTCCACGCCCAGCGGCGGGCAGGCCACGCCGGCCGGATGTGGTTGAACCCTGGCGCTACGGTTTTCATGCCACGCTCAAGCCGCCGATGCGGCTGCGGCCCGGCCACAAGGAGCGCGACTTCATGGACGCGGTGCAGCGCCTGGCACGCCGCACGGCCTGCTTCATGCTGCCGCGCCTGACCATCACGACGCTGGGCGATTTCGTGGCGCTGCGCACCACCTGGCCGCTATCGCCCAGCCACCCGCTGCGCTACCTGGCCGATGCGTGCGTCAGCGAGCTGGATCCGTTCCGGGCGCCACCCACGCTGGTCGAGCTGGCCAAGCGGCTCGCCCAGCCGCTCGACGGCGAACAGCGCGCCTTGCTGGCGCGCTGGGGCTACCCGCATGTGTTTCACCGCTGGCGCTTTCACCTGACGCTCAGCGACAGCCTGACACTCGCCAGACGCCGGGCGCTGCTGAGCGCGGCGCGCGCGCACTTCAGCACCGCCTTGCATCAGCCGGCGCCGGCGCAGGATCTATCGGTTTATGTCGAACCCGCTCCGGGCGAGCCTTTTGTGCTGGCCGAGCGCTTCGCGCTGCAGGGCGCTGGACGCGCGCTGGCCGCCAGTCCGGCCGGGCTGTGATTCGGTGCTTGCGATCAGTGCAGATCGCTCAGGTCGCCCCAGGCGCTGGCCGGCGGCCACGGAACCGACTTTGCATCGGCACACTCGATCAGGCCGGTGGCAACCAGTTCGTCAGCGGCACTCAGCATTTGCTCGACCGGTTCGCTGTCGTGCAGCAGCTCACCCAAGGCGGTATAGCCGTTCACGCGCAGCAGCAGGCGTTCGTGCGCCTGCGGCAAGCTGCTCTCGCCCCACTGCATCGCTTGTCCTGACTGGGTACGACGAAAAACAAATGAAAGTGAAACATTGCGCATGGCGGGCTCCACAGGTTTTTGGGCCCGCAGATTCTGGCACGGATCACCATCAGACAAACCCTGATGCAGCATCCAGCAGACAGTCGCGCTAGCCTCATCAAATTGACACACAACTACGGCAGATTGGGTAGTTCCATCCGCCACCGTTGCCTGAGCACCATGCCTGCCGACCTGCCCGAACCTGATGACGATCTGCTGCGCCGCCTTCAGGAGGACGTGATCGACAGCTACGACGAAGAGCTGGAAATGGAGCTGGACGATCGCCTCATCGATGGCGAGGCCGCCCACACCCGTGAAGCACGCCTGGCGCGGGGCCGCTATTTCCGCGAGCTGTTTCGTCTGCAGGGCGAACTGGTCAAGCTGCAGGACTGGGTGGTGCACACCGGCCACCGCATGGTGGTGCTGTTCGAAGGGCGCGACGCCGCCGGCAAGGGCGGCGCCATCAAGCGCATCACCCAGCGCCTCAACCCCCGGGTTTGCCGGGTCGCCGCGCTGCCGGCGCCGAACGATCGCGAGCGCACCCAGTGGTATTTCCAGCGCTATGCGGCGCATCTGCCGGCCGCCGGTGAAATCGTGCTGTTCGACCGCAGCTGGTACAACCGCGCCGGGGTCGAGCGGGTCATGGGTTTCTGCAGCGACGCGGACTATGAAGAGTTTTTCCGCTCGGTGCCTGAGTTTGAAAAGATGCTGGTGCGCAGCGGCATCCAGCTGGTGAAATACTGGTTTTCGATCACCGACGAAGAGCAGAATGTGCGTTTCTTGAGCCGCATTCACGACCCGCTCAAGCAGTGGAAACTCAGCCCGATGGATCTGGAAAGCCGGCGCCGCTGGGAAGACTACACGCGCGCCAAGGAAGTGATGCTGGAGCGCACCCATATTCCCGAAGCACCCTGGTGGGTGGTCGAGGCGGTTGACAAGAAAACCGCGCGACTCAACTGCATCCAGCATCTGCTCGATCAGGTGCCGTATCACGAAATCGAGCATCCGCAGGTCGAGCTGCCGCCGCGTGAACGGCGTGATGATTACATCCGCCAGCCGGTGCCGCAAAGCATGATCGTGCCTGACGTGTATTAATTTTTCAGTACCGGCAGATGATGGAGTTATTTCATCAATCTGCCATGATCAGTTCATGCTGCCGTCATCGGCATCGCCAAACATGGGGGCATGGAGCACGCACTTGTCACCCATTTCGTTTCGGCTGCCGCTATTTCAGGGCCGATATTGCCGCAGGAACCCGAGCCGGCGCCGCCGCTCAGCCAACAGCTGAGCGTGCGCACGGTGTTCATCTCGGACATCCACCTCGGCACACCAGGTTGCCAGGCGGAGGCTCTGCTGGATTTTCTGCGCTGTGTCGACAGCGAGCAGCTCTATCTGGTTGGTGACATCGTCGATGGCTGGCAATTGCAGCGCCGCTGGTATTGGCCGCAGGCGCACAACGATGTGGTGCAGAAAATCCTGCGCAAGGTCCGCAAAGGCACCCGCGTGATCCTGGTGCCAGGCAATCACGACGAATTTGCGCGGCGCTATGTCGGCCACAGTTTTGGCGGCATCCATGTGGCGGCCGATTGCATCCATCAAACCATCGATGGCAAACGCCTGTGGGTGATGCACGGCGATTTGTTTGACGGTGTGGTGCAATGTGCCCAATGGCTGGCGCATGTCGGCGACCGCGCCTATGAATTCACCCTCAAGCTGAACCGGCATCTCAATTCGCTGCGGGCCCGGCTGGGTTTTCCATACTGGTCGCTGTCACGCTACCTGAAACTCAAAGTCAAGCGGGCGGTGAGTTTCATCAGCGATTTTGAAGCGGCCGTCATGCGCGAGGCCCGCAAACGCGATGTGGACGGCGTGGTCTGCGGCCACATTCACCATGCCGAACTGCGCCAGATCGACGGCCTGATTTATGCCAACGACGGTGACTGGGTCGAGAGCCTGACCGCCCTGGTTGAACACCACGACGGCCGGCTCGAAATCATTGACTGGTCGGAGGTGCTGCGCAGCCGGCACACGCGCCCTGCCGCGCTGGCTGCGGCCGGCTGATCGGCCGCAGCGCCTGCACGAACTGCTGCGTCGCGGCCGCCCAGGTATAGCGTTCGGCAAACGCCCGCACCTGCGGGCGTTTGCTGCCGTGCAGCGCCACCAGGCAAGCGGTCTTCAGATCCCGGTGCAATGCGCCGCCGGCGCCACAGTGCCCGACCACATCGACCGGCCCGGTCACCGGCAGCGCCGCCACCGGCGTGCCGCAGGCCATCGACTCGATCAGCACCAGGCCGAAGGTGTCGGTGCGACTCGGAAACACCATCACGTCGGCGCTGCGGTAGAGCCGGGCCAACTCGTCGCCCTGCAACACCCCGAACCAGCGCACGCCGGGGTAGCTGGCGCGCAAACGTGCCTCCTCGGGGCCGGCGCCGGCCACCCATTTTTCGCCCGGCAGATCGAGGCGCAGGAAGGCGTCGACGTCCTTCTCGACCGCGAGCCGACCGACGTAGAGAAACACCGCCGCCTCGCCGCGCGGCAGGCGCGGGCCGTCGGGGTGGAACGCCGCCAGATTCACACCACGGCTCCACAGCGTCGGCGTGGTGAAACCCTGCGCGCGCAGATCGGCGGCCATGCTCTCGGTCGGCACCAGCGCGGCACTGCTGGCGTTGTGGAAGCGCCGCAGCACGTTGTAGCTCCAGCCGACCGGAATGCCGGTGCGCAGCTGCAGGTACTCCGGAAACCGGCTGTGATACGCGGTCGTGAACGACCAGCCACGCTGCAAGGCCACCGCCCGTGCGGCCCAACCGAGCGGGCCTTCGGTGGCGATGTGCAGGCAGTCGGGCTCGATGGCGTCGAGCACGCGCGCCACCATGCCCTTGCTGGCCAGCGCCAGGCGAATGTCCGGATAGGTCGGGCACGGCAGGCTGCGGAAACCCTGCGGCGAAATGATCTCGACCGTGTGCCCGAGCGCCTCCAGCTCTCGGCAAGTCATCTTGAGCGTGCGCACCACGCCGTTGACTTGCGGCTCCCAGGCGTCAGTGACGATGGCGATTTTCATGCGGGATCCTCGTGGAGTTGAATCGAAACGGAGCTGAGGCGATCGGTCAGGGCGTAGCGCCGACGTCGCAGTTGCCGGTGGCGCAGCCAGATCAGTGCCATCAGCAGCGCGACCAGCAGGCCGGCACCCAGGATCAGCGTCGGCAGCGGCACATCGAGCGCGATGCAGCCGGCGTAGAGCGCCAGCATCAGCAGCACGCAGGCGTTTTCATTGAAGTTCTGCACCGCGATCGAGCGGCCGGCGCTCAGCAGCCGGCTGCCTCGGTGCTGCAGCAGCGCGTTCATCGGCACGACGAACAGGCCGCCGAGCAGGCCGATGCCGGTCAGCAGCAGCGCGGCCGTCGCCGGCGCCTGGACATGCACCAGCAGCAGCACCAGCAGGCCCATCAGCACACCCAGCCCGAGCACCCGTGGCGCGCGCTCGATGCGGACCCAACGCCCGGCCAGCGCCGCGCCCAGCACCACGCCGATGGCCGACAGCCCTTGCAGATAAGCGGCCTGCGCCAGCGTCAGGCCGAGCTGTTCACCGGCCCAGCGCAGCACGACAAACTGCAGCGTCGCGCCGACGCCCCAGAACAGCGTCGTGGTCGCCAGCGAGATCTGCCCGAGCGGATCAGCCCACAGGCGCCGATTGGCCTGCGCAAAGTCGGCCAGTTGCTGCTGCAGCGGCAGCGGCGCCGGATAGCGCGCGCCGCTGTCCGCAATACCGAGGTTGAGCAGCGCGGCCAGCGCATAGAGCAGCAACACCACCCCAAAACCCAGGCTGAGCGCTGCCTCACCGGACTCGGCTGCCCCGGGCAGGCCGGCACCGGCCCAAAGCTGCACGAGCACGGCCTGCAGATAGGAGCCCGTCAGCGCGCCGCCCAGCACCGTGCCGAGCAAGATGGACAGCACCGTGCCGACCTCGATCCAGCCATTGGCGGCCACCAGCTTGCGCGTCGGCACCAGCTCGGTCACCAGGCCGTACTTGGCGGGTGAATAGACCGCCGCCCCGGCACCGGCGACGCAGAACGCCAGCAAGGCCGGCGCGCCACCCGCCAGCGCCGCACACGCCAGCGCCTTGACGGTGTTAGCGGCCAGCATCACGCGTGCCTTGGGCCAGCGATCCGCCAGCGGCCCGACCAGCGGCGCCAGCAGCACGTACGCCAGCGTGAACACCAGCTTGAGCAGCGGCAGCAGCCAGGCCGCCGCGCCGTCGGCGTTGAGGCGCGCGATCGTCACCAGCAGCAAGGCGTTGTCAGCCAGGCCGGAAACAAACTGCGCCGCCATCAACAGAAGAAAACCGTATCCCACGCTCGCGATTGCACCCGCGCCAGATGCCAGGGTGATGACGCGCATGTGTCGGAACCGTGTCAATCGGGCCGCTTCACTCGGCCGTCACAGTGCTGCCTTATGCTGTCGCGCCTCGTCACGCGGACCTTGTTGCAAGCACTCATGGCCACTACCACGCACACAGCCGGTCCCGCCGACGATCACGGCCTGATCTGCGGCTATCTGTTCAGCCCGGCAGCCGATGCCGCCGGCAGTCCTGGCGAGCCGCTCCAGGCCCGTACCCTGACGACCACCGCCGCCATCGCGTGGCTGCAGAGCCAGCCCGATCCGGCGCGGCGCGAGTTTGTCTGGCTGCACTTCAATTTCGCCAACAACACCGCCGAGCGCTGGCTGGTCGAGCACGCCGAGCTGTCCGATATCTTCTTCGAGACGCTGCGCGGCGGCTTGCACTCGACCCGGGTCGAGCGCGCCGAGCAGGCCTTGCTGGCGGTGATCAACGATGTGCACTTCGACTTCAGCTTCGAGCCGTCGGACATCGCGACGCTGTGGATCAGCCTGGATGCGCGGCTCATGATCACCGGCCGGCGCCAGCCGCTGCGCTCGATCGACCAGCTGCGCATCGCCGTGCGCGACGGCGAAGCGGTGCGCTCCACCGCCGAGCTGATGGTGCATCTGCTGCGGCGCCAGGCCGATGTGCTGGTCGACATCGTGCGGCAAGCCACCAACCGGGTCGACGAGATCGAAGACCGCCTGCTGGCCGCGCGCCTGAACCACAAGCGCACCCGGCTCGGCTCATTGCGGCGCCTGCTGGTGCGACTGCAGCGCCTGCTGGTGCCGGAACCGGCGGCGCTGTTCCGGCTGCTGCAGCATCCGCCGCAGTGGATGGAGGACGTCGACGTGCAGGAGCTGCGCGAGGCGTCGGAAGAGTTTTCGGTGGTGCTGCGCGACATGGTGTCGCTGCAGGAACGCATCAAGCTGCTGCAGGAAGAAGTGGCGGCGCAGGTCAATGAGGAAAACAACCGCAGCCTGTTCGTGCTGACCATCGTCACCGTGCTGGCGCTGCCGATCAACATCATCGCCGGCCTGCTGGGCATGAACGTCGGCGGCATCCCGCTCAACGATCACCCGCACGGCTTCCTGATCATCGTCGGCGTGGTGATCACCTTCACGGTCGTGGCCGGCTGGCTGGCATTTCGCCACAAGCCGGGTGATGCCTGATCACCAGCCGGGCCCGTCCCAATGCCACCAACTCGATCACGCCCCACAACAGCACAGCGATCACGGCACCGAGGCTGGCAAACATCGGCTTGTTCATGTCTGAGATTCCACAGCGTCACGATTCATGGTGCAGCGCCGACTGGCGCTGCATCGGCCACGATACGCACGGCGCATGACAAAACGATGGCACGCACCGGTCCCCCGCATGACTGAGCCCGCCCTGCCGGCTGACTTGCCCGAGCTGGCCGAACTGCGCGAGCTGATCGAGGCTGGCGGCGCGCATCTGCACAGCCGCACGCTCTGCGAAGTCAGCGCCGGGCGGCAGCGCTTTCCGGTCGAGATGCTCACGCTCGGCACGGATCGGCCCGAGGCACCGGCCGTGGCCTTTGTCGGCGGCGTGCACGGGCTGGAGCGCATCGGCTCGCAGGTGGTGCTGGCCTATCTGCGCAGCCTGGTGATGCGCCTGGCGTGGGACGACAGCCTGCACCGCTTGCTGGAAAACGTGCGGCTGGTGTTTGTGCCGGTGCTCAATCCGGGCGGGCTGTGGCTGGGCACACGCGCCAATCCGAACGGCGTGGACCTGATGCGCAGCGCGCCGGTCGATGCCGACGACACGGTGCCGCTGCTGGCCGGCGGGCATCGCCTCAGCTCGGCCTTGCCGTGGTACCGGGGCGCACGCGGCAGTCCGATGCAACCCGAGTGCGCCGCGCTGTGTCAGGTGATCGAGACCGAGCTGCTCGGCCGGCGCTTCAGCCTGGCGATCGACTGCCATTCGGGCTTCGGCCTGAGCGACCGGCTCTGGTTTCCGTTTGCGCGCAGCCGCACGCCGATCGAGCATCTGGCCGAGCTGCACGCCCTCAACGAGATCCTGGACCGCAGCCTGGTGCATCACCGCTACGTGCTGGAGCCGCAAAGCCGCCAGTACCTGGCGCACGGCGACATCTGGGATCACCTCTACCTGCAGGCGCGCCAGCAGGCCGCCGACACGGTGTTCCTGCCGCTGACCTTGGAGATGGGCTCCTGGCTGTGGGTCAAGAAGAATCCGTCGCAGCTGTTCAACCGGCTCGGCATCTTCAATCCGCAACTGCCGCACCGCCAGCAGCGGGTGCTGCGCCGACATATTGCGGGGTTGGACTTCATGACCCGCGCCGCTGCCAGCTGCACGCGCTGGTTGCCCGAGCAGGCCGAAGCACGCCAACGCCACCATGCGCTGGCGCTGGCACGCTGGTACAGCCGGTGAGACCGGCCGCCATGACGACCGACACCTGGGTCTTGCTGCGCGGCCTGAGCCGCTCGGCGCGCCATTGGGGCGACTTCCCGGCCCAGCTGGCGCAAGCGCTGCCGGGCCGCCGCGTGCTGGCGATCGACCTGCCCGGCAACGGCCGCCTGGCGCAGCAACGCAGCGCGCTGTCGGTGCCGACGATGGTCGAGCAGGCGCGGCAGCAGCTGCGGGCTGCCGGAGTGAGCTCACCCTGCCATCTGGTCGCCCTGTCGCTCGGCGGCATGGTGGCGTGCGAGTGGGCCCGCACCGCACCGCAGGAGCTGCGCAGCGTCGTGCTGATCAACACCAGCCTGCGCGGCATCAGCCCGATCTGGCAGCGCTTGCGCCCGGCCAGCTACCCGGCGCTGCTGCGGCTGGCGCTCAGCCCGTGCAGCGACGCGGAGTGGGAAAACACCCTCTACACGCTGACCAGCCAGCGCGCCGAGCCGCGCCAGCGCGTGGTCCAGCACTGGACGGCGCTGCGCCAGCAGGAGCGCGTCACCCGGCTCAACACGCTGCGCCAACTGCTGGCCGCTGCACGTTACCGCGCGCCGGCCCAGCCGCCCAACGTGCCGCTGCTGGTGCTCGGCAGCCTGATGGATCAGCTGGTGGACTGCCGCTGCTCGCAAGCGCTGGCGGCGCGCTGGGGCACGCACCTGGCGCTGCATGCCACGGCCGGCCACGATCTGCCGCTCGACGCGCCTGATTGGCTGATCGAACAGCTGCGGGGCTGGGATGCCACGCAGCCCTGAACTTCAGCTCTTCTTGCCACCGCTCTTGGCATTCGGCTTGGCCTTCGACTTGAGGCTGGCCGACTCGCTCGGTGCCGCTGGCGCAGCCGCTGCGACCGACTCGGCTTCAGCCTTCGCCACCTTGCCGGCCTTGGGGCGACCGGTCTTGAGCGGCGGGATCGCCTGCAGCGCGCTCAGCAGCGCAGCGTCGTCCAGCGCGACCAGCGCGGCGATGCCGGCCCGCAGCAGCTCGCTCTTCTTGGCGTGATGCGCCAGCACCAGGGCACGGCGCTTGAGGGCGTCGAGCTGGGCGTATTCGGCTTCCGGGATGGTGAAGCTGTCGCGCACCAGCTTGAGCTTGGGCGTGCCGGCCTCGGGCGCATCAGCCACCGGCTCGACCGGGGCAGCGGCCGGGCTCGGGGCGCGCTTGGCCGGCTTCGGGACTTTCGGCGTCTTGGTGACGGCGGGCGTGCTGCTGGCTGGCTTGGCTGCGGCCTTGCGGGTGGGCGGTGTGGTGGTCGCGGCGCTCGTCGCCACGGGTACGTCGGTCGCGGCGGATGGTGTCGGCTTGGTGGTGGGCATGTTGATCTCCAATAAACTGTATAAACAGTATATTCTTTATTGCTCTACCGTGTACGGCGGTGCCTGGCTCCGCCGCGCTGGCGCCGGCTCCTAGAATCGGCGCTTTCCCTCACGCCTGTGCCGTGCCGCCCGCACCGCGCCCACTGCCATGACCCGCCAGATCTTCGTCACCACCGCCCTGCCCTACGCCAACGGCAACTTCCACATCGGCCACATCATGGAGTACATCCAGGCCGACATCTGGGTCCGGCTGCAGCGCATGCAGGGCCATCAGGTGCATTTCTGCGGCGCCGACGATGCCCACGGCGCGCCGATCATGATCGCCGCCGAGAAGGCCGGCATCACGCCGCAAGCTTTCGTTGCCAACATCGCTGCCGGCCGCAAGCAGTACCTCGACGGCTTCCACATCAGCTTCGACAACTGGCACTCGACCGACGGCGTCGAGAACCACGAGCTCGCCCAAGCCATCTACCTGGCGCTGCGCAAGAACGAGCTGATCGAGGTGCGCGCCATCGAGCAGTTCTTCGATCCGGACAAGGGCATGTTCCTGCCGGACCGCTTCATCAAGGGCGAGTGCCCGAAGTGCCACGCCAAGGACCAGTACGGCGACTCCTGCGAAGTCTGCGGCGCGGTCTACGCCCCGACCGAGCTGATCAATCCGTACTCGGCGCTCTCCGGCGCCACGCCGGTGATGCGCACCAGCGATCACTACTTCTTCAAGCTCAGCGACCCGCGCTGCGGCCAGTTCCTGGAAGACTGGACCCAGGAGTCCGGCAAGCTGCAGCCCGAAGTGCTGAACAAGATCAAGGAATGGTTCACCAAGGACGAGGAAGGCAAAGGCGGCCTGGGCGACTGGGACATCAGCCGCGACGCGCCCTACTTCGGCATCGAGATTCCGGACGCGCCGGGCAAGTACTTCTACGTCTGGCTGGACGCGCCGATCGGTTATCTGGCCAGCCTGAAAAACTACTTCGTCAAGGGCGGCCCGCTGGCCAAGTACGGTGAAACACGCAGCTATGACGAGTTCATCGCCGACCCCAAGGTCGAGCAGTACCACTTCATCGGCAAGGACATCACCTACTTCCACACGCTGTTCTGGCCGGCGATGCTGCATTTCAGCGACCGCAAGGTGCCCAACAACGTCTTCGTGCACGGCTTCATGACCGTCAACAACGGCGAGAAGATGAGCAAGAGCCGCGGCACCGGGCTGGACCCGCTCAAGTACCTCAGCCTCGGCATGAACGCCGAATGGCTGCGCTACTACATCGCTGCCAAGCTGAACGGCCACGTCGAGGACGTCGACTTCAATCCGGACGATTTCGTCAGCCGCGTCAACTCGGACCTGGTCGGCAAGTACATCAACATCGCCTCGCGCGCGGCCGGCTTCCTGGCCAAGCGCTTCGGCGGCAAGCTCTCCAGCGACCTGGGCGTCGATGGCATGAGCCTGCTGGAGACGCTGCGCTCGCACCGCGACACCATCGTCGGCCTGTACGAGTCACGCGACTACGGCAAGGCGCTGCGCGAAATCATGGGCCTGGCGGACCGCGTCAACGAATACGTCGACGCCAACAAGCCGTGGGAGCTGGCCAAGAAGGAAGGCGCCGACGCCGTGCTGCACGACGTCTGCAGCGTCTGCATCGAAGCGTTCCGGCTGCTGACCATCTACCTGAAACCGGTGCTGCCGGTGCTGGCCGCGCAAGTCGAAGCCTTCCTGCAGATCGAGCCGCTCGACTTCCACGCGGTGCACCGCGCCCTGGGCGGGCACACCATCGGCGCCTACCAGCACTTGATGCAGCGGGTGGATCCGAAGCTGCTCGATGCGCTGTTCGAGCCGCCCGCCGCACCGAAGGTGATTCCCGGCGGCGAGGACATCGCGCCCGAGATCAAGATCGACGACTTCACCAAGGTCGATCTGCGCATCGCCCGGATCGTCAAGGCCGAGCATGTGGAGGGCTCCGACAAGCTGCTGCGCCTGACGCTGGATGCCGGCGAAGGCCGCCTGCGCAACGTGTTTTCAGGCATCAAGAGCGCCTACAACCCGGCGGATCTGGAAGGCAAGCTGACCGTGATGGTGGCCAACCTGGCGCCGCGCAAGATGAAGTTCGGCGTGTCGGAGGGCATGGTGCTGGCCGCCAGCGACGCCGACGAGAAAAAGAACCCCGGCATCTTCGTGCTGGAGCCGTTCCCGGGCGCGCAGCCGGGCATGCGGGTGCGCTGATTCAGAGGTGACCCGGTCTGAAAGGCGGCTCGGGGTGCGGCTCGTAGGGTTCCTTCAGCCATCGATGACGCGACAGAATCTCGACCAGTTCCGGCCTCAGTCGGATCGAGAAGTCATCCAGCTCGGGCACGGCTTGGAGGTCAGCCATCAGCCGTGACCATTTGGGGCTCAGGCTGTCGTCGAACGGGATCCAGGTGACCAGCGTGGTCAGGTACTCCTGACCGCCGGGCACGGCCACGAACAGGCCGCTCCCGGAAGGCAAGGCCCACTGTCTGGCGCCGATTTCCCGGGCCGCCAGTTGCATCGACGGCGCCATCATCGCGATGGTGCCAATCTCGCAGTAGACATCGTCAAAATCGATCGTATTCAAGCGCTGGTGCAGTCGCTCGACCGAATGCCGGGTGATCTCGACCACCGGAATGACATGATTCGGCACCAGCTTTCGGCGCGTGTTGATCACTCCGATCGCCAACGAAAACACCAGATGCTCATCCTTGATCTCTGGCATGAGATAAACATAAGTAAAATTTCGTGCTGATGCCGAGACCAGTCGGCCATGAATGCATGGCTGCTCAATCAGCGCCGATATGCTTGCCCTCAACTGATTCGCCAGCTTCGCAGGCGACTTGCCCGCCATCTGTGCCCTGATGGCCTCAAGAATATAGTTATTAATCGCATTCGAGCACATCTTGGCCGCCTCGACCAGATGTTCAAGCGTCTGCTTCGAAAGCCCCCTGGCGAGGCTGTCATTGACAAAGGTTGGCGCGGTCATTTTATCGATCCACTACTGCCATTTCATGAAAACCACAGTGACTCGTCCCGGTTTCGCGGAGGCGGGCATCGCCACTCTATGACTGACTTTGGAGCACTAGGGTTGTACTGACCGGGTGTCCAGTAACTAACGCGGTCCCGCTGTACTGGATGTCGATGGTTCGCTTCACCACTACTTCTGTAGTCACGTCACGCCAGGTTGTGATCGCCTCAGTACGAACGGTTCCGTTCGGGTCAGTCCAGGAGAGAATGCTTTGTAACTTCACAGCCATGAACGTGCCCTGCGGTACCACCACTGATTCGACGCCTGCGACTGTGCCCGCATCCAAGTACGTAGTCGTTGTGAATGCTCCACAAGTTATTGAATAGCTCAGAGCCCACGACTGGCCAATAGTGATGGGATAAGTGGGACCGGCCCCGTGCGGAGTGACAGTGCAAGGTGTCAATACACCGCTAGCGGAAGCAAACGAATACGACAGATGCTGCCCGGAGCTATTTACCGTAATGGACTCCGTAAGTGTTGAGTATGTCGCGCCATTAACCGTGATCGAATCATGCACAGGATCGTCATGGACAAACACATACGAACCGTCTGCATTCACTGCGGTTATTGTATCCCTGACGATCTGATTGATTGTATTGTTTGAGTTGTCGACAATTGTGTATGCATAGATCGCCTCTGAATTCAGTTTTGGCGTCACAAAACTGTAAGACGCACCTGATTCACTGCCACTACTACCACCACAACCTGCCATCAAGATCGATAGCAGCCCGACGACGCCAAGTCTGTGCACACTCATAAATTTCTCCGAATATTTTGATGATCTAGGTTCAGTCGAGCGTTAAGAATGGAAAGCGGTGGCCGCGATATTTTACGTGAGGCACCGTGAATACATCCGATGTCAAAAACGGCTTCAAACTGGACATGCAGCGATCCCTTGTCGTTCTACGCGGCAACTCGAGCTCCCGAGCCGGGCGGTGGTGAAATTTGCAGCTCAGGATATCGACGGCGCGCGCGGGTGTCCACCAGATTCGGAGGCCAGCCGCCCTCATGAATGGGGCGCATGGCATGTTCGGGGTGGCCGCAACACTTGCCGGGAAAACTGGGGACAAGGCGCCGCTGTGGTCCAAAATCTCACGCCATGCGCCTGAACCTGCCTCCAGTGCGAGCCATCGTGCTGCTCGCGACCCTCGCGAGTCTGATTGTTGCCCTGGCAACGACTTTTCTGCTCTGGGAGTCGCGCAAACGCGAGCTTGAACATGCCCGCATGGAGCGCGAGGCGATCACGGCGATTCTTGAGAAGCAGACGCGCCAGTCGCTCAACGGCATCTCGCTGGTCCTCAAGTTGATCCAGGAGCGGCTGCAGACCACCTACGGCGCACGTCTCGAACTCGACGACATCGGCGTGCGTCTGCTGCTCAGCGCGCGCGGCCTGGTGGCCGAGCCGACCAGTTCGATGTTCATCGTCGATCACACCGGCATCATCAGCAACACGTCGCTGCCGGGCCCGGTCAAGCACCTGGACGTCTCGGACCGCGACTACTTCCAGGCCTTCGTCGACGACAACCGCGACGACGTCTTTGTCAGCCGGCCGGTGCGCAACCGCATCGACCATCAGTGGACGATCTACTTCGCCCGCCGCCTGAACCGGCCCGACGGCAGCTTTCGTGGCGTGCTGGTCGCGGCGGTGCCACCGAGCCGCTTCGAGCAACAGTTCGAAACGGTCCGGCTGGACATCGACCGCGCAATGTCCATGCACCTGGCGGACGGCACCTTGATCGCCAGCATGCCGCGCCGCGAAGACGACATCGGCCAGGGGCCGGCCAAGTCGAGCGCCGGGGCCACGGTGCAGGATCGGACGAAAAGCGTGACGCGGAACAACGTGGCCGGTTTCCCGCTGTACCTGGAGGTGGCCGACGACGAAGCTGAGGCCCTGACCACCTGGCGCGACATTGCGCGACCGATCGGCACGGGCGGGGCGCTGATCCTGCTGCTGATTGTCTTGATCGCCTGGTGGTATGCCCGCGAACTGGCGCGCAAGGCCCTGTTCACGCAGGCCTTGCGCGAGGCCGACGATCGGTTTGAGCGCACGGTCGAATCGGTCATGGACGCCATCGTCGCCATCGACGCGCAGCAGAACATCGTCATCTTCAATCGGGCCGCCGAACGCATGTTCGGCCTGCCGGCCGCCGAGGCACTCGGCCGCCCGCTCGCCAGGCTGCTGCCAGCGCGATTCCGCGACCTGCACATACAGCACCTGCAGCGTTTCATGTCGTCCCAGGTACGCTCGCGCACGATGGCCGAGGGCATCGACATCATCGGCCTGCGCTGCGACGGCACCGAATTTCCGATCGAGTCGACGCTGGCGCAAACGGTGATCGGCGGGCATCCGCAGCTGACCGCAGTGCTGCGCGACGTCACCGAGCGGCGGCGCGCTGAACACCGGCTGCACGACCTGAACCAGCAACTGCGCCAGTTGTCGGCCTCGTTGCTCGATGTGCGCGAGCTGGAGCGGCGGCGCATCTCGCGCGAGCTGCACGATGAACTCGGCCAGCAGCTCACCGGACTCAAGCTCGACCTGTCGTGGCTCGCCGGCCGCATCCGCGAGGGCCGGGCCGTGACGATCGAAAAAGTCGATGCCATGCGCCGGCTGCTCGATGCAACGATCGTCGCGGTGCGGCGCATTTCGTCGGACTTGCGGCCGTCGATGCTGGACGACCTCGGCTTCGGGGACGCGGTGTCCTGGCAAGCGAACGAATTCAGCCAGCGCAGCGGCATCAAGGTGGTGCTGGCCCTCGATGCAGTGGATCTGATCGAAGACGATGCCATCGCGACCGCCCTCTACCGCATCGTGCAGGAGTCCTTGACCAACGTCGCTCGCCACGCGCAGGCTTCGCGCGTCGACGTGAGCCTGCGGGCCGACGACCAGACGCTCACGCTCACCATCCGTGACGATGGCCAGGGCATGGACACCGGCGCGCGGCGTGCCGGACTGGGCCTGGTGGGCATCCGCGAGCGCGCCATGGCGCTGGGTGGCTCGCTGGAGATTCGCAGCGACGTGGACCAGGGCACGACCGTCGAAATCAAGATACCGCTGCCATCGGCCCCCACACCACTTGCCGCCACGGCATCGACCGCCGTGCCATCGGCCCTTCAGGAAGACTAGATGAACCCGATCCAGGTATTGATTGCCGACGACCACGCCATCGTTCGCAATGGCTTGCGCCAGATCATCGAGGACACCAACGACCTGGTCGTCGCCGGCGAAGCGTGCAACGGCAACGAGGTGCTCGACCTGGTGCGAGAGCGCGAGTGGGGTCTGCTCGTCCTTGATCTGTCGATGCCAGGCCGCCACGGCATCGACCTCATCAAGCTCGTCAAGTCGGAGCGCCCGCGCTCGCCGATCCTGGTGTTCACCATGCACCAGGAAGAGCAGTACGCCGTGCGGGCCATGCGGGCTGGCGCAGCCGGCTACCTGACGAAGGAGAGCGACAGCGACTTGCTGCTGCCGGCGATGCGCAAGGTCGCGGCCGGAGGCGTTGTCGTCAGCCAGAAGGTCGGCGAGTTGCTCGCCACCGATGTCTCGCGCTCGTCGGATGCGCCGCCACACACCCTGCTGTCGAACCGCGAACACGAGGTCTTCACGCGCATCGTCGATGGCCGCAGCATCACGGAGATTGCCGATGAGCTCTCGCTCAGCGTCAAGACCGTCAGCACCCACAAGACGCACATCCTGCAGAAGATGAACGCGGGCAGCCAGGTCGATCTGGTCCGCTACGCCATTAGCCACCACTTGTTTGACACGGAACGCGAGTAATCGCGCTCCTAGCGAGCATAGGAATATTCCTATGCCGAAACTCAACACTGGCCTATGGCCTTGACCCGACCCCCTGGGCAGAATTCGTCACAAATACCGGCTCATGCTTACATCTGCCGGGGAACCAACCGTAACGGATTTTGCAAGGTGGAAAAAATGACCTCTTTCGTTCGCTCCGCGCTGAGCATGGTCGTGGCCGGTGCCGCCCTTTATTTCGGATCGGCCGCCCCAGCGCTGGCCTTTGATGCCGACGCCGCCAGGGCCGTGGCCAAACGCAATGACTGCTTCAAGTGCCACGCCATCGACAAGGCCAAGAAGGGCCCGTCCTACAAGAAGATTGCCGAGAAATACAAGGGCAAGGCGGATGCCGAGGCCAAGCTGGTCAAGCACCTGACCACCTCACCGAAAGTGAAGTTCGAGGATGGCAGCGAAGAAGATCACAAGGAAATCGACACCAAGGATCCGAAAGAACTCAAGAACCTGATCGAGTGGATTCTGGCGCAGTGATGGCGCGGGAAGGCGAACCTCCCCCACCCGGTCCGCAAAGAGTTTGAGGAAGCAAGAAAATGACATTCATCCGAAAGTTGCTGGCGCTGTGCGCCTTCGCGACAGCCCTTGGCGCCGGATCACCGGTTTTGGCTGCTGACACTCCTGCCGGCGAAAAAGCGCCGCAAGACCTGATCCTCCGGGGTGACGCAAAATGCACCACCTGTCACGACGAGAACGACGATCCCAATCCGTCGAAGATCGACCAGCGGCATCCTTCCGTGCTCGCCATGGCGGCGACCAAGCATGGCGTCAAGGCCGATGGCCGCACGCCGACCTGCACCAGTTGCCACGGCGACAGTGAGAAGCACATCAAGTCGGCCGGTTCCGGCGGCAAGGGCAAGCCGGTCATGCCGGATGTGACTTACCGGGACAAGACCGAAAACACCGCATCCGAGCGTGCCGGACGTTGCCTGACCTGTCATGAAGGCGACAAGCGCACCCATTGGGCCGGCAGCCAGCATGAAGGCCGTGATGTGGCGTGCACGAACTGCCACAACATGCACACGAAGAACGACCGGGTCATGAGCAAGCAGACCCAGGCGGAAGTCTGCTTTGCCTGCCACAAGACCGAGCGCGCGCTGACGCATCGCCTGTCGACCCACCCGCTTGATGCCGGCAAGATGAGCTGCTCGGATTGCCACAATCCGCACGGCTCCGACGGCCCCAAGCTGATGCTCAAGACCACCATCGTCGAGACATGCCTCACCTGCCACACCGAGAAGCGTGGTCCGTTCCTGTGGGAACACACCCCGGTGACGGAAGACTGCATGAACTGCCACACGCCGCACGGTTCGACCAATCAGCCGCTGCTGAAGGCCCGCGCACCCTGGCTGTGTGAGCAATGCCATCAGAGCCCTGGTTCCGGCCACTACGGCTACTTCGACGCCAACTCCCTGCCCGGCGGACCGGCAGTGACGATCAGCGGCTCCAACAACACGGCCTCAAATCCGACCAACCCGGTCACCGGCAAGAATCCGATCACCGGCCAAGACCAGAAGCTGAAGACGACGGCACCCAATCCGCGACTCGCCATGCGCGGCTGCGTGAACTGCCACTCGCAGATCCACGGGTCGAACGCCCCCGGCGGCAGCCGTTTCGTTCGCTAAACCCATGGATTCGGAGACCATCATGAACACGATTCAAGTTTGTCCCTTCCAGCGCAAGGCCCTCGTCAGAGCTGCTCAGGCCGCGTTGCTGACCACCGCACTTGCAACGTCTGCAGCCTGGGCCGAAGGCGTCAGTCCATTGGTTGAAGAACTGACGTCGATGCAGAACAGCGTCGATGTCGGCTTCATCGCCACCAACAAGGATTCGTACAAATTCGGTGAATACAACGGGCTGGAGAAAAGGGGCGTCCACGCAAACGTCAATTTCAAGGCGGGCCTCAAGGGCGGCGACGACAGCGCCGTGCGCTGGACCGCCGAAGGCAGCAACCTCGGCCTCGACAGCCGACGCCTGGAGGCCAAAGGGGGTGCGCAAGGCACGTACGGCCTGCGCTTCCTCTATGACGAACTGTCCCATCGGATCTCGGACTCGTACCAGACCATCTATAACGGCGGCGGCAGTTCGGCATTGACTCTGCCGGCAGGCTATCCGGCGGTGGTCACGCGCGCCACGTCGACGAGCACGGCCCAGGACGCTCTCGCGAACTGGAACAACCTGCAAAGTCCTAATGCAACGGCGACAACGACAGGCGGTGGCCCGGGCTATCTGATCCCGAGCCTGATGCATCCGTTCGAGGTCGGCACCAAGCGCACCAAGTTGGAAGGCGAAGCCGGCATCACGCTCTTGCCCGGATGGGACATCAGGTTCTCCGCCACGGAAGAGCACAAGGATGGCACCAAGCTGACCGGTTATGCCTTCGCAACGGCAAATACTGCCGGCATGTTCGCCGAGCCGATCAGCTTCCGGACCACCAATTTCAATCTGGCCACGAGCTATAAGGCCACTCGCTTCAATATCGACGCCAACGTCTTGTATTCCCGCTTCACCAACGACATTGCGTCGTGGACGGTCGAGAACCCGTATAGCAAAAATTTGGTCTATAACAACCAGGCTCTGTTGCCGAGTGCTCCGGCCAACGAAATGCTGCAGTTCAAATTGAACGGCGGCTACCGATTCACACCCAAGACGCGTCTGTCAGCGACGTTGGGCACGTCACGCATGACGCAGAACACCAGCTTCGTGTGCCAGACGTCAAATATCGATGCATCTTGTGTGAGCGGTCGGAATGGCTGGATTCTTCCAGGCAGCTCTCCGGAGGCGAAAGTCCGCGCTGACGACGCCTACATCAAGCTGTCGTCGCGCGAGCTGAAAGACTGGACGCTGAACGCCGCGTTCAAGTACAACCTCCGCGATAACCAGACGCCGGTACAAACTTATACCGTCGCCTTTGTAGACTCGCCCGGCTCGACGAGTGCCGTCACCAACGACCCCATCAACACGCGCAAGAGTCTCCTCAGTCTTGACGCCGAATATGCACTGGCCCGCGGGCAGGCGCTCAAGGGTCAAATCGATCGTGAAGACATCAGCCGCAGCACGGACGGCAGCGGGCTGGCACCTTCACGGACCACGCCGGTCGGCAGCACCTACTACTTCACTTTGCCTGTGAAGAAAACCAGGGAAGACACCCTCTCGCTGGAATACCGCAACACGCTGGTGGCAGACCTGACTGGCCGCGTGGCTTACGCGCACTCGGATCGCACGGGCGAGGATTACTCGACACCAACCCCTGCGGCATCCAGCGCCACCATTGACGCGACGCAAACGGCGCTGACCAACGCCTTTTACGCCAAATTCCGCGACTACTTCGTCGCCGACCGCAAGCGCGACAAGTTGCGTGCCGGGTTGAACTATCAGCTGAGCGATGCCTGGGGCGTTGGCTTCACTGCCGATTACAACCGCGACAGCTACACGAACGCAGCCCTGACGGAATCCAGAAGCACGATCCTGAATTTCGACGTCAGCTTCACACCCAACGAAGACTTCTCGATCAATCCTTACTACAGCTACGAAGACCGCAAGTCGACCGAGACTGGCGCCTACATCATCAACGTCGGTGCAACCAACAATGGAACGAGTGCCAATCCAAATTATGGCAATACCGCTCTGACGGTTAATGGCGTAAACGCTAGCTGCGGTAGCGGTATTGCCAACGGTGGCGCAGCCCGTAATGTTCAGCTCAATCCGTCCTGCAACCTGCTCAACACAACCTGGGCTTTGAGCCAGGCTGACAAGGTTCACACGCTGGGCCTCACGCTCAAGCAGCGTGGCTTGTTGGCAGGCAAGCTGGACATCAAGACCGACCTGCTTTACATCATCTCGAAGACTCCGGTAACGGCCAGCGGTGGCGGCTTCATGGTCAGCGATGGCGCTGCCACGCCCAACTATGTTTCGATCGCCGCACAAAGCTTCCCGGATATCACGAGCAAGACGACACAATTGCGTCTGACCGGCGATTACAAATTGGACAAGCAGTCAACTGTCCGGATGAGCTATCTGTTCCAGAAACTCACCAGCAGCGATTGGCAATACGACGCGTACACCAATCCGGTCACCTTCCAGGGTTACCTCGGTACCGCCATGACTTCGCCGACTTATATCGTCAACGCGGTCGGCCTGTCTTACCTGTATCGCTTCTAGTAAAAGGGTCGCGCTGAACTTGGGCAGTAGGGGCGCCGTGAGCGCCCCTTTTTCTATTACAGTGCACCAGAAATGGAGAATCCAAACATGAAATCAATAAGAGCATGCTTCGCGTCGCTCTTGCTGTCAGGACTCGCTCTGATGGCGGTCAGCCCGACGGTGGCTGCCGCTGCCGCCAAGCTGGACAACGCCACCTGCATGACCTGCCACGACGGCATGAAGGGCAAGCAGGAAGGGGTGGACAAGGACGGCAAGCATTCACTGGCAGTGGTCGATGCGGTGAAATTCGGCAGGGGCGTCCACGGCGAGATGCAATGCCTGGATTGCCACAAGGAAATTGCCGATGCCAAGGCCAACCACGCCAAGGTGGCGGGGGTGGCCGCACCTGACTGCATCAGCTGCCACGAGGCCCTTGGGGCGGCGCTGCAGAAGGAGCCGGTGGACAAGTCTGCCGCCCCGTCACGGCTGGCCCTGGTGGTCGAGAACATCAAGGCGTACAAGAATTCGTTCCACGCCAAGCCGGATGACGACAACCCGGACAAGGCCAAGGCAACCTGCAAGGACTGCCACGGCACACACAACTTCAACGTCCCGCAGCAGGGCTCAGTGCGGCGCACCGCCTGGCATCTGGACATCCCCAAGACCTGCGGCGAGAAGTGCCACGTCGACCAGCTTGAGGAGTACCAGGGTTCGATCCACGGCGAGGAAGTGATGGGCAAGGGCAATGCCAAGGCAGCGGTCTGCACCGACTGCCACAGCGCCCATGCCGTGAGCAACACCTCGGCGAACAGCTTCAAGCTGGCCAACGTCAACTCTTGCGGCAGCTGCCACAAGGAAGAGCTCAAGAGCTATACCGACACCTACCACGGTCAGGTGAACCGGCTGGGCTTCACCTACACCGCGCGCTGCGTCGACTGCCACGGCAACCACGGCATCCTGGCGGTGGATGACCCGAAGTCCAAGGTCAGCGACAAGAACCGGCTCAAGACCTGCCAGAAGTGCCACAGCGACAAGAAGGCAGGCATGCACGACGCCACGGCGGGCTTCACGACCTTCGGGCCGCACGCCAACGGCCATGACTTCAAGAAGTACCCGCAGATGTACATCGCGACGAAGTTCATGACGGGCCTGCTGATCTTCGTCTTCCTGTTCTTCTGGTCGCATTCCGGACTGTGGTACTGGCGCGAATGGCAGGACCGCAAGGCGGGCAAGGCACGCCATCACGTCGACACCAAGGGCCTGCAGCTCGATGAGGAAAAACAGCACTTCCAACGCTTCCAATGGGGCTGGCGTGTCGGCCACCTGGTGTTCGCGCTGGCGACCATGACCTTGGTGCTGACGGGAACGAGTGCCCTGTACGCCCAGAGCAGTTGGGCACCGCTGGTCGCAGCAGCAGTGGGCGGACCGAAGGTGCTTGGCTTGATCCACCGCATTGCGGCGTCGCTGTTCGTGGTCATCTTCCTGATCCACTTCGTCTACGTCATGCAAAAGCTCTTGCGTGACAAGACCTTCCGCTGGTTCGGGCCGGATTCGCTGATCCCCAACTGGAAGGACTTCCAGGACTGCTGGGGCATGTTCAAGTGGTTCGTCGGCAAGGGCGAGCGGCCGATGTTCGAGCGCTGGGCCTACTTCGAGAAGTTCGATTACTGGGCCGTGTTCTGGGGCGTCAACATCATCGGCTGGAGCGGCCTGATGCTGGCCTTCCCGCACGTGACGGCCAAGTACCTGCCGGGCTGGGTGTTCAACGTCGGCACGCTGATCCATGGCGAGGAAGCGTTCCTGGCTGCGGTGTTCCTGTTCACCGTGCACTTCTTCAACAACCACTTCCGGCCGGACAAGCTGCCGCCGCCGGACGTCGTGATGTTCACGGGGACGCAGTCGCTGCGGGAGTTCCGCCACGACCACCCGGCGCACTACCAGCGCATGGTGGACAGCGGTGAACTGGAGAAGCACCTGGTGGCCATGCCGACTGCGGCCATGACGCTGGGCTCCAAGATCCTCGGCCTGATCCTCATTGCCGTCGGTCTGACCCTGCTCGTCCTGGTGGGCATCGGGTTCTTCGGGGGAGCGTAAGCCGCCCCTTCGCCCCCGCCAGCCTGATGCGCTGGCGGGCGGCGACCTTGGCGCCAGCCTGCATGGCCGGCATGACCACCCCCCGCGAATGAGGGGGTGGTAATCAAGTCTTAATGTCAAATCGCAAGACTGCCCATGGCACCGCGCCGTGAATAAATTCACGTTAGCCGGCACTGTCAACCTCTCTGGGCGGGAAAAATGAAAACAAACCGAGGAATGTTGCCGCACGCCACGCGGATCGCCGGCTTGCTGATCCTGGGGCTGCTCGCTGCAGGCGGGTCCGAGGCACGGCTGAAACACGCTCACCATACCGAGCTGGTCGAGGGTCACGAAGCCATCGCCAACGAAGTGATCGTGCAATTCAGAGAGGCGACTGCCGCGACACACACGGCCATCCACGCTCAGGAGGACATCGACGAGTCGGCCTTGATAGGTCATCGCGGCAGCCACGCGATCCTCCATTCGCGCAGCCGCTCGGCAGCACAGCTGCTGGCCAGCCTGCGCAACCGGCCCGACGTGGCCTATGCCGTGCCGAACCACATCGTGCGTCTGGCCAGCATCCCCAACGAACCCACGCTCCAGTTCAACAGTTTGTGGGGCCTGGCCGTGACGCAGGCACCCTCGGCCTGGGACTACACGGTCGGCTCGACCGGCAACGTGGTGGCCGTGCTCGACACCGGCATCGACTACACCCACCCGGATCTGGCCGCCAACATCTGGACGGCACCCCACGACTACGTGGTGACCATCGGCGGCTTGAGCATCACCTGCCCGGCCGGTTCGCACGGCTTCAATGTGATCGCCAAGACCTGCGACCCGATGGACGACAACGACCACGGCACGCACGTGGCCGGCACCATTGGCGCCGTCGGCAACAACGGCCTCGGCGTGGTGGGCGTCAACTGGACGGCCCAGATGATGGGCGTGAAGATGATCGACGCCAGCGGCATGGGCACGCTGGCCGACGCGATGGACGCGCTCGAATACACCCTGCAGGTGCGCCAGACGCTGGGCTCAGAGGCCAACGTGCGGGTGGCCAACGCCAGCTGGATGATTCCCGGCGGACAAATCCTCCAAGACCAGGTGATCCGCTCGCTGCAGAACGAACTGCTGCTGATCTTCGCGGCCGGCAACAACGCAGCCGACAACGACCTGACGCCCGTCTTCCCGCAGTCCTGGATCTGGCCGAGCCTGATGAGCGTGGCCGCCACCGACAGCAAGGACGCCATGGCGTACTTCAGCAACCGAGGAGCCCAATCGGTCCAGCTGGGCGCGCCCGGCGTGGGCGTCATCTCGACCGTGCGCAACGGCGGTTATGCCAACTACACCGGCACCTCGATGGCCGCCCCGCACGTCACCGGTGCGGCCGTGCTGATGCTGGCACGCGACCCGTCCCTGGGGGCGTCCGATTTGCGCGACCGACTGATGACGACCGCGACACCGGCCGCCGGACTGGTCGGCCTCACGACCACCGGCGCGCGCCTGAATGTCGGCGCGGCCGTGGCGGCGTCCACGCCGGTGCCCGGCTTCATCGTCTACACGACACCGAACTGGCACCTCAGCCTGGCGCAGGGCGCGAGCGGGCAGGTGGAGCTGGATATCGTCGACACCAACGGCTTCGCCGATCCGGTCACCGCCACACTCGATCTGACCAACATGCCAACCGCCCTGGCCGGCACCACCACCCTGACCGGCACGGGCCGCGCTGGCGTGTCACTGACGGTGGACGCTGCCATGCCTCCGGGCGACTATGTCTTGCCGATCGTCGCCACCAGTGGCACCCAAACCCACCGCGCCACGGTGCTGTTGAGTGTCACACCCGGCCTGACGACGCCCGACTTTGCGCTGTGGGCGTCTAGCCCGGCCGTCTCGGTGCTGACCAACAACGCGATCACGCTGGCGGTGGGAAGCACCACGCTGGGTGGCTTCGCCGACAGCACGACCTGGAGCGTCCACGGGATGCCGCTTGACGCCGGGGCTCGCCTGGCCACCACCACGCTGACAGCCGGCGACAGCACCACGCTCAGACTGGAAGCCGACCGGGCCACCCCACCCGGAACCTACCCGGTCGTGATCACCGCGACCTCGGGCACCCTGACACGCAGCATGGTGATCCAGTTGACGGTAGTGAACTGACCATCGCCCCGATTTGCCCGGCACAATGCCGGGCATGTCGCCTCTTGCCCTGCACCCTTTCAAGCCGCGTCTGCGCGATGCCCTGACCGGCTACAACCGCCAGCATTTCAGCAAGGATCTCGGTGCCGGCCTGACAGTCGGCATCGTCGCGCTGCCACTGGCGATGGCGTTTGCGATCGCCTCGGGCGTCAAGCCCGAGCAAGGCATCTTCACCGCCATCATCGCGGGCTTCCTGATCTCGACGCTGGGGGGCTCGCAGGTGCAGATCGGCGGCCCGGCGGGCGCCTTCATCGTCATCGTCTACGGCATCGTCGAGCGCTACGGGCTGGCCAACTTGCTGATCGCCACCATGCTGGGCGGCGTGCTGCTGTTCCTGATGGGGCTGCTCAAACTGGGTGCGCTGGTGCGCTACATCCCGGTCTCGATCGTGATCGGCTTCACCAACGGCATTGCGGTGCTGATCGGGCTGTCGCAGATCAAGGATCTGCTCGGGCTGCAGATCGCCAAGATGCCGGCCGACTTCTTCCTGCAGATCCGCACGCTGGCGCAGCACATCGAGACGCTGAACCCGTATGCGCTGCTGATCGGCCTGGCCTGTCTGGCGCTGGTGGTGGTCTGGCCGAAGAGCTACCAGATGGAGATCGCGCCACACGGCGTCTGGGCCAAGGCCAAGCGCTTCGGCTCGCACCTGCCCGGCACGCTGGTGGCACTGGCGCTGGCCACGCTGGTGACTTGGGCGCTTGAGCTGCCGGTCGAGACCATCGGCACCAAGTTCGGCGGCATCCCGCAAGCGCTGCCGGCCTTTGATCTGCCCGACTTCAGCTGGGCCACCGCCAAGCAGCTGCTGATGCCGACCATCACGATCGCCCTGCTCGGCGCGATCGAGTCGCTGCTGTGCGCCCGCGTCGCCGACAACATGACCGAGTTCGCCCGCCACGATCCGAACCAGGAGTTGATGGCGCAGGGCGTGGCCAACTTCGTGGCACCACTGTTCGGCGGCATCCCGGCCACCGGCACCATCGCGCGCACCGTCACCAATGTGCGGGCCGGTGCGGTCAGCCCGATCGCGGGCGTGGTGCATGCGGTCACGCTGCTGGCGGTGGTGCTGATCGCCGCACCGCTGGCCGGCCATGTGCCGCTGGCGGCGCTGGCGGGCATCTTGCTGTTCGTGGCCTACAACATGGGCGAGTGGCACGAGTTCGCCCGGCTGCGCCAGTTCAAGCTGTCGTACCGCACCGTGCTGGTGGGCACCTTCTTCCTGACCGTGGTGTTCGACCTCACGGTGGCGGTGGAAGTGGGCCTGATGCTGGCCTGCGTGTTCTTCATCTGGCGCATGAGCGCGCTGTTCGAGGCCCGGCCGCACACCGACGATGCTGCCCTGCCACCCGGCGTGCAGGTGTTCGAGCTGTACGGCTCGCTGTTTTTCGGTGCGGTCGGCAAGATCGAGGAACTGCCCGAGAAGCTGCGCCCCGGCACCCGTGCGCTGGTGCTGGAGATGCAGAAGATGATCTCGATGGACACCTCCGGACTCGACGCCATGCGCCAGCTGCACCGTGTGCTGCAGCGCCAAGGCGTCGGCCTGGTGCTGGCCAACGTCAACGAGCAACCCCTCTCGCTGCTGCGCCGATCCGGCTTTGAAGCCCATATCGGCGCCGACGCGATCGTGCCAACGGTTGACGAGGCCATCATCACCGCCCGCGATCTGCCGACCGGGGCGATTCCGCTCGATTGACGATCGGCAGGGTTTGCGTGGCTCAGGCCTCCAGCTTGATGGCGCCGCGCCGGATCTGATCGCGCTCCAGCGACTCGAACAGCGCCTTGAAGTTGCCTTCGCCGAAGCCCTCGTCGCTCTTGCGCTGGATGAACTCGAAGAACACCGGCCCGAGCAGCGTCTGGCTGAAGATCTGCAGCAGCAGGCGCTTGTCGCCGCCGGCGGTCGAGCCATCCAGCAAGATGCCGCGCATCTGCAGCTCAGGCGTCGGCTCGCCGTGGCCGGGCAGGCGCTCTGCCAGCATCTCGTAGTAGATGTCGTTCGGCGCCGTCATGAGCGGCACGCCGGCCAGCTGCAGCGCATCGACGCTGGCGAGCAGGTCGTCCGTAAGCAGCGCGACGTGCTGGATACCCTCGCCGTTGAACTGCATCAGGAACTCCTCGATCTGACCGCCGGTCTTGCCCGACTCCTCGTTGAGCGGGATGCGGATCAGGCCGTCGGGTGCGGTCATGGCGCGGCTGGTCAGGCCGGTGTATTCGCCCTTGATGTCGAAGTAGCGGATCTCGCGGAAGTTGAAGATGCGCTGGTAGAACGCGCCCCAGAACGCCATGCGACCGCGATAGACGTTGTGCGTCAGGTGGTCGATCATCTTGAAGCCGTGGCCCGGCGGATGCCGATCGACACCTTCGACGAACTCGAAGTCGATGTCGTAGATGCTCTTGCCGTCCTCGAAGCGGTCGATCAGATACAGCGGCGCGCCGCCGATGCCCTTGATGGCCGGCAGATGCAGCTCCATCGGCCCGGGCGGGATCTCGACCGGCTGCGCGCCCAGCTCGATGGCGCGGTAGTAGGCCTTGTGCGAGTCGCGCACCCGAAACGCCAGCCCGCAGGCACAGGGGCCATGCTCGGCGGCAAAGTAGCCGGCCAGGCTCTTCGGCTCGCGGTTGACGATGAAGTTGATGTCACCCTGGCGGTACAGCACCACGTCCTTCGAGCGGTGCCTGGCGACCAGCGTGAAGCCGAGCTGCTCGAACAGCGGCTCCAGCACGTTCGGGGTCGGCGAGGCGAATTCGACGAACTCGAAACCCATCAGCCCCATCGGGTTCTCGAACAGATCAGCCATGCAAGTTCTCCTTCGGGTGAGGCGCAGGCCACGCTGCGGTACCGCTACGGTACAACCAGACCGTCGATGACGATGGCGCGAAAGTCGTTCACATTGGTCAGGGTCGGGCCGGTGATCACCGAGTCACCCAGCGCCTGAAAGAAACCGTGGCCGTCGTTGCGGTCCAGGCTGGCGCGCGGCTGGATGCCGAGCGCCCAGGCACGCGCCAGCGAGTCGGGCGTGAGCACCGCGCCGGCGATCTCCTCGACGCCATCGACGCCGTCGGTGTCGCCGGCCATGGCGTGCACGCCGGGCAGACCGTCCAGCGCGATGCCGAGCGCGAGCAGAAACTCGACGTTGCGCCCGCCGCGCCCGTTGCCCTTCAGCGTCACCGTGGTTTCGCCGCCTGAGAGCAGCACACACGGCGGCGTGAAGGGCTGGCCGCGCGTCACCACCTGCCGCGTCATGCCGGCCAGCGCCTTGCCCAGGTCACGCGCCTCGCCTTCCAGGCTGTCGCCCAGGATGTGCGGCGTGAGCCCGGCGGCGCGCGCCACCCCGGCAGCGGCTTCCAGCGCCAGCTGCGGCGCGGTGATCATGCGCACCGCGTTGCCAGCGAGCCGCGCATCGCCGGGCTTGATGCTTTCGCCCGCGCCGCTGAGCAGCAGCGTGCGCACGGCGGCCGGCACCGCGATGCGGTAGCGCTCGATGATGGCCAGCGCGTCGGCGCAGGTCGTCGCGTCGGCCACGGTCGGGCCGGAGGCGATGTCGGCCGGCGCATCACCCGGCACGTCGGAAATGAGCAGCGTCACGACCCGCGCCGGGTGGCAAGCCGCAGCCAGCCGGCCCCCTTTGAGCGCCGACAGGTGCCGGCGCACGCAGTTCATCTCGCTGATGCTGGCGCCGCTGGCCAGCAGTGCGGCGTTGACAGCCTGCTTGTCGGCCAGCGTCAGGCCGGGTCCGGGCGCGACCAGCAGCGCCGAGCCGCCGCCCGAGATCAGCGCGATGACCAGATCGTCTGACGTCAGGCCGCTGACCAGACGGTGGATCCGCTCGCTGGCCTGCAAGCCCGCCGCGTCCGGCACCGGGTGCGCCGCCTGCACGATCTCGATGCGCCGGCACGGCACCTCGTAGCCGTAGCGCGTCACGACCAGCCCTTCCAGCGGGCCGTGCCAGTGGTCTTCGAGTGCGCGCGCCATCGCCGCCGAGGCCTTGCCGGCGCCGATCACGATCGTGCGGCCTTTCGGTGGCGCGGGCAGATGCGGCGGCAGGCACAGCGCGGGCTGCGCGGCGGCAACGGCGGCGTCGAACATGGCACGCAGCAGCGGCCGGCGGTCAACAGAGTGGCTGGTCATGCGGATTCCTTGGGTTGGCAACGTGCAGCCACGCACGCTACCAGCGGCGATGGCATCGGGCGATCAGGCCGAGGCGACGTCGTGGTTTGCCATCAGCTCCAGTGCACGCACCAGCGCCGAGTGGTCCAGGTCGGCCATGCCGTTGGCGGCGCAGGCTTGCATCAGTTGCGCGGCGCCTGCGGTCTGCGGCAGCGCCACGCCCAGCTCGCGCGCCCCTTGCAACGCCAGGTTCAAGTCCTTCTGGTGCAGCTTGATGCGGAAACCCGGCGCAAAGGTGCGCTTGATCATGCGTTCGCCGTGCACTTCCAGGATGCGGCTGGAGGCAAAACCGCCCATCAGCGCCTGGCGCACCTTGGCCGGATCGGCGCCGGCCTTGCTGGCGAACAGCAGCGCTTCGCCGACGGCGGCGATGTTGAGCGCGACGATGATCTGGTTCGCCACCTTGGTGGTCTGGCCGTCGCCGTTGCCGCCGACCAGCGTGATGTTCTTGCCCAGCTTCTCGAACAGCGGACGCACGCGCTCGAACACCGCTGCGTCACCGCCGCACATGATGGTCAGCGAGGCGGCCTTGGCACCCACCTCGCCGCCCGAGACCGGTGCGTCGAGGTAGTCGGCGCCGCACGCGTTGATCTTCAGCGCGAATTCCTTGGTCGCCATCGGCGAGATCGAGCTCATGTCGACGATGACCTTGCGCTCGCCCGCACCGGCGCCCTCGCCCGGCAAGGCCGACGCCACGCCGTTGGCACCGAACAGCACCGCTTCGACGTCCGGCGTGTCCGGCACCATCGTGAAGATGACTTCCGCACTGGCGGTGACTTCGGCAGCGTTGGCACAGGGCCGTGCGCTGCTGGCGGCAATGCTCTGCGGCAGCGCGCCACGGGTGTGGACGTACAGCTCGTGGCCGGCGTCGAGCAGGTGCAGCGCCATCGGCGCGCCCATGATGCCCAGGCCGATGAATCCGATCTTCATGAGAAATCCTCTGGAACGCTTGATGAATGGGTGGATGGCCGGGAAGCAGCGCGAGCCGGCTCAGTAGCCGCTGGCCGGAGCGCTCGGCGCGGCCGGCGGAGCGGCGCGCATCTTGGCCATGACTTGCTGGGCGCCGGCTGCCATCAGGCGCGCGTCGGAACTGACGGTGACGAACTGGAAGCCCTTGGCGATGCGCTTCAAAGCCGCTTCAGGCGTGCCGTTGTGGATGCCGGCCACCACGCCGTGTGCCTTGGCGCGCGCCAGGATGTGGTCGATCGCCTCGGCTGCCTTCGGATCGACGTCATCGAAAGTCGGCGTGCAGCCCAGCGCCAGCGACAGGTCCGACGGGCCGATGTAGATCGCGTCCAGCCCTTCGACCGACAGGATCTCGTCCAGGTTGTCGAGCGCGGCGGCGGTCTCGATCATCGCGAAGGTGACGATGGTGTCGTTGGCGTGCTGCGGGTAGTCGGCGCCGCCGTAGAGCAGCGCGCGGGTCGGCCCGAAGCTGCGGGTGCCGCGCGGCGCGTAGTGGGTCCAGGCGACCAGCTTCTGCGCGTCTTCGCGAGTGTTGACCATCGGGCAGATCACGCCGTAGGCGCCGGCGTCGAGCGCCTTCATCAGGATGCCCGGCTCCAGCCACGGCACGCGCACCAGCGGCACCGTCGCGGTGGTCGAGACGGCCTGCAGCATCGGCAGCATGGCCTGGTAGCCGACCATGCCGTGCTGCAGGTCGATGGTCAGCGTGTCCCAGCCCTGGTGCGCCATGGTCTCGGCGGCAAAGCTGTCGGGGATGGCCAGCCAGCCATTGACGGCCGCGCCGCCCGCTTGCCAGATCTGACGTAAACGGTTTGCTCTCATGATTTCCTCAATTCGAAACGCTTGATCTCACCGACGATGAACAGATAGCTGCAGACCGCCAGCAGCGCGTTGGCCGCCACGAACACCAGCGCGGTGTTGAACGAGCCGGTGCCGCTGATCAGGTAGCCGATCACGATCGGCGTGGTGATGCCGGCCGTGTTGCCGAAGGTGTTGAACAGCGCGCCGCTCAGGCCGGAGATCTCTTTCGGCGAGGTGTCCGACACCACCGCCCAGCCCAGCGCGCCCAGACCCTTGCCGAAGAAGGCGAAGGCCATGATGGCCACCACCACCGTCGAGCTGTCGACATAGTTGCAGGCGATCATGCTGGTGGAGAGCAGCATGCCGATCACGATCGGCGTCTTGCGCGCCACCGTCAGCGAGCGGCCCTGGCGCAGCAGCCAGTCGGAAATCAAGCCGCCCAGCACACCGCCGACGAAGCCGCAGATGGCCGGCAGCGCCGCCACGAAGCCGGCGTTCAGGATCGACATGTGGCGTTCCTTGACCAGGTAGACCGGGAACCAGGTCAGGAAGAAATAGGTCAGCGTGGTGATGCAGTACTGGCCGATGTAGACGCCCAGCAGCATGCGGTTGCCGAGCAGCTGCTTGATGTAAGCCCACTTCGGCGCATCGGCAACCGCAGCCTTTGCCGCGCCCGGCGCTGCCTGATCCATGTTGACCAGCGCACCGCCCTGGGCGATGTAGTCCAGCTCGGCCTGGTTGATACCCGGGTGCGACTTGGGGCTGTGGATCACCTTGAGCCAGAGGCCGCTCACGACGATGCCGATCGCGCCCATCACATAGAACACGTAGGGCCAGCCGTAGCTGTGAGTGATCCAGCCCATCAGCGGCGCGAACAGCACCGTGGCGAAATACTGCGCCGAGTTGAACACCGCCGAGGCCGTGCCACGCTCGTTGGCCGGGAACCACGACGCCACGATGCGGCCGTTGGCCGGGAAGGACGGCGCCTCGGCCGCCCCCACCAGCAAGCGCAAGGCAAACAGCGTGACGATGGCGGTGCTGGCCGTGGCGGTCAGGAAGCTGATGCCGCCTTGCAGGAAGGTGAACACCGACCAGATGAAGATGCTCGCGGCATAGACCCGCTTGGAGCCGAAACGGTCCAGCAGCCAGCCGCCGGGCAGTTGCGCCAGCACATACGACCAGCCGAAGGCCGAGAACACGTAGCCCATCGTCACGCTGTCGATGCCGAGGTCTTTGGACAGCACCGGGCCGGCAATCGACAGCGTGGCCCGGTCGGCATAGTTGATCGCCGTGACCAGGAACAGCATCGCCACGATGGCGTAGCGGGTGCGGGTGGCTTTGCTGCTGGCCGCAGCGCTGCCCATGCTGCTGACTGCAGCGGGGGTGGAACTCATGAGCTTGTCTCCTGAATCGATCGGTCAGCGGTCCAGCGCCGGGCGCTTCGGGTCGAACTTCCAGCCCGGCAGCAGGTACTGCATCGCCAGGGCGTCGTCGCGCGAACCCAGGCCGTGCTGCCGGTAGAGCTGGTGCGCCTTCTCGACCTCGGCCATGTCGAGCTCGACGCCGAGGCCCGGCTTCTTGGGCACCTGCACGTGACCACCAACGATCTGCAGCGGCTCCTTGGTCAGGCGCTGGCCGTCCTGCCAGATCCAGTGCGTGTCGATCGCGGTGACGCGGCCCGGCGCGGCAGCGCCGACGTGGGTGAACATCGCCAGCGAGATGTCGAAGTGGTTGTTCGAGTGCGAGCCCCAGGTCAGGCCCCAGTCGCGGCAGGTCTGCGCCACGCGCACCGAGCCGGCCATGGTCCAGAAGTGCGGGTCGGCGAGCGGAATGTCGACCGACTGCAGCGCCAGCGCGTGGCTCAGCTGGCGCCAGTCGGTCGCGATCATGTTGGTGGCCGTCGGCAGGCCGGTGGCACGGCGGAACTCGGCCATCACTTCACGGCCGCTGAAGCCGTCTTCGGCGCCGCACGGGTCTTCGGCGTAGGCCACCGCGCCGCGCATGCGCTGGCCGAGGCGGATCGCGTCCTTCAGCAGCCAGCCGCCGTTCGGATCCAGCGTGACGCGCGCCTGCGGAAAACGCTCGTGCAGCGCCAGCACGGCATCGACCTCGGCGTCACCCGCCAGCACACCGCCCTTGAGCTTGAAGTCGTTGAAGCCGTAGCGCGCGCGCGCCGCCTCGGCCAGCCGCACGATTGCTTCCGGCATCAGCGCCACGTCATGGCGCAGGCGGAACCAGTCGCAGCCCTCGTCGGCGCGGGCGGCCGGGTCACTGGCAGCGTCCTGATACGGCAGATCGGTTTTGCGCCGGTCGCCGACGTAGAACAGGTAGCCGAGCATCTCGACCGACTCGCGCTGCTGCCCTTCGCCGAGCAGCGCCGCCACCGGCACATCCAGATGCTGGCCGAGCAGATCCAGCAGCGCCGACTCGATCGCCGTGACGGCGTGGATGGTGGTGCGCAAGTCGAAGGTCTGCAGGCCGCGCCCGCCCGAGTCACGGTCGGCAAAGCGGCGCTGCACCTCGGTGACGAGGCGCTGCTGCGCGCCGAGCGGCTGGCCGACGATCAGCTCGCGCGCATCTTCCAGCGTCTGGCGGATCTTCTCGCCGCCCGGGACTTCGCCGACGCCGGTGCGCCCGGCCGAGTCGGTCAGGATGAGCAGATTGCGGGTGAAGAACGGCCCATGCGCGCCGCTCAGGTTGAGCAGCATGCTGTCACGCCCGGCGACCGGGATGACGCGCAGCGCCGTGATGATGGGGGTCGAACTGGGGGTAGCGTGCAGTGACATGGTGGGTGCGGCCGGGTCGCCTTGTTGTCAGTCATCGTACAACTAGACCGAAGCTACCCATCCTAGGGAAACTACCCGTCAGACGATTTCCGGCCGGGCGCGGCGGCGGCGCTCGCGGCTGTTGGCCAGGTGGGTGCGCATCGCCGCCCGCGCGCTGTCGGGATCCTGGCTGACGATGGCGTCGTAGATGCTCTCGTGCTCGCCGTTGACCCGGCGCAGGTAGACGCGGCGCTCTTCCGACACGCTCTCGGGTGACGCCAGCCGCTCGCGCGGGATGATCGTGCTGCCCAGCGCCGCCATCAATTCGGCGTAGTGACTGTTCTGGGTCGCGCGCGCGATCTCCAGATGGAACTGGAAGTCGGGCGCCACCGCGTCCAGCCCGGCGTCGATGGCTTGCGCCACTGCATCCAGCGCTTGGCGCATCACCCGCAGATTGGCCTCGGTGCGGCGCTGTGCCGCCAGGCCGGCGGCCTCGGTTTCCAGGCCGATGCGCAACTCCAGCACCGCGATGACGTCGCGCAGCGTGCTGAACTGCTCCGGCATGATCTTGAAGCCCGGTGCCTCGCCGATGCCCAGCACGAAGGTGCCGATGCCGTGGCGCGTCTCGACCAACCCGGCCGCCTGCAGCTTGGAAATGGCTTCGCGCACCACCGTGCGGCTGACTTCGAACTCGGCCACGATCGCCGCCTCGGTCGGCAGCTTGGCGCCGGTGGCCAGACTGCCATTGCGGATGCGCTCGCTCAAGGCATCGACCAGTTCAAGCGCCAGCGTGCGCGGCCGGCGCCGTGGCGAGATTGGGGCAGACATGTCCATCACTTCGGCGTAATCCCTAGGTAGACCGACCTTGACAGGTGGCGTGTGGTTCGATGACAGTTCAGTTGTACGACAACAGACGACATCTGACAACCATTCAGGCACTGTAGCAAACCCGCCCCTCTTTGCCAGCCTCCCCCCGCCAAACACCCGCCATGCCCTGCCATCCGACTCCGATCCGTTTTCAACGTCTGCTGCTGACCGGCGCGGCCGGCGGTCTGGGCCGCGAGCTGCGCCCG
This sequence comes from Leptothrix sp. (in: b-proteobacteria), assembly GCA_041083665.1. GTDB lineage: Bacteria > Pseudomonadota > Gammaproteobacteria > Burkholderiales > Burkholderiaceae_C > Sphaerotilus. Next base: position 104,675 of record JBFPGZ010000013.1, read on the forward strand.
CGCCTGAAGGCCTATTGCGATGTGCTGCGCCTGTCGGACCTCAATGATCTCGGCAGCGCGGCGCCCGGCGAGGAGCTGCAAACGGCGGCACTCGAAGACGCCGACGCGGTGCTGGCACTGCTGGCCGGTGTGGACGCCGTGGTGCACCTGGGCGGCATCTCGACCGAGCAGCCCTGGCAGCCGATCCTGCAGGCCAACATCATCGGCGCCTACAACCTGTATGAGGCGGCGCGCAAGCAGGCTGTCAAGCGCATCGTCTTCGCCAGCTCGAACCACGTCACCGGCTTTTACCGTCAGGACGAAGTCGTCTCGCCGAAAGATCCGGTGCGGCCGGACGGCCTGTACGGCCTGTCGAAGGCCTTCGGCGAGAACCTGGCGCGGCTGTACTTCGACCGCCATGGCATCGAGACGGTCTGCGTGCGCATCGGCTCCAGTTTCCCGGCGCCGAAGAACCGCCGCATGCTGGCCTCCTGGATGAGCTACGACGATCTGGAGCGGCTGGTCATGGCCAGCCTGACCGCGCCGGTGGTCGGCCACAGCGTCATCTACGGCATGGGCGACAACACCACCAGCTGGTGGGACAACACCCCGGCGCGCCACATCGGCTACCGGCCGCAGGACAGCTCGGAGCCGTTCCGCGCCGCCGTCGAAGCGGCCGACCCGCACCCGGATCTGCGCGACCCGGCCGTGATCTACCAGGGCGGGCCGTTCGTGCGCACCGGTCCGTTCGATTGAAGCCGACCATGGAACGGCTCATCCCCGCTCACCTCGACGCCGTCGGCGAGAGCCCGCTCTGGTCAGTGCTTGAGCAGGCGCTCTACTGGGTTGACATCGAAGGCCGCGCGCTGCACCGCTGGCAGATAGTCAACGGCCGCTTCAGCACTTGGCGCATGCCCGAGCGGCTCGCGTGCATCGCACTGCACGGTGACGGCGGCTTGGTCGCGGGCATGGACAGCGGCCTTTTTCATCTGCGCCCGGGACTCGGCCAGGACAGCCAGCTCGGCATCCAGCCGCTGGTGACGATCGAGCACCCGCACACTGGCATGCGCTGCAACGACGGCCGCTGCGACCGCCAGGGCCGCTTCTGGGTCGGCACGATGGTGCGCGACATGGCGCTGGCCGAACCGGCCGGCGTGCTGCACCGCTTCGACCGCGCCGGCTTGTCAGCGCCGCTGCAGCGCGGCCTGATCACGCCAAACGGCCTGGCCTTCAGCCCGGACGGCCGCACTGCCTACCTGTCGGACAGCCACCCGAGCATGCAACGCATCTGGACCTTCGAGCTGCACGACGACGGCTCGCTCGGCGCGCGGCGCCTGTTCGTCGACATGCGCGCCCTGCCCGGCCGCCCGGACGGCGCCGCCATCGACACCGATGGCGGCTACTGGATCTGCGCCAACGACGCCGGGCTGGTGCACCGCTTCACGCCGGACGGCCGGCTGGATCGCTCGATCACGGTGCCGACCAGCAAGCCGTCGATGTGCAGCTTCGGCGGCCCGGATCTCGATCTGCTGTTCATCACAACCATACGGCCGGCCGCAGCGCAGGGCGACGACATCGCGCTTGGCGGCGCCGTGTTCGTCACCCGACCTGGCGTGCGCGGACTGGCCGAGACCCCCTTCACCCCACCACTGGAAGAGACATGAGCCCCACGACCCACCCGCAGCGCCCCCTGATCACCTTTCTTGCAGCGGCCGTCATGACGGTGCTGACCGCCGGCGCCAGTGCACGCGATTTCCGCTCGGCCGACGTGCACGCCAAGGACTACCCGACCAACCTGGCCGTCAAGCACATGGGCGAGCAACTGTCGCAGGCCACCGGCGGCAAGTACAACATCAAGGTGTTCGGCGACTCGGCGCTCGGCTCCGAGAAGGACACCGTCGAGCAGGTCAAGATCGGCGCGCTCGACATGGTGCGGGTCAACACCGCCGCCTTCCACGGCATCGTGCCGGAGTCGATGATCCCGTCGTACCCCTTCTTGTTCCGCGACATCGAGCATTTCCGCAAGACCATGTACGGCCCGCAAGGCGACAAGATCCTGGCCGCCTTCGACAAGGCCGGCTTCGTCGGTCTGGCGCTCTACGAGAGCGGCGCGCGCTCGATGTACGCCAAGAAGCCGATCAAGTCGGTGGCTGACGTCAAGGGCATGAAGATCCGCGTCCAGCCGTCCGACCTGTGGGTCAGCCTGATCGGCGCGATGGGTGCTTCGGCCACGCCGATGCCGTTCGCCGAGGTCTACACCGGCCTGAAGACCGGCCTGCTCGACGCCGCCGAGAACAACTACCCCTCGTACGACGAGGCCAAGCACTTCGAGTCGGCGCCGTTCTACTCCGAGACGCTGCACTCGATGGCGCCCGAAGTGCTGGTGTTCAGCAAGAAGATCTGGGACACCCTCAAGCCCGAGGAGCAGGTCGAGATACGCAAGGCGGCCAAGGCCTCGGTGCCGTTCTACGTCAAGCTCTGGGAGGCCAAGGAGAAGGACGCCCGCGCGGCGGTGATCAAGGGCGGCGCCAAGATCGTGCCGGCCGCCGAGATCGACCGCAAGGGCTTCGTCGAGGCCGAAAAGCCGGTCTGGGACAAGTTCGCCTCCACGCCCGAGCTGAAGGCGCTGGTGCAAGACATCGTCAACGCCAAGTGAGGCGCAGCCGTCTGAAGGAAACCGCATGAACTGGCTCACCGCCCTGAATGCGCGCCTGTCCCGCTGGACGATGTACCTCGCCTGTCTGTGCCTGGTCGGACTGCTGGCCGTCGTCGTCTACGGCGTGGTGCTGCGCTACGTCTTCAACAACGCGCCGCCCTACGTCGAGCAGGCAGCGCTGCTGCTGGTGATCTCGGTGGCGATGTTCGGCGCCTCGGCCGGCGTGCGCGACGCCGGCCACATCGGGCTCGACTCGCTGGTCAAGGCCTTGCCGGTGCCCGTGCAGTTCTGGTGCCAGGTGGCTGTGTACGGCATGACCATCGTGTTCGCCGCCGCGCTGTTCGCGGGTGGCGCCGAGATGGCCATCTCGACCCACAACAGCACCATCCCGACGCTGGGTTTGTCCGAAGCCTGGCGCTACATGCCGGTGCTCGCCGCCGGCGTGCTGATCGCGCTGTTCTCGGTCGAACGCCTGATCGCCCACTTCACCGGCCACAAGGTGGTTCCCTCATGGCACTGACCGTACTCTGTCTGGGCTTCGTCGCCCTGCTGCTGCTGGGCGTGCCGGTCGCATTCGCGATCGGCCTGGCCTGCCTGGCCACCTTCATCGTCGAGGGTCTGCCGTTCGAGACCGCGATCCAGATGATGGTCTCGGGCATGAACGTGTTCTCATTCCTGGCGATCCCGTTCTTCATCTTCTCGGGCGAGCTGATGCTGCACGGTGGCATCGCCGACAAGATCGTCGCCTTCGCCCGCGCGCTGGTCGGCCACTGGAAGGGCGGCCTGGGGCTGGCCAACGTGTTCGCCAGCACGCTGTTCGGCGGTGTTTCGGGCTCGCCGGTGGCCGACACCTCGGCGATGGGCGGCGTGATGATTCCGATCATGAAGCGCGAGGGCTACAGCGCCGCCTACGCGGTGAACGTCACCACCCACGCCTCGCTGACCGGCGCGCTGATGCCGACTTCGCACAACATGATCATCTACGCCTTCGCGGCGCAGGCGGCCACCGGCATGATCGGCGGCCATGTGATCAAGGGCGTCTCGATCGGCGACCTGATGTTCGCCGGCCTGGTGCCAGTGTTCTGGATCATGGTCTGCATGCTGGTGGCGGCCTACTGGCAGGCGGTCAAGTTCGGCTTCCCGAAGAGCGCCGACGGCCGCTCGATGCTGGAGAAGTTTCCCGGCTGGGGCGCGGTGCTGCGCACCTTCATCGCCTCGCTGCCCGGGCTGATGGTGATCGCCATCATCCTGGTCTGCGTGATGGAAGGCATCACCACCGCCACTGAAGCCGCAGCGATCGCGGTGACCTATTCGCTGCTGCTGACCACGCTCATCTACCGCACGATGACGAAGCACAAGCTGCTCAAGTCGCTCGCCAAGGCGTCCAAGACCACCGGCGTGATCCTGCTGCTGATCGGCGTGTCCAACATGCTGCGCTACCAGATGGCCTATCTGGAGATCCCGGACGCCATCGAGGCCGCGCTGCTGACCGCCACCCAGCGGCCCTGGCTGATGCTGCTGTACATCAACATCATCCAGGTCGTGCTCGGCATCTTTCTGGACATGGCGGCGCACATCCTCATCACCACGCCGCTGTTCCTGCCGCTGGCGATCGCGATGGGCGTCGGGCCGGTGCAGTTCGGCATGATGCTGCTGCTCAACTGCGCGCTCGGGCTGGTCCATCCGCCCGTGGGGACGGTGCAGTTCGTCGGCTGCGCGATCGGCAACATCTCGATCGGCGAGGCGACCAAGACCGCCTGGCCGTATTACCTGGCGATCTTCATCGCCATCAATCTGGTGACCTACGTGCCGGCCTTCTCGACCTGGCTGCCGGCCTTGATCACCGGGCATCCGGTGTTCTGACCATGCTGACCTCGACCCCCCTGACCATCCGCATGCACCCGGCCGACAACGTCGCCATCGTCGCCAACGACGGCGGCTTGCCGGCCGGCAGCGTGCTGCCCGACGGCGTGCCCGGCGCCGGCCTGACGCTGCGCGGCCAGGTGCCGCAAGGCCACAAGGTGGCGCTCGCCGACATCGCCCTGGGCGGCGTGGTGCGGCGCTACAACGTGCCGATCGGCTACGCGCTGCAAGACATCCCGGCAGGCAGCTGGGTGCACGAGCGCCTGCTGCAGATGCCGGCCGCACGCGAACTGCACGGCCTGCCGATGGCCACCGTCAAGCCGGCCGCGCTGGCGCCGCTGACCGGCTACAGCTTCGAGGGCTACCGCAACGCCGACGGCTCGGTCGGCACGCGCAACATCCTGGCCATCACCACCACCGTGCAATGCGTGGCCGGCGTGGTGGCGCAAGCGGTGGCGCGCATCAAGGCCGAGCTGCTGCCGCTCTATCCGAACGTCGATGACGTGATCGGCCTGGAGCACAGTTACGGCTGCGGCGTGGCGATCGACGCGCCCGACGCGGTGATCCCGATCCGCACGCTGCGCAACATCTCGCTCAACCCCAACTTCGGCGGCGAAGTGATGGTGGTCAGCCTGGGCTGCGAGAAGCTGCAGCCCGACCGGCTGCTGCCGCCGGGCTCGTTCCCGATCACCGATGAGCGCGACGCCAGCGCCGGCCCCGAAACCATCTGCCTGCAGGCCGAGCATCACGTCGGCTTCATGTCGATGCTGGACGACATCCTGGCGCGCGCCCGGCCGCACCTGGCACGGCTGAACGCGCGACAGCGCGAGACGATTCCGGCCAGCGAGCTGGTGGTGGGCGTGCAGTGCGGCGGCAGTGATGCGTTTTCAGGCGTGACGGCCAACCCGGCGGTGGGCTTCTGCGCCGACCTGCTGGTGCGCGCCGGTGCCACCGTGATGTTCAGCGAGAACACCGAGGTGCGCGACGCCGTCGAGCAACTCACCAGCCGCGCCGCCACGCCCGAGGTGGCCGCTGCGATCGTGCGCGAGCTGGGCTGGTACGACCGCTACCTGGAGCGCGGCAAGGTGGACCGCGCCGCCAACACCACGCCGGGCAACAAGGCCGGCGGCTTGTCCAACATCGCCGAAAAGGCGATGGGCTCGATCATCAAGAGCGGCACGGCCGCCATCTCGCACGTGCTCTCACCCGGCGAGAAGCTGCGGCCCGAGCAGCGCGGCCTGGTCTACGCCGCCACCCCGGCGAGCGACTTCATCTGCGGCACGCTGCAACTGGCCGCCGGCATGAACCTGCACGTCTTCACCACCGGACGCGGCACGCCCTACGGCCTGGCCGAATGCCCCGTCATCAAGGTGGCCACCCGCAGCGACCTGGCCCGGCGCTGGCACGACCTGATGGACCTCAACGCCGGCCAGATCGCCGACGGCGAGCAGACCATCGAACAAGCCGGCTGGGCGCTGTTCCACCTGATGCTGGAAGTGGCCAGCGGCCGGCAGAAGACCTGGGCCGAGCACTGGAAGCTGCACAACGCCCTGGTGCTGTTCAACCCGGCGCCGGTGACTTGAGGGCTACGCCGCCGGAGCGGCTTGCGTTGCCGCCAACCTGGCGCCCAGCTCGTTGTCGATCGCCTTGGCGCTCAGGTAGGCCGGGCGGGCCACCAGGCGGGCGGCGTAGTCCTCGAACTCGGCCCGCTTGGGCAGGGTGCCGAACTGCATGCCCCAGATCAGGTGCGAGCCGACGTAGACATCCGCCGCGCTGAAGGCCGCACCGGCGATGTAGGGCTGGCGCGTCACGGCGCTGGCGATCACCTCGACCGCGCGGTCAAAAGTGCCGTAACCGACCATGCGCTGCTGCTTGGCGTCGGGCGCCATGCCGAGCGAGCGGTCAGTCACCGCCGCTTCCAGCGGGCCGGCGGCGAAGAACATCCAGCGGTAGTAGTCGGCTCGGGCCGACGTAGCGGGCGCCAGACCTGCGGCCGGGAAGGCATCGGCCAGGTAGGCGCAAATGGCGGCACATTCAGTCACCACCTGTCCGCCATGCACGACGGCCGGCACCTTGCCCATCGGGTTGATGGCCAGATAGTCGGGCGCCTTCATCGTCGAGGCATAGTCCAGCACCACCTGGCGGTAAGGCTGAGCGGTTTCCTCCAGCATCCAGCGCGCAATCTGCCCGCGCGACCACGGATGGGTGTAGAGCACCAGATCACACGACATGTCATCGACCAACGGCATGGCACGGCTCCTCGGAGTTACGGTGGAGCAGCGATGGTAGAGCGAAACCCATCCACGGCGCTGCGTGCGCGGCCCGAACGGACCCTACCTGCAAGCTTGCAGGTACCTATCTGCAAGGCTGCAGATACCTATATGCAAGGTTGCATGCACCCATCTGCAAGCTGTGACGACCGACCTGCAAGCTTGCAGGCACCTATATGCAAGGTTGCATGCACCGACCTGCAGGGTTGCATGCACCTCTCTGCAAGCTGTGACGACCGACCTGCAAGGCTGCAGGCACCTATCTGCAAGCTGTGACGACTGGCCTGCAAGCTTGCAGATGAGTCTGTCCGGGAGTGGCTGCAGCCAGCAAGGCTGAGCCACGCCGCTGCTCGACCAACCACCGGCCAAAGCGGGAGTGTCGGTATTTTTGTGTGCGAGGCGGGACCGGACTTCCAAGGCATGCGGTGGACAAATCGGTGGTGGATATTACGCTGCCACACGGTTGAATCGATCGCCGTAGGCGATGGCGAACTGAT
>JBFPGZ010000019.1:0-111328 GCA_041083665.1 Leptothrix sp. (in: b-proteobacteria)
GCGTCATCACCCAGGGCATCACGGGCAAGACCGGTCAGTTCCACACGCTGGGCTGCCAGGCCTACGCGAACGGCAAGAACGCCTTCGTCGCCGGGGTGAACCCGAAGAAGGCCGGCGAGAAGTTCGCGGACATTCCCATCTACGCCAGCGTCAAGGAAGCCGCCCAACAGCAAGGCGCCACCGTCTCGGTGATCTACGTGCCGCCGGCGGGCGCGGCTGCGGCGATCTGGGAAGCGGTGGAAGCCGATCTGGATCTGGCGATCTGCATCACCGAAGGCATCCCGGTGCGGGACATGCTGGAAGTGCGCAACAAGATGAAGGCCAAGGAAGCGGCCGGCGGCAAGAAGACCTTGCTGCTGGGCCCGAACTGCCCGGGCCTGATCACGCCGGAAGAGATCAAGATCGGCATCATGCCGGGTCACATCCACCGCAAGGGCCGCATCGGCGTCGTGAGCCGCTCTGGCACGCTGACCTATGAAGCGGTGGCGCAGCTGACTGAGATCGGTCTGGGCCAATCGAGCGCAGTCGGCATCGGCGGCGACCCGATCAACGGTCTGAAGCACATCGACATCATGCGTGCCTTCAACGACGATCCGGACACCGATGCGGTGATCATGATCGGCGAGATCGGCGGCCCCGACGAGGCGGAAGCCGCGCTGTGGTGCAAGGCCAATATGACCAAGCCCATCGTCGGCTTCATCGCCGGTGTGACGGCGCCAGCGGGCAAACGCATGGGCCACGCCGGTGCGCTGATCAGCGGCGGCGCTGACACGGCCGACGCCAAGCTCGCCATCATGGAAGAGTGTGGCTTCACCATCACGCGCAATCCTTCCGAGATGGCTCGGCTGCTCAAGGCCATGCTGTAATTCTCAGCACTGTGCTTGAACGCAAAGAACCGCCTTCGGGCGGTTTTTTGTTGCGCACGCTCGGCAACGCACTCACGCCGCTGGACACTGGACAGCAAAAAGCCCGCTCCTGAAAGGAAGCGGGCTTTTTGTTGCCATCAACCAGCCAACTCGGCATCCAGGCTTGTGGCCCGGACGCCGCAGCGGTCAATCAGCGTTCGCCGACCGGCTTGACGTTGCGGGCTGCCGAACCAACGAACAGCTGACGCGGGCGGCCGATCTTGTACTCGGGGTCGCCGATCATTTCGTTCAGCTGGGCGATCCAGCCGACCGTGCGAGCCAGCGCGAAGATCGCGGTGAACAGGCTGACCGGGATGCCGATGGCGCGCTGCACGATGCCCGAGTAGAAGTCCACGTTCGGGTAGAGCTTGCGCTGCACGAAGTAGTCGTCTTCCAGAGCGATCTTTTCCAGCGCCATCGCCAGCTTGAACAGCGGGTCGTTGTGCAGGCCGAGCTCGTTCAGAACTTCGTGGCAGGTTTCGCGCATCAGCTTGGCACGCGGGTCGTAGTTCTTGTACACGCGGTGACCGAAGCCCATCAGCTTGACGCCGCTGTTCTTGTCCTTCACCTGGTTCATGAACTCGCCGACCTTGGCCACGCCGCCCATCTTCTGGATGTCTTCCAGCATGTTCAGGCAGGCTTCGTTGGCGCCGCCGTGGGCAGGGCCCCACAGGCAGGCCACGCCAGCGGCGATGGCGGCAAACGGGTTGGTGCCGGATGAGCCGCACAGACGCACCGTCGAGGTCGAAGCGTTCTGTTCGTGGTCAGCGTGCAGGATGAAGATGCGGTCGAGCGCGCGCTCGATCACCGGGTTCACCTTGTACTCTTCGCACGGCGTGGCAAACATCATGTGCATGAAGTTGCCAGCGTAGGACAGCTCGTTCTTCGGGTACATGTACGGCTGACCAGCCGAATACTTGTACGCCATCGCGACCAGCGTCGGCATCTTGGCAATCAGGCGGATCGCCGCGATTTCGCGGTGTTCCGGATTGTTGATGTCGGTCGAGTCGTGATAGAAGGCCGACAGCGCGCCGACCAGGCCGGTCATCACGGCCATCGGGTGCGCGTCACGGCGGAAGCCGCGCAGGAAGAACTGCATCTGCTCATTGACCATCGTGTGGTTGAGCACGCGCTTGTGGAAGCCGCCACGCTGGTCAGCGTTGGGCAGTTCTCCGTACAGCAGCAGATAGCAGGTGTCGAGGTAGTCGCAGCTGACGGCGAGCTGCTCGATCGGGTAGCCGCGATACAGCAGCTCGCCCTTGTCACCGTCGATGTAGGTGATGGTCGAGTTGCACGACGCAGTGGACAGGAAGCCCGGGTCGTAGGTGAACTTGCCGGTCTGGGCGTAGAGCTTGCGAATGTCGATGACATCCGGGCCGATCGTTCCCTTGTAGAGCGGCAGGTCCATGCTCGGACTGCCGTCGGAGAACGATAGGGTGGCCTTCACGTCGGAGAGAGTGGTCATTGCGGTTTCCTCGGTGGTCAATATCAGGCGGTGAATCAGTCGGGGCGGCAGGGACATTCAGACATTATTCAGACGCCCGTCGGGCGGCCGGCGCATTTGCGCCAGCACCTCGCGGACATCCGGCTGATCGAGTTCCCCTTCGGGCTCACGACGTCTGAGCAACAGATCCATCAGATCGTTATCAGCCAGATCCATCAGGATCTCCAGCGCACGGGCCTGCCTGACGGTCATGCTGGCCTCGTAACGCTGAAAGAAGCGCTCGATGAACAGATCGTTTTCAAGCAAGCCGCGGCGGCAGCGCCACCTGAGTTTGCTGAGCCCGGCGGCATCGAGAGCAATATCCATGGACATAGTTGACAAGTCGGTCTGCTGGCTGCGGGTCAAACGGCGCGACGCACCATCAGTTCTTTGATCTTGCCGATGGCCTTGGTCGGGTTCAGGCCCTTCGGACAGACGTCCACACAATTCATGATCGTGTGGCAACGGAACAGGCGGTAGGGGTCTTCGAGGTTATCGAGACGTCCCGCAGTGTCCTGGTCACGGCTGTCGGCAATGAAGCGATAAGCCTGCAGCAAACCAGCCGGGCCGACGAACTTGTCCGGATTCCACCAGAAGCTCGGGCAGCTGGTCGAGCAGCTTGCGCACAGGATGCACTCGTACAGGCCGTTGAGCTCTTCGCGCTCTTCGGGCGACTGCAGGCGTTCCTTGTCGGGCGCAATGCTGTCGTTGACCAGGTACGGCTTGATCGAGTTGTACTGCTTGAAGAACTGCGTCATGTCCACGATCAGATCGCGGATGACCGGCAGACCCGGCAGCGGCTTCAGGACGACGACGCCCGGCAAGTCACGCATGTTGGTCAGGCAGGCCAGACCGTTCTTGCCGTTGATGTTCATGGCGTCCGAGCCGCACACGCCTTCACGGCAGGAGCGGCGGAACGACAGCGTCGGGTCGACCTTCTTCAGCTTGACCAGGGCGTCCAGCAGCATGCGCTCGTGACCGTCGAGTTCGACGTCGATCGATTGCATGTAGGGCTTGGCATCCTTGTCAGGATCGTAGCGATAGATCTGGAATGTGCGCGTAGCCATAGATGTATTCCTCGCTGACTTAGAAGGTCCGGACCTTGGGCGGCACAGAGTCCACCGTCAGCGGCTTGAGATTGACGGGCTTGTACGACAGGGAGTTGGTGGCACTGTCCCAGAGGGTGTGCTTGAGCCATTCCTTGTCGTTGCGGCCGAGCGGGAACTCCGCATCGTCGGCACCGCGTTCGTAGTCCTTGACGGTGTGCGCGCCACGGCATTCCTTGCGAGCCGCCGCCGAGGTCATGGTGGCTTGCGCGACTTCCATCAGGTTGTCCACTTCGAGCGCTTCGATGCGCGCGGTGTTGAACACCTTGGACTTGTCCTTCAGGGTGATGTCCTTGATGCGGCTGCGGATCGCATTGATCTTGACCACGCCTTCGTCCATCGTCTTCTGGGTGCGGAACACGCCGGCGTGCTGCTGCATGGCGGCACGGATGTCGCCCGCGACGTCCTGGGCGTATTCGCCCGAGCCGCTCTGGTCCAGACGCGCCAGACGCGCCAGCGAGAAGTCGGCAGCGTCCTTCGGCAGTTCCTTGTGCGACTTGGCCGAGTTCTTGAGCGCCTCGACAATGTGGTTGCCGGCCGCGCGGCCGAACACCAGCAGGTCGAGCAGCGAGTTGGTGCCCAGGCGATTGGCGCCGTGCACCGACACGCAGGAGCATTCGCCCACGGCGTAGAGGCCGTTGACGACGCTGTTGTGGATGCCGCCCTTGGGCACGACCACCTGACCATTGATGTTGGTCGGGATGCCGCCCATCTGGTAATGGATGGTCGGCACCACGGGGATCGGTTCCTTGGTGATGTCGACGTTGGCGAAGTTGTGGCCGATCTCGAACACCGAGGGCAGACGCTTCAGGATGGTGTCGCCACCCAGGTGGGTCATGTCGAGCTGGATGTAGTCCTTGTTCGGACCGCAGCCGCGACCTTCCTTGATTTCCTGGTCCATGCAGCGCGACACGAAGTCACGCGGGGCCAGATCCTTCAGGGTCGGCGCGTAACGCTCCATGAAGCGCTCGCCCTTGTCGTTGCGCAGGATCGCGCCTTCGCCACGGCAGCCCTCGGTCAGCAGCACGCCCGCGCCGGCCACGCCGGTCGGGTGGAACTGCCAGAACTCCATGTCCTGCAGCGGGATGTTGGAGCGCGCCGCCATGCCCAGACCGTCACCAGTGTTGATGAAGGCGTTGGTCGAAGCGGCGTAGATGCGGCCGGCACCACCGGTGGCAAACAGCGTGGTCTTGGCCTCCAAGATGTAGACCTCGCCGGTCTCCATTTCGAGCGCCGTCACGCCGAGCACGTCGCCTTCGGCGTCACGGATGATGTCGAGCGCCATCCATTCGACGAAGAACTGCGTGCGTGCCTTGACGTTCTGCTGATACAGCGTGTGCAGCATGGCGTGACCGGTACGGTCAGCCGCAGCGCAGGCACGTTGCACCGGCTTTTCGCCGTAGTTGGCGGTGTGGCCGCCGAACGGACGCTGGTAGATGGTGCCGTCGGCGTTGCGGTCGAACGGCATGCCGAAATGTTCAAGTTCGTAGACCACCTTGGTCGCCTCACGGCACATGAACTCGATGGCATCCTGGTCGCCGAGCCAGTCGGAGCCCTTGATGGTGTCGTAGAAGTGATAGTGCCAGTTGTCTTCCGACATGTTGCCCAGGCTGGCACCGATACCACCTTGGGCGGCAACGGTGTGCGAGCGGGTCGGGAACACCTTGGACAGCACCGCCACATTCAGGCCAGCCTGGGCCAGTTGCAGCGATGCACGCATGCCGGAACCACCGGCGCCGACGATGACCACATCAAACTTGCGACGCGGCAGAGTAGAACCCACTTGCATTTACAGTCTCCAGAGCACTTGGACTGCCCAGCCGGCGCAGCCGACGAGCCATACGATCGTGAACACCTGCAGCGCGAGGCGCACGGCCACCGGCTTCACGTAGTCCATCCAGATGTCACGCATGCCGACCCAGGCGTGCAACAGCAGCGCCAGGATCACGACAAACGTCAAGGTCTTCATCCACTGCGCCGAGAAGATGGCCGCCCAGCGGTCGTAGCCGAGCGGCGCGCCAAACAGCACCTGCGCCAGCAGCACGAGCGTGAACAGCGCCATCAGCACCGCAGTGACGCGCTGCGCGAGCCAGTCGCGCAGGCCGTAGTGCGCACCGACGACGATGCGCTTGGATCCGTAGTTTTGTGTCATGGTGGGAAAGCCTCAGGATTGGCGAATCAGAACAGCCCGAACAGCTTGGCGCCCAGCAGCACGGTGAGCAGCGCACTCAGCGCCAGCGTCGCGATGGCGGTTGACTTGCCTTGTTCCTTGGACAGGCTGTGGGTGGCTTCCATCCACAGGTGGCGCGTGCCGGCCAGGAAATGCTGCAAGTAAGCCCAGATCAGACCCAGCGCCGCCAACTTGACCAGCGGACCAGGAATGAAGCCGATGCCGCTGGTGAAAGCGGCGGTGAACGACTCGAACGACACCTCGGAGGTGACGCTGGTATCGAACATCCAGATGATGAACGGCATCAACAGGAACAGCACGGCACCGCTGATGCGGTGCAGGATCGACACGATGCCTGCCGGTGGCAGGCGATACGAGACGATGTCCGTGATGTTGATGTTGCGAAAGGCTGGTCGCTGTTTAAGTGTGTCTGCCATGTAGCACCTTTTGTAATCGCGGAGAAACTTCGGGATTTTATTGCAATGCAGCAGTCAAGCCCCACTTGACGTGCACTCGAAAACAACGATCAGCTCAGTTCGTTGCGGTAGAAATGGGTCACCGTGCTGTAGAGACCGCGTCGCCATTCGACGGGTTTGTCGGCGTAGGTGCGTGTCAGGCGTTCAACGCTCAGCAGCGGCGCACCGACCTCGACTTGCAGCAACACGGCGCTGTCTGCGTCGGCGGCCACCGCGCGGATCTTCTCTTCAGCACGGATCATGCGTACACCAAACTCCGTCTCAAACAAGCTGTAAAGCGGCCCACGCGACTGACTCAGACGCTCCGCCGTGAGGCCTTTGAACAAGTTACCCGGCAGCCAGATGTCATCCAGCACCACCGGCCGACCGGCATGTGACAGCGTGCGCTTGATCTGCACCGCCGCATCGCCGCTGCGCAGACCGAGCGCTCGCGCCACCTCTGCCGAGGCTCGGGCGCGCCGACACTCAAGGAAACGCCGCTCCATCGGCCGAGCCGGCTCATCCTCATCCGGCTGCAGGCGCAGGAAACGATACTGGATCTTCTCTTCGCTGTGCGTGGCAACGAAAGTTCCCTTGCCTTGCCGCCGAACCAGCAGATTGTCCGATGCCAACTCGTCAATGGCCTTACGAACCGTGCCTTGGCTCACCTTGAAACGCACCGCCAGTTCAACTTCACTGGGGATCGACTCACCCGGCTTCCACTCGCCTTCTTGCAGACTGCGCGTGATCAACACCTTGATTTGCTGATACAACGGGCTGAACGCAGGCGCCCCATCACTGACCGATTCGGCAGCGGGCAGGGATGCGGATGATGCGGGCACAGACATGTGCCCGATTGCAGCACAAGGCACACCGCTGACGCAATCATTTTCCGGCTTGTCTTCTATAAGACATAAGATGATTGACAGCCTCAGGGTGAATCCCTAGACTTTGCGCCGATCCTGACTCGCGCCACACTCGCGAAAAGTGACAATAAGGGGTGTGGCGACGTCTGCTGTGACCCCGCGCCGCGTGATCCAGCGCCCCGTGCCACGCCTTCCATTCATTCCAGGAGCCCTCCCATGAGCAAGTCCCCCGTTCGTGTTGCCGTCACCGGCGCCGCTGGCCAGATCGGTTACGCCCTGCTGTTCCGCATCGCCTCTGGCGAAATGCTGGGCAAAGACCAGCCCGTCATCCTGCAATTGCTGGAAGTGCCGGTCGAGAAGGCCCAGGAGGCCCTGAAGGGCGTGATCATGGAGCTGGAAGACTGCGCCTTCCCGCTGCTGGTCGGCATCGAAGCCCACAGCGATCCGATGGCCGCCTTCAAGGACACCGACTACGCGCTGCTGGTCGGTTCGCGTCCGCGCGGTCCGGGCATGGAACGTGCCGAGCTGCTGTCGATCAACGGCGCCATCTTCACCGCCCAGGGCAAGGCCCTGAACGCTGTCGCTTCGCGTGACGTCAAGGTTCTGGTGGTCGGCAACCCCGCCAACACCAATGCCTACATCGCCATGAAGGCCGCACCGGACCTCAAGCCGGGCAACTTCACCGCCATGCTGCGCCTGGACCACAACCGCGCCGCTTCGCAGATCGCGGCCAAGACCGGCAAGCCGGTGGCTTCGATCGAGAAGCTGGCCGTGTGGGGCAACCACTCGCCGACCATGTACGCTGACTACCGCTTCGCCACCATCGGCGGCGAGTCGGTCAAGGACATGATCAACGACGCTGTCTGGAACAAGGACGTGTTCCTGCCGACCGTCGGCAAGCGTGGCGCTGCCATCATCGCCGCCCGTGGCGTGTCGTCGGCTGCTTCGGCTGCCAACGCTGCGATCGACCACATGCGCGATTGGGCCCTGGGCACCAACGGCAAGTGGGTCACGATGGGCGTGCCGTCGAAGGGCGAATACGGCATCCCGGCTGAAACGATGTTCGGCTACCCCGTCACCTGCGAAGGCGGCGAATACAAGATCGTCGAAGGTCTGCCGATCGATGACTTCTCGCAAGAGTGCATCAACAAGACCCTGGCCGAACTCGAAGGCGAGAAAGACGGCGTCAAGCACCTGCTGTGATGTCGCACTGACCTGACGCTTTGACGGCGGCAGGTCCACAATCAAGGCCGGCCGCTTTTGCGCGTGCCGGCCTTTTTTCATTGTCTGCAGCCTGCCCCGCTCCACCGCCATGACCAAACCTCCTGCTGCTCCGGCCATGCCCACCACGGCCAAGGTTCACCCGCGCGACGCTTTGTTCGAGTCCGACGAGATCGCCCCGAACCTGCCGGTCTGCGATCACTACAGCGGCGTCGAAGTACGCATGAAGAAAAGCCTGGAGCTGCAAGGCGAGCTCGGCCCGGTGTTCGACGTCACGCTCGACGGCGAGGACGGCGCACCGGTCGGCGGTGAGGTCGAGCACGCCCACCTGATTGCCGAGCTGATCAGCTCCGGCGCCAACCACTACAACCGCGTCGGCGCGCGGGTCCAGACCGTCGATCACCGCGCCTTCGAAGACATGGTCGACGTGGTGGTCGGCAAGGCCGGCGCACGCGTGGCCTACATCATGGTGCCCAAGCCGCGCCATCTGGCCGACCTGCAGCAGGCGGTGCGCGTCATCGACGACGCGATCGCCCGGCACGGCATCGCGCGCGCCATTCCGGTCCACACGCTGATCGAAACCCACGGCGCACTGGTCGATGTGCAGGCCATCGCTGCGCATCCGCGCATCGAATCGCTCTCGTTCGGGCTGATGGATTTTGTCTCGGCGCACCGAGGTGCCATTCCGCAGAGCGCGATGGGCGCCAAGGGCCAGTTCGAGCATCCGCTGGTGCTGCGCGCCAAGCTGGAGATCGCCGCCGCCTGCCACGCCTACGCCAAGACGCCCTCGCACTGCGTGGTCACCGAGTTCAAGCACAAGGCCGCGCTGCAGGAAGCGGCCACCAAGGCCTGCCGCCAGCTCGGCTACACGCGCATGTGGAGCATCCACCCCGACCAGATCCTGCCGATCGTCGATGCCTTCTCGCCCACCACCGCCGAAATCGATCTGGCCGTCGAGATCCTGTTGGCAGCGCAGACCGCCGACTGGGGCCCGATCCGCCACTATCACAACGGCCAGGACCAGCTGCACGACCGCGCCAGCTACCGCTATTTCTGGCACATCCTGGAGCGCGCCCACCGTACCTCGATGGCGCACGGCTCGCAGTTGCCGGCCGAAATCCGCCAGGCTTTTTTTAACACCTGATACGGTAGATGCAAATTGCAACGTGACTGGTGCAATTTGCATCAACAATGCGAGCCTTGCCTCAACACGACGGAGCTCGTTCCTCATGAATCGTCTTTCGCTGCCCTCCTTCGCCACTGCCGCCCTGTGTGCCCTGGCTTTTGCGCTGCCGCTGCAAGCCTCCGCTGCGGACGCACCGGCCAAAAAGGCCAAGACGGCTGCCAAGGCTCCGGCTGCCCTGCCCGAGCTGAGCCCCGAACAGCAAGCCAATGCCGGGCGCGTCCTGGTCGGCAAGATCGAATGCGAGTTCAACCAAGCGGTTGATGTGAGCGAACTGAGCGCCCACAAGGGTTATTTCAGCGTCGAGTTCAAGGGCAAGAAATACACCATGGCGCCGGAAGCCACCACCACCGGCGCCGTGCGCCTGGAAGACAAGAAAGCCGGCACGGTCTGGTTGCAGATTGCCAACAAGTCCATGCTGATGGACGCCAAAGCAGGCCATCGCATGGTCGACAACTGCGTGCACCCGAGCCAGAAGAGCTGAGCCCTGCGGCTTGCCCGACTCGCTTGCAAGAAGGGTCGCCCGATCAAGGGTGACCCTTTTTTCTTGACAAGCACCTTGCACGTCGCATTCCGACCGCACAGAATCGCCCGAGAGCCACGAAACAGCGCTCCAGATCACTTGCCCCCTTGGCAAGTCTTATATAAGACATAAAATCTCCGAGTTTTCCCGGAGCGTCAGTTTCCTTGCGGACTCTCCCCACTTTCAGACCACTCCACGGAGCCTCACATGCTGCAAGCCTATCGCCAACATGCCGCCGAGCGCGCCTCGCTCGGCATCCCGCCGCTGCCGCTCGACGCCAAGCAAGTTGCCGACCTGATCGAACTGATCAAGAACCCGCCGGCTGGCGAAGAGGCCTTCCTGCTGGACCTGCTGACGCACCGCGTTCCGCCGGGCGTGGACGACGCTGCCAAGGTCAAGGCCAGCTTCCTGGCTGCCGTGGCGCACGGTGAACTGGCCGTCGGCCTGATCTCCAAGGCCAAGGCCACCGAACTGCTCGGCACCATGGTCGGCGGCTACAACGTGCACCCGCTGATCGAGCTGCTGGACGCCGACGCTGAAGTCGCCGCCGTCGCCGCCGAAGGTCTGAAGAAGACCCTGCTGATGTTCGACTTCTTCAACGACGTCGCTGAAAAAGCCAAGGCCGGCAACGCCAAGGCCAAGGAAGTGATCCAGTCGTGGGCCGAAGCCGAGTGGTTCACCAGCCGTCCGGAAGTGCCGAAGTCGATCACCGTCACCGTCTTCAAGGTGCCTGGCGAAACCAACACCGACGACCTGTCGCCCGCACCGGACGCCTGGAGCCGCCCGGACATCCCGCTGCACTATCTGGCGATGCTCAAGAACACCCGCGACGGCGCGGCGTTCAAGCCGGAAGAAGACGGCAAGCGCGGTCCGATGCAGTTCATCGACGACCTGAAGAAAAAGGGCAACCTGGTTGCCTACGTCGGCGACGTGGTCGGCACCGGCTCCAGCCGCAAGTCGGCCACCAACTCGGTGATCTGGGCCACCGGCCAGGACATCCCGTTCGTGCCGAACAAGCGCTTCGGCGGCGTCACGCTGGGCGGCAAGATCGCGCCGATCTTCTTCAACACGCAAGAAGACTCCGGCTCGCTGCCGATCGAAGTCGATGTCACCAAGCTCGAAATGGGCGACGTGGTCGATGTGCTGCCCTATGACGGCAAGATCGTGCGCAACGGCGAAACCGTGGTCGAGTTCGCGCTCAAGAGCGACGTGCTGTTCGACGAAGTGCGCGCCGGCGGCCGCATCAACCTGATCATCGGCCGTTCGCTGACCGGCAAGGCGCGCGAGTTCCTGGGTCTGCCCGCCTCGACGCTGTTCCGTCTGCCCTCAGTCCCGACCGCCACCAACGCCGGCTTCACGCTGGCGCAGAAGATGGTCGGCCGCGCCGTCGGTCTGCCGGAAGGCCAGGGCGTGCGCCCCGGTACTTACTGCGAACCGAAGATGACGACCGTGGGTTCGCAAGACACCACCGGCCCGATGACCCGCGACGAGCTGAAGGATCTGGCTTGCCTGGGCTTCTCGGCCGATCTGGTGATGCAGTCGTTCTGCCACACCGCCGCTTATCCGAAGCCGGTCGACGTCAAGACCCACCGCGAACTGCCCAAGTTCATCTCGAACCGTGGCGGCGTGGCGCTGCGTCCGGGCGACGGCGTGATCCACAGCTGGCTGAACCGCCTGCTGCTGCCCGACACCGTCGGCACCGGCGGCGACAGCCACACCCGTTTCCCGATTGGCATCAGCTTCCCGGCGGGTTCGGGTCTGGTCGCCTTCGGCGCTGCCACCGGCGTGATGCCGCTGGACATGCCGGAATCGGTGCTGGTGCGCTTCAAGGGCCAGATGCAGCCCGGCATCACGCTGCGCGATCTGGTGCACGCCATTCCGCTCTACGCCATCAAGGCAGGTCTGCTGACCGTCGCCAAGTCGGGCAAGAAGAACGTGTTCTCGGGCCGCATCCTCGAAATCGAAGGCCTGCCTGACCTGAAGGTCGAGCAAGCATTCGAACTGAGCGACGCTTCGGCTGAACGTTCGGCTGCCGGCTGCACCGTCAAGCTGAACCAGGCACCGGTCATCGAGTATCTGAAGTCGAACGTCGTTCTGATGAAGAACATGATCGCCGACGGTTACGCTGACGCCCGCACCCTGGCTCGCCGCATCGAATCGGTCGAAGCCTGGCTGGCGAATCCGAGCCTGC
The DNA here is from genome assembly GCA_041083665.1 of Leptothrix sp. (in: b-proteobacteria). Lineage (GTDB taxonomy): Bacteria > Pseudomonadota > Gammaproteobacteria > Burkholderiales > Burkholderiaceae_C > Sphaerotilus. Next base: position 12,104 of record JBFPGZ010000019.1, read on the forward strand.
TCGAAGCCGACAAGGATGCCGAATACGCCGCCGTGATCGAGATCGACCTGGCCGACCTGACCGAGCCGGTGCTGTGCTGCCCGAACGATCCGGACGATGCCAAGCTGCTGAGCGAAGTGGCCGGCACCAAGATCGATGAAGTGTTCATCGGTTCGTGCATGACCAACATCGGTCACTTCCGTGCTGCCAGCAACCTGCTGGCCGGCAAGCGCGACATCCCGGTCAAGCTGTGGCTGGCTCCGCCGACCAAGATGGACGCCGCCGAGCTGACCAAGGAAGGCCATTACGGCGTGTTCGGCGCGGCCGGTGCTCGCACCGAAATGCCGGGCTGCTCGCTGTGCATGGGCAACCAGGCACAAGTGCGTGAAGGCGCGACCGTGGTTTCGACCTCGACCCGCAACTTCCCGAACCGTCTGGGCAAGAACACCTTCGTGTATCTGGCCTCGGCCGAGCTGGCGGCGATCGCCTCGAAGATCGGTCGCATCCCGACCGTGGCCGAGTATCAAGCCGACATGGTCGGCCTGAACAAGGACAGCTCGAAGGTCTACCAGTACCTGAACTTCAACCAAATTGAAGAGTACGTGGAAGTGGCCAAGGGCGTGACTGCCTGAGGCCTGCGCTGATGGCGTGAGCGGCGGCAACGCTGCTGGCGCCGCAGGAAATTGAAAGCCCGCCGGGGTGACTCGGCGGGCTTTTTTTATGCAATCTAACCAATTAATATGCATCCTTGAGGCCCCTCAACACGACTCTCGTGTGCCCACTTTCAAGTACTATCTACTAAAAATTAGAGTCATTCCACATCAGCCATTCGGAGCATTGCTCATGTTACGTTCACCGACAAGACAAGCGATTCATCAGACTCTTGATGATAGCTACTTTGGCTCGTCAAATTTTACTATTGACTTCGGAAATGGAAATCCAAATTGGTTCAAAATAACATTCATCCAAAATCATACATTTAATTTTACGGTAAATGACATTAATGGAATCGGAGCCATTGGTCACAATTTGGAAATATACCGATATCAAGTCAGCGAAGCCCCTGGAGTTAGATTATTAACCCAAGATTTATCAAACCATAAAAACATCGAAAACTGCATTCAGCGGATACCGGAATGGTTGAAACGAGTGAAAGAGGAAATTATTGACTCAAACCCTTTCAATCGCGAAATACTGGCAATACGCAAGCAACTCGAAGAACAAATTAACGAGTTTACAGAGCAACAGGAAGAATACTTTACACGACAAGAATCAGATCAGCTAAAGCAGCGTTTAACAGAGTTTGCAGAAAAGCTCGACGAACTTGCCAAACAAAATATTGAACTCCAAGAAAGCATCAATAGCCTTAAAGGCCGAATCGTTGAACTGGCAGGGGCAACCGACCAAGTCAATAAAGGCATTTGGTATCGAATGGCAGGCAGCAAACTGATAGGAGTTGCTAAAGCCATTTTTCAATCCAAGGAGGGACGTGAGTTGATGCTTGAGGCGGCGAAGAAGATTTTACTGGAAGGGCCAAAGTAAACCATCGACTTGATTCAGTTCTGTGCACAGCCATTATGTCAAGCATACCTCATCGTTTTTAAACCATGCTGCTTTTGTAGCATAAGCAGGCTGCAACGCAGCTTGAGGGTGCTTTATCGGCTGGCCGGTGCTTCTTGCGAGCGGTGGCGGACGAATGGGCAAATAGGCACATGTCAAGGAAAGCTCGACCGAGACATTCACTAGCACTCGCAACTTCCCGAACCGTCTGGGCAAGAACACCTTCGTGTATCTGGCCTCGGCCGAGCTGGCGGCGATCGCCTCGAAGATCGGTCGCATCCCGACCGTGGCCGAGTATCAAGCCGACATGGTCGGCCTGAACAAGGACAGCTCGAAGGTCTACCAGTACCTGAACTTCAACCAGATTGAAGAGTATGTGGAAGTGGCCAAGGGCGTGACTGCCTGAGGACTGCGCTGATGGCGTGAGCGGCGGCAACGCTGCTGGCGCCGCAGGAAATTGAAAGCCCGCCGGGGGAAACCTGGCGGGCTTTTTTCGTGGCGCGAAAGCATTACTGGAACGATGCCCGCATCTGCCGTCGACGCAGCAGCAGCGTCAACCCATGGCACGGCCGCAGCGTCACGTTCAGCACTGGCTCAGCGGGCGGCGCATCGGCCGGCAGCGTCAGCGTGTAGCGCTGCAGCAACATGGCGGCCACCAGCGTCATCTCCAGCATCGCGAAGTGCTGACCGATGCAGACGCGCGGCCCTACGCCGAACGCAATCCAGGCACCGCGCGGCGGCGGCGGTGCGTCGGGCAGGAAGCGCTCGGGACGGAAGGCCTCCGGCTGCTCGAACCAGCGCGCGTCGCGCTGCAGCACCCACGGGGTGACGTAGAGCAGCGCCCCGCGCGGAATGGTCCAGCCGCCGACTTGAATGGCCTGCGTGGTGCGGCGCGTCAGCAGCGCCGCAATCGGCGGGTACAGGCGCATCGCTTCCTTGAGCGTGGCGGTCAGCCAGGGCAACGCGGCCAGGTCATCCGGCCCCGGGTCACGGCCGGCCAGCACGGTATCGACCTCGGCTTGGGCACGCTCGGCCAGCAGGCGACTCCACCACAGCAGCGCGGTAGCGCTGGTCTCGTGGCCGGCCTGGAAGCTGACCATGCACTGGTCGAAGACCTCGGCCTCGCTCAGGGCGGCACCGGTCTGCTCGACCAGTCGCACTTGTGCCGCGAAACCCGGCGCGTCACCGGCTACAGTCCGGACGAGCTGTACCGCCGCATCCTCGGCGACGAGAGCTTCTGGAACTACCGGCTCTGGCAATAAGCGCACTGAGAACGTTGCTCAAACAGCCTCCTATAGTCAACGCACCGCCCGTGGTGGGGCGGACATGAGGTGTTCAAATGAGCAATGAGGAAACGATCAAGAGCGTCTACGCGGCATTCCTGCGCCAGGATATCCCGGCAATCCAGGCCGCCGTGGCGGACGATGTCGAATGGCGCAACGATGGGGTGGCCTCCAGTGAATGCCCCTGGAATGGCAACTTCAGCGGCAAGGCCAATCTGCCGGACTTTTTCATGGCGGTCGGCGAGAACATGGATCTGCCGGTCTTCGAGATGAAGGCCATCGTCGCCTCCGGACCTTATGTGGCGGTCCAGTTGCGCATCGAAGGCACGGTGCGCCGCACGCGCCGGGCCTTTGCCAACGATGTCGTGCACTTCTGGACCTTCAACGAGCGCGGCAAGATCAGCCGCTATCAGCATTTCAATGACACGGCGGCCGAACTCGCCGCCTGGCGCGGCTGATTGTTAAAAAGCCCACCGAGGCAACCCGGTGGGCTTGTTTCTGCGGCTACGCTCCGGCTCAAACCAAATGGCTCAAAAGCCCTTCACAGGGTAGCTCTTGGGAATGACGTACTGCCATTTCTTGGTGTCGAATTTGACGATCCAGACACTGGGACTGATCTTGGCGCCATCCAGGGTGCCGCGCACCGTGATGCGCAGCGGGTAGACCTTGGTGCGAGCGGCTGCGCTGTCAATGTCGAGACTGGATTCCATCACTTCGACATGGCACGGTTGCTCTTGGCTGGCCACACAATTCACCGCGCCTTCATTGGATTGGCTGGCAAAAATGGTCGGGCTGGCCAGATTACGAATCCCCTTGTCATACGGTGCCAGGATGGCGTAGGTATCGACGCAATAACCTTGATTGCAAAAACCAATCTCATTGCGCCAACCAAAATAATCAGGCCCCAGCTTGACGCGTTGCCATTTTTCTGGTGCGGCACCAAACGAGCCCATTTCGATCGCCCGATCAGAGGCGACCAGCGTCATCTGGCCATCGACGACATCGGCCACAAAAACGCCCACGATGCCCCCTTGGGCATGGCCATCCTGAGCCGCGCCTCGGCGGTCCAGCGCGGGACCGGTGGCCAGCACATGCAGGCGAACACCCTTTCCATGCGACTCGCTCCACTGCGCATCGATGTGCATGCAAAAGGTGATGTTTTTGGGCTCATCGCTGCGCAGCCAGCAGCCGTGGGTCTGATCGAACGGGCCGTAAATCTGTTCCATCAGATCGTCAGCGCTGTAGTCGTGGGGATTCTGATTGAGCGCCGCCACATAGGCCAGGCTGACGCCAATCAGCACCGCAGCCAGCATCAGAAACCCGATCAGTTGGCGCCGCATCAGAACAACCGCGCTAGCAAGCCACCCTCGATCGGTCCACCCAGCGGCACCCAGACCCGCAGCGGACTGCCCGACGCGACTTGAATCGCCTCGCCATCCAGATTGGTCATCTGATCCAGCTTGACGAGCCGGTTGCCGCTCGGATGGATGATTTCCAGCGTATCGCCGACAGCAAAGCGATTCTTGGTTTCAACCTCGGCCCAGCCGTCGGCACGCACGCTTTTCACTTCGCCGACAAACTGGCTGCGGTGTGCCTCGGAGTTACCGGTCACGTAGTTCTGATAATCCTGGCTCGGGCGGCGTTCCAGAAAACCGGCCGTATAACCACGGTTCGACAAACCTTCCAGCTCCAGCATCAGACTCTGGTTGAAGGGCCGGCCGGCCACGGCGTCGTCAATTGCGCGGCGATAGACCTGCGCGGTGCGCGTGACGTAATACTGGCTCTTGGTGCGGCCTTCGACCTTGAGTGAATCGACACCGATCTTGGCCAGCCGCTCGACGTGCTCGACGGCGCGCAAGTCCTTGCTGTTCATGATGTAGGTGCCGTGCTCATCTTCCATGATCGGCATGAGCTGGCCAGGGCGCTGTTTTTCTTCCAGCAGATAAACCTTGTCGGCCAGCGGATGGCGCGGACTGCCACCACAGGCGGCAAAGGCGGTTTCAGCCTCGGCCTGCGCTTCGGCGAAATTGAAGTCGGCGTCCATCGCCACCGGCTGCACTTCGCCGGCATCGTTTTCGTCGCTGGCGGCGCTGGTCTTGTAGTCCCAGCGGCAGGCGTTGGTGCAGGTGCCCTGATTCGGGTCGCGCCGGTTGAAATAACCCGACAGCAGGCAGCGCCCCGAGTAAGCAATGCACAGCGCGCCGTGCACGAACACTTCCAGCTCGATGTCGGGGCATTCGTGGCGGATCACCTCGACCTCGTCGAGGCTGAGTTCACGCGACAGGATGATGCGCGCCACACCCATCTTCTGCCAGAACTTGACCGCCGCCCAGTTGACGGTGTTGGCCTGCACCGAGAGGTGGATCGGCACCTCGGGCCACTTCTCGCGCACCATCATGATCAGGCCGGGGTCGGCCATGATCAGCGCGTCGGGCTTCATGGCGATGACCGGCTCGATGTCGCGCAGGTAGGTGCGCACCTTGTCGTTGTGCGGCAGCAGGTTGCTGGTGACAAAGAACTTCTTGCCGCGCGCATGGGCTTCGGCAATGCCGATGCCGATCTGTTCGAGCTTGAACTCGTTGTTGCGGGCGCGCAAGGAGTAGCGCGGCTGGCCGGCGTAGACAGCGTCGGCGCCGAAGTCATAGGCGGCGCGCATCTTGGCGAGCGAGCCGGCGGGCAGGAGCAATTCAGGTGGTTTGAGCATCACCCCGCCATTGTCCATGAGCTCGGCTTGCGCCTTCGCATTGACTTGACTTTGCCCTGACGGACAGGGCCTGCCGCGCGACAGGTCAGCGCGTCAGCACCAGCTTCTGGTACAGGCCACCAAAGTACGTGGCCTTGCGCAGCACCACCGGCGCGGGCGTCTGCGGCAGGTAGGACTCGACGCCGTTCTGCCACAGATCCATCGCGTAGGGTTCCAGCCGGTGGAACACCAGCCGCATCAGCAGCCGCATCGGGTGCCACCAGCGCGGCCGGTGGTAATCGACGATGACGACCTTGCCACCCGGCCGTACCACCCGCAGCGCTTCGGCCAGCGTGGCCCGCCGCACCGGCTCGGGCTGCTCGTGCAGCAGAAAGAACAGCAGCACCTGGTCGTAGCTGGCATCGGGGCAGGCCAGCGCGGCCGAGTCGCCCTGCAACAGCAGCACCCGCTCGTCAGGCGGCAGCTTGCGGGCCAGGTTCTTGAGCTGGATCGGCAGAATATCGACGACGTCGAGCGTGGCCTGCGGCGCCAGGCGCTGGCGCAGTCGCAGCGTCAGGTTGCCATACACGCAGGCCACCTGCAGCGTCTTGCCGCACACGGTCTGGCCCAGCTCTGCCAGCGCCGCATCCCGCAAGCGGCTGTAGTTGCCGAACAGGATGGCGTTGACAAGCCATTCACGTTCGAACACCTGCACCGCGCGCGGGTGCACATAGGCCCACCAGTAGGCCTGCTCCAGATAGAGCGGCACCGGCACGGCCCGCACGGCAGCGCACTCAACCGAACTGCGGATCGCTTCGGCTGCGGGGGGAAGTTGCGGGGTCATGCCTGAGAGTCCTCCTGATACTTTGGGACCGAAGGTCATCGTATCAGCCGGACTTTAGGTCACGGGACCAGGCAGTCGCCAAGCGTTGACCAGGCGCATGTGGAAGGTCGGCAGGTGGCAAATTCCAAATAGGCCGCCAGATGCTGTAGCAGGTCGGTCAGCACCTCACACGCCGTGTTGCGCATCGCTGATGCGCACCGAATCACCCGTGATGCTGGCGTGATAGGCGCTGCGGTAGGCCTCGATGATCTGCTCCAGGCTCGGTGCTGGCGCCGGCTACGGCCCGGGAAAGCATGCGTTGCCGGTCAGCGACGCAATGTTCAAGCAAGTGAACCTGGCAAGCGGCGTTGGTGGACTGTGACGAATTACCGACTACACGCCCTTGCGGGGGTGGCGGGGCACCATTGCAAAGCCTCATGATCCTCCGGACAAGGAGCGCCCTACTGCAATGACCAAATCCAAGGACTACAAAGTTTACTTCGCACGAACCAAGCAAGGAAAGAAAGGCATTCCGATTTCCACCGCGCTTCGTGCGGCTGTTCAAACTCATGGTACCAACCTGCCAGCACTGGACATCAGCAATGAGTGGTACCAGATCAGGAATCTGGTACGAACAGGTACCGTCTGGCAGGGTGTATTTGCCAAGTTGCGCCCTGACCCACCGCACATCGTGAATTCTATTAATCAAGTCGAACGGGAGATCGATCTACAACATGGTGATCACATCGTGGAGAAGTGCTACTTCATTTTCCGAGAGCGAAAGAATGTGATGATCTGGCAGGTAAACAGGCAAGCCGGATCACTGCATTGGGCTGAAAAATACCTTTCAAGGATATTCAATGAGGTAGTGATGCTTCCCTTGGTGATGAACGAAGCTGAACTTCAAAGAGTCTTGGCGCGGGATCTCTATGAGATTTGGTACACCTACGATCGTCGCACTTCAAACTTGAGCAATCCACCTGTTTGGACGCAGGGTGAATTCGACATGCTTAAGCGAGTAGACGCTGCCCATGCTGCGGTGAAGCTGCGTGCTGAACGGGGAGGCCGATTGGCCAGTGCCGCAAAAGACTTGGTGCGTGGACTGATCGCCAGTGACTCAAGCGCGAAGAAGGTCAGGGTTCGCCTGACTGACGAATCAGAATTCATCGAGTTATTCTCGGCCCCGCTGAGAGATAGCATTACTGTGCCTATCGAAGGTCGGTATCCACTAGCGCGAGCGGTCTATGAAGAACTGGAGCATGCATATGACCGCCACCGCGCTGACATTGCAGAACAACCAGATGGGGTATGAGGAGCATCGATTTATGTCCCCAGCCAAGCCCCCTCTGCTCACCTTGGTCCTCGTCATTCTGCTGAGTTTGAGCTTTCAATGGTGCCCGATGCCAAGTTCAGAGGCTGCAGTCACCTTGGGCGGCACACTGGCTTCTGTGGGCGCAACGATGCTGGGCTTTATGCTCGCAGCATTAGCAGTGCTGACCAGTATTAACCATACTCACCTCATCGGAATGATGCGGCGTACAGGCCACTATCAGGACTTGCTGATCACTATCTTCGTTGGTTGCTGTATTTTTCTGGTCTGCACGGTGGCAGGTTATTTTCTTGCATTTGGCCTACAACCCCGAGCGTGGTTCGTTACCACGGTCATAGGCATGCACACTGCTGCACTGGTTTCGCTCGTTGATATTGGCCGCAAGTTTTGGCTCATCCTGTGCAATCTGAGAGCTACTGACGACGCCTGAAATGATCAGGCATCAACCACAGACAAGATCGCCAGTAACAACAGTAGGTGCACCGCTTCATGATCTGAACCGTATAGGATCGGCACTCATCAGCCATCAATGGCAGTTTGGACCGATCCAGGTCGGCCCAAAACAACACAAATAAGCGGTTCAATCTGAGAAAACGCTCCTTGCTCGGCTGCAACAGAAATCACCGTCCAGCGATCTTGTCCTCGATCTGCTGCTCCAGTGACCGCCCGGCCTTATCCGCATCCGGCGCCACGGCCAGCAAGAACAGGCATCGCCCGCCACTGGTGGCCTGCCACTGCGCGCCCAGCAACTGCTTTTCGCGGGTGTCGTCGCTACTGAGCAAGTGCTTGCCCTTGTACTCGACGGCCAGCACACGCCCATCGCTCAGCTCGGCCACGAAGTCCGGATAGAAATAGTCGGTGGAGGTGGGCAGCCAGAACGAGAAACGCTCGTCGCGCTCAACGTTGCGCACCCAGTGCTTCACATGCCGGTCCTCGTCAATGGCGCGGGCGCACACGAATTCTTCGGCCAGTTGGCCGCTGTCGGTGCGCTGGCGCAGATCGTGGATGCGGTTGTTGCCGTAATAGTGTTTCTGGAAGCGGTAGCCGCCCTGATAGAACGGCGGGCGCCCCGGGTAGCGATCCGGGTGAAAGGTGAAGTGGTAGCGCAAGCGGTCGGTCAGCACCGGTGCCGCAGCCAAGCCGGGCAGCGCCTGCTGAAAGCCGTGCTCGATCGCGCGCTGGCGACGCATGGCCAGTTCGCGCCGAACCGCCTCGGCCAAGGGGTTCTTGGTGCGCACCAGCGCGGTTAGCGACATCTCACGGTCGCGCTGCAAGTGCCGGACCACCGCCAGCAGCCACTTCAGCAGGACGAACTGGCCGATGTCGATCTGGCGGCACTCGCGGTCCAGCCAACGCACCAGGTCGTTTTCATCCGCGTGGGCTGGCACAGCGTTCAGGCCGAGTTGCTCGGGCTCGGCCACCTTGTAGCTGACCTGGCCGTCGTCCACGTCAATCTCGTAGGTTCGACCACTTTCGCGCAGGTGGAAGCCAGCCAGGCTGACTGGCTCGGCGAACAGGTCGAACTGGCCCAGCTCGGAGCAAAGGCGACGGTCCAGCGGCTGCCACTCGCCGTCAAAGCTGAAACACAGCTGCGGCAGCTGCGCGAACGGCACGCCCCTTGAGGCCGGTGCCTTGGCGGCGTCCTGGCGCGTGCGCTCACGCTCGATGGCGTCACGCACCGTGGTCTTGTCTTTGCCGCTGAAGGCGCCCAACAGGAAAGCTTCGACTTCCTCGCCCAGCTCACCCCGCACGATGGCGGTTGCACCGGCCGTGGTGGGCCGAAGCTCGATCGTCGTGGCCAGCGCGACGGGCAGGGTGGCGGTCGGCATGGCTGGCAGACTCACGATGGCTTCGGGAAGCTTCGGCTTGGCGGCCCGGTCCTTGCCAAAGTCAGCCCCGGCGTCGATCACGCTGCCATCGCCCAGCGGGAAGAGCAGTTCAGCCTGGGGCGGCGAGATGATCGCCACCGCTGCCTCATAGGCGTTGAAGCCCATATTTTTGACCAGCCGGTCGGTCAGCTCGTCGGCGACGCGCACGAAGCTCTCGGACACGATGTGCGCGTAGGCGCGGTTCAGCTCCAGCTGCTGACGCGAGCGGGCATAGGGCATGCGCAGCACACGGCCCAGCAACTGCTCCACGTCCTTGGCGCTGTGCGCGTTCTGCAGGCTGCACAGCACGTAGGCGAACGGGCAGTCCCAGCCTTCTTTGAGGGCTTCGACCGTGACGACAAAGCGCACCGGGCAGGTCGGCGAGCCGATGAGCACACCGTCCAGTTCCTTCTGGTCGCCGGTCGCCACCGCGATTTGCTCGCGCGGCAGCTTCTCGCCGTCGGCGTCGATCAGGTGCTGCACCAGCACCTCCACCGTGGCCTCACCGCCCTTGGCCTGGGCCTGGAACAGCAGCACGGGCCGGATGTAGTCTTTCTCCTTGGCGGCGGCCAGCTCCAGCCGGTCGCGCGTCAGCACCGCATCGCGCACGGCATCCTTCCAGCCGGTGGGGTGCTCCATGAGGACGATTGGCAGCTTGATCATGTCCTCGTTCTGCAGCTCCTGGGCTCCGACGTGGAAAACGACGTTGCTGCCCTTCACAGGCGTGGCCGTCATCTCGACCAGGCAGGCGGGCGCGAGCCGGCGCAGCGTTTCGAACGCCAGGTGGGTGCGGTTGTTGTGGGCCTCGTCAACGATCAGGATCGGCCGGTTCAGCGCCACCCAGTTGGCCAGCGACGACTTCACGCGGCCGATGTCATGGCTGCTCAGATAAGGCTGCTTGGCGATGTCGGCCTCGGTGACCTTGTCAAGGTGCTCGGTCTGGGCGGGCGTCAGGCCCTGGAAGTGCGGCGCCAGCGACTCGTCGAACGAGTAGACGTTGCGAAGGGTGGTGTCGCGCACCGCGAAAGACTGGATCGTGGCCACCACGATCACGGCCGAGTTACCGACCTCGTGCGGTCCCACCGTGGCCAACTCATCCAGTGCGCACACGCGCACCCGGTCGCCAAAGTGTTCGGCCAGGCCAGCGTGACAGGCGTTGCCCGGCACGCGCAACGCGGCCAGCGTCTGGGTGCGGATGGCATCCGAGGGCACCAGCCACAGCACCACGGGTGCGTCGGTGTCGGTAAAGGCGCGGCCCACCCGGGCCACCGCGTGAGCGGCCATCGTAGTCTTGCCACCGCCGGTCGGGATGCGCACGCACACGGCGGGCACAGCGCCCAGGGTGGTGGCGTCGTAAGGTGTGGTCTGGCCGGCACGGGCCATAGCCTCGCCCCAGGCCGTGATGTGACCGACGACGCGGGCGCGCCGGAAGAAAGTTTCGAGAGCGTCCAGCGTGTTGTGCTGGTAGCGCTTGAGCGAGAAAGTTGCCATGTCTTCCCTGGTCTGGTTTTTGTCGCTCTCAGCGCGCTTTGATGTCGTAGGGAATCTGCCGGAAGATCACCTCGGCCTCCTCCAGCCGCTGCTCGCCCAGGCGGGTGGTCTCGCCGTACACCACCTTGCGGGTCGGCACCGGCTGGCCGGCGGGCGTTGCGTCAGCCAGCAGCTGGTCGAGGTGCGCCAGCACCGGGCCGGTCAGCACGTTGCCGCCGACAGGCCGCAGATCGCCGAGGATGCCGTTGTAGAGCAGGAACACGGCGGTGTCGCCATGCACGCCCAGCAGCGGTGAGTCGAACGTCCGCGCTGCCGGCTCGCCCGTCTCGAAATGCCAGAGGTAGCCGGCCAGGGCACCGAACTTGACGGCCGGATTGATGCCGCCGCCAGCGTCGAACACAGGTTCGCCGAGGGTGTAGAAGCGGAAGCCGCCGCCGCCTTTCCACTCGACCATATTCGACACGCCACCCTGCTCGCCATCGATCACTTTTTCTAGGCGAGGGATGCAGAGTTCACGGGCGTGCTTACCCAGTTCAATGCCGACGTACCGACGTTCCATCTTGTGCGCAACGGCCGCAGTCGTTCCGCAGCCTAAAAAGCTGTCCAACACCATGTCGCCAGGGTGGGTAGCGATACGGACAATTCGCTCGATGAGAGCCTCAGGCTTCGGTGTTTCGAAGGCTGCTTTGGCACCGAACAGCTTTTCCACTTCGGCACTGGCGTGCTGGTTCAGGCCGACGTCGTCCCAAATGCTCGGTGCCGACATGCCTTGCTTTGCTTCGGTCTTGAACAGCTTGCGCATCGGCGTCTTCGCAGTGCCCTTGACGCCCCAGTACAGGCGCCCGTCTGCTTCCAACCGAATCATCTCTTCTCGACTGTGCCGCCAGCACGTCCCCTGACGCGGGTATACCTGCTCGCCGGTGTAGGGGTTCGTCATTGGGTAGTAGAGACTCTCGACGAAGCGCCCGCCCTTGCCATTCGCAGTTGTGTCGATCTTGCGGAAAGGCCCGCGCCGGTCCTTGCCATTAGGTTCGTCGAACTCTTGATACTGCGCGTCAGCTTTTTCAGTGCGCTGCATCAGATTGAAGGCGAGTTCGGCAGCGGTCTTCTTCGAGCCTGGATCGTTGCGTCGCGACCAGACCATCAGGTGGTCGTGAACCATGCCGACCTTGCGGTCGTTTGGTGGGCCATCTCGCTTACGCCACGAGATGTCGATGATGAAGTTTTCTCGACCGAAAATCTCATCGCAGAGCACCCGGAAATAGTGCGCCTCGTTGTCATCGAGCGTAACCCAGAGGCTACCGTCCTCGGTCAGCAGATCCCGAAGCAGCACCAGCCGTGGGTGCATCATGCTCAGCCACTGGCTGTGCTCCAGCTTGTCGTCGTACTGCTCGAACGCGCTCTGGGTGTTGTAGGGCGGATCGATGAAGACGCATTTCACCCGACCACGGTAGAACGGCAGCAGCGCTTTCAGGGCCAGCAGGTTGTCGCCCTGGATCAGCATGTTGTCGGAGGACGGGTCGCCGTGCGCGGACTCGAAGTTCAGCAGGTGGTAAGACACCGAGCCCGCGACGGACACGGCCTGGGCCTTGTTGACCCAATCCAGAAATGGCATCGAAGAAGTCTCCCTTGGTCGAACCCGCGATTCTGCATGCCAGAGGGGCCATGTCCGCCGGAAACACCACGGGGCACCCGTGCTCCGTGGTCACAACAAATGTGCACCGTGGTCACATCACCCGTGCTCCCTGGTCAGATCACATGTGATCTCTGGCCCGACCACCCGTGCACCGTGGTCACTCCACCTGTGCTCTCTGGTCACATCACCCGTGCTCCCTGGGCACACCACATGTGCCCTCTGGGACGACCACACGTGCACCGTGGTCACATCACCCGTGCATCGACCTCGTTTGATCTAGTTCAAAGCGCCCGATATGGCAGAAACAGCAAAATGAAATCTCATCATTTCAGGGATTCATCATGTCTGCCAAGCTGATCATCACGTTCGAAAAACTGAGCGAAGCCGGCTTTCAGTTCCGGTTCAACACGATCGTGGCCTCACTCACCGACAACCCGCATTACCCGGCCCCGTGGGCGCCGCAGGTGGCGAGCCTGGTGATGCTGTCGGAGGCCTATGACAAGTATCACGTGGAATTTCTGGCCGCCTTGAGCCACGATGCCAACAAGATTGCCGCGCGCAATGCGGCCCGCCAGGCGCTCACGCTCATGCTGAAGCAATTGGCGCCGTATCTTGAGATGGTGGCGGCCGGTGATGTGGCCATCTTGAAGAGCACCGGCTACGAACTGCGCAGTGACCCGGTGCGCAACGCCAACGCCGGCCCGCTGCCGGCCCCCACCGGTCTGCGCATCAGCCACGGCGCCCTGAGTGGCACGCTGGATGTGCATGTCGACAAGCTGGCGGGCGCCGGCAATTACGAGGCACAGATGACCTTATCCGATCCGACCGATGAAAGCGGCTGGAAGCACGCCGCCTCGTCGCCGACTGGCTCGCATATCTTGCTGCAGGGGCTGACGATGGGGCAGATCATCTGGATCAGGGTGCGCGGCGTGGGCTACGGCGGCAACGGTGCCTGGTCCGATCCGGTGCGGGTGGTGGTGAACTGAGCGGTGGTGCCTGCGCGCAGGCCCGGTGTCGCTGCCGCTAGCATGCCGCTCACCGTCAACACCGCGCAGGAACCACCCGATGACCAGCCACTTGCCACGCCGCAGCGCCGCAGAACAGACCCTGCTTGAGGCCACCTTCACCGATCTGTTCGAGCACCGCATCTGCTTCAACGAGGTGCTGGGCCTGAAAGTCGAGACGCTCGACCCACTGCAGGTGCGCATGCGCCTGACCATGCGGCCCGATCTGGTCGGCCACTACCTCTACGGCCGGCTGCACGGCGGGGTGATCTCGGCCACGCTGGACGCCATCGGCGGCAATGCGGTGATGGTGGCGCTGGCAGAAAAACATGCCAATGAAAGCGCCGAGCAGGTCATGCATCGCTTTGCCCGCATCGGCACGATCGACCTGCGCATCGACTATCTGCGACCCGGGCTGGGCGAGCATTTCATCGCCAGCGCCGAGGTCACGCGGCTCGGCGGCCGTGTCGCGTCGGTCCAGATGCGGCTGCTCAACAACAGCGATGTCTTGATTGCCACCGGAGCAGCGGCTTACATCGTCAGCTGAAGCAGCACCATCCCCTGAGCCAGGGGGATGCGCATCTTCTGTCCCACGAAAAGGCAGAAAATTCCGCGCATTAAGCAAGTCCTAACAATGAAAAAGTAACTTATAGACACACATAATCGGCTCCGTCTCGACTGCCGCCCCTCAACCCGACCCAGCTGGTGCCCACCATGACTCGTATCTTGTTGATTCAAGGCCATCCCCATCCTGCCGGTGACCGTCATGGTCACTCGCTGGAACGCGCCTATGTGGAAGGTGCAACGCAAGGTGGCCACCAGGTGCGCGTGCTCTCGATTGCCTCGCTGGACCTGTCGGGTCTGCGTGACCAGGCCGACCTGAACCGCGAGCAACTGCTGCCGGTCTTGCAGAGCGCGCATGAACACATCCTGTGGGCGGAGCACATCGTGCTGTTTTCGCCGCTCTGGCTGGGCAGCGCGCCCTTGATGCTCAAGCATGCACTCGAAGAGCTGGCCCGCACCAGCGTGACGCCCAACGAGGCGGCCGGTGAGCGCACCGCCCGAGTGGTGCTGAGCACCAGCATGCCGGGCATGATTTACCGGCTGCTGTTCCGGGCCCGCAGCCTGAAGGTGCTGCAGAACCAGATCCTCAGTTTTGTCGGCATGCAGCAGGTGCAGGAAACCCTGGTCGACCGCACCGGCGCACCCTCGCGGCGCTGGACCAAGCGACTGCGCGACATGGGTCGGCTGGCGGCCTGAGTACCGCTCACAGGCGCAGGACAACGCCGCACCGCTACACTTGCCGCCCTCGTGTCGAGATGGCGGTGAATTTGTCACGCCGTCGGCCTTGCCATGAAGGCGTGTCCATGCCCCTCCGCCCTGAACTTGAACTGCTCGCTCCCGCTCGTGACGCCGACATCGGCATCGAGGCCATCAACCATGGCGCCGACGCGGTCTACATCGGCGGGCCGGATTTTGGCGCCCGCGCTTCGGCCGGCAACACGGTGGCCGACATCGAGCGGCTGGTGCGCCACGCGCACCGCTACAACGCGCGTATCTTCATCACGCTCAACACCATCTTGCGCGATGACGAGCTGGAGCCGGCGCGCCGGATGGTGCAGCAGGTTCACGAGGCCGGCGCCGACGCGCTGATCGTGCAGGACATGGGCCTGCTGCAGCTCGACCTGCCGCCGATCCAGTTGCACGCCAGCACCCAGACCGACATCCGCACGCCCGAAAAAGCGCGCTTCCTGCAGGACGTCGGCTTTGCGCAGATCGTGCTGGCGCGCGAGCTGACGCTGGCGCAGATCCGGGCGGTGGCGGCGCAGGTGGACCGCGCGACGATCGAATTCTTCGTGCACGGCGCGCTGTGCGTGGCCTATTCGGGCCAGTGCTTCATCAGCCACGCCCACACCGGGCGCAGCGCCAATCGCGGCGACTGCTCGCAAGCCTGCCGGCTGCCCTACACCGTGACCGACCCGCAAGGGCGCATCGTCGCGCACGAAAAACACGTGCTGTCGATGAAGGACAACAACCAGAGCGCCAACCTGGCCGCGCTGGTCGACGCGGGCGTGCGCAGCTTCAAGATCGAGGGCCGCTACAAGGACATGGGCTATGTGAAGAACATCACCGCCCATTACCGCAAGCTGCTCGACGAACTTCTGGAGCAGCGCCCGGCCTTGATGCCGGCTTCCAGCGGCAAGACCACGTTCACCTTCACGCCCGACCCGGGCCAGAACTTCAACCGGGGCGCGACCGACTACTTCGTCAACGGCCGCCAAGACGACATCGGCGCGTTCGACAGCCCCAAGCATGCCGGCGTGCCGCTCGGCTGGGTCAGCAAAGTGGGCAAGGACCACTTCGAGCTGACGCTGGACGACGGCGTGCCACCGCTGCACAACGGCGACGGCCTGACCTATTACGACCTGCAGCAGGAGCTGGTCGGCGTGCCGCTCAACACCGTGACCGCCCTGGATGCCGAAGGCCGGCGCTGGCGCGTGGTGCCGAACGAGCCGGTGTCGAGTCTGAAAGATCTGCGCACCAACACCGTGCTGTGCCGCAACCGCGACATGGACTGGGTGCGCACGCTGGAGAAGAAGTCGAGCGAGCGCCGCATCGGCATCTGGCTGCAGTTCGGTCTGGACGCAGCCGGTTTTGTGCTCACGGCCACCGACACCGAAGGCCACAGCGCCAGCGTGCACACCCGCCACGCCATCGAGCCGGCGCGTGACGCCATCAAAGCCGAGACCAGCTTGCGCGAGCACCTGGGCAAGCTCGGCAACACCATCTTCAGCGCCGAGCACATCGCCATCGACTGGCAGCGCCCCGGCGCGGCCGGTGCGTGTTTTGTGCCGGCCAGCGTGGCCAACAGCCTGCGCCGCGACGTGATCGAACAGCTCGAAGCGGTGCGCCTGCTGAGCCTGGCCCGGCTCGCACCGCTGCCGGCCGTGGTGCCGCCAGTGCCGTATCCGGACGACACCCTCAGCTATCTGGCCAACGTCTACAACCACCAGGCGTGCGACTTCTATGCTCGCCACGGTGTGCGGGTCATCGAAGCCGCCTACGAGAGCCACGAGGAACTCGGCGAGGTCAGCCTGATGATCACCAAGCACTGTGTGCGTTACTCTCTGAGCCTGTGCCCGAAGCAGGCCAAGGGCGTCACCGGTGTGCAAGGCACAATTCGCGCCGAGCCGCTCACCCTCATCAACGGCAAGGAACGCCTGAGCTTGCGCTTCGACTGCAAACCCTGCGAAATGCATGTGGTCGGCAAGATCAAACGCAACGTGCTCAACCAGGCTCAAGCGGCGATACCCTCAGCCGCTGTGCCGATCCAGTTCTACAAGACCCGCCCGCAGGCTGCGACCCGCTGACGCCTCGCCCCGATTCACACTTCCCGACAAGCGCTCGACGCTGCGACGATGGCCACCATCAAACTCAAGAAAAATCCCGCCGACCGCGCACCGTCACGCCCACCGGTGCGTGGCGGCATGCGCCGGCCGACCCTCAGCCAGGCCCAGACGGAGCGCGAACGCGAGCAGGAACGTTTCCACGCCGAGCAGCGCGACCAGCGCCGCTCGTTCAGTGATGAACGACGCCCGGACGGCCCGCCGCGTGGCCCGCGTGCCGACGATCCGCGCAACAGCCGGCCGCGCGGCCCCGGAGGTGATCCGCGTGAGCGTGGTCCGGGCGGCCGCCCGCCCGGTGGCACCTACGCCGGTCCGCGCCCGGATCACCGCGAGGAGCGCCGCCCCGAGCCGCGCCGCGATGACCGTGGCCCGTATGAACGCCGCGACGGCGCACCGGGTCAGCGCCCCTTCGGCCCCGGACCGAGCGCACGCCCCGCCTATGGCGAAGGCCGCCCGCCCTATCCGGGCGAGCGCGATCGACGCCCGGCCGGCCCCGGTGGCGATCGCCCCTACCGCGACCGTCCGGACGGTGACCGCCCGTCTTATGCCGACCGACCGCGTGGCCCGCGCCCGGATCGGCCGGAATATCGCCCCAGCCGCCCGGACGAACGCTCCGACCGCCGCGATCCGCGTGATGAGCCGCGTCGCCCCGGCCCGGGTGTCGCTCAAGGCCAGTACGGCCGCCCGAGTGGTCCCGGCGATCGGCCGCGCGACGACCGCGATTCGCGCGATCGGCCGCCCTACAACGCCCCGCGCCAAGATCCGCGTGACGGCGCGCCGCGTCCGGCCTACGGCCGCGACGAGCGCCCCGCTGGCCGCCGCGATGACCGGCAGGACGACCGCCGTCGCGATGGCCGCAGTGATTCGCGTGACGACCCGCGCCGCGCGCCGCCGCAAGACGCCCGCTACGGTCAGCCGCGCCGCGACGAGCGCCCGGCCTGGCCGAACCGGTCCGAGCCGGCGCGTCCGCCCGCCCGCCCGTACAACGACGGTCCGCAGGATGCCGAACGACCGCACCGCCCGCGCGAGCTGACCCCGGCACAACCGGTGCAAGCCGACAGCCTGGCCCGCGCCGCTGAACGCGCCCTGCCCCGCCCGGTCGGTGAGCGCGCCAGCGAAGGCGAACGGCTCTCGAAGCGGCTCGGCGAGCTCGGTCTGGCCTCGCGCCGCGAAGCCGACGACTGGATCTCGGCCGGCTGGGTGCGCGTCGATGGCAAGCTGGCCGTGCTCGGCCAGCGCGTCACCGCCGACGCCCGCATCGACATCGACCCGGCTGCGCGCGAGCGCCAGGCCCAGCGCATGACGATCCTGCTGCACAAGCCGGTCGGTTATGTCAGCGGCCAGGCCGAGGACGACCACGAACCCGCCGTGGTGCTGCTCACGCCGGAAAAGCGCTGGGAGGCGGATCCCTCCGGCGTGAAGTTCCACCCTGGCCATCTGCGCAGCCTGGCGCCGGCTGGCCGGCTCGACATCGACTCGACCGGCCTGCTGGTGCTGACGCAAGACGGCCGCGTCGCACGCACCCTGATCGGCGACGACTCGAACGTCGAGAAGGAATATCTGGTGCGCGTCGCCTACGAAGGCCCGGAAGAAAAGCTGCCGGACAGCGCCATCGAGCTGATGCAGCACGGCTTGGAGCTCGACGGCGTGCCGCTGCGCCCGGCCAAGGTGAGCTGGCAGAACGAGGACCAGTTGCGCGTCGTGCTGCGCGAGGGCCGCAAGCGGCAGATCCGCCGCATGTGCGAAGCGGTCGGCCTGAAGGTGCTGGGCTTGAAGCGCGTGCGCATCGGCCGCATCACGCTGGGCGCGCTGCCGCCGGGCGAGTGGCGCTATCTGGCGCCGTGGGAAAAGTTCGCCTGAACCTCACCCGGGCACGGCTGGCGGGCAACTTGCCCGTCAGCGGCCGAGCGCCTGCAGCCGCCGGTAGAGCGTGCGTTCGCTCATGCGCAGGTGCTCGGCCAGTTCGCGCCGGGTGCCAGTGAAGCTGGCCAGTTGACGGGCCAGCTCGGCGTCATCGATCTGGCGCCGCGCGCGCGCCGGTGGCGCGGCATCGCTGAGCGAGCGCCACGCGGCTTGGCCGTGGCCGCAGCAGCTGGTCTGACGCCCGGCCCAGCCGGTCAGCTCGATCTGCGGCGGCTGTAGCGACACGTCGAACGACGCAGGCGCTGTGGCAGCGGCTGGCCAGCCCAGCCCGTCGGGCAGGTGTTCGCAGCGAATCACGCCGTCGTCGGCGAACAGCCGCGCGCGCTCAATGGCATTGCGCAATTCGCGCACATTGCCCGGCCAGCGGTGACTCTGCAGCTGCGCCATGGCCTGGGCGTCGACCGACAGGCGCGGCCGGTTGCTGCCCCCGCTGCGCTGCAGCATCGAATCGATCAACACCGGGATGTCGCTGGCGCGCTCGCGCAGCGGCGGCAGGTGGATCGGGAACGCGCTGATGCGGTAGTAAAGATCCTGGCGGAAGCGCCCGTCGGCGGCCATCGCCTGCAAGGGTTTGTGGGTGGCGGCGACGAGCCGGAAATCGGCCCGCAAGGTCTCGATGCTGCCGACCCGGCGGAAGGTGCCGGTCTCGATCAGCCGCAGCAGCTTGACCTGCATGGCCAGCGGCACATCGCCCATCTCGTCCAGAAACAAGGTGCCGCCCTGCGCGGTTTCCACCAAGCCACGCTTGCGCAGCTGCGCGCCGGTGAAGGCGCCTTTTTCATAGCCGAACAGCTCGCTCTCGAACAGGGTTTCGGTCAGGCCGGAACAATCGACCACCACAAAGGGGCCGGCGGCGCGTTCGCTGGCCTCGTGCACCGCGCGGGCAAACAGCTCCTTGCCGGTGCCCGACTCACCCTGCAGCAGCACCGGCAGCAGTGACGGCGCCACCCGCTGCACCGCCGACAGCGCCTGCGTGAACGCCATCGACTGGCCCACCAACCGGTCGGCGCTGGCACCCACCGAGGCACTCAACACCGTGTTGATGCGCTCGACATACGCCACCACCTGGCCTGCGCTGTCAAAAATCGGCCGCAACTCGACATCCACATGCTCCGGCCCGCGCGGGGTGTGATGGATGTGCAGCACCCGGTCCGGCCCTCTGGAGGCATGGGCTTTTTTCATCGGGCAATGCTCACCGGCCTGGTCGCACGGGACGTCGTAATGATGCGAAACCTGATAGCACTTCTGGCCGAGGTATGACCGATCCAGCGCGCCGAACTGGCGCTGGTACGCCGTGTTGGCCGCCAGGATCTGATAGTTCGGATCGAGCACCATCGACGGCACGGCCTCGTGCTCCAGATAGGAAATCAACGACTGAACCTGCGGCGCGGACGCCACGAACCGCACGGGCACGGGGGTCGCCTCAACATCGGAAATGGCCATGCATGACTCCAACAGCTTGGATGTGGAAAAGATGGCCGTCTTCTGAACTGAATCTGCCATTTCAAGCCGCGAATTCTGCCATCACGACTGCCAGTGGCACTGCCAAAACATCTTGAATGGCAGCTCACTTGCTGATTCGGCCACTTGAAACGTGCAACTTCTGTCATTCATCAAAGATTTTCAGCGGGATTTCCCGTAGGGATTTGGTTGGCATGACATTTGATAAGTAACTGCCATTGCGCTAATGCGCTTGCCTAGCCCAGAGAATTGCCATGACAGCCAGCCACCCGCTCCAGATCGAGGGTTTTTTTGACGCCGTGACCTCGACCATCAGCTACATCGTCCTCGACACCGACAGCCGTGACTGCGCGCTGATCGACAGCGTGCTCGACTACGACCCCAAGTCGGGCCGCACCAGCACCCGCTCCGCCGACCAGCTGATCGCCCGGGTGCGCGAACTCGGCGCCAAGGTGCAATGGATCCTGGAAACCCATGTGCACGCCGATCACCTCTCGGCCGCCCACCATCTGAAAGCCCAGCTCGGCGGCCAGATCGGCATCGGCAGCCACATCACCACGGTGCAGAAGGTGTTCGGCACGCTGTTCAACGCCGGCAGTGACTTTGCTCGTGATGGCAGCCAGTTCGACCGCCTGTTCAGCGACGACGAAGGCTTCACGATCGGCGCACTGCAGGCCCGCGCGCTGCACACGCCCGGCCACACCCCGGCTTGCATGAGCTACGTGATCAGCGCCGGCCAGGACATCGCCTGCTTTGTCGGCGACATCCTGTTCATGCCCGACTACGGCACCGCCCGCTGCGACTTCCCCGGTGGCGACGCGCGCACGCTGTATCGCTCCATCAACAAGGTGCTGAGCCTGCCACCGCAGACGCGCCTCTACATGTGCCACGACTACCAACCGGGCGGCCGCGAGCTGCAATACATCAGCACGGTGGCTGAGGAGCGGGAACACAACATCCATGTGCGCAACGGCATCAGCGAGGAAGAGTTCGTCGCGATGCGCAGCGCTCGCGACGCCACGCTGTCGATGCCGGTGCTGATCCTGCCCTCGGTGCAGGTGAACATGCGCGCCGGCCAATTTCCCGAGCCCGAAGACAACGGCATCCGTTACTTGAAGGTTCCGCTCAACGCGGTCTGAGGCGGCATGGCCCGCAAGCAACACCCCCGGCGCAGCCCACCCGCCCCCGCCACAAAAACGGAAACCTCCATGGAACTACACACTCTGAGCCCGGATCTGTCGGTCGCGCCGCAGATCTCCGTCCACGACCTGAGCACCATCGCCCAGGCCGGCTGCAAATCGGTGATCTGTCACCGTCCGGACGGCGAAGCGGTCGATCAGCCGCTCTACGCCGAGATCGAGCGCGCCGCGCAACAGCTCGGCCTGCAGATCCGCTATCAGCCGGTCGAGTCCGGCAAGGTCACCGACGAGCAGGTGCGGATCTTCCAGGGCCTGATGCAGGAGCTGCCCAAGCCGGTGCTGGCCTACTGCCGCACCGGCACCCGCTCGGCCACGTTGTGGGCGCTGTCGCAAGGCGGCGCGCTCACGATGCCCGAGATCGTCGAGCGCGCCGCCAAGGCCGGCTACAACATGCAGGGCGTGGTGCGCCGCATCCTGAACGGCGGCAAGACGCCGGTGCAGGTGGCGGATGCGCAGCACGACATCGTCATCATCGGCGGTGGCGCAGCCGGCATTTCGGCCGCATCGAGCATGCTGGCACGGCATCCGAAGCTCGACATCGCCATCATCGATCCGGCTGACACGCATTACTACCAGCCCGGCTGGACCCTGGTCGGCGGCGGCGTGTTCCAGCCCGCCACCACCGCCCGGCCGCTGGCCAGCCTGCTGCCGCGCGGCGTGCACTGGATCAAGGCCGCCGTGGCCGCCTTCGAGCCGGAGCAGAACGCCGTCGTGCTGGATGGCTGCCGGATCGTCAAGTACAAGCAGCTGGTGGTCTGCCCGGGCCTCAAGATCGACTGGAATGCCATTCCCGGCCTGACCGACACGCTCGGCCGCAACGGCGTGACCTCGAACTACCACTTCGATCTGGCGCCCTACACCTGGAAGCTGGTGCAGGAGCTGCGCGGTGGCCGTGCGCTGTTCACCCAGCCGCCGATGCCGATCAAGTGCGCCGGCGCACCGCAAAAAGCCATGTACCTGTCGGCCGATCACTGGCGCCGTCAGGGCCGGCTGAAAGACGTCGACATCCAGTTCTTCAACGCCGGTGCGGTGCTGTTCGGCGTGGCCGACTACGTGCCGGCGCTGATGGAGTACGTCAAGGCCTACGACATCACGCTCAACTTCGGCCACACGCTCACGGCCATCGACGGCGAGGCCCGCCAGGCCACCTTCTCGCAGGCTCAGGCCGATGGCAGCAAGGTCAGCGTGACCACCGAGTTCGACATGATCCACGTCGTGCCGCCGCAGAAGGCGCCCGACTTCATCCGCGTCAGCCCGCTGGCCGATGCCGCCGGCTGGATCGACGTCGATCACGCCACGCTGCGCCACAAGCGCTACGCCAACATCTACGGCCTGGGCGACGCCACTTGCACGCCGAACGCCAAGACCGCCGCCGCCGCACGCAAGCAGGCACCGGTGGTGGCGCACAACGTGCTGAACGCCATGGGCCTGATCAAGAGCGAGGCCAAGTACGACGGCTACGGCTCCTGCCCACTCACCGTCGAGCGCGGCAAGATCGTGCTGGCCGAGTTCCTCTACGGCGGCAAGGTGGCACCCTCGCTGCCGACTTGGCTGATCGACGGCAAGCGCCCGTCGCGCCTGGCGTGGATTCTCAAGGAGCGCATGCTGCCGCCGCTGTACTGGGACGGCATGCTCAAGGGCCGCGAATGGCTGGCCGAACCCGAGCTGATCGGCTGACATGGACATGAGCTTTCTGGGCACGGCACTCGGCGCGGTGGTCGGCCTGATCCTGGCGCTGACCGGCGCCGGCGGCGGCATCCTGGCGGTGCCGCTGCTGGTGTTCGGCCTGCACCTGACGATGGTGCAGGCGGCACCGATCGGCCTGGTCGCCGTCGGCATGGCCGCGCTGCTGGGCGCCTTGCTGGGTCTGCGGGAAGGCATCGTGCGCTATCGCGCTGCGCTGCTGATCGGCTGCGCCGGCATGCTGATGGCGCCGCTCGGCCTGTGGCTGGCGCAACGGCTGCCGAACCGGCCGCTGCTGTTTGCCTTTGCGCTGGTGCTGGCCTATGCCTCGTGGCGCATTCACAAGCAGGCCCAGCGCGCGCTGGCCCCGACCGACGAGCAAGCACCACAGGACGTGCTGCCCTGCGTCGTCAATCCGCAGGAAGGCCGCCTGCTCTGGACTCTGCCGTGCGCGCGTGCGCTGGCCGGCACCGGGCTGATGTCGGGCCTGCTGAGCGGCATGCTCGGTGTCGGGGGCGGCTTCGTCATCGTGCCGGCGCTGACGCGCTACACCGATCTGGCCACCCGCAGCATCCTGGCGACCTCGCTGGCCGTGATCGCGCTGGTGTCGGTGGGTGGTGTGGCGGCGGCAGCCGCCAGCGGTGCGATCGTCTGGCCGCTGGCCTGGCCCTTCACCGTCGGAGCGGTGGGCGGGCTGATGACCGGCAAGCTGATCGCCAAGCGTCTGGCCGGGCCGCGCCTGCAGCAAGGTTTTGCGGTGGTCGGCGCCTGTGTCTCCGTGTTGCTGGTGGCGCGCTCACTCGGCCTGCTGCTGCCTTGAAGGCTTATGCCTTCAGCACATCGTCCACGCCGCGATTGGCCAGACTGTCGGCACGCTCGTTGCCGGGATCGCCGGCGTGGCCCTTGACCCAGCGCCAGTCGATCTTGTGCAGGGCGCTCAAGGCTTCCAGGCGCTGCCACAGCTCGACGTTCTTGACCGGCTTCTTGTCGGCGGTGGTCCAGCCACGCGCCTTCCAGCCGTGAATCCAGCTGGTGATGCCGTTTTTCACGTAGGCGCTGTCGGTGTAGACGATGATGTCGCAGCTGCGCTTCAGGCTGGCGAGCGCCTCGATCACCGCCGTCAGCTCCATGCGGTTGTTGGTGGTGCCGCGCTCGCCGCCCCAGAGCTCTTTTTCATGGCCGGCGCTGCTGAGCCAGGCACCCCAGCCACCCGGACCGGGATTGCCCTTGCAGGCGCCGTCGGTATAGATCGTCACTGCGGGTCGGGTGATCGGCAGGCTGCGCGGGGCGGTGTCGGCGGCGGATGGAGTCGAAGTCATGCGATCGAAAAAACGTCAGGGCGGGGAGGAATGAGGGCGACTTTGAGTCAGCGCTGGAGTGGCCGCGCCCTGCCGGGTTCGACGTTTCCAGGCCGGCCCCAGCAAGCGCATGCCACGCACCCGCTTGACGGCCACCAGAAAATAGACCGAGCCGAACACCGACCACCAACGCGGCCCGGCTCGTTCCATCCAGGCGGTGCGCTCCAACCAGGGTGCCGAACTCAGCGCCGGACGATAACAGCGGAAGTGGCCGATCTCGATCTGCAGCCCGAGCAGGTGCAACCAGTCACGCAGACGCAACAGGCTGATCAGCTCACCCTGGTGCGGCAGAAAACCTGGCGAGCCGCTCAAGTTCTGTGTCAACAGATCGAACTGGCGGCGCAAACCCCACAGGCTGGCCGGATTGAAACCCACCACGATGACACGGCCTTCCGGGCGCAGCACGCGTTCGACTTCGCGCAAGGTCTGGTGCGGGTCGGCGGCCAACTCCAGCGTGTGTGGCAGCAGCACCAGATCGAGACTCTGGGAGGGGAATGGCAGCGCCTCGAACTCGCTCAGCACGCTGACGGGCAGTGGCTCGGCCGGCATTCCCATAGGAGGCGGTGGCAACGTCAGGTTCTGTGCCAGCACCGAACTGTCGGTGTCTGAGAGCATCCAGCGATGCGGCATGCGGTTGGTGCGCAGGCCCTGCAAAGCCGGCCAGCCGAGTTGCACCGCATGGAATCCGAACAGATCAAAAACCATGCGATCAAGCTGGTTTTGCTCACATTCCAGTAGATAACGTCCGGGTGGGGTTTCCAGCCAAGAGGCCATCTCTATAATCTTCGTGCCAAACGTCATGAATCTTGCCGCACTACCCGCTTTTGCTGACAACTACCTCTGGCTGCTTCACGATGGCAGCCAGGCCGTTGCCGTGGATCCGGGCGATGCCGCGCCGGTGTTGGCTGCACTCGAACGCTGGTCGCTGCGTCTGGCTGCGATTCTAGTGACCCATCACCATGCCGACCATGTCGGGGGCATCGAGGCCTTGCTGGCGGCACAACCGGCGCCCGTCTACGGTCCGGCGGACACCCGCATTCCCTGCCTGACCCACCCGATCGGAGATGCTGATCAGCTCGACCTGCTCGGCTGGCGGTTTGACGTGCTGCATGTGCCTGGTCACACCGCCAGCCATCTGGCTTACTACACTCAGCCGCCAAGTCAGGCTCCGCTGCTATTCTGCGGCGACACCTTGTTCTCAGGCGGCTGCGGCCGACTGTTTGAAGGCAGCCCGGCGCAGATGCACACATCCCTGACGCGGCTGGCCGCGCTGCCGGCCGACACACAGGTCTGCTGCGCGCATGAATACACGCTGGCCAACCTGCGCTTTGCGCGGGCGGTCGAGCCAGACAACACCGAGCTGGCGACGTTCGAGGCCGAATGCCTTGCGCTGCGCCAAGCCAAACAACCGACGCTGCCGGCACGCCTTGGGCGTGAACGGCAGATCAATCCTTTTCTGCGCTGCGAAGTCGAAGCCGTGATCGACGCCGCGCGCCACCAGGGTGCCTCCAGCACCGACCCGGTGGCAGTCTTTGCGGCGCTAAGACAGTGGAAGAACGAATTCCGATGAGCACATCCCGACTGCCGCGCCTCAGGCGCTTGCTGGACCCCCACTTCAAGACGCCTTCGGAGCACGACAGCGGGGTGGTTCTGCCCCACCCACCCGGTACGCTCAAGCTCATCGCCATGGTCGCCAGCCTGCTGGTGCTGACCGGCTGCGCCACCACCCAGCGCCAGACCCCGGTGGCCGAGCTGGCCCCGCAGAGCAGCGCGACCGACCCCACGGCTGTCACCACCGATCCGACCCAGGCCGGCAGCACGGCGGCCACAGCGCCCCTCGCAGACGCCACCGCCCCGAACAGACAGGCCACCGCCGCACCGGTCACGCTGCCCACCAGCACGGTCATCGAGATCATCGGCAGCCCTGGCGATGACGCGCAACTGCCGGTGATCGGCCAGCCCATCGACGCGCTCGACCCGCAGACGCCCGTCGATCTGAGCAGCACGCAAATGCACGCCGACCTGTGGGCGCGCGTGCGCAGCGGTTTCGGCATGCCCAACCTCACCAGCGACCTGGTGCGCGACCACGAGCGCTGGTACGCCAGCCGGCCCGACTATGTGCAGCGCATGACCGACCGCGGCTCGCGCTACCTGTTCCATATCACCGAGGAAGTGCACAAGCGCCACATGCCGACCGAGCTGGCGCTGCTGCCGTTCATCGAGAGTGCGTTCAACCCGCAAGCCAATTCGGTCGCCAAGGCCTCCGGCATGTGGCAGTTCATTCCGTCCACCGGGCGTGACTTCGCCCTGAAGCAGAACGTCTTCCGCGATGACCGGCGCGACGTGCTGGCCTCGACCCGCGCCGCGCTCGACTATCTGGGCAAGCTGCACGACATGTTCGGCGGCGACTGGCAGCTCGCCTTGGCGGCCTACAACTGGGGCGAAGGCAATGTGCGCAAGGCCATCACGCGCAACCAGCGCATCGGTCGGCCGACCGACTACGAGAGCCTGGCCATGCCGATCGAGACGCGCAACTACCTGCCCAAGCTGCAGGCGGTCAAGAACATCGTCGCCAGTCCGCAAGCCTATGGCCTGAGTCTGCCGGCGCTGGAAAACCACCCGTATTTCGTCAGCGTGCCGATCCAGCGTGACATCGACACCGCGCTGGCCGCACGCCTGGCCGGCCTGACGCTGGATGAATTCGGCGAGCTCAATCCGTCGATGAAAAAGCCGGTGATCCTGGCCGCCGGCACGCCGCAGGTGCTGCTGCCCTACGACAACGCCGACCAATTCGTGCAACGCCTGGCCCGACACAACGGCCCGATGGCCAGCTGGACCGCCTGGGTGCTGCCCCGCACCATGACGCCGGCCACGGCGGCCCAGCAAGTCGGCATGGGTGAAGCAGCACTGCGCGACATCAACCACATCCCGCCGCGCATGCTGGTCAAGGCCGGCTCGACGCTGCTGGTGCCGCGCAGCGAGCGCCGCAACGAGGACGTCTCCGAACACCTGGCCGACACCGCCCAGATCATGCTGGCCTCGGACGGACCGAACCTGCAGCGCCGCAACATCCGGGCCGGCAAGGCTGACACCGTGGCCAGCCTGGCTCAGCGCTACAGGCTCAGCGCGACCCAGTTGGCGCAGTGGAACCATGTGGCGCCGGGCGCCAGGCTGGCGGCCGGCCAGACTCTGGTCGCCTACCTGGCGGTGCCGACCGGCAAGAACCGGGCGATGGCCAGAGCGAACGGCAAGACCCGTGTCGCCAGCATCCGCAAGCCGAGCACCCGCATCGTGGCGCGGCGCACCGCCAGCGTCAGCCCCTGAGCGTGATCGGAGCGGCGGCTGCGCCGGCGACGGCTCAGCGGCGCTCCATCAGCGCGTGGGCGATGGTGCCCAGATCGACGTATTCGAGCTCGCTGCCGATCGGCACCCCGCGCGCCAGCCTTGTCACCTTGAGGCCGCGCGGCTTGAGCGCCTCGCTGATCACATGCGCGGTCACTTCACCTTCGGCGGTGAAGTTGGTCGCGACGATCACTTCCTGCACCGAGCCGTCACAGGCGCGCTCGATCAGGGCCGGCAGGCCGATGTCGTGCACGCCGACGTTGGCGAGCGGACTCAGCTTGCCCATCAGCACGAAATAGAGACCCCGGTAGCTGCCGGTGCGCTCCAGCGCGGCCTGATCGGCGGGCGTCTCGACAACGCAGAGCTGGCGCGCATCGCGCAGCGGGTCCAGGCAGGTCGCGCAGACCACGCTTTCGGTGAAGGTGTGGCAGCGCTCGCAGTGCCGCACCTGCTGCACTGCGTCAGCCAGCGCGCTTGAGAGCCGCCAGGCGCCATCGCGGTCATGCTGCAGCAGGTGATACGCCATGCGCTGGGCCGACTTCTGGCCCACGCCGGGCAGGCTGCGCAAGGCGTCGATCAGCTGTTCGAGCGTGTTCACGCAGCCACTCCGGCTTGAACGACTGACTCGCTCAGAACGGGAACTTCATGCCGCCGGGCAGCGGCATGCCGGCGGTCAGCTTGCCCATCTTTTCCTGGCTGACGGCTTCGGCGCGGCGCACGGCGTCGTTCACGGCGGCAGCGACCAGGTCTTCCAGCATGTCCTTGTCATCGGCCAGCAGGCTGGGGTCGATGGTGATGCGCTTGACGTCGTGCTTGCAGGTCATCACGACCTTGACCAGACCGGCGCCAGATTGGCCTTCGACCTCGACATTGGCGAGCTCGTCCTGGGCCTTCTTCAGGTTGTCCTGCATGGCCTGAGCCTGCTTCATCAGGCCGGCGAGTTGTCCTTTGAGCATCAGAAATCCTTTCGATGTTTTGGTCGGAGTGCGCCGAAGTTCAGCGCGGTGCGTGATTGTGCATTCAGCAGGGCCGGATCGAGCCTGGCACCAGCTTGGCACCCGGGAAGCGTTCCAGCAGACGCTGCACCAGCGGATCGTTGCGGATCAGCGCCTCGGCCTGCTGCTGAGCGCGCGCCTTGGCAGCGATATCGCGCCGTGCCGCGCTGTCGGTGATCGGGCCGGCCTCGACCTCCAGTGCCACCGCGACGCCGAACAGCTCGGCCAGCGCCGCCTGCAGCCGCTCACGGTGCGCGCCCTGGCGCAGCGATTCACGCTCGACGCGCAGCACCAGCTGGCGCGGCGTGGCGGCCTCGTCGATCGCCACGCACTGCGCCTGCCAGCCCAGCTCGCGGGTGAAACCGGCCAGCGTCTGGCGCTCCAGCAGTTGCTGCAGCCAGCCGACCCAGCGATCGGTGAGCGGATCGGCCGGCAGGTCGGCGACGTCAGCCGGCACGGCCGACGCGGCCGACGCGGCCACGGCCGGCAACTCTGCCGCCTTCACGGCCTGGGATGGCGCAGCCACTGGCATCGGTGCAGCCACCCGCACCGGGGCTGCCACGGACCGTTCGCCCGCCTGAGCCACCACCGGGGCGCGCGATTCGGCGGCCACAGGTGCAGGCGCCGCCTGGCGCGGCGTGTAGCGTGCCTGCGCAGCGGTCTGCGCCAGCAGCGGCGCCGAAGCCCGGCGGACCGCTGTCGAGCGGTTGTCGGTGGCGGGGCGCGGTGGCGCCGCAGAAAGCTGATCGGCGTCGTCCTCCCACGGCGGCCGCGACGCGGTGCTGGCCGAGGGACGGGGATCTTCCAGCGGCGGCTCTTCGGCCGACAGCCAAGCCGGCTCCTCCAGCGAGGAAACGGGTGCTGCCCGCCGAGGCTCGGCAACCGCGCTGGCCGGTCGAGCCGCCAGCGGCGGACGCGCAGCGGGCGCAGGCGCCGCCGCTGTCGGCTGCCGCACGGGAGTTGGCGTCGGCGTTACCGAGGCCGGCGCAGGCTGGCGAGGCGTCGCCAGCATGGGCGCGGGTGCCGCGCGAACCGGTGCGGGCAAGGGCGCAGACACGGGTTCGGTGCGGACTGGCGCTGGAGCGACCGGCGGTGATTCGACAGGCGCCGTCGCCACCGGCCGGGCCGGGCTGCTGGCAGGCTCGACCTGCTCAGGCTTTGGCGCCGCACTCGGGCTGGATGGCGTTGCCGTTGCAACGACCGCTGCAGCTCGAACCGGCGCAGGGGCCGAGGTCACCGCCGCCGGGCTCGACACCACGGGCGCAGACCGAACCGGCGCCGCACCCGGCACGGGGGCTGCCAGCGTCGCCCCGCCCTTCGGCCGGAACGCCAGCAGGCGCAGCAGCACCATCACCAGCGCGCTGTATTCATCCGGCGCCAGGCCGAGTTCGGCGCGGCCGTGGATGGCGATGCTGTAGAGCAGCTGGGTTTCTTCCGGCGAGAGCAGCGGTGCCAGGCGCTGCACGGTGGGCGTGTCGGGATCTTGCGCATCGGCAGCCTCGGGTACCGCCTGCAGCACCGCCATCTGCTGCGCCAGCGTGGCGAGTTCTTCCAGCGTGCCGGCAGCGGACAGCCCTTGCGCGCGCAGCGCATCGACCTCGCCGACCAGCGCGGCGCCATTGCTGGCCGCCAGCGCCTCGACGATGCGCACCACGTGGCTGCGATCGACCGCGCCGAGCATCTGGCGCACGCCGGCCTCGTCGATCCGGCCGGCGCCGAACGCAATGGCCTGATCGGTGAGCGAGAGCGCGTCGCGCATCGAACCCTGCGCGGCGCGCGCCATCAGGCGCAGCGCGCCGGGCTCGGCGGCGATCTGTTCGGCTGCCAGCACCTGACCGAGGTGCTCGAAGATGGTGGCCGGCGCCATCGGCCGCAGGTTGAACTGCAGGCAGCGGCTCAGCACCGTGACCGGCACTTTCTGCGGGTCGGTGGTGGCGAGCACGAATTTGAGGTACTCGGGCGGCTCTTCGAGCGTCTTCAGCATCGCGTTGAAGGCGGTCGTGGTGAGCATGTGCACTTCGTCGATCAGGTAGACCTTGAAGCGCCCCAGCACCGGCTTGTAGACCGACTGGTCGAGCAGCTGGCTGATCTCGTCGACGCCGCGGTTCGAGGCGGCGTCGAGCTCGACGTAATCGACGAAGCGGCCGGCGTCGATGTCGCGGCAGGCCGGGCAGACGCCGCAGGGCTGGGCCGTGATGCCGCCGCTGCCGTCCGGGCCGGTGCAGTTCAGGCTCTTGGCCAGGATGCGCGAGACGGTGGTCTTGCCGACGCCGCGCGTGCCGGTGAACAGGTAGGCGTGGTGCAGCCGCTGCTGCGTGAGCGCATTGCCGAGCGCCTGCACCACGTGCTCCTGGCCCACCATCTCGGCAAAGCTGCGCGGGCGGTATTTACGGGCAAGGACGAGATAGCTCATGGCGGGGCAAGGGGGTCACGAGGCCGCCGAGGCGACCGGGGCAGGCGCTGCAAGGCCGGCAGAACGTTTCACCGACGCAGCCCGAGCCGCAGCTCGGTGGCGATGAAGACGGCCGATTCTACGAGCGCCGCCCCACCACGCCGAGCTGCAGCGCCAGCAAGGCCTGATTGCGCAAAGCCCGCACCAGTTGCATCTCGCGCTCGTGGCACTGCAGCCGGCCAGGCTCGTTGCAGTCGAGGTAGATCATGCCGACCGGCCGCTGGCGCGCCTGCATTGGCAGCACCAGAAACGAGCCGCTGCTCAGGCGCTGACGATGCCAGTGCGGCAGCCGGCTCGCCACACCCGGCTGGGCTGCGTCCGAAATCAGCAGATCGGCGCCACGCTGGCAGACCACCGCAAACAGCTCGCCCGCCGCCTGCAGCTCGATCTGAAAGCACAGCGGGCTGAGCGACTCGACCAGACCCAGCGCCAGCGCCGGACGCAGCCGCGCCAGCAGCGGTTCGCGCAGGCACAGCACCGCATGGCGCGCCTGCAGACCGCGCCAGAGGATGTCGAGCACCCGGCGCAGCAGCTGCGGCATCGGCTCGCCTTCGAGCAGCGCCAGGCTGGTGTCCTGCAGACCCTGCGCCAGGATGTCGAGTCGATCCGGCATGGCAGGAGCGGCAGGAGCAACAGGCGCTGGCTCGGCCGCTGTCGAGGGCGTGGGCGGTCGGACTGTGACCGAGGCAGCGGCTGCAGCTGCAGCTGCGGCCACCTCAGAAGCATGAGGAGCGACCCGAACGCCCGGCGCCGTGGGGCGTGCCTCGTCCGGTGGCGCATTGGGCGGATCGGCCGATTTGCCTGGCTCGAGGGCGGCGACAGCCTCCACCTCGTCCGGCGGGTTTGGGGCTACCGTCGTCAACTCGTCGGCACCGTCGCTGATCTCAGGGTCGCCCTCGGGAAGGCCAGCCGTCTCGGCGGGGGTTTGATCAGCCGCATCCGTTGCACTGGCCTCGGCCGGCGGCGGTGCCGCTGGTCCAATGGCTGGCGCGGGCGCATCGCTGCTGTCAGGCTTGAGCGCTGCAGCGCTTGGCGCCGGCACATAGAGCCAACGCTGCGGTGACTCGGTGCCGGCGTTGCGCTGCGGGCCATCCGAGGCCGCCGCGCTGGCCGGCGCTTGAACACTTGCCGAGGTGGCGCGGCCGCTGGACTGGGGTGGACCGCCACTGGCTTCGCTGCCGTATTGCAGCGCCTGCCCCATCGAGACGCCGACCAGCCGCGCCAGATCGGCCAGCCCGAGCTGTGCCTGTGTCAGCGCGCGGCGCAGATCGTTCTTGTCGAGCCAGGGATGGTCGGGGCGCAGCTGCAGCAGGCGCTCGCAGGCGCTGTCCCAGCGGTCTTGCGGCTGACTCAGCACCAGGGTGGCCAGATCGTTGCCGACGCTGGAGACCACCCGCAGCTGCTGCACCGGCGTGCGCGCCGCGCCCGGCCCCGGCGGCAGCCAGCGCAGCCCTTCGCGCAGATCGGGTGCCCAGCCCCACAGCCGGGCGATGTCCACACTCAGCTCGCTGAAACTCTGGCCCAGCACCGCGCCGGAGGCCTGCTGCTCGGCCGGGGCGCAGAACCAGTCGTCGTCAGCCTGCTGCGCTTCGCGCACCTGGCGCGCCTGCTCGGGCAGATGCAGCTCGACCAGCAGCCGGCCCAGGTTCTGGAACAGCGCCGCCAGATAAGCCTCCTCCTCGTGCTTGATCTGCGGGTGCAGCTCGCGCGCCAGCAGGCCGGCCAGCAGCGTGCGCAGCATTTCCATGCGCACGCGCTGGCCTGGACCGACGCCAAGCTGGTCGATCAGGCGCAGCGTCAGCGTCATTTCGGCGACGCTGCGAAAACCCAGCAGCGAGATCGCCCGCGAGATGCTGCTGATCTCGCCGGCACCGGCGCTGCGATAGAAGGCCGTGTTGACCAGCCGCAGCACCCGGCTGCTGGCGCCGACGTCCTTGGCAATCTCGGCCGCCAGCGCGTGCACGCGCGAGTGGTCGTTGTGCGCGACGCGCTGGATCGCCATCACGCTGCTGCGCAGGCTCGGAAAGTCGGGCTGCTGGGCGATGCGGTCGAGCAATTCCTGCAGCGCCGCAGAACGCTCCTCAGTCACCGAGCCAACGGCCTCGGGTGACGCAGCGGCGGCGTCAGCGGGACGCTCGGGGCGAGCAGGCATGCGTGGAGGCTCCATGAATTCAACTTCATCGACAGAATCGCTGGGCTTGTGACCTCTCACGATCGGTGCGGACATGGCAGTTTGTGAGCTTCATCACGAATTGCAGGCGACACGCTGGCCGATAATTGCGCCCCATGAGTCAAGCTCCCGCCTCCACCGCCCCGATCCAAACCACCGACGCCGCCCAGACCACGCTCAGCTACGAGCAGGCCGGCGTCAATTACGACCTGATCGACCCGCTCAAGATCTCCGCCCAACGCGCCGCCGCCGCCACCGGCGCCAACCTGGCCGGCCACGGTTTCACCGAAGTCGCCGCCTCGCGCGGTGAATCGGCCTACGTGGTCGATGTCGGCCCGTTCTACATCGCCTCGATCGTCGAATGCCTGGGCACCAAGACCCTGGTCGCCGACGAGATGGCCAAGCTCACCGGCAAGAGCTATTACGACGGCATCGCGCAAGACACCATCGCGATGGCCATCAACGACCTGATCACCGTCGGCGCCACGCCGCTGGTGGTGCAGGCCTACTGGGCCGCCGGCGGCTCCGACTGGTTCGGCGACAAGCAGCGCGCACAAGCCCTGGTGGCCGGCTGGAAGCAGGCCTGCGACGTCTGCAACGTCGCCTGGGGCGGCGGCGAGACCCCCGCGCTGGCCGGCATCGTCGAGGCAGGTCGCATCGACCTGGCCGCCTCCTGCACCGGCCTGATCAACCCGAAGAGCCGCCTGTCGGTCGGCGACGAGCTGCAGGCCGGTGACGCCATCATCCTGCTGGCGTCGAGCGGCATCCACGCCAACGGCCTGAGCCTGGCGCGCAAGCTGGTCGAACGGCTGCCGGACGGCTACCTGACCGAGGTCGAGCCGGGCCTGAGCTACGGCGAGGCGCTGCTGGCGCCGACCGTGCTGTATTCGCCGGTGACGGAAGCGCTGTTCAAGGCCGGCATCCAGCCACATTACTGCGCCAACATCACCGGCCACGGCTGGCGCAAACTGCTGCGCCATCCGCTGGAGCTGAGCTACCGCATCCACACGGTGCCGCCGGTCACGCCGGTGCTGAAGTTCATGCAGCAGCACGCCCGCCAGGACGACCGCGAGGCCTACTCGACGCTCAACATGGGCGCCGGTTTTGCCATCTTCGTGCCGGCCGCCGACGCGGCACGCACGGTCGAGATCGCCAAGGCGCAGGGCATCGATGCCTGGCACGCCGGCGTGGTCGAGGCCGGTCCGAAGCGGCTGCTGATCGAGCCGCTCGGCATCGAGTTCGGCAACGACGACCTGCAGCTGCGCTGAAAACCCGCACCAGCCCATGATCCCGTGGCTGCCCGACGCTGACGACAGCGCGCCGTTTCCGCCCACCCGCCGGGCGCTCGGCGCGGACAGCGACGCGCCGGGCCTGCTCTGCGCGGGCGGGCGGCTCAGCGTGGCGCGGCTGCGGCTGGCCTATGCGCAGGGCATCTTCCCCTGGTACAGCCCCGGCCAGCCGGTGCTGTGGTGGAGCACCGAGCCACGCATGGTGCTGCAGGTGGCCGATTTCCGGCTGCACCGCTCGCTGAAAAAAACCCTGCGCCATTTCATCGCCGCGCCGGGCTGCGCCGTGACCATCGACCAGGCCTTCGCACGGGTCATCACCCACTGCGCCGGCACGCCGCGTGAAGGCCAGGACGGCACCTGGATCGTGCCGGAGATCGTGCAGGCCTACCAGCGCTGGCATGCAGCCGGCGCGGTGCATTCGTTCGAGACCTGGGTGAACGGCGAACTGGTCGGCGGGCTCTATGGCGTCAATCTGGGCCGCATGTTCTACGGCGAGTCGATGTTCGCGCTGCGCACCGACGCCTCCAAGATCGCGCTGGCGGCGCTGGTGGCCTACTGCCGCGCCCACGGCATTGCCTGGATCGACTGCCAGCAGCAGACCCGCCATCTGGCCTCGATGGGCGCCGCGCCGGTGTCGCGCCCGCAGTTCGAGGCTCACCTGAGGCAGGTTGTGGGGATGCCGGCGCCGCTGGATTGGTCCTATCATGAAACGCTGTGGAGCCAGCTTGACGGGCCGGGCTCTCCCCAAGATTCAGCCGCCTGAGCCGCTCGCGTGACGCACCCCAAGGATCTCCCGCTCGCCCAGTTGCAGTTCTATGCAACCGCGCCCTATCCCTGCAGCTACCTGCCCGACCGCACCGCGCGCTCGCAGGTGGCGACCCCCTCGCACCTGATCAACGCCGACACCTATTCGGGTCTGGTGGCGGCGGGTTTCAGGCGCAGCGGCATGTTCACCTACCGGCCGCATTGCGACGGCTGCCGCGACTGCATCCCGCTGCGGGTTCCGGTGGCCAGCTTCAAGCCGGATCGCAGCCAGCGGCGCGCCTGGAAAGCGCATCAGGACTTGCAGGTGCGGGTGATGCGGCTCAGCTTCGTGCCCGAGCACTACCAGCTCTACCTGCGCTACCAGAACGAGCGCCACACCGGCGGCGGCATGGACCAGGACTCGATCGACCAGTACACCCAGTTCCTGCTGCAAAGCCGGGTCAACTCGCGGCTGGTCGAGTTCCGCAGCCCCGGCCCGGCCGACGGCCAGCCGGGCGCGCTCAAGATGGTCTCGATCCTGGACGTGCTCAACGACGGCCTGTCGGCGGTCTACACCTTCTACGAACCGGAAGCCGGTACCAGCTACGGCACCTACAACGTGCTGTGGCAGATCGAGCAGGCCCGCGAGCTGGGCTTGCCGCAGGTCTACCTGGGTTACTGGATCGAGCAGAGCCGCAAGATGGCCTACAAGGCGCTGTTCCAGCCGCACGAAGTGCTGATCGACGGCCGCTGGCGCAGCGGCGGCGCATCGCTCGACGAGCACCCCGCGCCTCACCCAGCCGCCACACTGCGGCAGCGCTGAGCTCAACCGGTGCGACCGACGTCCCGCCAGGCCTGCCAACTCGTCAGCGCCTCGCGATAGGTCTGCACCTGCAACGCCACCGTGTCTTCGATGACATGGCCATAGCCGCCGCCCATGGTCAGCACCAGCGGAATGCGCCGGGACTGCGCGGCCGCAAACACGCGCCGATCGCGCTCGGCCAGCCCGGCGGCGCTGAGCTTGAGCCGGCCGAGCCGGTCGCCCTCATGCGGATCGGCGCCGGCCTGATAGAAGATCAGCCCGGGCGGATGCTCGCCGTGGTCGCGCCAGAGCTGCGCCAAGGCCAGATCCAGCGCGGCCAGATACGGCGCGTCGGTGCAGCCATCCGGCAGATCGACGTCCAGATCGCTTGGCACCTTGCGAAACGGAAAGTTCTTGGCGCCGTGCATCGAGAGCGTGTAGACGCTCGGATCATCCTGAAAAATCGCCGCCGTGCCATTGCCCTGATGCACATCCAAGTCGATCACCGCCACCCGCAGCAGCGTGCGGTGCTGCCGGTGCCACTCGGCCTGCATCAGGCGCGCCGCCACCGCGAGGTCATTGAAGACGCAGTAGCCGCTGCCCTGCTCGGCACTGGCGTGGTGGGTACCGCCGGCCAGATTGGCCGCCACGCCATCGGCCAGCGCATCGCGAGCGGCACTGATCGTCGCCCCGACCGAGCGGCGTGCCCGCTCAGCCATGCTCGGGCTCCACGGAAAACCGATCTCGCGCTGCTGCGCCGGGCTCAGCCGGCCATCGAACACCGCATCGACATAGCCGGGGCTGTGCACCAGCGCCAGCTCGCCTTCGGAGGCCGGCGGCGCCTGCATCAGCTGCACCTGCGGCAGCTCGGCAAGCAACCCGTCACGCAGCAAGCGGTACTTCTGCATCGGGAAGCGATGCCCCGGCGGCAGGGGCAAAACGAAGTGATCGGTGTAATAAGCGCGCATCCAACACCGGCTCGGTGACCGGCCTCTCTGGCTGAATTTAGAGCCTTGGCCCTAAATTTTGCTGCATCGCAACAAAACACTTGCAAACTGGCGACGGTTTCCTATACTGCGACTCATGCTGCGGTGCAGCAAAACCGATCCTCAGTGGATACGTCATCAGGAGCTCGCAATGTCTGTCACGCCCGAACAACTCGCCGAATTCGCCGCCGCCAACAAGTCCAACCTCGACGCCCTGCTGGGTCTGTCGCAGAAGGCTTTCGAAGGCATCGAAAAGCTGGTTGAACTGAACCTGCAAGTTTCGCGCGCTGCGCTCGACGAGTCGGCTGAACACGCCAAGGCCCTGCTGTCGGCCAAGGACGCTCAAGAACTGCTGACCCTGCAAGCTGGCCTGCTGCAGCCGGCCTCGGAAAAGGCGCTCGCTTACGGCCGTCAAGTCTATGACATCGCTTCGAGCACCCAAGCTGAAGTCGCCAAGCTGGCCGAAGCCCAAGTGAGCGACGCTCAGCAAAAGCTGCAAGCCTTCGTCGAAACCGCCGTCAAGAACGCCCCGGCTGGCAGCGAAAGCGCCGTCGCGATGGTGAAGTCGGCTGTCGCTGCCGCCACCAACGCCATCGAAAGCGCGCAAAAGGCTGCCAAGCAAGCCGCGACCGCCACCGAAGCCAACTTCCAGACCCTGAGCCAGAACGCTGCCAACGCCGCCAAGGCTGCGACTCAAGCCGTGCCGAAGGCTGCTGCCCGTCGCACTGCCGCTCAGTAAGCTGTCGCACAAAAAATATTTGCAGATCGGCCCGGCAAAGTCTTGAACTTTTGCTGAACTGGCCGATCTAGTGCAATGCACAGTGTTTGCCTCGCACTGTGCGGAAGGTTGTCTCCTCGGTACCTCTCGAAAGTCTCCTTTCCAGGTACCTTCAAGCCCGACTCATGTCGGGCTTTTTTTATGGGCTGATCGGGTTGGCGAGGCACGACGCGATCAGCACTCAAGCCGCTCATATCGTCCATGCTCACCGGCCTGCCTCCTGTCATCGCCCCGCACACCCGGCTCATCGTGCTGGGCAGTTTCCCGAGCGTGGCCTCGCTCGCCGCGCAGCAGTATTACGCCCATCCACGCAACCAGTTCTGGCCAGTGCTCGGCCTCTTGTGGGACGTGGATCTGCGCGCCCTGCCCTATGCCGAGCGGCTCGCCGTCGTGCGCCAGCGCGGCCTGGGCATCTGGGACGTGTACGCACGCTGCCAGCG
This sequence comes from Leptothrix sp. (in: b-proteobacteria), assembly GCA_041083665.1. Classification (GTDB taxonomy): domain Bacteria; phylum Pseudomonadota; class Gammaproteobacteria; order Burkholderiales; family Burkholderiaceae_C; genus Sphaerotilus. Next base: position 50,790 of record JBFPGZ010000019.1, read on the forward strand.
CGTCGGCAGTCTGGACAGCGCCATCGAAGCCGCCGAGCTGAACGACCTGGCCGGGCTGCGCACGCTCGCACCCGATCTGCAGGCGATAGCGCACAACGGCGGCGAGTCGGCCAGGCTGATGCGACTCACCCACCGCTTGGGGCTGCCGGTCTATCGGCTGCCCTCGACCAGCCCGGCCAACGCGAGCTGGTCATTCGAGCGCAAACTCGCGGCCTGGCGCGAGGTGTTCGCGCTCCACGATCTGGTTTGAATGAGCATTTCCTCCACCCGTCCCTCTGCCCGTTCCACGTCACCGCGCCGCAAGAAATCGCCCGCCGAGGCCGATCTGCCCGAAGTCACGCTGTCCGAATTCGACGGCGTGCGCTATCTGCATCTGGGCGACACGCCCTGGGTGCAGGGTGCCATGCACAGTCGCAAACCGCGCGTGATCGAGCTGGAATACATCCAGCGCATGCTGGTCTGGCTGCTCTGGCACGACCCGCAGCATCTGTCCGGTGAGTTGCACGCGGTGCAGCTCGGCCTGGGCGCGGCGACCCTGACGCGCCATTGCCACAGCGTGCTGCGGCTGCAGACCACGGCGGTCGAGATCAACCCGGCCGTCATCACCGCCTGCCGGCAATGGTTTCACCTGCCGACCAACGACGAGCGACTCCAGGTGGTGCAGGCTGACGCCGGTCTGTGGGTGCAAGACGCCGCCCATCACGGCAGCGCCGATGTGCTGAACGTCGATCTGTACGACCACGAGGCCGCCGCACCGGTGCTGGACGATGAAGAGTTCTACCGCAGCTGCCATGCGGTGCTGGCGGATGGCGGCCTGATGACGGTGAACCTGTTCGGCCACAACGCCAGCTTTGCGCGCAGCGCCCGCCGCATCGCCGCGACCTTCGGCGAAGAGCGGGTGCGCATGCTCAGCCCGACCAAGGAAGGCAACACCATCGTGCTGGCCTGGAAGGGCGGCGAGGCCGAGCTGCCGCCGCGCGAGCTGATGCAGCAGCGCGCCGAAGGCATCGAGTCGCGCTGGGAGCTGCCGGCCACCAAGTGGCTGCGCCTCATCAAGCCGCTGCCCAAACCCAGAACGCCCGCTGCGACCGCATCCGACTGACACCGATGAGCACCTCGCCACCCCGATCACACGCCCCGGCCACCGCCCACGACCACCCGGCGCGGCCACGCCCGGCGCATCCGCACGGCCAATTGCACTGGCGGGTGCTGCTCGACGGGCTGGCCGAGGACGGCCTGATCAGCACCGACGAGCGCCAGCGCCTGATGCAGCGCTTCTCGGCCGGTGACAGCAGCCAGCATCCGCTGGTGCGCATCGGCAGCGCCGGGCTGGTCGATGCGCGCAAGGGCACGGCGCTCGACGTCGAATCGCTGACGCATTGGCTGGCGCGCCGTGCCGGCCTGCCGCATCTGCGCATCGACCCGATCAAGGTCGATGTGGCACGCGTCACCGAGGTGATGAGCGCCAGCTACGCCGAGAAGCGCGGCGTGCTGCCGGTGCAGGTCGGTGCCACCGAAGTGACCATCGCCACCGCCGAGCCGTTTGCGATCGACTGGGTCGCCGAGATTGCCTCGCACACCCGCAAGACGGTGCGGCTGGTGGTGGCCAATCCGCAGGACATCAGCCGCTACACCACCGAGTTCTACACGCTGGCGCGCTCGGTGCGCAACGCCACCAAGACCGGCGAGACCACCACCTCGATGAACTTCGAGCAGCTGGTCGAGCTGGGCAAGCACAAGCAGCTCGACGCCAACGACCAGGGCGTCGTGCAGGTGGTCGATTGGCTCTGGACCTACGCGTTCGAGCAGCGCGCCAGTGACATCCACCTGGAACCACGACGTGACCAGTGCGTGATCCGGCTGCGCATCGACGGCGTGCTGCACACCGTCTACCACCTGCCGCAGACCGTGATGGCGGCCGTGACGGCGCGCATCAAGCTGCTGGGACGCATGGACGTGGTCGAGCGCCGCCGCCCGCTCGACGGCCGCATCAAGACCCGCACGCCGCAGGGCAACGAAGTCGAGATGCGCCTGTCGACCCTGCCGACCGCCTTTGGCGAGAAGCTGGTGATGCGCATCTTCGACCCCGACACCGCCGTGAAACCGGTCGATGCGCTCGGTTTCGCGCCGCACGATGTGCTGCGCTGGGAGCGGCTGGTGGCGCAGCCGCACGGCATCATCCTGGTGACCGGGCCGACCGGCAGCGGCAAGACCACCACGCTGTACGCGACGCTGCGCCGCCTGGCCACCGATGCCGTCAACGTCTGCACCATCGAAGATCCGATCGAGATGATCGAACCGGCCTTCAACCAGACCCAGGTGCAGGCCGCGCTGGACCTGAACTTCGCCGAAGGCCTGCGCGCGCTGATGCGGCAGGATCCGGACATCATCATGGTCGGCGAGATCCGCGACCTCGTCACCGCCGAGATGGCAGTGCAGGCCGCCCTGACCGGCCATCTGGTGTTCTCGACGCTGCACACCAACGACGCCGCCAGCGCCATCACCCGCCTGATCGATCTGGGCGTGCCGCCCTACCTGATCAACGCCACCGTGATCGGCGTGCTGGCGCAGCGGCTGGTGCGCAGCCTTTGCCCGGCCTGCAAGCAGCCCGACACCGCGCTGGATGCCGCCACGCTGGCGGCAGTGATGCCGGGCTTCGAGCGCCCCGGCCGCTTCACGCCCTACCGGCCGGTGGGTTGCCTGGACTGCCGCATGACGGGTTTTCGGGGCCGCAGCGGTCTGTTCGAGCTGCTGACGCTCGATGAATCGGTGCGCCAGGCGGTGCGCGAGGTGCCCGACTTGCTGCGCATTCGCCGCCACGCCATCAAGGAAGGCTTGCAGCCACTGCGACTGGCCGGTTTGCGCAAGATCGCTGCGGGCGAAACCACCCTCGACGAGGTGCTGCGCGCCACGCCAGCCTTTGATCTGAACTGAGCGGATCGGGCGCCATTCTTACAATCGGCTGATACCCACAATGAGGAGACGAGTGTGAAAGTCAAAAGTCGGCGGGATTTCTGGTCCGGTTTGATGTTCGTCATCATCGGCGTCAGCTTCGCCTGGGGCGCCTTGAACTACAGCTTTGGCAGCTCGGCCCGCCCCGGACCGGGCTACTTTCCCTTCGGTCTGGGCATGCTGATGGCGCTGCTGGGCGCCATCGTGCTGTTCAAGGCGCTGACGATCGAATCGACCGACGGCGATCCGGTCGGCGCCTTTGCCTGGAAGCCGCTGCTGGCCATCGTCGGCTCGGTGGCGCTGTTCGGCTGGACCTTGCCGCACCTGGGCATGCTGATCGCGCTGCCGCTGCTGGTGTTCAGCTCCAGCCTGGCCGGCGATGAATTCCACTGGCGCGATGCGCTGCTCAACTCGGTCGTGCTCACCACCGGCAGCTATCTGCTGTTCATTCTTGGCCTGAAACTGACCATCCCGCTGCTGCCCACGCTGGGCAGCGCTGCGGGCGGTTGAGGAGCGCACACGCATGGATCTCCTGCACAACCTCGGTCTCGGCTTTCAGGTCGCGCTGACCTTCCAGAACCTGTTCTACGCCTTCGTCGGTGCGGTACTCGGCACGCTGATCGGCGTGCTGCCCGGCATCGGCCCGGTCGCCACCATCGCGATGCTGCTGCCGAGCATCTACTCGCTCGACGCCACGCCGGCGCTGATCATGCTGGCCGGCATCTACTACGGCGCGCAGTACGGCGGCTCGACCACCGCGATCCTGATCAACGTGCCGGGCGAGGCCTCGTCCGTGGTCACCGCGATCGACGGCTACCAGATGGCGCGCCAAGGCCGCGCTGGCGCCGCGCTGGCTGCGGCCGGGCTGGGTTCGTTCTTCGCCGGCTGTGTCGGCACGGTGCTGATCGCGGCCTTTGCGCCGCCGCTCACCGAGCTGGCCTTCAAGTTCGGCCCGGCCGAATACTTCTCGCTGATGGTGCTGGGCCTGATCGGCGCGGTGGTGCTGGCCTCCGGCTCGCTGATCAAGGCGATCTGCATGGTGCTGCTGGGCCTGCTGCTCGGCCAGGTCAACACCGACGTGATCTCGGGCGTGCCGCGCTTCAGCTTCGACATTGCCGAGCTGACCGACGGCATCGGCTTTGTCGGCATCGCGATGGGCGTGTTCGGTTTTGGCGAAATCATCGTCAACCTGGGCTTGCCGGCCGAACACCGCGAGGTCTTCACGAAAGACGTCAAGGGCCTGTGGCCGACCAAGAAAGACTTCCAGGAAGCCTGGCCGGCGGTGCTGCGCGGCACCGCGCTGGGTTGCATCCTGGGTGTGCTGCCGGGTGGCGGCGCGCTGCTGGCGTCCTTTGCCTCCTACAGCGTCGAGAAGAAAGTGGCCAAGGATCCGAGCCGCTTCGGTCGCGGTGCCATTCAAGGCGTGGCCGGGCCGGAGTCGGCCAACAACGCCGGCGCGCAGACCAGCTTCATCCCGATGCTGACACTGGGCATTCCGCCCAACGCGGTGATGGCGCTGATGGTCGGCGCGATGACGATCAAGGGCATCCAGCCCGGGCCGCAAGTCATGGCCAGCAACCCGGAGCTGTTCTGGGGCCTGATCGCCTCGATGTGGGTCGGCAACCTGATGCTGGTGATCCTGAACCTGCCGCTGATCGGCATCTGGATCAAGCTGCTGAGCGTGCCCTACCGCTTCCTGTTCCCGGCCATCCTGGTGTTCTGCTGCATCGGCCTGTACACCCTGAACAACAACAACTTCGACGTGTTCATCGGTGCGGGTTTTGCAGTGGTCGGCTACCTGTTCTACAAGCTCGGCTGCGAGCCGGCACCACTGCTGCTGGGTTTCATCCTCGGGCCGATGATGGAAGAAAACCTGCGCCGCGCCCTGCTGCTGTCGCGGGGCGACTGGAGCACCTTTGCGACCCGGCCGCTCTCGGCCAGCCTGCTGGTCGCCGCACTGCTGATGGTCATCATGGTGATGCTGCCCTCCATCAAGAACACCCGCGACGAAGCATTTCAAGACGCCGAATGAGGCTGGACTGAGCCTTCCTTAAAAACCCCACCAAGCGAGTGGGGTTTTTAATTTGTCTTGGCTCAACCCGACAATGTCGACTCAAAAAAATTCAGTTCAGCGCGTCCAGCTCATTTCAGCCGCGTGAGTCATGTGGCCCCCGGCTCGATCGACTCCTCCAGACGCCATTGAGACCCCATGTTGAAAAAAAACAGAATTGCAGCCGCCGTCTTGACGTTGACCGGATCCGCCCTGATCGGCACAGCGTCATACGCACAGACTTCCCCGTCGCTGGAACGCGTTGAAATCACCGGCTCGGCGATCCGGCGCCTCCAGGCCGAGACCGCGCTGCCGGTGCAGATCATCAAAAGAGCCGAGATCCAGGCCTCCGGCGCCACCTCAGTCACCGATCTGCTGCAAAAACTGCCGGTAATTCAGAACTCCATCAATGAAGCCGCCTCGGTGAACGGCGGTGGTTATGGCTTCGCAGGGGTTTCGCTGCACAACCTGGGTGAAAGCCGCACGCTGGTGCTGCTCAACGGCCATCGCATGGCGTCTTATGGCGGGCAGGACTTGCTGGGCGGATTGGCGGCGATCGACCTCAATACCATTCCATTGGCGGCCATCGAGCGCATCGAGCTGCTCACCGACGGCGCCTCGGCACTTTACGGCTCCGACGCCATCGGCGGTGTGGTGAATTTCATCACCCGGCGCAGCAGCTCCGAAGGTGAAGTGACGCTGGGGTTTGCTGCCCCCAGCGGCGGTGCCACTGAAAAACATGCCTCCGCCGCCAAAGGCATCGGCGACCTGGACAAGGATGGTTTCAATATTCTGCTGGCCCTGAGCGCCGACAAGCGCACCCCGCTGGCCTCGACGCAGCGCGAGTTTGCCAAGACCTCGATCATCGATTTTCAATATGGCGGGCGCACCCTGCGTTCATTCAATGGCTCCGCGCGGACCATTCCTGCCAACGTGCCCGTCAATCTGGCGGATGGCTCGGTCGAGTTGCGCAACCCGACCTTGGTCGGCCCGACCGCCACCGGGCAATGCCCACCAAATCATCTGGCGGATGGTGCGGCCTGTTATTACGACTACGCGACCCAGCTTGAAATCTACCCGGAGCGGGAACGCAACAGTGTTCTGCTGTCGCTGAATAAACGGGTCGGTGAGCAACGCCTTTATTCAGATCTGATCGTCGCCACCACCACCACCACCAATCGCCTGGCCCCCGCACCGGGTTCAGTGCGACTGAGCAGCTCATCACCCTTTTATGCCACCGCCGCCGGGCTCGCAACCGGCAGCGGCGAATCGGTGGATGACCCGGTCGCCGTCAGCTGGCGTTTGCAAGATGCCGGGCGCCGCACCTCGGAAGATCGCTCGCGGGCGCTGCATCTTGTGCTCGGCTCAGCAGGAACTCTCGACCGCTGGGATTACGACGCCAGTTATGTCCACTCGCAAAACAGCTACGAAAACCTGCTGCGCGATGGCTTGCTGAGCCTGAATCGCTTGTCGGCCGCCTTGAATACACCGAGCAGTGCCAACGCCGCCATCAACCCGTTTGTGATGCCTGGCGGCCAGACCGCCGAAGCACTGGCCGCGATTCGCGATGCCCGCATCCTCGGATACTGGAATGGCGGCCGCTCCGACCTCGATCAATTACAGCTGCGCGGTTCGACTGAACTGATGCCACTGAGCGGCGGCGCCTTGGCGTTGGCGACCGGTGTGTCGTTTCTGCGCGAAAAATTCCAGGCCAATCCCAGCGAACTGCTGCAAGGCAAACTCACCGCCGACGGCCGCGCCTGTGATCCAGGCGCCGCGCAGAACAGCCCCAATGCCTGCGACCATCTGTTTGGCGCGACCAGCACCGCAACACCTTATAGCAGTGCGCGTCATTCCATTGGCTTGTTCGGTGAACTCGTCGCACCGGTCACCCACGATCTGGAACTGAGCAGTTCACTGCGTCACGACCGATACTCGGATGTCGGTGCCACCACCAATTACAAGCTGGCCGCACGCCTGCAACCGAGCAAGGAGCTGCTGTTGCGAGCCTCGCTCGGCAGCGGTTTTCGTGCCCCGACCCCGGCCCAGATCAGCGCCACCCGCCAGGATTTCGGAGTCACCGGCAGTTCTTATAACTGCCCGCTCCTGCCGGCCGAATTGGCGGCGATTGCCCCCGGCACTGAATGCCCGACCGGCAAAACCCAATACAACATGATTGCGGCCGGCAACAAGGATCTGGCCCCGGAGCGCTCGCATCAATTCACCTTCGGCGTACTGGCTGAGCCGACTCCGGCACTCTCTGCCGGGCTGGACTACTGGCTGGTGAACATCACCGATGCGATTGGTCAGATTGATCCGAGCGCCATCCTCAGCAACCCTCAAAAATACAAGAGCCAGTTCACATATTACGATGACCCGGGCACTGGCAAGCGTCTGCTGGCGGTGGCCGTGAACAACTCGAACCTTGGCAATGAAATTCAGTCCGGCATTGATCTGAACGCGCACGCCAAGTTGGGCATTTTGACCTCGCAGCTGTCGCTGACCTACATGCTGCGCAATGACTACCAGCTGGAGCGTGGTGGCGAATATTTTTCCAGCCTGGGCCAGTACGGCGTCAACGGCAAAGTCACTTTCCGCTGGCAAGGCCGCTTCGTCAATGCCATCCAGCTCGGTGCCTACACCCATACCTTGACGGCCAATTTCAAGTCAGGTTATCGTGACCAACAATTCACGGCGGCCGACTGCCAGATTTATGACCCCGCCACTTATGCCTGCGCTGATGTCACGGACCATCAGGTCAGCCGATATTTCACGTATGACTGGAACGCTCTCTGGCGGGTCGCCAAAAACATCAGCATCAACCTTGGCATATTGAATATCACCGACCGGGCACCGCCCTTGTCGCTGACGGTGAATGGCCAGGTGGTCGGGTATGACGCCAGATACTATGATCCACGCGGCCGAACCTACTACATGAACGCCAGCTATCGGTTCTAGATCGGTTGACACAGAGAAACAAGGTCGATGCGCTATCATGCTGCGTTGTGCTGCTTGCAGCACAGCAGATTGTCAACCATTTTGTTTCTCTCAATAAAAGCGGATCATGCCTCGTTCCCTGTTCAACCGAGCTTCGTCTGGGGCCACCCTCGCCGTTCTGTGTCTGGCTGGATGGTCTGGCTCGGCGAGCGCGCAGGTGGCGGCGACCACCGTCGCCGTGCTCGACAACCCCTACGGTCTGGGCGCGCTCTGGGCCGGCAGCGATGCGGTCGCCAAGATCGTGCTGCTGCTGCTGGCCATCATGTCGATGGGCAGCTGGTATCTGATCATCACCAAGTTGATTGACCAGGCCAAAATGAGTGGCCAAGCCCGGGAAGCGGCGGCCAAATTCTGGAATGCCGGCTCGGTAGCGCAAGGGGCCGAAGCGCTGGCACAAGGCAGTCCGTTTCGGTTCATTGCCGAAGCCGGCCATGACGCCACCAAGAAGCATGATGGCCTGCTCGGCCAGATTGATTTCAATACCTGGGTGACGATGTCGATTCAGCGCGCCGTCGAGCGGGTTCAATCCCGCATGCAAGATGGTTTGGCATTTCTGGCCACCGTCGGCTCCACCGCGCCGTTTGTCGGTTTGTTCGGCACCGTCTGGGGTATCTACCACGCGCTCACCGCCATCGGCATTGCCGGTCAGGCCTCGATCGACAAGGTCGCCGGGCCGGTCGGCGAAGCACTGATCATGACCGCCATCGGGCTGGGTGTCGCCGTGCCGGCGGTGCTGGGCTACAACTGGCTGGTGCGCCGCAACAAGGCCGTGATGGACGAAGTGCGTGGTTTTGGCAGTGATCTGCACGCCGTGTTGCTGGCGCAGGCCGGCAGCAATAAAAAAGCCTGAGCAGATTCGGCATCAAATCACGCTCCGAAGGAGTTTTTTGCCATGGCCATGTCGTTCGGTCCCACGGATGGTGAGGACGAGGTCGTTTCGGCCATCAATACCACGCCGCTGGTGGATGTGATGCTGGTGTTGCTGATCATTTTCCTGATCACGATTCCGGTCGTCAATTATTCGATTGCCGTGTCCTTGCCCAAGGAACGCAATGAAATCCGCGAAAGCAAACCCGAAAACATCGTCGTCTCGGTCGATGCCGCCGGCAGTATTTACTGGTATGACGCACGGATTGCCAATACCGAACAGCTGGTCGACAAACTGAAAGCCATCGCCCAGCTGACGCCGCAGCCTGAAGTGCATATCCGTGGCGACATGGCGGCCCGCTATGAATCGGTCGGCAAGATTGTCTACGCCTGCCAGCGCGCCGGCATTGCCAAGGTGGCGTTCATCACCGAACCGCCGGCCCGCCAGTAAACGCACCGACCCGCACAGGATTAAGTCATGGCCATGAATCTAGGCAGCAGTTCCAGCAGCGGTGATCCCGAACCGATCATGGACATCAACACCACGCCGCTGATCGACGTGATGCTGGTGCTGCTGGTGATGCTGATCATCACGATTCCAATCCAGCTGCATTCGGTCAATCTGAATCTGCCGGTCGGCACACCGCCGCCGAGCCAGATCAAACCCGAGGTGGTGAAGATCGATATCGACGAACAGAGCCGTATTTACTGGCAAGGCCTGCCGGTAGCCGATCGCGCTGAACTGGAGGCCAAGATGCAGGCCGCCGCCGCACAAGCGGTGCAGCCGGAAATTCATGTGCGGCCCCACAAACTCGCGCTTTACAACACCTTTGCCGAAGTGATGGTATCGGCGAACCACGCTGGCCTGAGCAAGCTCGGCGTGGTTGGCTCCGAGCAATTCATCGGCCAGTGATGCCGGAGCCGTTGATCGAGACAAGCAAATCACATGGATTTTGATTTTCAACAGAAAAACTCATCCCGGCGCTATATCGGGCTGGGCGTGGTGATTTTGCTGCATGCGCTCATCATCTGGGGGCTGGTATCCGGATTAGCGCGCAAAGCGGTCGAGATCATCAAGAAACCGATCGAGGTGGCCATTCTGACCGAAATGCCGCCGCCACCACCGCCTCCCCCACCACCGCCGCCGAAGGAGTTGAAACTGCTGGACAAACCGCCGCCCGTTCAACCGCCGCCACCGCCGGCTTATGTGCCACCGCCCGATGTGCCACCGCCACCCGCGCCTGCCGCACCGGTAATTCAGGCCGTGCAGGCTGAGCCACCCAAGGCGCCGGTAGAAATCAAACCGCCGCCGCCGCCCGCGCCACCGGCCCCACCTGCGCCAGCAGCACCGACGCGGGGAGAAATCGGCGTCAACTGCCCCGGCTACAAGGATGTGCTGCAGAGCAGCCTGAGCGGCCTGTATGACCGCGTCGGCATCACCGGCGTGGTGAAGGTGCAGATCCGCATTCACGGCAGCCAGATTGTCGACGTGACACCGGTTTCCGGGCCGCGTGAATATTATCGGCAGGTACAGAATGCCGTGCGCCGCATGAAATGCAGCGTCAGTGGCGGCGACGAGCAACTCGTGCCGCTGGAAGTATCTTTCCGGGAGGAATGAAAAAAGCCGGTCATGGACCGGCTTTTCAGCGCCAAGATCACCGCGCCAAAGTATGCGCAGGTGATCTGGTCAGGCAACTTCAGGCGAAGTTGGCCGCCGCGAAGTCCCAGTTGGCGAGCGAAGTCAGGAAGACTTCGACAAACTTCGGACGCATGTTGCGGTAATCGATGTAGTAGGCGTGTTCCCAGACGTCGATGCACAGCAGTGCCTTGTCGCCGGTGGTCAGCGGCGTGCCGGCCGCGCCCATGTTGACGATATCGACCGAGCCGTCGGCCTTTTTCACCAGCCAGGTCCAGCCGGAACCGAAGTTGCCCACGGCCGAAGCCTGGAACGCTTTCTTGAACTCGTCGAACGAGCCCCACTTGGCGTTGATGGCATCAGCCAGCGCGCCGGTCGGAGCACCGCCGCCGTTCGGCTTCATGCAGCTCCAGAAGAAAGTGTGGTTCCAGACCTGAGCGGCGTTGTTGTAGATGCCACCGCTGGAGGTCTTGATGATCTCTTCCAGGCCCTTGCCTTCGAATGCAGAGCCAGCAACCAGATTATTCAGGTTGGTGACATAAGCCTGATGGTGCTTGCTGTAATGGAAGCTGAAGGTTTCAGCCGAGATGTGCGGCGCCAGAGCGTCGGCGGCGTAAGGCAGTGCGGGCAGTTCGAAAGCCATGGTCGTTATCCCTCGTTGGTTGAAAACTCAGTCGGCGATTGTAGGGAGAAGGCGGCAAACGCGCAGAGCTCAGGTTTTCTGCACCGCCGTGACCTGCACCTGCAGCTGGCCGTCGGCCAGCGCCGCCTGCAGCGCCTGACCCGGCGCGGCCTGAGCCACCGACATCACCGGCCGGCCCTGCGCATCGGTCAGCAGCGCGTAGCCGCGCGCCAGCACGGCGTGCGGGTCGAGCGCGCGCCAGCGCGCCTCCAGCAGCGCCAGCCGCTGCGCCCGCAGCAAACGCTGGTGGCGCTGGCTGTCGTGCAGCTGCAAGGCCAGCCGATCCAGCTGCTCGCGCTGGCGAGCCAGCAGCGCTGGCAGAACTTGCGTCTGACGCTGCTGCAGCATCTGCAGGCGCTGGCGTTGCCGGTGCAGCACATCCCCCGGCCGGGCCAGGCGGAGCATGGCGCGGTCCAGGCGCTGGGCTTCACGCTCCAGCCGCTGCGCGGTGCGGCGGTCAAACTGCTGCGCCAGTTGATCGAGCCGGTTCAGGCACTCAGCGCGCGGTGTGGCGGCCAGCTCGGCGGCGGCGGTCGGCGTGGGCGCGCGCAGATCGGCGGCAAAGTCGGCCAGCGTGATGTCGGTTTCATGGCCGACGCCACTGATCACCGGCATCGGTGAGGCCGCGATGGCGCGCACCACCCGCTCGTCGTTGAAGGCCCAGAGGTCTTCGAGCGAGCCGCCGCCCCGGCAGAGCAGCAAGGTATCGACCTCGGCACGGCGCGCCGCCAGTTGCAGGCTGCGCACCAGCTGGGCCGGTGCGTCAGCGCCCTGCACGGCGGCCGGGTAGACGATCAGCTCGACCTGCGGCGCGCGGCGTGCCAGCGCGCTCAGCACATCGTGCAGCGCCGCCGCGCCGAGCGAGGTGACGATGCCGAGGCGGCGCGGATAGGCGCTGATGGCCCGCTTGCGGGCCGAGTCGAACAGCCCTTCGGCCTCCAGGCGCGCTTTCAGGCGCAGGAACTGCTCCATCAGCGCGCCAGCGCCGCCGCGCCGCATCGACTCGACGATCAGCTGCAGCTCGCCACGCGGCTCGAACACCGCGAGGCGGCCGCGCAACTCGACCTCCTGGCCGTCACGCGGCTCGAAATCCAGCAGCATTGCCGCGCGGCGAAACATCGCGCAGCGCAGCGCGGCGCTGCCGTCGCCGGCCTTGAGCATGAAATAGCAGTGGCCGCTGCTGGCGCGGGTCACGCTGCCGAGCTCGCCGCGCACCGCCACCGCGCCAAAACGAGCGCCGAGCGCATCGCCGACCGCCTGCACCAGCGCCGTCACGCTCCAGACCAGCACGGCGCTGCGCGGCGGCAGGCCTGCATTCATGCTTTGCTCAGGTTGCACAATTTTGTGGCAGTTTAATGAAAACTCTTTGATGACAACGGCTTGCCAGCACTCATCACAGCTTGTCCCCACGGTTATCCACAGAAGCGGTGGAGGAACACGGGACAACCCTGAGCAAACCGATGCCCTTGCGGCACGCCGATACCGGGGCGCTTGCAGCGATAATTGCCGCCGCTCTGGTCGGCTCACGCCGGCCGCTTCCATCGACCGACATTCGTCACCGGGGGACACCCTTTGTTTTCGATCATACAAGCCGCTGGCTGGCCGATCTGGCCGCTGATCCTGTGTTCGATCGCTGCCTTGGCGGTCATCATCGAGCGGCTCACCAGCCTGCGCGCTGCCAAGATCGCCCCGCCCAAACTGCTCGACGAAGTGCTCGCGCTGACCCGCCACGGCCTGCCCTCCAGCGACGTCATCAGCAAACTCGCCAGCAGCTCGGTGCTGGGTGAGCTGCTCGCCACCGGCCTGCGCGCGATGGCGGAAGATCCGCGCCAGAACGAGCAATCGCTGCGCAACACCTTCGAGGCCGCCGGCCGCGTCGCCGTGCACCGGCTCGACAAGTACCTCAACACGCTAGGCACCATCGCGGCGGCCGCGCCGCTGCTGGGTCTGTTCGGCACGGTGGTCGGCATGATCGAGATCTTCGGCGCGCAAACCCCCGCCTCGGGCGGCAACCCCGAGATGCTGGCGCACGGCATCTCGGTGGCGCTCTACAACACCGCCCTGGGCCTGATCATCGCGGTGCCGTCGCTGATGTTCTACCGCTTCTTCCGTGGCCAGATCGACGGCTTCGTGCTGGAGCTGGAACAAGCCGCCGAGCGCCTGCTGCCGCAGCTGCTGCGCGCCGGTCAGCGCTGAAGGTGGCGCCATGTCGATGAATTTTCATCACCGCCGCAATGAAGAGCCCGAGATCAACCTGATTCCGTTCATCGACGTGCTGCTGGTGGTGCTGATCTTCCTGATGCTGTCGACCACCTACGCCAAGTACAGCGAGCTGAAGATCACGCTGCCGGCCGCCGAGGCGCAAAAGCTCAACAGCGAGTCGAACGAGATCCTCATCTCGGTGTCGGCCGACGGGCGCTACAGCATCAACCGGCAACGCGTCGAGGGCAGCGGCATCGACGTGCTGGTGGCGGCGCTGAGTACCGCGACGCAAGGCAAGCTGGACCGGCCGGTGATCATCTCGGCCGACGCGATGGCCACGCATCAGAGCGTGATCAACGTGATGGACGCAGCACGGCGCGTCGGTCTGGCGCGTCTGACCTTCGCGACCCAGAACGGCCGCGCTGGCAGCCCTGCGCGTTGATGGCAGGATCCAACGGCTTGGCGCAGCGCATCAGCCGCCAGATTGAAGCTGGTTGGCGCCGGCCCGGGCCGGCGCCGCTCGGACTGCGGCTGCTGGCCGGCGTGTTCGGCACGCTGGTGCAAGTGCGGCATACGTTCTACGGACTCGGCTGGAAGCACGCCGAACGGCTTGACGTGCCCGTCATCGTGGTGGGCAACCGCATCGTCGGCGGCGCCGGCAAGACCCCGACCACCCTGGCGCTGGTTGCCGCCCTGAAAGCAGCCGGCTGGCGGCCGGGCATCGTGTCGCGCGGCCATGGCCGCAAAGGCAGCGCACCGCAAGCCGTCAGCGTGGACGCCCAGGCGCGCGAGGTCGGCGATGAACCGCTGCTGATGGCCCGGCGCACTCAGGTGCCGGTCTGGGTCGGCCGCGACCGGGTCGCTGCTGCCCGCGCCTTGCGCGCCGCGCAGCCGCAAGTGAACGTGCTGGTCTGCGACGACGGCCTGCAGCATCTGCGGCTGGCGCGTGACCTGGAAGTGCTGGTGTTCGACGAGCGTGGCGCCGGCAACGGCCTGTTGCTGCCGGCTGGCCCCTTGCGCGAACCGATCGACACGCCCTCCAGCGCGCCGCAAGTGCTGATCTACAACGCCGAGCGCCCCAGCACCGCCTTGCCCGGCCATCTGGCACGGCGCAGCCTGGCTGGCGCCGTGGCGCTGTCGGATTGGTGGCGTGGCGTGGCAGCGACACCGCAAGCCCTCGCCGCCTTGGCGGGCCGGCCGCTGCTGGCCTGCGCCGGCACCGGTCAGCCAGAGCGGTTTTTTGCAGCCTTGCGCGCCCGGGGCTTGACCATCAAGCCGCTGCCGCTGCCCGATCATCACGACTTTGCCGATTTGCCCTGGCAGGACGGCACGATCCGGCAACCGATGGATCTGGTGCTGACCGAAAAAGACGCCATCAAGCTGACGGCAGCACGGGTGGCACTGCAACGGCCGCACAGCCGCATCTGGGTGGTGCCGCTCGCCTTCGAACCGCCCACGGCTTTTTTTGCCGAGGTGCTGGCGGTTCTGGACCACCTCCCCAAACCCACCGCGTCAGCGCGGTAGCATCACGCCCCATGGACACCCGACTGATGGAATTGCTGGTCTGCCCGCTGTGCAAAGGCCCGCTGACACACAACCACGCCACCCACGAACTGTGCTGCGCCGCCGATCGGCTGGCCTTCCCGGTGCGCGATGGCATTGCCGTGATGCTGGAGAACGAAGCTCGCTCCATCGATCCAGCCGCCACCGCACCCACCTTGCCCGTGTTCGCTGCGGTGGACGCCGATACCGGCACCAGCGACACCTGACACCCCGATGAGCTACACGATCCTGATCCCGGCCCGGCTCGCCTCGACCCGGCTGCCGCGCAAGCCGCTGGCCGACATCGGCGGCCTGCCAATGGTGGTGCGGGTGGCGCAGCGCTGCGCCGCCACCGGCGCCGATCAAGTGGTGGTCGCGGCCGACGCGCCGGAGATCGTCGAGGCCTGCACCCGCCACGGCGTGCGCGCCTTGCTGACCCGGACCGACCACGCTACCGGCAGCGATCGCCTGGCGGAAGCCTGCGATCTGTTGCAGCTGCCCGACAGCGCGATCGTCGTCAACGTGCAGGGCGACGAGCCGCTCATCGACCCGTCGATGGTGGACGCCTGCGCCGCACTGCTGGTGGCGCGGCCCGAATGCGTCATGAGCACCGCCGCGCATCCGATCGACAACGCCGACGAGCTGGGCAACCCGAACGTGGTGAAGGTCGTGACCGACGCGGCCGGCCGGGCGCTGTATTTCTCGCGCGCGCCGATCCCGTGGTGGCGCGACGGCTACGCGGGCGGCATCGAGCAACTCTCGGCCCCCGCGCCGCTGCGCCACATCGGCCTGTATGGCTACACGGCGGCTTTTTTGCGCCGCTATCCGACCCTGCCGGCCAGCCCGCTGGAGGCGATCGAATCGCTGGAGCAGCTGCGCGTGCTCTGGCACGGCGAGCGCATCGCGGTGCATGTGAGCGACACCCGGCCCGGCCCGGGCGTCGATACGCCAGAAGATCTGGAGCGGGTGCGCCAGCTGTTTTTGGCTTGAATGTGGCCTTTTGGACACGCCTGAGCGTCAGTTTTGCCTCAGGAGTTGCATGTTATTCTTGTGCACAACTACGGCCATCGGCGCTCGCTGCGTGGTCATTTCGAGAACCTGAGGAGATCCATGAAACTGATTCTGTTGGGCGCCCCCGGCGCCGGCAAGGGCACCCAAGCCACGTTCATCTGCCAGAAATACGGCATTCCGCAAATCTCCACCGGCGACATGCTGCGCGCTGCGGTCAAGGCCGGCACACCGCTCGGCATCGAAGCCAAGAAGGTGATGGACGCAGGTGGTCTGGTCGGCGACGACATCATCATCGGCCTGGTGAAAGAGCGCATCACCCAGGACGACTGCGCCAACGGTTTCCTGTTCGACGGCTTCCCGCGCACCATCCCGCAAGCCGAAGCCATGAAGGCTGCCGGCGTCAAGCTGGATCTGGTGCTGGAAATCGACGTGCCCGATGACGCCATCGTGCAACGCATGAGCGGTCGCCGTGCCCACCTCCCGTCGGGCCGCACCTACCACGTCGTGTTCAACCCGCCCAAGGTTGAAGGCAAGGACGACGTCACCGGCGAAGACCTGGTGCAACGCGCCGACGATGCCGAAGCCACCGTCAAGAAGCGCCTGGATGTGTATCACAGCCAGACCCGCCCGCTGGTCGATTACTACGCCTCCTGGGCCGCCACCGGCGACGCCGCCGCACCGCGCTGCGCCAAGATCAGCGGCCAGGGTTCGGTCGAAGAAATCACCGCACGGGCGCTCGCAGCCCTGGGCTGAAGCGCCTGACGCCCGTTCCGAGCCGACGGGTGTGGTCGGTTTGCCACACATCACCCTGTGGCAAACCCCAAGCAAGGTCGCCTTCCGGCGGCCTTCTTTTTTGCCGACAATTGACGTTTACGTCAACGTCAACCAAGACAGGAGCAGCGCATGGACATCGCAGGCAAGGTATTCATCGTCACCGGAGCCGCCTCGGGCCTGGGCGAAGGCACAGCACGCATGCTGGCACGTGAAGGCGCCACCGTCGTGGTCGCCGACTTGCAGGAAGAGCGCGGCGCCGCCGTCGCGGCCGAGATCGGTGGCGCCTTCGTGCGCTGCAATGTGGCCTCGGAAGAAGACGGCCGCGCGGTCGTGGCCAAGGCCACCTCGCTCGGCAAGCTGATGGGCCTGGTGAGCTGCGCCGGCATCGCCCCGGCCGCCAAGACGGTCGGCAAGAACGGCGCCCACGCGCTGGATCTGTTCAGCAAGACCATCACCGTCAACCTGATCGGCACCTTCAACATGATCCGCCTGGCCGCCGAAGCGATGGCCAAGAACGCGCCCGAAGCCACCGGCGAGCGCGGCGTGCTGATCAACACCGCCAGCGTCGCCGCCTATGACGGCCAGATCGGCCAGGCCGCCTACGCCGCCAGCAAGGGTGGCGTGGTCGGCATGACGCTGCCGATCGCCCGCGATCTGGCGCGTGACGGCATCCGCTGCATGACCATCGCCCCCGGCATCTTCGGCACGCCGATGCTGTTCGGCATGCCGCAGGAAGTGCAGGACGCGCTCGCCGCTGGCGTGCCGTTCCCGAGCCGCCTGGGCACGCCGGCCGACTACGCCAAGCTGGTGCAGCAGATCGTCACCAACGAGATGCTGAACGGCGAAGTGATCCGCCTGGACGGCGCGATCCGCCTGGCGCCGCGCTAAAGCGCCACCCGCGCGCCAGCGTCGAGCTTGGCCCTGGCGCGCCGCTCCGCCATGATGGCGGGCACATGACTGCCCTTGCCCACCATCGACCGGCGCCGCACCTGCTGCGGCTGGGCGCCCTGCTGCTCGCCGCGCTGCTGGCGGGCTGTGCCAGCACGCCGCCCGAGCGCGCGCCACTCGGTGCCGACCAGCCGGAGATCGCCACCGGCGAGCTGAACCGCCCTGCCGCCCCCGCTGCCTTGTTTGAACGCCAGGCGGTGGCCGCCGCGCATCCGCTGGCCGCCGAAGCCGGCTTGGCGATGCTGCGCGCCGGTGGCACCGCGATCGACGCCGCCGTCGCCGTGCAGGCGGTGCTCGGGCTGGTCGAGCCGCAATCGAGCGGCCTGGGCGGCGGCGCTTTCTTGCTGTATTGGGACGGCCAGCACACCTCCGCCTGGGACGGCCGCGAAACCGCGCCGGCCGGTATCGATGCCCGGCAGTTTCTCGACGCAGCCGGCCAGCCGCTCGGCTTTGATGCGGCGGTCGCCAGCGGCGGCGCGGTCGGTGTGCCGGGCGCGCTGCGCATGCTCGAAGCGGCGCAGCGTCGCCACGGTCGGCTGCCGTGGGCGCAGCTGTTCGAGCCGGCCATCCGGCTCGCCGAGGACGGCTTCGCGCTCAGTCCGCGCCTGGTCCGGCAGCTGGAAAGCGACCCTTGGCTGCGCCGCGACCCAGCAGCGCGCGCGCTCTACTACGGCGCCGACGGCCACGCTCTGCCGGTCGGCAGCCGGCTGCGCAACCCCGACTACGCCGTGGTGCTGCGCGCCATCGCCGCCCGGGGCGCCGATGCGCTGCACAGCGGCCCAATCGCTGCGGCCATCGTGCACAGCGTGCAGGCTGAGCCGGCGCCGGGCAGCATGACCGTCGCCGATCTGGCCGGCTACCAGCCGCTGCAGCGCGAGGCACTCTGCCTGCCGTGGCGCCTCTGGCGGCTGTGCGGCATGCCGCCGCCCTCGTCGGGCATGCTGACGATCGGCCAGATCCTCGGCTTGCTGGAGCAGCACCAAGCGCCCGCGCCAACCGATCTGGAGCGCAGCGCGCCGGGCGCTCCGGTGCCGAGCGCCGACTTCCTGCACCGCTACACCGAAGCCGCGCGGCTGGCCTTTGCCGACCGCGACCGTTACATCGCCGATCCGGCCTTTGTCGCGGCACCCGGCGGCGACTGGACCACGCTCTGGGACGCCGGCTATCTGGCCGAGCGCGCCCGCCTGATCGGTGCACGCTCGATCGGCCACGCCCCCGCTGGTCGCCCCGCCGGCACCACGCTGAGCTGGAGCGATGACCGCAGCCCGGAGCTGCCCGCTACCTCGCACGTCTCGATCGTCGATGCCGAGGGCCACGCGGTGGCCCTGACCACCAGCATCGAGGCGCAGTTCGGCGCACGCCGCATGGTCAACAGCGGCAGCGGCCTGCCAGGCGGCTTTCTGCTCAACAACCAGCTGACCGATTTCAGCTTTGTGCCCGAGGCCGATGGCCGGCCGGCGGCCAACCGCATCGAACCCGGCAAACGGCCACGCTCCAGCATGGCGCCGACGCTGGTGTTCGAGCTCGGCCAGGCTGGTGCACCCGATCGTTTGATCGCCACGCTCGGCTCGCCGGGCGGTCCGACCATCATCCACTTCGTCGCCAAGACGCTACTCGGCACGCTGGCCTGGGGCCTGACACCGCAGGCCGCGATTGAGCTGCCCAACTTCGGCGCCGCCAATCAGCCCGTCACCCTGATCGAGCTGGGTCGCCTGCCGGCCGCCACGCTGCAGGCGCTGCGCGAGCGCGGCCACGACGTGCGCCAGGTCGATCTGCCCAGCGGCCTGCACCTGCTGCAGCGCCAGAGCGACGGCCGCTGGCGCGGCGGCGCTGATCCACGCCGCGAAGGGGTGGTGCTGGGCGATTGAGGGCTTTTGTGCGCCACGGGCACGGAATTGACATGTTGCGACGCTGCTGCTTCAAGCCAAAGCCCCGGTCGATGCCCCGCAAAGCCCGCCTGACGGCAACATGCGCGTGCGCCGCAGTGGCTCCTGGCACACCTGGGTGTTCTACGCGCGCTGCAGTTTCCGCAACTGGAACTCGCCGAAGACGCGCTACACGCTGGTGGGCATGCGGCTGGTGAGGGAAGCTCCGTAAACGGCAATGCAACGAGGTAGCAGACCCGCCATGACCATCGACCCTGTCGGACGTAAGGCAGGCCTCAGCCATCAAGCTCATGCTGCACTGCAACATGAACTCCATTCTGCCCCCCGCACTCCAGCTGCAACTCGACGATGTCCTCGGGAATCTTCGGTACGCGCGTCGGACTGACGACCTCGGTCGTCTGGCGCTGCTGGCCTACTGCGATGTGCGCCGGTGGGCGCGCTGTGCGCACCAGGACACCCTTGCGCAGCAGGCCTGCGAACTCGTCACCCGCATGCCACATCCGAGCCGATCGGAGTTTCTGTCCCTGGTGGACGAGGTGATCAGCGAGCTGGAGCACATCCGGAGTTCCACGCACTGACCAGCCCCTGCCCTCATTCAGCCCGCCACCAGCCAAACCGCCGTGATCGCCAGCGTGACCAGCGTCACCGGCACCCCCGTGTGGGCATGGCGCTTCCAGTCGATCTCGATGCCGCTGCGCCGGGCGGCGTCCACCACGATGATGTTGGCGATCGAGCCGACGATGAGCAGGTTGCCGGCCATCGTGCTGACCAGCGCCAGCAGCGGGCCGACGTGGGCGCCCTTGGCGGCCGGCAGCAGCAGCATCACCGCCGGCACGTTGGAGACCAGGTTGCTCAGGCCCAGCGTGGCGAGGAACAGCGTGGCCGGATGGCTCAAGTCCACGCCTTGCGTCAGCAGCCAGGCCAGCGCCTGCTCGGTCACGCCGGTGAGCTGCAGCGCGTGGTTGACGACGAACAGGCCCATGAACAGGATCAGCAGCTCCCAGTCGATCAGCCCCATCACCTTGGACGAGTGAAAGCGCTGGCTCAGCAGCAGCACGCCGGCGCCGACCAGCGCCGCCACGTCGCGCGGCCAGTCGGTCAGCAGGAACACCGCCACCAGCGCCAGTGCCACCGCCAGGCCCTTGGCGGTCTGCCAGTGGTCGAACGGCGGCTCCTCGGTGTTCAGGGCGGCGAGCTGCACTTCGGTCGGTTCGATCGCCGTCGCGCCATGCCGCAGTGACCAGGCCAGCAGCAGCCACAGCGCGATCAGCCCGCCCGTCACCGGCGCGAGCGCCTGCACAAAATAGCCGCCGAACGGCAGCTTGAGCACCGCGCCGATCAGCATGTTCTGCTGATTGCCGATCAGCGTCGCCGCCGAGCCGATGTTGCTGGCGCAGGCCAGCCCGAGCAGAAACGGCACCGGGTCGAGCCGACGCCGCAGGCAGGCCTCGGCCAGCACCGGTGCCACCGCCAGGCAGACGATGTCGTTCGAGAACACCGCCGACAGCCCGGCCGCCATCACGATCACCACCGCCATCAGCGCGGACGGCCCGAGTGGCAGCACGGCAATGCGGCGCGTCACGGCGTCGTAGAAGCCGCCCAGCCGCATCTGCGCCGAGATCACCATGAACGAGAACAGCAGCAGGATGGTCGGCAGGTGGATCGCGGCAGCGGCGGCCTCCGGCGTCATCACGCCGCCACCGACGATGGCAATCGCGCCGAGCAGCGCCACGCCGGTGCGGTCCAGCCGCAGCTTGGGCAGGCCGCCCAGGATCATGCCGAGGTAGACGGTGGCAAAAACCGCCAGCACCAGGTCGGTCTGCGGGGTCAGGTCAGGCAGCAACATCACCCGACTTTAGCGGGTGATGCCTTGCCAAACGGCCTCGTCAAGCGGCCACGGCAGCGCGCCCGGACTGGTCGGCACGCCACTCGGCCAGCGCCGCCAGCCGGAACGGCGAGTTGGTCGAGCCGTACAGGTCGTAGCCGGCGCGGCGCTCGATGAATTCGAACTCGAAGCGCTCGTCGAACGGCGCGGCATAGGCGTGCAGGAACTCGCCGCCCTGCGCGTCGCGCTCGTAGAACACGCCAGCGTTGCGCAGCGCAGCCAGGAAGGCCGGCGCCAGCGCGTACTTGGCGTCGAGGTCGTCGTAGTAGTTGTCCGGCACCGGCAGCAGCGGCGCACCCTGCTGGCGCAGCGCCGCGACGGTGGCGATCAGGTCGGTCACCGCAATGGCGATCTGCTGCACACCGGCGCCGCCAAAGCGCGCCACCGAGCGCGAGATCGCAGTGTTGTCGCGCTCCGAGACGATCAGCGAGGTGCGGATCGCCTTGTCGGCCGACTCGATCTCGCGGCTGCGGATGATGCCGAACGGATCGTGCAGCACCACGCTGCGCTGCGGCTGCAGGCCCAGCACGGCGCGCTCGAACAGCACCCACGGATCGATCTGGCCGCCCGGCACCGCCCGCACCAGATGGTCGATGCGCGCGGCCCGAGTCGGGTCGTGCTCGGCGAGCTGGCGCCGCGCCTCGGCGTCGATGATGAAATCGGCTTCGAAGGCGTGCTGGCCGTCGCGGCCGGTGGCCGGGCAGAAATGCAGCAGGCTACCGTCCGGCGCGCGCACCGCCGGAATGTCGAGCTCACCCTGGCCGAGGTGGCCGGTGACGCGCTTGCAGCCGAGTGCCTCGGCACGCGCCAGCGCCGCCTGCGGATCGGCGGTGCTCAGCGCCACCGCGCAGGCCGAGGTGCCGTGCAGGTCGAAGTAGCTGCGCGAGAAACATTCCTGCTCGCGGTTCAGCACGAGGCGCACTTCGCCGAGCCCGTACAGATCGACGTCTTTCGAGCGATGCCGGCCCAGCCGCACGAAGCCCAGACTGGCGAGCAGCGCCGCCAGGCGAGTGGCCGCGCGGGTATCAACGGCAAATTCGATGAACGACCAGCCGGCCAGCTGGGGCGGCAGCGGCGGATTGAACAGCGGCACGCGCGCCGCCGGCTCGGCCGGACGCGTCAGGCGCACCTGCTCTTCCAGCCACAGCAGCGAGCGCATCGCATCGACCGCGTTGGCGCGCGCCGGCGCCGAGCGGAACTCGTCGTTGAAGATCTCCAGCGAGATGGTGCCGGTGTAGCCGGCATCCAGAATGGCGCCGACGAAGCCGGTCACGTTCAGCTCGCCCTGGCCGGGAAAGCAGCGGTAGTGGCGGCTGTGCGTCAGCACGTCGGTGTTGACCCACGGCGCATCGGCCAGCTGGACGTAGAAGATGCGCTCGCCCGGGATCTGCCGGATCGGCGCCGGGTCGTCGCGCAGCGCCAGGGTGTGGAAGCTGTCCAGCGCCAGCCCGAGCGCCGGGTGGTTGACCTGCTGCACCACCGCCCAGGCCTGCGAGTACAGCTTGACCTGCGTGCCCCAGGCGAGTGCCTCGTAGGCGATGCGCTTGCCGCGTCGGCCGGCTGCCTCGGCCAGCCGGGCGAACTGCTCGGCCAGCTGCGCGGTGTCACCCGGCGCGTCGGGCTGCACGCTGGAGCAGACCAGCAGCAGATCGGTGCCGAGCGCGTCCATCAGGTCGAACTTGCGCTCGACGCGGTCCAGACTGCGCCCGACTTGCGCCAGCGTGCTGCCGTCGAAGTCGCGGAAGGGCTGGAACATGTCGATCGCCAGCCCGAGGTCGGCGGCGATGGTGCGCACCTCCTGCGGCTTGCCGGAGAACTGCAGCAGGTCGTTCTCGAAGATCTCGACGCCATCGAAGCGCGCGGCGGCAATGGCCTGCAGCTTTTCGCGCAGCATGCCGGACAGGGAAACGGTGGCGATCGAGCGGCGCATGGCAGACCTCGTCAGGTGAACGACTTGAACGACTGCGAGTTGGCCACCGACTGGCGGCGCATGCGGTCGTACTCGGCCTGCGGCACCGGCACGGCGTCGGGGTTGCCGAGGTCATGCATGTGGACGCGGTAGGTCTCGCGGGCGGTGAAGGCAGCCAGTGCGGACAGCACGGTGGCGGCCAGCGTGATCGAGCCGACGATCAGCGGGATGTCGGTGGCTCCGGGCGGCGCCACGGTGGCGAACAGCGCCGGCAGCATCGCCGTGACCAGCGTGCCGAGGTTCTGCGAGATCGCCATCGCCGAGACGCGGGTGCGGGTCGGGAACAGCTCCGGGTAGAAGCTCGGGAACACCGCGTTGTAGCCCTGGTAGACCACGCCCCACATCAGCAGCGACATCGCGACCGCCAGCGGCACGCTGTGGATGCTGATGGCGTACAGGTAGCCGAACGACAGCAGGCCGGAGGCCAGCGCGCCGAAGATGATGGGCGGACGCCGGCCGATCTTGTCCGACAGGTTGCCGACGAACGGGATCACCAGCACCGCGACGATGTTGCCCATCACCGGGATCCACAGATAGACGTCCTTGCTGAAGCCGATGCCGTAGCCCGGCTGCACCGCGTAGGCCGCGCCGAAGATCGAGGTCACGACCGGGATCACGTTCATCAGCGCCATGCAGATGACACGCAGCATGTCGCGCCAGCTCTCGGTGACGGCCTGGATGACCGGCGCCTTCGGCACGGCGTGCTTGGCGCCTTCCTCGGCGAAGGCCGGGGTCTCGTGCACCTGGCGGCGGATGATGTAGCCGGCCACGATGACGACGAAGCTGAGCAGGAACGGAATCCGCCAGCCCCAGCTGTTGAAGGCCTCAGGCTCCATGTAGTGCGCCAGCGGCAGGAACACCGCCGCCGCCAGGATCTGGCCGGCCTGCACGCCCTGCAGCGCAAAGCTGGAGAAGAAGCCGCGCCGACCGAACGGCGCGTGCTCCAGGATCATCGAGCTGGCGCCGGAGATTTCACCGGCGACCGCGAAGCCCTGGATCAGGCGCAGCAGCACCAGCAGCGCCGGCGCCAGCAGGCCGACCTGGTCGTAGGTCGGCAGCAGGCCGACGGCGACGGTCGAGAAACCCATCAGGAACATGCAGATGATCAGCACGTTCTTGCGGCCGTGCGTGTCGCCCCAGTGGCCGAGGAAGAAGGCGCCGATCGGCCGCGCCACGTAGCCCACGCCGTAGGTGGCCAGCGAGGCGATGATGGCCGCCTTCGGGTCGCCCTTGGGGAAGAAGATCTGCGGGAAGATCAGCGACGCGGCGGTCGCGTAGATGAAGAAGTCGTAGTACTCCAGCGCCGAGCCGATCCAGCCGCTGGCGGTGGCTTTCTTGGTCTGGTGTTCGCCGTCGGGCTCGTGATCTGTGAAGCTGGCCATGATTGCTGGTCTACGCTGGAGTGGGCAGGCGACCAATGTAGGCAGCAACCGGGCGCCAGACCAGGGTTTGTCAGCAGCAAACGATCGATGATCGATCGCAGACAATCGCCATTCGATCGCATTACTGGTTTTACCTTAGATCCATGGTCACCACCGCCCGCGCTGACATCGACCGCTCCCTGCTCATCGAAGGGCTGGGCAAAGGGCTCCGGGTGATCGAGTCCTTCACCGACGACTGCCCGCGCATGACCGCCACCGAGGCCGGCCAGCGCACCGGCATGACGCGCACGGCGGCGCGCCGCTACCTGATGAGCCTGGTGCATTTCGGTTACGCCGACACCGACGGCAAGCACTACTGGCTGCTGCCCAGCGTGCTGCGGCTGGGCCAGAGTTATCTGGAGGCGGCGCGGCTGCCCCGGCTGGTGCAGCCTTTTCTGCAACGCATGTCGATGCAGACCGGCGAGACCGCCAACCTCAGCGTGCTCGACGGCCACGAGGTGGTCTATCTGGTACGCAGCAATTCGCCGCGCGTGATCTCGATCGGCTTCCATGTCGGCTCGCGGCTGCCGGCGCACGTGGTGTCGCCCGGACTGGCGGTGCTGTCCACCTTCAGCGAAGCCGCGCTCGATGCCTGGTTGGCCGAGCATGCCTTCGGCCGTTTCACCACCAACACGATCACCGATGTGGCGCGCTTTCGCGAGGCGGTGATCACCGCCGGGCAGCGCGGCTACGGGCTGGTCGAGCAGTATGTGGACATCGGCCTGTGCGGCCTGGCGCTGGCGCTGATCGACCGCAAGGGCCGCTGCGTCGGCGCCCTGAGCATGACCTTCCAGGCCCAGGCCTACCCCGACAACAGCTGCCTCACCAGGTTGTTGCCGCCGCTGCAGGACGCAGCGCAAGCGCTGCGCGCCATTCTTTAGGGGCGCGCCGGCCAGCAGGCTAGACTTTCGCGGTGATACCTCAAGGCTTTATCCAAGATCTGCTCGCCCGCGCCGACATCGTCGATGTGGTCGGCCGCGCCGTCCAGCTCAAGAAGGCGGGCGTCAACTACAAGGGCCTGTGCCCGTTTCACGGCGAGAAGTCGCCCAGCTTCGTCGTCAGCCCGACGCGCCAGACCTACCACTGCTTCGGCTGCGGCGTGCACGGCAACGCGGTCGGCTTCCTGATGGAACACGCCGGGCTCGGCTTCATCGACGCCGTGCGCGACCTGGCCAGCGAGCTCGGCGTCAGCGTGCCGGACGACGACTCGACGCCACAGGACCGTGACCGTGCCCAGCGCGAACGCGAGCAGCGCCAGACGCTCAGCCAGGTGCTGGCCAAGGCCAGCGCGCATTACCGCGTGCAGCTGAAAGGCAGCCAGCGCGCCATTCAGTATCTGAAAGGTCGCGGCCTGACCGGCGAGATTGCGGCGCGTTTCGGCCTGGGCTACGCGCCGGGCGGCTGGCACAGCCTGGCCAGCGTGTTCGCGCAGTACGACGACCCGCTGCTGGTCGAGGCCGGCATGGTGATCCTGCAAGACCGGAACGACGCTGGCGGCGATGAGCAGCGCCGCTACGATCGTTTTCGCGACCGGGTCATGTTCCCGATCCGCAATCCGAAGGGCGAGGTGATCGGCTTCGGCGGCCGGATCCTGGATCAGGGCGAACCGAAATACCTCAACTCGCCCGAGACGCCGGTGTTCGTCAAGGGCCGCGAGCTGTACGGCCTGTTCGAGGCCCGCGTCGGGCTGCGCAAGCGCGGCTACGCGCTGGTCACCGAAGGCTACATGGACGTGGTCGCGCTGGCGCAGCTCGGCTTCGAGAACGCGGTGGCCACGCTCGGCACCGCCTGCACCGCCGACCATGTCGCCAAGCTGCTGCGCTTCACCGAGCAGATCGTCTTCAGCTTCGACGGTGACGCCGCCGGCCGACGCGCCGCCGCCCGCGCGATGGAAGCGGTGCTGCCGCACGCCACCGACACGCGCAGCTTTCGCTTTTTGTTCCTGCCCGCCGAGCACGATCCGGACAGCTATGTGCGCGAGTTCGGCGCCGAAGCCTTCGAGCAGCTCATCCATGACGCCCTGCCGCTGTCGCGCCAGCTGCTCGACCAGGCCGCCGAGGGCAACGACCTGGCCACGCCGGAAGGCCGCGCGCGCATGCTCGCCACCGCGCGACCCTGGTTCGGGCAGATGCCGGACGGGCTGCTGCGCGAGCAGCTCTACGCCGAGCTGGCGCGCGCTGGCGGCGTTTCGCCCGAGGTGCTGAATGCGCACTGGCGCGGCGAGTCGCAACGCGGCGCCGGCAAAGGCAGCCGGCGCGCCGAGAACGCCAGCACCAACAGCAGCGAAGCGGCTCACACGCCGCAGCCTGACGGCGATCCGGGGCCGTGGTCGGCTGAACCGCCGCCCGACTGGAACCTCGGCGAGAGCCATGTGCCCGCCCAGCGCGAGGCGCTGTACAACCCCGATGGCAGCCCGGTCGAGCCGGATGGCGGCCCCTGGCGCGGTGGCAAGAAAGGCGGCAAATGGCAAGGTGGCAAGGGCAGCGGGCGCGATCGGCCCTGGCAGCGCCGCGACGCGAACTGGCAGGAGCGCCAAGGTGCGGCCTCGCCGAAACGCCCGCCGCAGCGCACCGCCACGCGCCTCGACAGCGCCGCGTGGCTGCTGGTGCGGCGCAGCGAACTCTGGCTGCAGCTCAGCACCGCCGTGCACGACGAGTTGGTGCACCAGCCGGTGCCTTACGGGGAATTCTTTGCCGCGCTGGAGCGGGTATTGCACGATCAGGGCGTGCTGCCGATGCACGGCCTGCTCGACGAGCTGCAGCGCGAGGCCGGTGACACGCAGAGCGGTCTGGCCGGTTTGCTGGCGCGCCTGCGCGACCGGCACGACATCGAGTTCGATGCCGATCCGCTCACCGAGATCCAGATCATCGTGCTGGAGCTGCGCCGCGAAACCCTCAAGGACGAGATGACGCTGCTGGTCGAATCGGGCACGCTGGCCGATGCCGAGCTGCAGCAGTACAAGCACTTGAGCGAGCTGTTCAACCAGATGAGCAGCGAATTGCAGGCTTTGCGGACGCAGCCCAAGCAGGGATAGTTATAATCCTCTGTTCGCTACAGCACGGCAAGAGTGAATGCAGCACCTCCGGGCCCCGGCCACCCGCGACACGGGTCAATACAACAGGCCACCCTCTCCCGCAAGGACTGCCCTCTTCGAGTTTCACGCCAACTTGCCTGCTTGATGCCCGGCTTTGCCTAGCCGCGCGCTGTGGCCGTCTTCCCCCACATACCCGAGCATCTAGCCGAGGAACCGCATGACTGCGAAGAAGAGCGCCATCGCCCCGTCCCCTGACACCGAAATCGTCGCCACGGGCGCTGGCGCCGAAGAGGTCAAGAAACCCCGCGCCTCGAAGACCGTCCGGGTCGCCAAGGTGACCGCCACCGGCATCACCCCAACCACCGCTGCGGCACCGGCCGCCGCTGTCGCCGAGACCGAACCCGTCGCCAAGCGTGGCCGCAAGCCCAAGGCCGCTGCGGAACCCAAAAAAGCCGAGAAAGCGACCGAGAAGGTGGCGGTTGACGTCGAAGAGGATTTCTCCGACATCGAAGCCGAAATCGAAGGCGAAGTCGAGCCTGAAGCCGAGGTCGAAGCCGGACTCGGCGAAGTCGCCAGCGAAGTCACGCCCAAAGCCAAACCGCTGCGCATGAAGGTCAGCCGCGCCAAGGAGCGCGCGCTGATGCGCGAGTTCGGCCTGGACGAGACGACGCTGACCGAAGAGGAAGTTGCCAAGCGCCGCCAGGAGCTCAAGACCCTCATCAAGATGGGCAAGACGCGTGGTTACCTCACGCACCAGGAAATCAACGACCACTTGCCCGAGAAGCTGGTCGAGAACGAGATCCTGGAAGCCATCATCTCGATGCTCAACGACATGGGCATCGCGGTCTACGAGCAGGCGCCCGACGCCGCCACGCTCCTGATCAGCGGCAGCAACACCAGCACCGCGACCGAAGAAGAAGCCGAAGAAGAAGCCGAAGCGGCGCTCTCGACGGTGGACAGCGAATTCGGCCGCACCACCGACCCGGTGCGCATGTACATGCGCGAGATGGGCACGGTCGAGCTGCTGACGCGCGAAGGCGAAATCGAGATCGCCAAGCGCATCGAAGGCGGCCTGCAGGCGATGATGCTGGCGATCTCGGCCGCGCCGGCCACGATCACCGAAATCCTCGACATGGCGACCAAGATCCGCGCCGCCGAGATGACGATCTCGGAAGTGGTCGATGGTTTCGTCTCGGAAGCCGAAGCGGACGACTACGTCGCCGAAGAAGACTTCGACGAGTTCGACGAGGAAGATGACGAAGCCGCAGGTGCGTCCAAGGCGCTGTCGAAGAAGCTCGAAGAGATGAAGAACCAGGCGCTGACCCGGTTCGATTCGATGCGCACCAACTTCGACAAGATGCGCGCCGCCTACGAGAAGGACGGCTACAAGTGCGCCGCCTACAACACCGCCCAGCACGCCATCAGCAACGAGCTGATGACGATCCGTTTCACGGTCAAGATGATCGAGAAGCTCTGCGACCTGCTGCGCTCGCAAGTCGATGACGTGCGTCGCTACGAGCGCGAGCTGCGCAAGATCGTGGTGGACCGCTGCGGCATGCCGCAAGAGCATTTCATCAAGACCTTCCCGCCCAACATGCTGAACCTGGCCTGGGCGGAAGGCGAGATCGCCAGCGGCAAGAACTACAGCGCCGTGATGGGCCGCAACCTGCCGGCCATCCAGGAGCTGCAGCAGAAGCTGATCGATCTGCAAAAGCGCGCCATCGTGCCGATCGACGATCTGAAGCAGATCAACAAGCGCATGAACGAGGGCGAGGCCAGCTCGCGCGAAGCCAAGCGCGAGATGATCGAGGCCAACTTGCGCCTGGTGATCTCGATCGCGAAGAAGTACACCAATCGCGGCCTGCAGTTCCTGGATCTGATCCAGGAAGGCAACATCGGTCTGATGAAGGCGGTCGACAAGTTCGAATATCGGCGCGGCTACAAGTTCTCGACCTACGCGACCTGGTGGATCCGTCAGGCCATCACGCGCTCGATCGCCGACCAGGCCCGCACCATCCGCATCCCGGTGCACATGATCGAGACGATCAACAAGATGAATCGTCTGTCGCGCCAGCACTTGCAGGAGTTCGGCTTCGAGCCCGACGCGCCGACGCTGGCCGAGAAGATGGAGATTCCGGAAGACAAGATCCGCAAGATCATGAAGATCGCCAAGGAGCCGATCTCGATGGAAACGCCGATCGGCGACGACGACGACAGCCATCTGGGCGACTTCATCGAGGACGGCAACAACGTCGCTCCGGTCGATGCCGCGATGCAATCGGGCCTGCGCGACGTGGTGCGCGAGATTCTCGACAGCCTGACGCCGCGCGAAGCCAAGGTGCTGCGCATGCGCTTCGGCATCGAGATGAGCACCGACCACACGCTGGAAGAAGTCGGCAAGCAGTTCGACGTCACCCGCGAGCGCATCCGTCAGATCGAAGCCAAGGCGATCCGCAAACTCAAGCACCCGAGCCGCTCGGACAAGCTGCGGACATATTTGGATAATCTGTAAAGTGGCATGACTTTGGACACTTGACAAAAGTGTCCATTATTGAAAAAACTGTTAGCCATTCCGAGGCCGACCGTCGTGTCGGCCTTTTTCTTGCTACAAGTCACTGGGCTCGTGCACGATGTCACGCATTGCCACGCTAAACTTCAGCATATGACGCAGACCGTCACCTGCACCGTTTTATTCGCCGATCTGCGAGGTAGCACCTCGTTATACGAAAGCCTCGGCAATGCCGAGGCGGCATCGGTCGTTACGCACAGCGTTGCCGTGGTCGGCCGCGTGGTCGAAGCTCATGGTGGCCATGTCATCAAGACTCTCGGCGATGGCTTGATGGCCGTGTTCCGCGATCCGCTGCCGGCCGTGCAATCCGCCGAGGAAGTGCACGACGCACTGGAGCGCGTGCTCGGCTCGCCACAGAACACTGGCCGCCCGGTGCTGCGGGTGCAGTTGGCCATGGCGCATGGCGAAGTCATCGAGGTCAGCGGCGACTGCTTCGGCGACGCCGTCAACGTGGCGGCCCGTTTGCTCGACCATGCCGGCGACAACGAAGTGCTGGTCACCTCGCAGACCATGACGCCGCTGCCACCCGAGGTGCGCCAGCGCTTCCGGCGCCTGGAAAAGCTGCACTTGCGCGGCCGCATGGAGCCGGTCGAGGTCTGGCGGCTCGAATCCAAGCGCGGCGGTGTGCCCGATTCGATGTCCACCATGTTCGGTGACACCGCCCCGGCGGCCATTCCCGAAGGCATGCGCATCTCCTGCGACGGCGTTTCGCGCATCCACACGGTGCGCACCCTGCCCTTGATCCTGGGTCGCAGCCACGAAGCCACCTATTGCATCGACGACAGCCGGGTTTCGCGCCTGCATGCGCGCATCGAGTGGCATGGCGGCAATTTCCAGTTGAGCGACATGAGCTCGAACGGCACCTATGTGCGCTTCGGCCGCCAGTCCGAAATCGTCACGCTACGGCGTGGCAGTTGCACACTGCACGGCCGGGGCATCATCTGCCTGGGTGTGAATCCGACCCTGGCCAACGCACCGGTGGTGAATTTCGAAGTGCTGCGCTTCGACGACACCGACCCGCTACCGCTCGAATAAAGAACGAATGAAAGCTCTTGGCACTCCCTTGTCCGGCGCGGCGACGCGCGTGATGCTGCTCGGCAGCGGTGAACTGGGCAAGGAGGTGCTGATCGCACTGCAGCGCCTGGGCGTCGAGACCATCGCGGTCGATCGCTACGACAACGCCCCCGGCCAGCAGGTCGCGCACCACGCCCGCACCATCACGATGAGTGATCCGGCCCAGCTGCGCGCGCTGATCGAGGCTGAACGGCCCGACCTGGTCGTGCCCGAGATCGAGGCCATCGCCACGCCGATGCTGCAGGAACTCGAAGCGGCTGGCGTGGTGCGCGTGATCCCGACCGCGCGCGCCGCGCGCCTGACGATGGACCGCGAAGGCATCCGGCGTCTGGCTGCCGAAACGCTCGGCCTGGCCACCAGCCCGTACCGCTTCTGCGATTCACTCGCCGAGCTGCAAGCCGCCATCGACGGCAGCGACGGCGCTGCGCCGATCGGCTACCCCTGCATCGTCAAGCCGGTGATGAGCAGCTCCGGCAAGGGCCAGAGCAAGATCGACTCGGTGGCCGACGTCGCCAAGGCCTGGGACTACGCCATGGCCGGCGGCCGCGTCGCCAAGGGCCGCGTCATCGTCGAAGGCTTCATCGACTTCGACTACGAGATCACCCAGCTCACGGTGCGTGCGCTCGGCGCGAATGGCCAAGTCGAGACTCATTTCTGCGACCCGATCGGCCACATCCAGGTCAGCGGCGACTATGTCGAGAGCTGGCAGCCGCACCCGATGCATCCGGCCGCACTCGAAAAAGCGCGTGCCCTGTCCAAAGCCGTGACCGACAACCTGGGCGTCGGCCATGACGGCCAGCCTTCCGGGCTGGGCCTGTTCGGCGTCGAGCTGTTCGTCAAGGGCGAGCAGGTCTGGTTCAGCGAAGTCAGCCCGCGTCCGCACGACACCGGCCTGGTCACGCTGGCCACCCAGTGGCAGAGCGAGTTCGAGCTGCACGCGCGCGCCATCCTCGGCCTGCCGGTCGACACCACGCTCAAGAGCCCGGGCGCCAGCGCGGTGATCTACGGCGGCGTCGATGCGCAGGCGATCGTGTTTGACGGCGTCGCCGAGGCCCTCGCGGTGCCGGGCACCGATCTGCGCCTGTTCGGCAAGCCGGAGAGCTTCGTCAAGCGCCGCATGGGTGTGGCGCTGGCGCACGCCGACAACGTCGAACTGGCCCGCGAGCGCGCCAAGCTGGCCGCCTCCAAAGTGCGGCCACGCGCGGCTGACTGAACCGTCAAGCGCGCAGCCACAGGGCTGCGCCGCTCGGTGCCGCTACGCGCCGAGCGCCTGCGCCAGCGCCAACAGATCGGCCACCTGCCAATGCAGCTCGGCAGCTGGCCGTTTGGCATCCAGCGCCAAGCCATCTTCTGGCGCGCTGCGGGGCCACATCACCGCGCCCTCGCCTACCAGCGGTGCGCCATGCGACTCGCGCCGCACCCAGACCGTGTGCAAGCCTGCGCCGCGCGCGCCGACGATGTCGAGCTGCCAGTCGTCACCGACGTGCATCACCTGCTCGGGTGCCAGATCGAGTTGGCTGCAAGCGGCCGCGAAAATGCGCGCATCCGGCTTGGCCACGCCGCAGCTGCGAGCGTTGACGGCGCCGACAAACCAGCGATCCAGTCCGGTCGCCACCAGATCGGCGTTGCCGTTGCTCAAGGCCAGCAACGGGAAACGCGCCGCCAGCCGGTCCAGCGCGGCGGCCACGTCGGCGTAGAACTCGACCCGCTGGCGCTCGGCCAGGAACAGCTCGAAGGCCGGTTCGGCCAGCGCCGGGTCATCGCCGCTGGCGAGCAGGGCTTCACGGGTCGCGTGCAGACGCAAGGCGCTCAGGTCATGGTGCCATTCGGGATGCTCGCGGCCGACCCGCACGCGCAAGGCCCGCATCGCGGTGATCGGAAATCGCGCGGCGGTGGCCGGCGCCTGCCGGAGCAGCCAGTCGTGCAGAACGGCTTCGGCGCGCTCAATCACCGGCGCGATCGGCCAGAGCGTGTCATCCAGGTCGAGCGTCAAGGCTCGCACCGGTCGGGGTTCGAAAGGGGCAGCAAACATGTGCGAAGTGTCGCAAATCGCAGCAGGCCCGCCCAGACTCGGCGAGAATCGCGCCGCTGTTGCAAGGACACCATGCGCTACGCCCCAGAACCATCTCACCGCCACGGCAGCACCGGCAAGACCGGCGTGCTGCTCGTCAACCTCGGCACGCCGGACGCACCCACCGCGCCGGCGGTGCGCCGCTACCTGGCTGAATTTCTCAGCGACCCGCGCGTGGTCGAGATCCCGCGCGCCGTCTGGCTGCCGATCCTGCACGGCATCATCCTGCGCACCCGGCCACGCAAGTCGGCCGCCAAGTACGCCAGCATCTGGACCCCGGAAGGCTCGCCACTGGCGGTC
This sequence comes from Leptothrix sp. (in: b-proteobacteria), assembly GCA_041083665.1. Classification (GTDB taxonomy): domain Bacteria; phylum Pseudomonadota; class Gammaproteobacteria; order Burkholderiales; family Burkholderiaceae_C; genus Sphaerotilus. The sequence goes on from JBFPGZ010000019.1 coordinate 84,660, forward strand.
TGGACCTCGCGCCAGGCGCAGCGGCTGCAGGCGCACCTGCACCGCGAGCTCGGCAGTGGCGAGACGCTGATGGTGCTGCACGCGATGCGCTACGGCCAACCGAGCGTGGCCGAGCAGCTCGACACCCTGAAAGCCGCTGGCTGCACCCGGGTGCTGGTGCTGCCGCTCTATCCGCAGTATTCAGGCACCACCACCGCCACCGTGTTCGACGCCGTCTACGCCTGGGCCGGTCGCACCCGCGCGGTGCCCGAGCTGCGCTTCGTGAACCACTATCACGACGACAAGGCCTACATCAACGCGCTGGCGAACCGGGTGCTGGCGCACTGGCAGCAACATGGCCGCGCCGAGCATCTGGTGATGAGCTTTCACGGCGTGCCCGAGCGCACGCTGCAGCTCGGTGACCCGTATCACTGTGAATGCCACAAGACCGGCCGGCTGCTCGCCACGGCGCTGGGCCTGCTGCCCGAGCAGTACAGCCTGACTTTCCAGAGCCGTTTCGGCAAGGCCAAATGGCTGGAGCCCTACACCGAGCCGACGCTGGCCAAGCTGGCCAAGAACGGCCTCAAGTCGGTGCAAGTGATCTGCCCCGGCTTTGTCGCCGACTGCCTGGAAACGCTGGAAGAAATCGCGATGGAATGTCGCAACACCTTCCTGAGCGCGAGCGGCAAGCAATACGACTACATCCCCTGCCTGAACGACGATCCGGCCTGGATCGAAGCGCTCTCCGGGCTGGTGCGGCAGCACGGCCAAGGCTGGCCGCTCACCAATGCGACCCAGACCAGTACCGCTGAACTCGAAGCCCAACGCCTGCGCGCGCTGGCGCTCGGCGCAGAGCGCTAAAACCCGATCGACGTCAGGTCTGGGCGGATGGTGCTGGCATGGGCCGGCACCGCAACGGCACAATGGACGGTGATGACACACCGCTCCCATGCATCACCACACGCCGACAGCGCGGCCCGGCCCGGCGTGCGCCTGGACAAATGGCTCTGGGCCGCACGGTTTTTCAAGACACGCAGCCTGGCAACCGACGAGATCAACCGTGGCCGGGTCCAGGTCAACGGCCAGGGTGCCAAGGCCTCGCGTGAGGTGCGGATCGGCGATCGCATCAGCGTGCGTCAGGGCGACTGCCCGCTGCTGCGCGAAGTGGGCGTACTCGGCCTGTCGGAGCTGCGCGGCCCTGCTCCAGTGGCGCAGCAGCTCTATGAAGAGACGCCAGAGAGCCAGGCCGCACGCGCCGATTGGGCCGCCAACCGGCGCTTCAACGCCGATCCGGCGCAGAGCATCGAGCAGGGTCGCCCGACCAAGCAGGCGCGCCGCGAGTTGGCCGACTGGCAACGCTGGAGCGCATCGATCGACGATGCCTGAACACACCCGGGCCTGCAGCCCAGGTGCCACTCAGTTCTTGAGCTTGATCTTGGTCGCCCGCAGCACCCTGGATGCGCCGCTGCCCGTGAAGCTGCCTTCGACTTGCAGGGGCTGGCTGGCGTAGCTGGCCAGGTTGGCACCGTCCTGGGTCAGTGGGCCACGGAAATAGGTGCTGCTGCTGGTCCAACGCACAGCGATGGCACCGTCCTTGACCGTGGTCAGCGTGAAGGTGCGCGAGGCAGTCTTCAAAGCGGACAGGCTGCCGCTGAATTCGACCACTTCGCCACTGACGTTGCCACTGTCCTGGGCCGTGCAGGTGATGCTGGTGGCACGCACACCGTAGGCCGTGTTCTGGCCCTTGATGTCGAGGTAGAGATCATCGGCCAGATCAGTGGAAGCACACTGGCTCAGATCGAGCTTGGGGTTGCCGGCCAACAAGGCGCTGGCGTCAATGGTGACATCGCGCACCTTGAAACGGCGGGTGGCACCATCCCAACCGATCACCGTGCCATGCAACTCAGCCGATTCATTCGCCTGCGTGCCGGCATAGCGCAGCACGACGCTGGCGGCGGTCATCTGGTCACCATCCTTGCTGAGCTGCCCCTGCACCAGCACATAGACACCGTTGACCAACCCTGCCACGGCGCTGCCGCTGTAGCTGACCTGCACGCCATCGACCACAAAGCTCAGCGAGCCATTGCTGGCAGACAGATCGGACACCCAGCCGGCCAGGTAATCAGCCGCTTTGGTCTGGCTGTCACGTGACTGCACCCGCACCCGCTGCGCGCTCAGCGTCGCCGCCCCGGCCTGGTAGGCCGACAAGGGCGCAAACACCACCACCGACTGGCCCTCGGCCAACGTCGTACCGGCCGACCAGACCGTCTGGCCGCTGGTCTGCACGCTCAAGGTGCCCAACTTGAAACTGCGCTGGCCGGTCGTGCTGATCGCGGTGGCTCGACCCGACACCCGCACGCTTGACTGCGCGCTGAGCGCTTCGATCCGCGTCGCCAGCCAGTTGGGCGCGCCCGCCGAGCCAGCGGACTGGCTGACGGCATGAATTTCGACCCAATCACCCGACTTGATATCCGCCAACGCGGCATAAGGCGCCTCGAACAGCGTCACCGGCCCGATCGCCGGATCGGTATTGACCTGCACCACCTGGCTGAGCACGGTCAGCGTGGTGGCAGAGACGGCGCTCACCGGCCCGATCAGCGAGGGGGCAATGCTGACCGAACGAGCGGTATGGTTGCCCTGCCCGTCGTTGTCGTAGCCGAGCTCGACATGCTGGCCCAGCTTGAGCTCAGCCGCAGCACTGGTGCCCGACGCATCATCCCGAGTCGCAATGACCAGGCTGTCATCAAAGCGCACCCCATCGACGATCACGCTGCCAAAGCCAGTGACCGTGCCAGCGCTGGACCCTTCAGGGGCCGCACCGGTGCCGTTCGAGCCGACCCCGCCGCCGCCGCAGGCATGCAAGGCCAGTGCAGCCGCACAGGCTACCAGCGCTGCCAGCCAGGGGATTGGACGCAGGTTGCGGCCAGAAACTTCCATGCTTGAACTCCTGTCGGAATGCGTGCGCCTCAAGCGCCGGCCGGGGGCTGATCGGATGGTGATGGCACAGCGGCCGGGCCTGCCGGGAGCGCTCTGCCGTCATCCGTCTCATGGTAGTAATAGACACCGAAACGCATGCGCACCGGTGTGTCCGGATTGTCATCATCAAGCTGAACACAATCCGTGGCGGCCGCCACCATCCCCTCAAATGCGGGGGTCCAGAGCTGGCGAGCAGCCTCGGCCAGCCGGGCCCCGGAAGCCAGGCTCAAGCCGCTGGCATAGACGCTCTGCTCCAACAGACGGCCCCCATCCTGGGCCGTCAGGTTGTGCACCGCCGCCGACAGATGATCGGCCACGTTGACCGCCAAGGTCTGTGCGGCACTGGCATCGCCGGGCCGCGACACAAAGCGCTCGCTTTGCAGCAGCACGAACTCGCCGTCGAGCTGCACCAGACCGAGCCGCTGCAGTTCTTCGAGCAGCGTGCGCGGATGCACATCGCTGGAGACCTCACGCGCCAGCGCCTCGAAGCTGGGGGCTGCACCGTGACGCGGCAGGCGCCGCAGCGGTCTGGCCACCGGGTCATCCGGCACAAATTCACGGTAGCGGACATCGGTGACCCAGCGCGTGAACAAGATCACGGCTGAGCTGGGGGTATAAACCGCCGCCGGGGCGTCACGCTCAGCAAACGCGCGCACATCCTTGCGATGCACGCCCGACAGCACGCTGAGGGCCGAGTCGGTGACCTTGCTGCCGCGCTTGTGCAGATCCCGACGCGCTTCGGCCAGGAACACGCCCTTGAGCGCCTGGGCCAGCGCGCCGTAATGCACGCCGCTGTCCAGGAGCCAGCGCACCAGTGGCGCCAACACCACCAAGGACTGTTCCAGCGCCAACTCGGCGCGCGAGTCGGCCAAAGGGGCGGCGGAATCAGGTGTGGCGGAAGTGCTCATGGATCAAATAAGGCGCCCGGCCCGGGTTGGAGGCTGCCGCAGCGCATGCCTGGGATTATTTCCCATAAACACTCCAAGTCAAGTCCGACATCCCGGCAGGAAACACAAAGTCACCAGAAAACGCTCCGTGGTATCCGTCACTGCGCCTGATCCGGAAAAGCAATCTGACTTTTTGCAACACCTGCGCTCTTGAAATCGTTCGCAACGGCCCCAGTTCGCTGCGAGGCCGTGCACAGACTTTCTTTCTTTGCGTCAGCGCGGCGAGGAAAATTCATGTCCGAAAATCAAAAATCTGCGCATTTCCCAGACACCCAGCCGCTGGAGCGGCAGGACGACGTTCCCGCTCATGAAGTGATCGACGATCCGATTGCCCGTGTGGCCGATCTGGAGCTGAAGAACGCTGAACTGGCCGACGCCTATCTGCGCGCCAAGGCCGATGCCGAAAACACCCGCCGCCGTGCCGAAGACGAAATCGCCAAATCGCGCAAGTTCGCGGTCGAGTCGTTTGCCGATAGCCTGCTGCCGGTGAAGGACAGCCTGGAAGCGGCCATCGCCACGCACGCCTCCGGCAAGGGCTCGCCCGAGCAGATGCTGGAAGGCGTGCACGCCACGCTGCGCCAGCTGCAGCAGGCGCTGGAACGCAACAAGGTGCAGGAAATCAATCCGCCGATCGGCACCAAGTTTGATCCGCACCAGCACCAGGCCATCAGCGTGGTGCCCGCCGAGCAAGACCCCAACACGGTGGTGAGCGTGCTGCAAAAGGGCTACCTGATCGCCGAGCGCGTGCTGCGTCCGGCCCTGGTCATGGTCACCGCACCCAAGTAAGCGAGCTGAATTTGAGCGCGCAGCCCTTGAAAGCGCGCCCCTGAGCCACAAATCGAAGACAACCTCAAAGATTCCCCGGAGCACACATATGGGCAAAATCATCGGTATCGACCTCGGCACCACCAACTCTTGCGTTGCCATCATGGAAGGCAACACAACGAAGGTGATCGAGAACTCTGAAGGCGCGCGCACCACGCCGTCGATCATTGCGTATCAAGAAGACGGCGAGATCCTGGTCGGCGCCTCGGCCAAGCGCCAGGCGGTCACCAACCCGCGCAACACGCTGTACGCAGTCAAGCGCCTGATCGGTCGCAAGTTCACCGAGAAGGAAGTGCAGAAGGACATCGACCTGATGCCCTACAAGATCGCGGCCGCCGACAACGGCGACGCCTGGGTCGAAGTGCGCGGCAAGCGCATCGCCCCGCCGCAGATCAGCGCCGAAGTGCTGCGCAAGATGAAGAAGACCGCCGAGGACTACCTCGGCGAGGAAGTCACCGAAGCCGTCATCACGGTGCCGGCCTACTTCAACGACAGCCAGCGCCAGGCCACCAAGGACGCCGGCCGCATCGCCGGTCTGGACGTCAAGCGCATCATCAACGAGCCGACGGCGGCTGCGCTGGCCTTCGGCCTGGACAAGCACGGCAAGGGCGACCGCAAGATCGCGGTCTATGACCTGGGCGGCGGCACCTTCGACATCTCGATCATCGAGATCGCCGATGTGGACGGCGAAATGCAGTTCGAAGTGCTGTCGACCAACGGCGACACCTTCCTGGGCGGCGAAGACTTCGACCAGCGCATCATCGATTTCATCATCGCCGAGTTCAAGAAGGAACAAGGCGTCGATCTGAGCAAGGACGTGCTGGCCCTGCAGCGCCTGAAGGAAGCCGCTGAAAAGGCCAAGATCGAGCTGTCGAACTCCTCGCAGACCGACATCAACCTGCCCTACGTCACCGCTGATGCCTCGGGTCCGAAGCACCTGAATCTGAAGCTGACGCGCGCCAAGCTGGAAAGCCTGGTCGAAGAGCTGATCGAGCGCACCATCGGCCCGTGCCGCACCGCCATCAAGGATGCTGGCGTGGCCGTCAGTGCCATCGACGACGTGATCCTGGTCGGCGGCATGACCCGCATGCCCAAGGTGCAGGACAAGGTCAAGGAGTTCTTCGGCAAGGAGCCGCGCAAGGACGTCAACCCTGACGAAGCCGTCGCAGTCGGCGCCGCCATTCAAGGCCAGGTGCTGGGCGGCGAGCGCAAGGACGTGCTGCTGCTGGACGTGACACCGCTGTCGCTGGGCATCGAGACCCTGGGCGGCGTCATGACCAAGATGATCGCCAAGAACACCACCATCCCGACCAAGTTCGCGCAGACCTTCTCGACCGCCGACGACAACCAGCCGGCCGTGACGATCAAGGTCTACCAGGGCGAGCGCGAGATGGCCTCGGGCAACAAGAGCCTGGGCGAGTTCAACCTCGAAGGCATCCCGCCGTCGCCGCGTGGCACGCCGCAGATCGAAGTCTCGTTCGACATCGACGCCAACGGCATCCTGCACGTCGGCGCCAAGGACAAGGCCACCGGCAAGGAAAACAAGATCACCATCAAGGCCAATTCGGGCATCTCGGAAGAAGAGATCCAGAAGATGGTGCGTGACGCCGAAGCCAACGCCGCCGAGGACAAGAAGAAGGTCGAGCTGGTGCAGGCCAAGAACCAGGCCGACGGCATGGTGCACTCGGTGCGCAAGTCGCTGACCGAGTACGGCGACAAGCTCGAAGCCGAAGAGAAGGACAAGATCGAAGCCGCGATCAAGGACGTCGAAGCCAGCATCAAGGGCGACGACAAGGCCGACATCGACGCCAAGACCGAAACCCTGATGAAGGCCAGCCAGAAGCTCGGCGAGAAGATGTACGCCGACATGCAGGCCGCCCAGGCTGCCACCGGCGGCACGCCGGAAGCGGGTGCCGAAGCGCCCAAGGCCGACGCCAAGCCCGGCGACGACAACGTCGTCGATGCCGAGTTCAAGGAAGTCAAGAAGTGATCTTGCCGATGCACCGGGTGTGATGTCCGGGCGTCTCCGCCGCGTTCGAGGGCCACGGTCGATCACCGTTCCTCGCACGCGGCGTCTTCGTTTCAGTGCCCCCAACGCGCACGGGTGAGTCAATGGCAAAGCGTGATTATTACGAGGCCCTCGGTGTGGCAAAGAATGCCACCGAGGAAGACATCAAGAAGGCCTACCGCAAGATGGCCATGAAACATCACCCTGACCGCAATCAGGGTGATGGCGCCAAGGAGTCGGAAGAGAAATTCAAGGAGGTCAAGGAGGCCTACGAGATGCTCTCCGACGCCCAGAAGCGGGCCGCCTACGATCAGTACGGCCACGCCGGCGTCGATCCGAACGCTGCCGGCGGCTTCCGCCCCGGCCAGGAAGGCTTCGGCGGTTTTGCCGAGGCGTTTGGCGACATCTTCGGCGACATCTTCAGCGGCCAGGGCGGTCAGGCTGGCGCCCGGCGCGGTGGCCAGCAGGTCTATCGCGGCGGCGATCTGTCGTACGCGATGGAGATCACCCTCGAAGAGGCGGCGCACGGCAAGGAAACCCAGATCCGCATTCCAACCTGGGAAGAGTGCGACACCTGCCACGGCACCGGCGCCAAACCCGGCACCAGTCCGAAGCCCTGCCCGACCTGCCACGGCTCGGGCACGGTGCATCTGCGCCAGGGTTTCTTCAGCATCCAGCAGACCTGCCCGCACTGCCACGGCACCGGCAAGATCATTCCCGAGCCCTGCGCGACCTGCAGCGGCGCCGGCAAGATCAAGAAGCAGAAGACGCTGGAAGTCAAGATCCCGGCCGGCATCAACGAAGGCCAGCGCATTGCCTTGCGCGGCCACGGCGAGCCGGGCGTGCATGGTGGCCCGCCGGGCGACCTGTACGTCGAGATCCGCATCAAGCAGCACGACATCTTCGAGCGTGACGGCGACGACCTGCACTGCACCGCACCGGTCAGCATGATCACGGCGGCACTGGGCGGCACGATGCTGGTGCCGACGCTGAACGGCGAAGCCGAGATCGAGCTGCCCGAAGGCACCCAGCACGGCAAGACCTTCCGGCTGCGTGGCAAGGGCATCAAGGGCATCCGCTCCAGCTACCCGGGCGATCTGTATTGCCACGTCGCGCTGGAAGTGCCGGTCAAGCTCACTGAGCATCAGCGCAAGCTGCTCAAGGAGATCGACGAATCGCTCAAAAAAGGCGGCGACAAGCACTCGCCGAATGCCAAGAGCTGGACTGATCGCGTCAAGGATCTGTTCAAGTGAACTGAGCGGGCGGCCGATAAGGGGCAGATAACTCTGAACCTTTAGGCCACCCCGCTCATGTCCATCCAGCAGCTGGACCCTGACATTCATGCCTGCCAGGCTCTGGTGATCGACGGCAACCCCACCTCACGCAGCGCGCTGGTCTCGATGCTGCGCAGCTGGGGGGTTGGTCTGGTGGTGCAGGTCGCGCGGCCCTATGACGCGCGGCGCATCCTGGAAAACCGCCGCTTCGACATCGTGCTGTGCGAGCAGTATTTCGACGCCGAAACGATGGGCGGCCAGGATCTGCTCGACGATCTGCGCCGCTCGCAACTGCTGCCCTTCTCGACCGTGTTTGTGATGGTCACCGGCGAGGCCTCCTACGCCAAGGTGGCCGAAGCGGCCGAGTCGGCGCTCGACAGCTACCTGCTCAAGCCGCACAACGCCGCCGTGCTGGGCGAGCGGCTGCGCCAGGCCCGCCGGCGCAAGAAGATGCTGCAAGACATCTTCCTGGCCATCGACGACGAGGACTACGCCCAAGCGGCCCGGCTCTGTCTGACGCGCTTCGCCCAGCGCAGCGAATACTGGCTCTACGCCGCCCGGATCGGCGCTGAACTGCTGCTGCGGCTCGGCCAGCACGACGCCGCGCGCAAGCTGTTCGAAGCCGTGCGCGAAACCCGCGCGCTGCCCTGGGCCCGACTCGGCATTGCCCGCGCGCACGCCGACAGCGGCAACGCCCAGCAGGCCCGGCGCACGCTGGAAAGCCTGCTCACCGCCAACCCGAGCTACGCCGACGCCCATGACGTGATGGGCCGGGTGCAGATCGAGCAAGGCGATCTGCCCGCCGCGCTGGACACCTTCCGGCGCGCCTGCGCGCTCACGCCAGCCAGCGTCAGCCGGCTGCAGAAACAGGGCATGCTGGCGTTCTATGCCGGCGACAGCGACGAGGCCGAGCGGACGCTGGAACGCGCCATGATCATCGGCATCAGCGCCAAGACCTTCGACCTGCAGACCCTGATGGTGCTGGCGCTGCTGAAGTTCGACCGCCTGGACACCCGTGGCCTGCAGCGCGCCAGCGACAACCTCGACCACGCCCTCGAAAAAAGCCCCGGCAGCCCACGTCTGGAGCGCTTCCAGCGCATGTTCGGCGTGTTGCGCAGCCTGCTTGAACGCCAATCGGCCCGGACGGTGCAGCAGATCCGGGCACTGGCGGGCGAGATCGGCGCGGCCGATTTCGACTTCGAGGCCGCCAGCAACTTCTGCGCTCTGATCGACCGGCTGGGCCGCACCGAACTGCGCCTGCCCGAAGCGGATGACTGGCTGAAACGGCTGGCCGAACGCTTCTGCGTCTCCAAGACCAGCGCCGATTTGCTGGCCGCCACCCTGCCCGCCAGCCCTGACTATGCGCAGATCGTGCGCGAGGCCCATGGCCGCATCATCCTGCTGGCTGAAGCCGCCATCTCGCACAGCGCACGCGGTGCACCCGACGCCGCCGTGCAAAGCCTGCTGCTGCAAGGACGCGAGAACCTGAACGCCAAACTGATCGAACTGGCGGTGCTGGTGCTGCAGCGCCACGGCAGCCACATGGCCGAGCACGCGACGTTGACGACCGAGGCCGAAGCGCTGCGCCAGCGCTATTGCGCCAAAGGCACCCGCCTCAACCTGGTCGAAGCCGGCCGCGCGCCGGGCGCGATGGTGCTGCGCGCGGGCCGCCGCAAGACCGATACCGTACCCGGTTGACAGCGCAACTTCAGGCTCAAGCGCCAGCCCCCGGATGCCGATAGACAGTCGACGAAGCCTCGTCTGCTGCCTGCGCCACCATGTCGATACAAACACTGGATCCTGAAATCCATGATTGCCATGCCCTGGTGATCGACGGCAAGCCCACCTCGCGCAGCAGCCTCGTGGCGATGCTGCGCGACTGGGGTGTCGGTCAGGTGTTGCAGGCCTCGCGGCCCTGCGAAGCACGCCGCATGATCGAGGCGCGCCAGTTCGATATCGTGCTGTGCGAGCAGCAATTCGACGGCGAAGAGATGGACGGCCAGGATCTGCTCGACGAGTTGCGGCGCTCGCAACTGTTGCCGTTCTCGACCGTTTTCATCATGGTCACCGGCGAAGCCACCTACGCCAAGGTGGCCGAAGCGGCCGAAGCCGCGCTCGACAGCTACCTGCTCAAGCCGCACAACGCTGCGGTACTGGGCGAGCGGCTGCGCCAGGCCCGCCGGCGCAAGCGAGTGCTCGGCGAAATCTTCAGCGCGATCGAAGCCGAAAACCACGTCCGTGCCGCCCAGCTGTGCCTGGAGCGCTTCAAGCAGCGCGCCGAATACTGGATCTACGCCGCCCGCATCGGCGCCGAGCTGCTGCTGCGCCTGGGCCGCCATGACGCCGCGCGGGAACTCTTCGAGGCCGTCAGCAAGACCCAATCACCGTCCTGGGCCGAGCTGGGCGTGGCCCGCGCCCATGTCGAAAGCGGCAACCCTCAGCAGGCCAAGCGCACCCTCGAAGCCCTGCTCGCCGCCAACCCGGCCTATACCGACGCCTACGACGTGATGGGCCGGGTGCAGATCGACCAGGGCGACCTCAGTGGCGCGCTCGACACTTTCCGGCGCGTCAGCACGCTCACGCCAGGCAGCGTCAGCCGACTGCAGAAACAAGGCATGCTGGCGTTCTATGCCGGCTGCACCGACGAGGCCGAGCAAGCGCTGGACCGCGCCATGCTGATCGGCCTCAGCGCCAAGACCTTCGACTTGCAGAGCCTGGTGATGCTGGCCTTCCTCAAGTTCGACCACGCCGACCATCGCGGCCTGCAGCGCGCCATCGACAACCTGGGCCATGTGCTGGAAAAATCGGCCGACAGCCGGCGCCTGCAGCGCTTTCATGCCCTGACCATCCTGCTGCGCACCTTGCTGGAGCGCCAGACCGACCTGGCGCAGCAGCGTCTGCGCGCGCTGGCCGCCGAGATCGGCACCGAAAACTTCGACTTCGAAGCCGCCAGCAACATGGTCGCGCTGCTGGGTCGCCTGAGCCGCAGCGGCATCGCCGGACCCGAAGCCGAAGGCTGGCTCGGCACGCTGGCTGAGCGCTTCTGCATCTCGAAGACCGGCACCGACTTGCTGGTCGCCGCGCTGCAGGGCCAGCCGACCTTCGAGCCGATCCTGCGCGCCGCGCACACCCGCACCACCGAGCTGGCCGAAGCCGCCATGACGCAGTGCCTGGACGGCGCGCCTGAGGCGGCGGTGCAAAGTCTGCTGGCGCATGGCACGCGGACCTTGAACGCCAAGCTGATCGAACTCGCCACGCTGCTGCTGCGCCACCATGCCAAGCGCATCCCGGCGCACGCCCGGCTCGCTGGCCAGGCCGCCGAACTGCACCAGCGCTACTGCCCCAAAGGCATGCTGGTGCACCTGGCCGAATCAGGCCGGGCACCCGGCGCGATGGTGCTGCGGGCGGGCCGCAAGCCTGCGGCGGCGGTCAGCGCTCCGGCACTCGACGAGCACCGGTCGCAGCCGGTCTGATCAGCGGGCCGGCTTGCGCTTGGCAGGTGCTTTCTTGGCGGGCGGCTGGCTGCCGGCCGGCGCTTCCGGGGCCGCAGAGAACAGCTTGGCGGCGCGGCCCTTGAGTTCGAGCAGCTCGCTCGGCGTGATCGAATACTTGCGGCCGACCACATCGACCTCGATGCGGAACTCGACCTCTTTCTTGCCGTTCGAGAGCACCCCGCAGGTGAACTCGTAGCTTTCGTCCTCAGCCGGAAATCCTTCGGATTGCAGGTCGTGCTCGTCGTACTTGACGTCGCGGATCTCGCCGCTGGCGAGGTCAAGCATGCCCTTGGACGTGATGACGTCGTCGGACAGTTCGTCATTGATGACGATCGGCAGTTTCAGATCCATCGTGTTGCTTCCTGAGGCGCAAAAAGGCGCCGGATGATGCCACACGCTGCGCGAGCTGTTTTGATTCGCGTGCGCTTTGCAGAGTTCATCGAGTGAGCCAAGCCCTATTCAACACATGGTTCATTCGGAGAGCCTGTTTGCCGATTACCATCCGACGCCGAGGTCGAATCGACCCGAATCTGCAAAATGGACCTGCGTGTGAAGCCTGCTCCGCCCCGTTTTGATCTGCGCCAGGCGACGCTGCTGGTGGTGGACGATGTGCCTGACAACCTCGGCGTGCTCGGCGACCTGCTGCGCGGCGTCGGCTATCGCGTCAAGGCCGCCAACTGTGGCCGCATCGCGCTGCACTATGCCCAGCAGACGCCGCACCCGGACCTGATCCTGCTGGATGTGCTGATGCCGGACATGGATGGCTACGCGGTGCTGCAGGCCTTGCGCGACCACCCCGCCACCGCCCACATTCCGGTGATCTTTCTGTCGGCACTCGACGAAGCGCGCGACGAGGAGCACGGCCTGGAGCAGGGCGCGGTCGACTACATCACCAAACCGATCAAGCCGGCGGTGGTGTTGGCGCGGGTGCGGGCCCAGCTCGCCGTCAAGCATGTCCACGACTGGCAGCGCGACCAGAACGCAGCCCTCGAAGCTGAAGTGGCGCGCCGCATGGCCGACAACGAGCTGATCCAGGAAGTCAGCATCCGCACCCTGGCGCACCTGGCCGAAACGCGCGACCCTGAAACCGGCAACCACCTGGTGCGCACCCAGAGTTATGTGCGCCTGCTGGCCGAACAGCTGCAGACCCATCCACGCTTTGCCGGCACGCTCACCAGACGCTACATCGATCTGGTGACCCGCTCGGCCACGCTGCACGACATCGGCAAGGTCGGCATCCCCGACCACATCCTGCTCAAGACCGGCAAGCTGACGCCGGACGAGTTTGCGATCATGAAAACCCATGCCGCGCTGGGTGCCCAGGCGATTGAACGGGCCGAGCGCGGCGTGGCCCAGTCGATCGAATTCCTGGCGCTGGCCAAGGAAATTGCCCGCTGGCACCACGAACGCTGGGACGGCAGCGGCTACCCCGACGGCCTGCAAGGCGAGGCCATTCCGATCTCGGCCCGCCTGATGGCGCTGGCCGATGTGTTCGATGCGCTGGTCTCGCCGCGCATCTACAAGCGGCCGACCTCGTTCGAGCAGGCGCGGCAGATCATCCTGGCCGGGCGCAACCAGCATTTCGACCCCGACGTGGTGGACGCCTTCGATGCGGCGTTTCAGACCTTTGCCCAGGTGGCGCGCGACCATGCCGATGGTGCCGCCCGCCACAGTGGCACTGCAGCGCTGTGGCTCGCCTGCTGAAGATACGTCGGCTGCTGCTGCCCATGGTCTTGTTGGCCATGGCGGTCGGCACCATCACGGTCCAGAGCGTGCTGCACGCACGCGACCAGCACCGGCAGGCCAGCGCGGAACGCCTGCAGGCGATTGCCGAGCTGAAGACCAGTCAGCTGGCCGACTGGCTGGGCGAGCGCCAAGGCGATGTCCAGTACCTGCACGGCAATCAGCAACTCGCCGAGCTGTACCAGCGCTGGCGCAGCCACGGCGACGACCGCAGTCGCACCCAGCTGCTGCAGCAACTGCAAGACTATCCGGCGCAACATCGATTTGACAGCCTGCTGCTGATCGAGCCGGGCAACCCCCTGTGGTGGGATTCTTCTGCGGCACCCGCAGGACCGATGGATGTGGCGTTGCAGGCCATGGTCGAGCAGGTCCGCAAGACACAGCAAACCGCCCTGCTCAGCCCGCATCGTGATGATCAGGGGCGGCTGCGGCTCGACTTTGTCACCACGCTGCCCGCCAGTGGTGGCCGCAGCGGCCCGGTGCTTGTGCTGCGCACCGACCCGGACGACTACCTGCTGCCGACCCTGCGCAACTGGCCCGGCCGCAGCGCCAGCGGCGAGACGGTGCTGTTTCGCCGCGACGGCGAGCAGGTCGTGTTCCTGAATCAGGTGCGCTACCGACCTGACTCGGCCGGCGCACTCAAGGTGCCTCTGGCCCATTCCAGCTTGATGGCCGGCCAGGTGCTGCGCGGCCAGGTACCGATCGGGGCGGTGATCGAAGGCGTCGACTACCGTGGTGTGGCCGTGTTCGGCATCAGCTATGCGGTGCCTGGCACCGACTGGTTCCTGATCGCCAAGATCGACCGCAGCGAGCTGGACCGTGACCTCATCGCCGACTCGCTGTGGATTTCGCTGGCCGGTCTGCTGGCATTTTTTGTCACGGCCACCAGCGCTTTCCTGTGGCGGCAGCAAAAGCGCTTGTGGGCCTCCGAGCGCAAGCGCAGCGACCAGGCCCGGCAGCTGCAGGCACTCACGCTGCTCGACGCCTTGGCGGAAAGCTCCAGCGACGTCATCTACGTCAAGGATCTGCAGGGACACTACCTGCTGTTCAACCGCGCCGCCAGCCTTTACACCGGCAAGTCGGCCCAGCAGGTGCTGGGCCAGGACGATCTGGCCATCTTCTCAGCCGAGGAAGCGGCCGCGATGATGCGCACCAACCGGCAGGTGCTGGAACAACGCTGCAGCGTCACTTACGAACATGTGCTGGGCACCGTCGATGGCCCGTGCACCTTCCTCACCACCAAGGGGCCGCTGTTCGACAGCCACGGCACCCTGATCGGCCTGTTCGGCATCTCGCGCAACATCACCGAGCGCAAACAGGCGGAGCAGGAGCTGGAGCAGCATCGCCATCACCTGGAAGAACTGGTCGCGAGCCGCACCACCCAGCTGGCCGAAGCACGCAGCCGCGCCGAAGCCGCCAACCAGGCCAAGAGCGCTTTCCTGGCCAACATGAGCCACGAAATCCGCACGCCGATGAATGCCATCGTCGGGCTCACGCACTTGCTGCGCAGCGCCGCGCCGACGCCCCTGCAGGCCGAGCGGCTCGACAAGGTCGATGGCGCCGCCCGCCACCTGCTGTCGATCATCAACGACATCCTCGACTTGTCGAAGATCGAGGCCGGGCGGCTGGTGCTGGAAAGCGTCGATTTCCCGCTCGCAGCGGTGCTCGACCACGTCCAGGCGCTGATTGCCGAGTCGGCCCACGCCAAGGGCCTGAGCGTGCAGGTCGAGACCGACCGCCAGGTGCCGCCGTGGCTGAAGGGCGATCTGACCCGCCTGCGCCAAGCCCTGCTGAACTACGCCAGCAACGCCGTCAAGTTCACCGCCCAGGGCGGCATCGTGCTGCGCACCCGGCTGCTCGAAGCGAATGGCGAACAGCTGCTGCTGCGCTTCGAGGTGCAGGACAGCGGCATCGGCATCAGCCACGACCAGCAGGCCCGGCTGTTCGTCGCCTTCGAGCAGGCCGACAGCTCGACCACCCGCCGGCATGGCGGCACCGGCCTGGGGCTGGTGATCACGCGCCGGCTCGCTGAACTGATGGGTGGCACGACCGGGCTGGAAAGTGCGCCCGGTACCGGCAGCTTGTTCTGGTTCACGGTCAAGCTGCAACACGGGCAAAGTCGAGCGGGTTGGGTGGCGGACTCGGCCAGCAGCGTGCAAGACAGCCTGCGCCAGCATGGCCCGGCCCGCCTGCTGCTGGTTGAAGACAACGAAGTCAGCCGCGAGGTGGCGCTGGCGCTGCTGGCCTCGACCCGCTTGCACATCGACACCGCCAGCGACGGCCAGGAGGCGGTCCGGAAAGCCGCCGCACAGCACTACGACCTGGTACTGATGGATGTGCAGATGGCCGGCATGGATGGCCTCGAAGCCACCCGCGCGATCCGCCGGCTGCCCGGCTGCGCGCAGCTGCCGATCCTGGCCATGAGCGCCAATGTCTTCGACGAAGACCGCCTGGCCTGTGCCGCTGCGGGCATGAACGACTTCATCGCCAAGCCGGTCGATCCGGTGGTGCTGTACCGCGCCTTGTCGCACTGGCTGCCAGCCCAGGCCGCTCCACCCGGCTCGACTGAAGCACCCCACCCTGCCGACCCGCTGCCCAGCGCCACCGACACGCCGCCGACCGATCAGAGCCGCTGGCCGGCCGTTCAGGCAGAGCTGATCCGCTTGCTCCAGGTCGGCGACATGGGCGTCAACGACCTGGTTCGCCACGAACAAGCCCTGCTGCAGGCCTGTCTGGGCGAACGCCGCAGTGCCCTGCTGCACAAGATCGCCACCTACGACTACGAAAGCGCCCTGCACTTGCTGGCACAGCCACCGGAGTCGAGCACCAGCGGATCCACCTGAGCGGCGTCAGCGCCACCTGGCCAGCAGCCACACCCCCGCCAGCACCAGCACCGTGCCCGCCGCAACCCAGGGCGTGAACGGCTCGTCCAGGATCAGCACGCTCATCAGGATGGTGCTCATCGGGCCGACCATGCCGGTCTGCGCCGCCATGGTCGCACCCAGGCGCTCGATCGCCATCATGACCAGGATGACCGGCGCAAAAGTGCAGGCGGTGGCGTTCAGCAGCGACAGCCAGAGCACCGGCGTGGCCACATCGACGATCGAATCGAGCGGCCGCAGCAGCACGAACTGGCCGATGCACAGCACGCAAGCCACCGTGGTGGCCAGGCCAGTCAGGCGCAGCGAGCCGAGCCGCTTGACCTCCTCGCCGCTGTAGACCAGGTACGTTGCATAGCTCACCGCACTGGCAAACACCAGCAGCGCGCCCAGCACCACATGACTGCCTTCCAGCTTGAGCTCGTGGCCGAACACCAGCAGCACACCGGCGTAGCTGAGCGCCAGTGCCACCAGCTGCGCGGTGGTGACGCGGCGCTTGAACAGCACCACGCCCATGGCCAGCACGATGGTCGGGTTGAGGTAGAGGATCAGCCGCTCGAAGCTGGCCGAGACATAACCCAACCCGACAAAATCGAGAAAGCTGGCCAGGTAATAGCCTGAAAACCCCAGCCCGAGCACGACCTGCCAGTCGCGCCGGGTCAGCGCCGGCTTGCCCCGGCCAGCCCACCAGGCCAGCAGCACGAACAGCGGCAGCGCGAACAGCATGCGCAGCATCAGCAGCGTCACCGCATCGACACCATGCCGATACGCCAGCTTGACGATGATGGCCTTGCCGGAGAACGCGATCGAGCCGATCAGGGCAAACGCCAAGCCTGGCCAGAGCTTGGGCGGGGCGGCGGCCGCAGCACTCAAACCTGTCAGAGCTTCTGCGCTTGCATGAAGTCGTCAAAGCCGGCTTCGGCGAAGCGGAACCAGAGGTTCTGCTCGGCGCGGAACTTGGCGAAGTCGGTGTAGACCTTCTTCCAGTTCGGGTTCTTCTCGGACAGCTCGCTGTAGAGCGCCTGCGACTCCTTGAAGGCCGCTTCCATCACGTCCTTGGGCAGGCGGAACAGCTTGGTGCCATTGCCCACCAGCTGCTTGAGCGCGGGCGGGTTCTTGGCGTCGTACTTGGCCTGCATGTCCACATGCACGAAGGCCGCAGCACATTCGACGATGGCCTTGTACTCGGGCGTCAGGGCGGCAAAGGCCTTCTGGTTGATGAAGAAGTCGACCTGCGGGCCGCCTTCCCACCAGGCCGGGTAGGCGTAGTGCGGTGCGACCTTGTTGAAGCCGAGCTTCTGGTCATCGTAGGGGCCGACCCACTCGGCGGCGTCGATGGTGCCTTTTTCGAGCGCCTGGTAGATCTCGCCGCCCGGAATGTTCTGCGGCACGCCACCCATGCGCTCGATGACCTTGCCGGCGAAGCCGCCAACCCGGAACTTCAGGCCCTTCATGTCGGCCATCGAGGCGAGCGGCTTGCGATACCAGCCGGCCATCTGCGCGCCGGTGTTGCCGCCCGGAAAGTTGATGATGTTGTAGCCGGCGTAGAACTCGCGCATCAGCTTCAGGCCGTTGCCTTCCAGCATCCAGGCCGTCATCTGGCGGCTGTTCAGGCCGAACGGGATGGAAGCACCGATGGCGAAGGTCTCGTCCTTGCCGAAGAAGTAGTACGGCACGGTGTGCGCCATCTCGACGGTGCCGTTCTGCACGCCATCGACCACGCCGAAAGCCGGCATCAGCTCGCCACCGGCATGCACCGAGATCTGGAACTTGCCGCCCGACAGCTCGCTCACCTTCCTGGCGAACACTTCGCCGCCACCGAAGATGGTGTCGAGCGATTTCGGAAAGCTCGACGCCAGGCGCCAGCGAAGATTGGCCTGGGCATGCACCACAGCGGGTGCGGCACCCGCAGCCAGCACACCAGCGATGCCAGCTTGACGGATGAATAAGCGACGTTCCATGTACCAACCTCCGAAAGTAGAACCAGATCGGCCGCTCTGACGGCAGCCGAACAAATGACCGGCAGATTCTAGAAAACCCTCGACACCTACCGGCCCGGGAGTTACCCGTGCGCAACACGGCGCAGCAGGCTTGCTTGACCTGCCTCAGTGCCCCGCCACCATCATCTTGTCGAGCAGCACCGAGCCGATGGTCTTGCTGCCGGTGGTGTACTCGTCGGAGCCGACGGCGATGATCTTCTGGAACATCTCGCGCAAGTGGCCGGCGATGGTGATCTCGTGCACCGGATAGGCGATGCGGCCGTTCTCGACCCAGAAGCCGGCCGCGCCGCGCGAGTAGTCGCCGGTGACGTAGTTGACGCCCTGGCCCATCAGCTCGACCACGAACAGGCCACGGTCGAGCTTGCGGATCATCTCGTCGAGGTTGTCACGCTTCTTGGTCAGGCGGCTGGCGAAGCGCAGGTTCTGCGAGCCGCCCGCGTTGCCGGTGGTGCGCATGCCCAGCTTGCGGGCCGAATAGCTGGACAGGAAATAACCCTGCGTCACACCGGCCTCGACCACCCGACGGGGTCGCGTCACCACGCCTTCGTCATCGAACGGCGCGCTGCCCTTGGCCTTGAGCTGGTGCGGATCTTCGTCGATGTCGATGTGCGCCGGCAGCACCTGCTGGCCCAGGCAGTCGTGCAGGAATGTGGCTTTGCGGTAGAGCGCGCCGCCGCTGGTGGCTTGCACATAGGCGCCAAGCAGACCGGCCGCCAGCGTCGATTCGAACAGCACCGGCACCTCGCAGGTGGCGATCTTGCGCGCCTTCAGTCTTGAGAGCGCCCGCTCGGCGGCGTAACGCCCGACCGCCTCGGGCGCGGCCAGCTCGGTGGCATCGCGCATCGAGCTGTACCAGGCGTCGCGCTGCATGCCGGCGCCGCGCCCCGCAATCGGCGAGACCGACAGCGAATGGCGCGAACTGGCGTAGCCACCGCAGAAACCGTGCGTGTTGGCGCCATAGAAGTGCGACTGCTGGGCCGACACGCCGGCGCCTTCGGAGTTGCTGATGCGCTTGTCGGTGTCGAGCGCGGCCTGTTCGCAGCGCAGCGCCAGCGCCGCCGCCTCTTCGGCCGTGACCAGCCAGGGGTGGAACAGGTCGAGATCGCGCTCGGCGGCCGCCCCCAGCGCCAGGTCAGCCGCATCCGGCAAACCGGCGGCCGAATCTTCGGCAGTGAAACGGGCGATGTCGTAGGCGGCCTTGACCGTCTGGTGCAGCGCCGCCGGCGAGAAGTCGGAGGTACTGGCATTGCCGCGCCGCTGCCCGAGGTAGACGGTGATGCCGAGGCTCTTGTCGCGGTTGCGCTCGACGTTCTCGATCTTGCCCAGCCGCACCGAGACCGACAGCCCGGCGCCTTCCGAGACTTCGGCGGCGGCATCCGTGGCGCCCAGCGACTTGGCCTGCGTCAACGCGG
The DNA here is from genome assembly GCA_041083665.1 of Leptothrix sp. (in: b-proteobacteria). Taxonomy (GTDB): domain Bacteria; phylum Pseudomonadota; class Gammaproteobacteria; order Burkholderiales; family Burkholderiaceae_C; genus Sphaerotilus. Next base: position 104,197 of record JBFPGZ010000019.1, read on the forward strand.
TCTCGACCAGCGACTGGAACTGCTCGCGGGTGTAGGCAAAGCCATGGTCGGGACGGGAGGTAGGTGCAGTCATCTGGGGCAGCCGTGAAGTGGTCGTTGCGGGTGGAATGAGCCTACCAGGAGCGCGTCTGAATCAGGCTCTCGCAGGGGCGCTCGTATGATATCTGTCACCCGACCAGACCGCCTCACGATGGACAACAGCGACAACTACCAAGATCCCCTCGACGCGGACGACGACAACTCTCCCAGCAAAACCCAGCTCAAGAAGCAGATGCAAGACCTGCAGGTGCTGGGCAAGGAGTTGATGGAACTGCCCGACAACCGCCTGGCGGCCCTGCAGCTGCCTGAAAATCTGTTTGATGCCATCCGCAATCTGCGCAGCATCACCGCGCATGAAGGCCGGCGGCGCCAGTTGCAATACGTCGGCAAGCTGATGCGCCGCATCGACCCGGCGCCGCTGCGCGAAGCCGTGGCCTCGTACCGCCTGCCGGGCGCCAAGGAAACGCTGGCGCTGCACGAAGCCGAGCGCTGGCGCGACCGCCTGCTCGGCAACGACACCGCGCTGACGCAATGGTTCGACGCCTATCCGGGCGGTGACGTCCAGGCGCTGCGCACCCTGATCCGCAATGCCCGCAAGGAAGCCGCCCTGGCCGCCAGTGCGCCATCGACGGTGGGCGGTGCGACCGAGCGCAAGAGCCGCAGCTATCGCGAGCTGTTCCAGATCGTGCGCCAGACCCTGCAGGCGGCTGCCGCAGCGGCCTCGGACGAGGCTGCCCACGCCACCACCGACGAGAACCTTGATGACTGACTCGACCACCCCGGACACCAGCTCGCTCAGCCATGACACGCTGCGCATCGGCCTGGTGTCGATCAGCGACCGTGCCTCCAAAGGGGTCTACGAAGACAAAGGTCTGCCGGCCCTGCAGGAATGGCTGATGCGCGCACTCAAGAACCCGGTGATCTGGAACATGCGCCTGATCCCGGACGATCAGGACACCATCAGCGCCACCCTGCGCGAGCTGGTCGACAAGGACCGCTGCGATCTGGTGCTCACCACCGGTGGCACCGGCCCGGCCCTGCGTGACGTCACCCCTGAAGCCACCCTGGCGGTGGCCGACAAGGTGATGCCTGGCTTTGGCGAGCAGATGCGCCAGGTGAGCCTGCGTTTCGTGCCGACCGCGATCCTGTCGCGCCAGGTGGCGGTGATCCGCAATCGCACGCTGATCATCAATCTGCCGGGCCAGCCGAAGTCGATTGCGGAAACGCTCGAAGGTCTGCCGGATGCGACGCCACCCTGCCCCGGCATCTTTGCGGCGGTGCCCTACTGCATCGATCTGATCGGCGGGCCGTACTTGGAAACCGACGCATCGGTCTGCAAGGCCTTCCGGCCCAAGTCGGCCATCCGGGCGCCGCTCACCTGAGTGCAGAGGCGGCGCCTGCGCGCGCCGCCCTACTTGACCAGCCGATTGAGCCGCTCGGCGTCGAAACATTCGGTGGTGTGGGCCTCCTGCGGCACGCAGGCCTCGGCCGGCAGCTCGCGGGTGCGCATCGAGAGCTTCTCGATCGCCTGCCAGAGCAGCGCAATCTGGTGCTCGTGGCTGGAAGCGTTGTCGATCAGGCCTTTCATGGCCTGCGCGACCGGGTCGTCGCCCTGCGTGATGCCGTAGGCCGAGAAGCCCATCTTGGCGGCGGCCGCCTCGCGCTGCGCGTCCTGCTGCGCGGCAATGATGCGCGCCGGGTTGCCCACCGCAGTCGCGCCAGCCGGCACCGGCTTGGTCACCACCGCGCCGGAGCCGACCCGCGCACCATCCCCGACCGTGAAGCCGCCCAGCACGCTGGCATGCGCACCGACGATCACGCCCTTGCCCAGGGTCGGATGGCGCTTGGCACCTTTGATCAGCGACGTGCCGCCGAGTGTCACGCCCTGGTAGATGGTGCAGTCGTCACCGACCTCGGCCATCTCGCCGATCACGATGCCCATGCCGTGGTCGATGAAGACGCGCCGGCCGAACGTGGCGCCCGGATGGATCTCGATGCCGGTCAGGAAGCGGCCCCAGTGCGAAATGAAGCGTCCCAGCCATTTCAGACCACGGCGCCAGCACCAGTGGGCCACACGTTGCATCCACAGCGCGTGCAGCCCCGGATAGCAAGTGAGCGCTTCGAACCACGACCGCGCGGCAGGATCGCGCTCCAGGATGCAGGAGATGTCTTCACGCAGGCGGCTGAACATGGCTGGCTCGGGGCTGTATGGGGTCGCAACAGGGGCCGCCGCAAGGGCGAGGTCGGCGGCAAGGTGTCAGTGTAGGCGCTGCCCGACCGGCGTGCAGCGCAGCGTCGCAGCACTCAACGAGCCAGCACAGCACGCGCCATGCCACGCAGGATGTGAACTTCTTCGGCGCTCAGCTCAGCCCGATGCAAGAGTTGCTCCAGGCGCGGCATGAGCTTCTTCGGCGCGGCCGGGTCAAGGAAACCGAGCTGGATCAGCGCCTCGCGCCAGTGGCCGAGTGCGCCTTCCACCGCGTCGATGCTGGCACGCTGCGGCTCGCGGGTGCGCGGCGTCACGCCGTAGCCGCCCAGCGCGCAGCGCCAGTCGTAGGCCAGCAATTGCACCGCCTGCGCCAGGTTGAGCGAGCCGTAGTCCGGATGGGTCGGGATCGACAGGCAGACATGGCAGCGCCAGACATCGTCGTTCGACATGCCGTAACGCTCGCTGCCGAACACGAAGGCCACCTTCTCGCGCCGCTCCGCCACCGTCGCGAAGAACTCGCGCGGCGCCTGCGTCGGCGGGCCGAAGTCGCGCGGCGTCATCGCGGTGGCGCAGGCGATCTGGACACCTTCCAGCGCTTCGGCCAGCGTCGGCACGATGCGCGCGCGCACCAGGATGTCGGCCGCGCCGCTCGCCATCGCGACGGTTTCCTCCCGGCAGAGCACGTCGGCAAAGCGCGGCGCCACCAGCACCAGCTCGGAAAAACCCATCACCTTCATGGCCCGCGCGGTCGCGCCGACGTTGCCGGGATGGCTGGTGTTGATGAGGATGAAGCGGGTGGAATCGGGCGGGGAAACAAGCTCAGGAGCGGTCACGTCGGCGTACCGGGTAAAATCCCGGATCTTACGGTGCGCCACTGCAGCGCCCGAACCGCTCTTTCTTTCCGCCAGCCCCCTCTCACCTCAAGCCGCGAGTCCGCCATGACGCAAGCCACTGCACTGCATCCGATGCTCAACATTGCCATCAAGGCGGCCCGCGCGGGAGGTGCCATCATCAACCGCGCCAGCCTTGATCTGGACCGGCTGACGGTGACCTCGAAGGGGCACAACGACTTCGTCACCGAAGTCGATCAGGCGGCCGAGCGCGCCATCATCGACACCCTCCTGTACGCCTACCCGAACCACGGCATCCTGGCCGAGGAAACCGGCCGCGAGCACGGCGTGCGCAACAGCGAGTTCCTGTGGATCATCGATCCGCTCGACGGCACCACCAACTTCATCCACGGCCTGCCGCAATACGCGGTGTCGATCGCGCTGGCACACCGGGGCAAGGTCGAGCAAGCCGTTGTCTACGACCCGGCGCGCAACGACCTGTTCTACGCCACCAAGGGCCGGGGCGCCTTCCTGAACGACAAGCGCCTGCGCGTCTCGAAGCGCATCCGCATGGCCGAAGCGCTGATCGGCACCGGATTCCCGTTCCGCAAGGGCGACAACTTCAAGCGCTACCTGAAGATGTTCGAGGAAGTGATGCAAGCCTGCGCCGGCCTGCGCCGCCCGGGTGCCGCCGCACTGGACCTGTGCTACGTCGCGGCTGGCTGGTATGACGGCTTCTTCGAGACCGGCCTGCAACCGTGGGACTGCGCCGCCGGCTCGCTGATGATCACCGAAGCGGGTGGTCTGGTCGGCAACTTCACCGGCGAAGCCGACTTCCTCTACCAGCGCGAAATGGTCGCCGGCAACCCGAAGATCTACGCCCAGCTGGTGCAGATGCTGTCGGAATACAGCCGCGTCATCAAGGACGACGAACCCAAGCCGGAAAGTGACGCCGACGCGGCCTCAAGCCAGCCCCGGACCCCGCGTGTCAAGGCCGCCCCGGCCAGCACGTCCGCCATCGACGGCACGGCCGGCAGCCTGTTCGCCAACACGCCCACCAGCGCACTGGCTCGCAGCATGGCCGCTGGCATCGGCGCCGACATGGCCGCCGCCGAAGCGCTGCAAGAAGCCGCCGCCCAGAACGCCGCCGAGCAAGAACCTGCCGAAGCCCCGGCCCGCAAGGCCACCCGCATCCGCAAGGCCGACATGCCGGCGCCGGAACCGGAAGCGCCGGTGCGCAAGCGCGCGCCTCGCGACGACGCGCCGTTCTGATCCAACACCGTAGATTGACCTGACTGCGCCGTCAGCACCGCCAGCGCGCCCTTGCTGGCTGCGCTGCCGCCGATCATTTGGTCATGTAGCGCTGATAGAGCATCAGCAGCATGTTGATCTCGTCGTCCTTCGGCGCGGTCCAGCCGCTGATGCCGAGGTCTTGCAGGGCCTGCTGGCCTTTCTCGTGGCGATCGAGTTCCAGCAAGGCTCGGGACAGGCGCGGCGCCAGGTCACGGTGCTCGGGCTTGAGCAGCAGCATGTGGTAGGCCATGCCGGTCTCGCTCTCGTGCAGCGCGCGGGTGGCGGAGCGGCTGAGGTGCGAGAGCTGCGCGTAGTTCTTGCGCAGCATGAACAGCATGTCGGCCTGGCCGTTCAGCAGCGCTTTCAGGGCGGTGATCTCGTTGCCGGTGAACTGGTAGGCCAGCCGGCCCGAGTCGAGACCGTACTCGTCGCACAAGAAACGCCCGAGCAGGAGCACGAAGCTCTGCTCGACTGCAGTGACGACCCGGGTGCCCTCCGCCAATTCAGACACCGCCTGGCGCGGATCGTCCTGCCGCACGACGATGCTGACCTCGTCGGTATCGTCCACCGGCCGGACCACCGGCAGGTAGCCGTGCTCGGTGATCAGAGCGCAGGCGTCGAACGGGCGGGCGAAGACGATCGAGGGCAGGTTGCTGTTGCTGGTGGCATCGAGCTGGTTGATGCTGATCGAGATCGGCAGATCCAGCTCGCGCTGCAGCAGGGTGTTGAGGTAGTACCAGCCGCTCAGCTGCTGGTTGCTCTGCAGGCTGACCGCGAAGCTCAGCTTGGCGTCGGCGTGGGGGGCTGGCGAGCTGGCGGCGGCAGCCGGGGCAGCGGTTGACGCCGCGTGTGCGGCCGGCGCGGCCGGGGCTGCCGCAGGGGGCCGCACCACCCGGCGCAACTGCGGCGGCTGGGCGCTACGGGCAGCCGGCAGACCGCGCGGCGTTGTGGTGGCAGCAGGCGCCGCTGCCGCCTGGGCGGACGACCGGGGTGTCCCGGCGAGTGGCCGCATCAGCCCGGCGGCGGAGCCGTTCGTTTCAGCGCCCGCTGTACCGGCGCCGCCGCTGAAGTAGCGGTTCATGCCCGTCATCTTGAACAGCATGCTGATGGTGCGGGTCATGTTGCGCGCTTCCATCGCCACGCCCTGGCCGCGCCACTGTTCCAGCAGACGCATCAGCTGCGCCAGGCCCATGGAGTTGACACGCGTGACGTCGGCGAAGTCGAGCGCGGCCTGGCCGCCCGGCGGCGTGCTGCCGTGCAGCGGCGCGAACGCGGCGGCGGCGGTGACGTCGATTTCTCCACTCAGCAGGTAGATCGTGGCCTGGGTCGCGTCATCGAGGGTGGTGTCGATGCGCAGCGTCGAGGTGTCGGTCATGTTGGCATCAGGTGGTGGTCGGAATGGTCGAGGCTGCGGCCACGCTGGAGGCAGCGGGCAGCAACTCGCTCAGCTCGTGGTGGAACAGGAACTGGAAGCCGCTGTCGCGCTCGGGGTCGGGCACGTCGCGCAGTGACCACAGCAGCGTGATCTGGGTTTCCTGCTGCGGCTTGACGCGGATCTGCAGGTAGTCGCTCATGCGCCACATCAGGTACATGCCGGCGCCGCCCACGCCGGCTTCGATGCCGTCGTGGTTGGCATTCAGCGCCAGCCGGTTCAGGAAGGTGGCCGGCGTGAAGGTGCCCCAGCGGTCGATCACCGTCATGCCCAGGCGTTCGCCGTCCGTCATCAGCAGCACGCGGAGGCCTTCGGCCGGCTCGACCACGCGACGCTGGCCCTTCTGGTAGATCTTGCGCTGCCACGGGTCGAGCGGCGCGCCATAGAGGCTGTTCTCGATCAGCTCGTCGGCCATCAGCAGCAGGATGTCGTGCATCTCCGGCGGCACGCTGCCGAGGCTGTCCAGCAGCGCGCCGAGCTCCTGCATGGTGCTGGCCTTGTCGTCGCTGTGCGCCAGGGTCCACTCGTGCTGCAGCGTCGGGGCGCTGATCCACTGCGGCAGGTCGTCGCCGGCCGGGCGGTGGTGCTGCTGCAGCAGCTCCTGCCAGCCCAGCTCGCGCAGGAACAGCTGCTCGCTAGGCAGCACGCGGCGCACGCCGGCCTGGCAGAGCGGCAGCAGCAGCGCGCCGATCTGGCCGGCGTCGTGCGTGACGACGACGTGCTGGCGCGAAACGTGATCCGGCAGCTCAGGCATGTCGAGGAAGGTCAGCGCGTCGAACTGGACGATGGCGCGGTTGTCGAGCCGCTTGACCGGCACCGCGCCGCCGCGCGAGACGCGCTCGGTGTGCTCCAGGAACATCACGGTGACGTCATCGCCGAAGTCCGGGCTGCCGGTGTGCTGCGCCAGCGTCGTGAAGACGAGGTCGCGCGCGACGTCGAGCGGCTGGCCGGCGACGTGGAACAGCAGCTCCTCGACGCGCTCGTAGCCGAACGGCTCGCTGGCGGCGTTCTCCTGCTCGATCAGGCCGTCGGTGTAGAGGAACAGCCGGTCGCCCGGTGCCATGTCGAAGGTGACCGGCACGTACTTGGGCTCGGCGACGCGGCCGAGCGGCACGCCTTCCACTTCGATCATGCCCCAGGCCTGTTCGCCGGACATCCAGAAGTACGGGAAGGAGTGGCCGGCGTTGGCCACGCGCAGCCGACCGCTGCGGCTGTCCAGGCTGAAGCACAGCATGGTCATGAACATGCTGTCGTGGCTGGAGGTCAGCAGCGCCTCGTTGAGGTGCTCCAGCATCGCGGCCGGGTCGGTCTCGCCCTGGTTGGCGAGCT
>JBFPGZ010000051.1:0-5353 GCA_041083665.1 Leptothrix sp. (in: b-proteobacteria)
GCCAGTGATATTGAACTCGACGCGCCGATTGGGCTGCAGACACTGGACCAGCGCGGGCGTCTGCCTGGCACCGGGGCAATCGACCAGCGGATCGGCGCTGCCCTTGCCGACGGCGACGATCTCGGTGGTCACACCCTTGGCCTGCAGCACCGACTTCATCGCATCAGCGCGGTCCTGCGAGAGCTTCAGGTTGTAGCCCCAGCGCCCGAGCCGATCGGTGTAGCCCACCAGCTCGATGTGCTCGATCGAGTCGTACTCGCGGTTGAGCTTGTCCACCAGCTGATCGAGCTGCGAGCGCGCCGCCGGCAGCAGATCATTGGCGCTGCGCCGATCGAACTTGAACAGCAAGCTGGCGTCGATGACGATCTTCTCCGTCACCCGGCCCGGCGCGGACGGCACCGGATCCAGCGATGGCGGCGGTGGCACCACCCCCGGCACCTCGCCCGGCTGACACACCGGCTGCTGCGGACAGGCGGCGGCAGAAGCGGCTGGCGCCACCACCGCCGGCACCACCTCCGGCGGACACGCGGCCTCAGCCGCCTGCGCCTCCGCGACCCGATCCTCGGCGATCTGCACATACGGCTGGGCATGGCGCCAGCCCTGCTGCGCATGCTCGTTGCCGGCATGCACCAGCTCGACCTCGGCGCAGGCCAGCAACTGCTCGGCGCAGCGCGCGCCGGGCTGACCCTTGAGCTGCTCGACCTGCGCCCACAGATCCGCGCGCAACTTGGGCGCGTTGTTCAGCAGCGGCGTCTGCCGGGCCGGATTGGCCTCGCCGGTCACCGCGCCCCCGCTGGCCAGATAACGGGTGATCTGGCTCGACTGCTGCAGCGCTGCCAGCGGGAAGCTGGAGCGATCATTGCGCGTGTACTCGTGGAAACTCACATCCAGCCAGCACTGCGCCTTGGCCAGGCTGTAGCTGCGCAGCCGATGCCCGCCGCGCTCGTTGAGCGCCTGGATGGCGGCCTGCTGCGCCGCGTAGCCACGGTGGTCGGCACTCACCGTGCCATCGGTCGGGGTGCTGGCGTTGGACAGTGTCGGCGTGGCCGGCTCGGCCGCCAGCGCCGCGCCACCCAGCAGTCCGGCTGCCGCCAGAGCCAGACCCAGGCGATGCAAGCGCAAACAAGAGAAATGATCAGCGTGATTCATCAAAGGACACTCCCTCAACGCGGCAAACTGCGATTGATCTCGGGCCGGTCGCCGGAGAACAGATCCGCATCAAACTTGAAGCGCAGCCGCAAATAGGCGCCGCGCGCGGTGTAGTCGCTGCTCAGATCGCGATCGCTGAAGCCGGCCCAGTTGTAGCCGGCCGACAGCCACAGATTGCTCTGCAGCAGATAACCCAGCTCCAGCCCGAGCGATTTCTGCGTCGCCGAGCCTGCCTGCCCGGCCGCCGCGCCGCGCATCACATTGGCCTGCAGGCCCAGATCGATCTGCTCGGTCAGGTCATGGATCAGACGCGCGCCCAGCAGCGCGGCGCGATAGCTGTCCTGCACGCCACCCTCGGTGACCGGGAAGCGCTCGATGACCTGCTTGACCGCCAGCCGGTTCGAGAGCCACCACGGCCGGCTCGGGTGCGCATTGGCCTGCAGCGCCGCGACATGGACCCGGCGCCACTCCTCGGTGGCGTTGATGTTGTGCTCGGTCTTGTACTCGTACTTGCCGAGCAGATCGAGCCGGTTGTGGTCGACCGGCCGATACGCCGCGCCGAGCTGCAGCCGGTCCTGCCAGCCGTTGGCCAGCGCACCGTGGTTGTCGGTGGCCAGGTAGTAGTTGCGTGCCAGCGCGGTCCAGTCGCGGTCGAGCTTGCGCGCCACGGTCAGCGTGCTGAGGTAGCTGTCCTGCTCGACCAGCGCGGTGCTCAGACTGAGCGGCGCATCCAGCCGGCGCCACTCCAGCCGCCCCGAGCCCTTCCACCACTCGCTGGCGGTGTAGTCGGCGCCGAAGGTCAGCGCGGTGGCGTTCTGGCCCGCGCCGTCCAGCACCTTGAGCCGCTCGGCGCCGGTGCTCAGCAGCAGGCCGGCCTGCACCGCCCAGGTGTTGCGCACGCCGCTGGCGAGCTGCGCGGTGCGGGCGTCGGCGGCGTCCCGCAGGCGGTATTCGCTGAAGACGTTGCCGCCCGGCATGTAGCTGCTGTCCAGGCCGGCGGCGACCACGGTGCTGTGCGAGGCCGGATCGAGCCCGTAGCGCGAGGCCAAGCCGGTCTGGCTCTCGGCGCGCGCATACAGGCGCGAGCGCTCAGCCAGCTGATAACTGGCGCCCACTTCAGCGCGGCGGCCGGCATCACCCTGCACCGAGTGCTCAAGCTGGCCTTGCAGCGCGACGCGCTCGCTCACCTTCAGGCCCGCGCCGACGTAGGCGGTGGTGGCACTCAGATCCGGCACGCTGCCGGGCGTCGAGCCGGTGCTGGTGAGCAGGCTGTTCAGGTTGATCAGCGTGGTGCTGCCGGCGCCGCTGAAGCCGCCGCCCGCACCGGCACCAAAGGCGCTGCCGGCGTCCGGGTTGGCGCCCAGGCTGGAGCTGGCACCGCTGAGACGGCCCTGCTCTTCGATGCGGCGCAGGCCCGCGCCAAGCGTGAGTGCCTCGCTCCATTGGTAGTCGCCGCCCAGCGTCAGGCCGGTGCGACGGGCATCCGTCGCCAGATCCTGCGTCCGCTGGGCTTCGGCCTTGAGCGTGAGCGGCTCGCTGGCCTTGACCGCCAGGCTGACGCCGCCCTGCTGGGTGCCGGGTTGCACGCCGGCGGCCGGGTTGGCGAAGCGGGCGTCGGCGCGGTTCGCGTAGGCGCGCAGCTTGTAGCTCTCACCTTGAGTTTCCAGCACCAGGCGGCCGGCCCGACCGCTGCTGGTCGGCGCGCTCGGGTCGGGCGTGACGGCCGGGGTCTGCAGGGCCAGCGTGGTCAGGTTCGCTTCGGTGCGGGCCACTTCGGCCACCAGCGTGGTGTGCTCGGCAATTTGGAGGCCGGTGTTGACGCTGGCCAGCTTGAAGGGCGCGTTCGGGTTCTGGTCCTCCACCAGGCTGCCGCCGAGCGTGGCGCGGCTGCCGAGGTTTACCTGGCCGTCGGCGCCGGCCAGCCAGTAGGCTTGGCCGCCCTGGTCGACTTCGTAGGTGATGCGCAGGCTCAGCGGGTTGCCGGCGCTGTCCAGGCTCGGAATGGGCCGGGCCAGCAGGATGCGGCCGCTGAAGGGCTCGAAGCTGTAGTCGTTCAGCCGCACCAGTGGTGTCACCGACAGGATGGTGTTGAGGTTGTTGCGGTCGCGCACCAGCAGCTCGACCTTCTCGCTTTGCTCCAGCGCCTGGGTGTTGCTGACCGCAAAGGGGCCGCTGGTGCCGTTGGCGCGCAGCTCTTCGGTGAGCTGCTTCAAGGTGTCGCGGCTGGCGTACAGGTTGGCGAAGGCGTCGGGGCGTTCCAGGTGGGCCCGTGCGCCGGTGATGCTGCGGCTGTAGGCGCCGAGCTGGCGCAGCCGGGTGCCGGCGACGCGACCGCTGCCGGCGGCCTGGGCAAAGCCGTCGGCGGTGTTGAAGTCGCCCCAGAGCACGAAGCTGCGTTGCTGGTCGATGCGCACGTAGAGCTTCGACGAGCTCTGCGCCTCGAAGCTCTTCAGGCTGGCGTCGCCGTAGACGGGGTAGAACTCTTCGGGCTTGATGTCGCGCAGCAGCCGCGCGCGGCTCTCCTTGTCGCTGTCGTAGCTCAGGGTCAGCAGGCGCTCGCCGCTGATCTTGCCTTTGAGGAACAGCGCGGCGCGCGCGGCGGCCTGGCCACGGCCTTGATCAAAGTTACGGCTCCACTGCGTGAGTTCGGCTTCGAAGCCGTCTTCGAGTCGGGCCGGCACCACCGCGCTGTCATCCTCGCGCCGATTCAACTTGAGCACGCCTTCGATCAGGCCGGCGGCGATCATCTCGCGCAGGTCGGGCACGAACTCGATGCGGCCTTCGACCTGGGCCTCACCCGCCGTCAGGCGCAGCAGCACGTCTTCGGGCTGGCTGGGGGCCACCAGGCTGAAGCTGGCTTCGCCGTCGAGCACCTTGAGCTGGGTGCCGGGCACGCGCCGGTCGGCGTCCTTGCGGCTCGGGCCGAACTCGTCGGTGGCCGCGCCTTGCATCTGCAGGCGCGCGCTGCCGCTGTGTTCGATGGTGATGAGGACCGGTTCCTTGAGCGGCGCACCGGTGCGATCGAACACGCGCACGATGACGGTGACGGGGGTGACGCCGTCGGCCGGGGCACCGGCGCCGCGCACTTCGACGTTGATCTGGCCGACGCGAGCGTTGGCCGCATACATGCCATCCAGTACCGCGATCGGTGCCAGGCCGGCGCTGGGGGCCGCGAGGATGGGTTGGTAGCGCTGGCTGTCTGACCCGAAGGTGGCGTCGCTTTGCGCCAGGGCGGCGGAGCTGCCCAGGGCGCTCAGGGCGGCCAGCAGGCCGAGCCGGGTCAGGCGCTGGGGCGGGGTCTGCCTCGTCATGCCGCGTCGTGCCTTCATGGTTGGGGCTCCGGCTGGGTGGCGCCTGACGAGGTCGGGGTGGCGTTCACCGGGGCGTGGATGGTCTGGCCGGTCGCGGTGCTGGCGTCGGGCGGGGGCGCTCGGCCGCCGTCCAGGCGCGGCTTGACAGCGCCGGGTTCGCCCTGGCCGGCGGCGTGGCTGCGTTGGTTCGCACTGTCGGTGGCCTGGGCCGGCGCGCCAACCGGTTTGCCGTCGAACTTGAGGACGCGGCCGCGCTGTTTCTCGGTGTCGATGGCATTGACTTCGCCGCGGCTGCGTCGCGCCTTGACTTGTTCGAGCACGGTGTTGGAGCAGCTGCCTTCGATGAAGTCGGCGCGGTGTAGTTCACCGTTCTTGAGGTCAAGGAACAGGCTGGCGGCGTCGCCGGCGTTGCGGTTCGAGCTGGTGGTGAGGCGGCTGCCGCGTGGCAAGGTGGTCTGATCGACCACCAGGACGTGGGTCTTGGGCGCCAGGCTGCATTGGCTGTATTTGCCTTCGACGTCGGTGATGACGCTGCTGCCGTCTTCCAGGTAGAGCCGCACGCCTGGCACGCCCAGCTCTTCGTCGTCTTGCACGTGGTTGTGGTTGCAGTCGACGAACACTTTGCCGGTGACACAGGCCTCGCTGGTGAAAACGCCGCCGCTGACCTTGACGCGGTGGCTGGCTTCGTTGGAGCACGACGCGCTGGTCGCGCTGCACGCGCCGCCGGGCACGGTGGTGGCTTGGGCGCGGTTGATGCCGCTGCCTTGCTGGGCGCCGACACCGAGGCGCACGCGGTAGCTCAGCACGGCCGTGCCGCCGGTGGCCAAGCTGCCGAGCTTGAAGCGCAGTTGCGGGCCGGGCTTGCCGATCGGATCCGCCACGCTCACGCCGCC
>JBFPGZ010000064.1:0-16730 GCA_041083665.1 Leptothrix sp. (in: b-proteobacteria)
TCGGGATCTTCGGCAACGCCGCCGACCTCGCCGCGATCGCCGCGTTCTTCAGCTTCGTCTTGCTCGGGGGCATACATGCTCCTTTATCTTCATGCTATGCCTCGCACACAAAATTCCTGACAGGCTCGCCTCAAGCGCAGGGGCTCTGACATGCCCCGCACAGACCCCTCTGCCGACCCGATCCGTGTGGCCATCTCGCCCCAACCGCCTCGATTGGCAGTCCTCCACCTTCTGGGGGGCTATTCACCGCCCGTTCTGAAACCTACACTGCCCATGCCCGCACTTGAGCGGGCGGTTCAGTTCAACAGGGTTTATCTGCCGCTATGACACCGTGCCTTCGTTCTTCTTCGCCGTGGCGGCAGATATTCGTTAGGCCTCGCAAATGCGACCAAGCCGAAACGGGAAAGCACCGAATCAAGCCGACTTCAGCCATCAGCTATAAGTTGATACCGTCTGGACTTTAAGCTATTGGAGAAAATATGAAGCATCCGTCAGCATCCGTTGTCATCGCAGTCTTGGTTCTCGCTGGCTGCCAATCTCCTCCTAGGGTGCAAGCTCCGCTACTTCTAGATTCCAAACCGATGATCGTTGTCCGCCACAACGGTGGGGTTCAAGACGGAGCATGCCCAATGTGGGTCAAGCTAAACGGCGTGATGAAAGGCGAACTTGAGAACGGACAGATTTTGACCCTTGACGTTGAGCCAGGGATCTACACGGTAGCACTCGGTCGCAGCAGAGGTGGTGTGTTCGGTGCAGGAACTATCTGCACCGGCAGTCTTAAATCAGCCGCACTCATTACGAGATCTGTGGAAATCGGGAGCAAGCCTGTGAAGCTTGTCTACGATATGGAAGGTACCGGGAAGCGCTGGATTCCAATTGCGGGCCTATTCCTAGCCCCAAAACCGGTTCTGAATTCAGAGGACTGAAGTTCAGGGCGCACGCGACGCAGATGGCAACCAAATTCCACAGCGCTCAGCGGCACGGCCTAACTCGTTAGGCAGCACGACAACTACTCATGCCTACGCCGCAAGATAGCAGAGACGCCCGCGCCGTCTGGCACCAGTCGAGCCTGCCCGTTGCAGGCCGCGCCAGGCCAGCGGCTTGACATCCAGATCGGCTTGGGGGGCCATCTCGCACCAATGCGGCTCGCTGTCTGGCAGTGCTGATGGTGGTTGCCGTGGCGGCAGTGTTTGCGGTGGCTCCGCTGCGCCGAGCGACAGGATCCGTGCGAATCCAATCCCCTGCTGTGCAGATATGCACTTTTTTGAGGGGATTTTCACGAAAAACCAAGTAGCAGAATCGGAAATACTTGGTTGGCCACGTGTCAGCCAAGGCGGTGTTCTTGTCTTTACAGACCACACAGCCAAGGAGCTGAATATGGCTCATCGTGATACCCCCGATCCGGTCGCGCTCAGTCGGCGCTACATTGAAGCTTGGCGGCAGCATGACCCCGGCGCCATCCTCGCCACGATGGCACCCGGCGGCACTTACCGCGACCCCACCACGCCCGGCCCGATCAGCGGCGAACACCTGCGCGGCTATGCCGGCGCTTTGTTTGCAGGCTTTCCGGATCTCGGTTTCAGCTACCGGGGGCCTTTCCTGGTCGGCGAACATGAAGTGCACATGCCGTGGACCATGACGGGCACGCACACCGGCCACTTCAACGGCATGGCGCCAACGGGCCGGCGCGTCACGCTGGAAGGATTCGATGTCATGGAAGCCAGCCCGCAGGGGCTGCGCTCGGTGGTGGGTTATTTCGACACCGGCACGCTGATACGCGCGCTGACGCCGCCGGAAGCCGCAGCGGCAACAACTGCGGCGCCCACGCCACGTGAAGCGCCCATCGGCGCCTACGCCCGGCTGGTGCACACCCATTACAAGCCCGAAGACGTCGAAGCCGTGACGGCCTTATGGCGCGATGAAACCATGCCGGTGGCACGCAAGCAGGCCGGCTTCATGGCCGGGCAGCTCTACGTCGATCGCAAGACCGGCCTGGGCCTGTCGCTCGTCACCTGGGAAACGGCGGCTCACGCCAGCGCCACCAGCGAACACAGCGCCTATCTGCAGCAGGTGCTGGCCCGCTACAGCCGCTATTTCATCGAAGCCCCACGCGTGCAGCACTTCGAGCTGGTCGCACGGGGATAGGCGGCGGCGCGGATCTGCCACAGAGCGAGCAGATGAGCCGCAAGCCGTACCCGAGCGATATCAAAGACGGTCACCACCGTGCAAAATGCGGCGACACGCTCGGAGCCGCATCATGTCTGCCGTCCTGCAACCCCGCCTCGACCTGCCGGCCTTCCTCGATTGGGAGGCCCGGCAGCCCGAGCGTCACGAGTTCATCGCCGGTGACGTGTTCGCGATGACCGGCGCGCGCGCGACGCACAACCTGATCGCCGGCAACCTGTACATCGCCCTGCGCCAGGCGCTGCGTGGCACGCCCTGCCGCACGCACATCGAGGGCATGAAGGTGCATGTGCAGGCGGCTGATGCGGTGCTTTACCCGGACGTGTTCGTCACCTGCGACGCGGCCGATCTGTCAGCCGCCGCCGAGCTGCACAAGACCGCCCCGAAGCTGGTGGTGGAAGTGCTGTCCGACTCCACCGCCGCGTATGACCGGGGCCGCAAGTTCGAGATCTACCAGCAGCTGCCCAGCCTGCAGGAATACCTGCTGGTGGAGAGCGACCGCATGCACGCCGACCTGTTCCGCCGCAACGCCGACGGGCTGTGGGTGCTGCACCCGGCCGGGCCGCAGGCCACGGTGGTGCTGGCCAGCGTCGGGCTGGAGATCACGATGGCGGCGATCTACGAGGACGCGCAGCCGGCGCCCTGACCTGCCGCCCCCAGCCACACCGGCAAGCGCCGCAACCCGCGATAGAGCGGATTGCCCTGCCAGGCCGGCGCGGCCTCAGCCAACCGCAGCTCCGGCCAGCGGCGCAGCAAGGCGGCCAGCACCAGCTCGGCTTCCATCAGGCTGAGCGAGGCGCCGATGCAGACGTGCGCGCCGGTGCCGAAGGCGAGCGAGGCGCGGCCACGGCGGGTGATGTCGAAGGCTTCAGGGTCGTCGAAGCGGGCGGCGTCGCGGTTGGCGGCGCCGATCAGCACGATCACGGCGTCGCCGCGCTGCAACTGCTGGCCGCAGAACTCGTGCGCCACCGCAACGCGCCGGCCGGTGTACTGCACCGGGCACTCGACGCGCAGCACCTCGCGCACGGCGCTGGGGATCAGTTCCGGCTCGGCCTGCAGGCGCTGCCACTGCGCGGGGTGCGCGAGCAGCGTCTGCAC
The DNA here is from genome assembly GCA_041083665.1 of Leptothrix sp. (in: b-proteobacteria). GTDB lineage: Bacteria > Pseudomonadota > Gammaproteobacteria > Burkholderiales > Burkholderiaceae_C > Sphaerotilus. The sequence continues at coordinate 3,283 of JBFPGZ010000064.1, forward strand.
CAGGTTGCCGAGCAGGTAGCGGGTGGTCTCGTGGCCGGCGAACAGCAGCATGACGGCCTGCGCCATCAGCTCTTCGGCGTCGCTGATCAGCCCTTCGTCCTGCGCCTGCAGCAGGCGGCCAAGCAGGCCCTCGCCGTACGTGCCGGCGGCGCGGCGGGCAGCAAACTCGCGCTCCAGGAAGGCGGCCATCTGCAGCACGCCGCGCTGGGCGCGCCGGGCAGTCTGGGCGTCAGGCACCGGCTCGCCGATGAAGACGGCGATCTCGTCGGACCAGGCCATCACGCGCGCCTCGTCGCCGGGCGGCAGGCCCAGCACGCGGGCGATCACGCTGGCCGGCAGCAGCCGCGCCAGATGCGCGATGACATCGACCGGCTGATCCGGCTGGCACGCCTGCGCGGCCTGCAGCGCGTCAAGCAGCGTCTCGATCCGCGCGGCCAGCCACGGCCGCAGTGCCGCCAACCCGGACGGCGTGAAGCCGGCGTGCAGCAGGCCGCGCAGGCGGCCGTGGTCCGGCGCATCAACGAATAGGAAGGCGCGCGCCATCAGACGCTGCAGCGGTGTGAGTTCGGTACGGTCGGCGCGGTCGCCGCCCATCACCCAGCCGCCGGTGCGCTGGGCCGAGAAGCGCGTGTCGCGCAGCACCAGCTCGGCCTGCTCCTGCCGACTGACGATCCAGGCGCCGCCGAACAGCGTGTCGCTCCAGTGGATCGGCCCGGCGGCGCGCAGCTCGGCGTAGAGCGGGTACGGATCGAGCAGGTCGGCCGGGCTCCACAGGCGGCCAGCCGGCACGCGGGGCGGGTCGGCGCGGTCGGGCAGCGGCAGGCAGGCTTCGGCAACAGCATTCATCGGCGGGGACTCGGAACGGGACAACAAGGAACGGGGCATGGCCGGGCCTGCAGCAGCACCGGTCAGGCGGGCAGCCGCAGCGCCACACGCAGCGCTGCGGCGTCGAGGTGAGCGGCGAGCCGCGCGGGGCTCGGATCGGCGCAGAACGGCAGTTCGCCCAGGCACGGCACGCCCAGGCGTTGATCAAGGCGCAGCCGCAGCGCGGCCAGATTGTCGGCGTGAAACGGGCCTTCGGGCTGCATCGCGTTGGCAACCCAGCCGGCCAGCCGCAGCCCGCGCGCCAGCACGGCGTGAGCGGTGAGCTGGGCGTGGTTCAGGCAGCCCAGCCGCATGCCAACCACCAGGATCACCGGCAGGCCGAGCTGCACGGCCAGGTCGGCGCTGTCGAAGCCGCCCGGCCACAAAGGGTCGTCGCCCGGTTCGGCCAGCGGCACGCAAAAACCACCGACGCCTTCGACCACCAGCGCATCAGCCCGCGCCGCCAGCCGCGCGGCGCCGGCCAGCAGCTCGACCGGACGGATGGCGCGGCCTGCCAGCCGGGCGGCGATGTGCGGCGCGCAAGGCGTGTCGAACACGCATGGGCCAACTTCGGCCGTGTCGAGCGGGCGCAGCGTGCTGGCGGCGTGCAGGCGTTGCACGTCCTCGTTGACGGGCCGGCCGCCCTCGCCCGCCACGGTGCCGGCCGCCACCGGCTTGTAGCCGGCCACGCGCAGGCCCTGCGCGCCAAGCGCGTGCAGCAGCGCGGCGCTGACGTGGGTCTTGCCGACTTCGGTGTCGGTGCCGGTGACGAAGCAGCCGCGCAAGGTCATGACGAGGCTCCCGCCAGCTCCTGCGCCAGCGCGTCGAGCAGCTGCGCCACCTGCGCTTCGGTGTGCGCCGCGCTCAGCGTGATGCGCAGCCGCGCGGTGCCGACCGGCACAGTCGGCGGGCGGATCGCGCCGACCCAGAAGCCACGCGCCAGCAGCGCCTGGCCGAGTGCGGCGGTGCGGTGGTTATCACCGATCAGCACCGGCTGGATCGCGGTGCTTGAGTCCATCAGCTGCCAGCCGCTGGTCGGGTGCGCGGCGAGCAGCTCGCTCAGGCCGTGGCGCAGCTGGGCGATGCGGGCGTGCAGCTGCTCGCGCAAGCGTCGGCCCTCATCACCGCGCACCAGCGCGATGCTGGCCACCGTCGCGTGCGCCAGCGCTGGCGACGACGCGGTGGTGTAGATGTACGGCCGCGCCGTCTGCACCAGCCACTCGATGATGGTGCGGTGCGCCAGCACGAAGGCGCCCGAAGTGCCCATCGCCTTGCCGAGTGTGCCCATCAGGATCAGCCGCTCGCTCTGCAGACCGAAGTGCGCCAAGCTGCCCTCGCCGTGCGGGCCGAGGATACCGAGGCCGTGGGCGTCGTCGAGGATCAGCCAGGCGTCGTGCGCTTCAGCCAGCGCCAGCAGCTCGGGCAGCGGCGCGAGGTCGCCGTCCATGCTGAAGACGGCGTCGGTGACGATCAGCTTGAGCGGCGCGGTGCTCTGCGTGAGCAGCGCGGCCAGCCGATCAACACGGTTATGCGGGTAACGCTGCACCTGCGCGCGCGCCAGCAGCGCACCGTCGATCAGCGAGGCGTGGTTCAGCTTGTCGGTGAACAGCACCGTGCTGGCGGCGTCGCCGAGCGCGGTCAGCAGCGCCTGGTTCGCCATGTAGCCGCTGCCAAAACTCAAGGCACGCGCCTCGGGAATGGCCGCGCCGAGCCAGTCGGCCAGCGCCGCTTCCAGCGCATCGTGCGCCGTGCTGTGGCCGCTGACGAGGTGCGAGGCGCCACTGCCGACGCCGTAGCGCGCGGCGCCGTCGGCCAGCGCCTGGATCAGCGTCGGGTGGCTGGCCAGACCGAGGTAGTCGTTGCTGCAGAAGTTCAGCAGCGGCGCAGCGGGCGTGTCGGCAGCGAGGCGCACCTGCTGCTGCGGCGCGCAAGGCGACGCGGTCGTGCGGCGCTGGCGGCGCAGGCCCTGCTGCTCGCGCTCAAGCAGTTGGCGGTTCAGGTGTTCGATCAGCATGCTCGGGACTCGGGTGCGGACTGTCCGGGCTGCCCAGCACCGCGTCGATGCAGCGCGTGAGCCGATCCGCCAGCCAGGCGGCCAGCGGCGCGTCGATCAGGTAAGGCGGCAGCAGGTAGATGGTGCGGCCGATCGGGCGGATCAGCAGCTCGTGCGCCCGGCCGGCCAGGTGGAAACGTTCGGCAAAATGCTCCGGCAGCCACTCGGCGCGCACGTCGATGGCCCAGATCATGCCGCGCTGGCGGGCGTGCTCCAGGCGCGGATCCGCCGCAAGCGGCGCCAGCGCCTCGGCCAGCCAGGCGGCCTGCTGGCGGTTGCCGGCCAGCACAGCGTCCTGCTCGAAGCGGTCCAGCACCGCCAGCGCCGCGCGGCAGGCCAGCGCGTTGCCGGTGTAGGAATGCGAATGCAGGAAGCCGCGCGCCACATCGTCGTCGAGGAAAGCCGCGAAGATCGCGTCGCGCGAGAGCACCAGCGACAGCGGCAGCAGCCCGCCGCTGATGCCCTTCGAGAGGCAAAGCAGATCGGGCCAGATCGGCGCCTGACCCGCTTCGGCGGCCTGCTCGAAGGCGAAGAAAGTGCCGGTACGGCCGCAGCCGACCGCGATCTCGTCGGCGATCAGGTGCACCTCGTAGCGGTCGCACAGCTCGCGCAGCCGACGCAGATAGAGCGGGTCGTGCATCGCCATGCCGGCAGCACCCTGCACCAGCGGCTCGACGATCACGGCGGCGATGTGGTCGTGGCGCGCCTCGAACAGCGCCTCCAGCTCGGCGGCGGCGCGCTCGGCGACGTCGGCAGCGTTTTCACCCGGCGCGGCCAGCCGCGCGTCGGGCGAGGCGACCTGGTGCGAGCGCATCAGCAGCGGATCGTAGGCATCGCGGAACACCGCGACGTCGGTGACAGCCAGCGCGCCGAGCGTCTCGCCGTGGTAGCCGTGGCGCAGGCAGACGAACTCGCGCTTGTCACCTCGGCCGACATTGCGCCAGTGGTGGAAGCTCATCTTCAGCGCGATCTCGACCGCCGAGGCGCCGTCGCTGGCAAAGAAGCAGTGGCCCAGCACGCCGCCGGTCAGGCTGGAGAGCCGTTCGGCCAGCTCGACCGCCGGCGCGTGGGTGCAACCGGCCAGCATGACGTGCGGCAGCCGATCCAGCTGGTCCTTGACGGCGGCATTGAGCCGCGCGTCAGCGTGGCCGAACAGGTTGACCCACCAGGAGCTGCTGGCATCGAAATAGCGCCGGCCCTCGTAGTCGACCAGCCACGGACCCTCGCCACGCGCGATCGGCAGCGGCGGCACCTGGGCCAGGCGCTGCATCTGCGTGCAGGGATGCCAGACCTGGGCACGACTGCGCGCGGCCCAGGCGGCGTTGGCGCCGGGCGTGCCGCCAGAACAGGCCGCAGCGGGCGGCATCGGTACATTCATCGCCAGTCCAACTTGTGAGTCACCGCAAAAGCAAGCGGACCCGACGCTGCGCTCGTGCGCAGGCGCCGGGTCCGCAAGGACGCGCAGCTTAACCGAGCGCGGCAATCACTTCAGCGGGTGCCTGCACCAGCTCGATCAGCACGCCCTCGCCACCGATCGGGAACTGCTCGTTGCCCTTCGGGTGGATGAAGCAGATGTCGAAGCCGGCGGCGCCCTTGCGGATGCCGCCCGGCGCAAAGCGCACGCCGTTCAGGCTCATCCACTCGACCGCCTTGGCCAAGTCGTCGACCCACAGGCCGACGTGGTTGAGCGGTGTCGCGTGCACGGCTGGCTTCTTGTCGATGTCGAGCGGCTGCATCAGATCGACTTCGATCGCGCTCGGACCGCTGCCCAAAGCGCAGATGTCCTCATCGACGTTCTCGCGCTCCGACACGAAGGTGCTCTTGACCTGCAGGCCGAAGATATCGACCCACAGATCCTTCAGGCGCTGCTTGTCGGGCCCGCCGATGGCGATCTGCTGGATGCCGAGGATCTTGAACGGTTTGGTGTCCATCAACTGCAACCTCACTCGAAACGGATGATCGGCTGATCAACCGTCAGGCTTTCGCCGGTCTTGGCCTGGATCTCGGCGACCTTGCAGTCCTGCGTGGCGACGAGGATGTTTTCCATCTTCATCGCCTCGATCACGGCCAGACGCTCGCCAGCTTGCACGGTCTGGCCGACCTGCACCGCGATGTTGACCAGCAGGCCCGGCATCGGCGAGAGCAGGAACTTGCTGGTGTCGGGCGGTGCCTTGTAGGGCATCAGCTTCATCAGCTCGGCGGCGCGCGGCGACAGCACCATCGCTTCGATCTGGGTGCCGTTGTGCGCCACCCGCATCGCCAGCGGCTTCTTGGCCGAGCCGCGTTCGACTTGCGCCGTGAACGGCACGCCGTTGCAGAAACCCGTCATCAGCAAATCGCCCAGCTTGGTGTAGCTGCGAATCGCGTAGGTCTTGTCGCCCACCAGCACGTTGGCGGTGCTGGCGATGGCGTCATAGCCGCTGACCTTGACCTCGTGATAGACGTGCTGACCTTCCAGGCCCAGCACCGCCACCACCAGATCCGGCGCGTCCTGCACACCATGACCCGGCAGCTGACCGCTGATGCCGGCGGCACGCTCACGCGCCTTGCGGCGCACGAAGGCGGCCAGCGCGACCAGGAACAGCGGATCATCGTGCGGCACGTCCTCGGCCTTGAAGCCATGGGCATAGTGCTCGGCGATGAAGCCGGTGTTGAAGTCGCCGGTGACGAACTTCGGGTGCGCCAGCAGCGCAGCCTGGAACGGGATGTTCGAGCTGATGCCGCGAATCACGAAGCCGTTCAGCGCTTCGCGCATCTTGGCGATCGCCTCGGTGCGATCCTTGCCGTGCACGATCAGCTTGGCGATCATCGAGTCGTAGAACATCGGGATCTCGCCGCCTTCGACGACACCCGTGTCCACCCGCACGCCACCAAACGCACCTTTTGCGTAAGCCGGGCCCTGCAAGGTCGGCACCGACTGTTCCAGCGACTGGGCCGGCGGCTGGTAGCGCACCAGGCGGCCGGTCGAGGGCAGGAAGTTGCGGAACGGATCTTCCGCATTGATGCGGCACTCGATCGCCCAGCCTTCGCGCTTGACGTCTTCCTGCTTGAGCGTGAGCGCTTCGCCGGCGGCGACGCGGATCATCTGCTCGACCAGATCCAGCCCGGTGATGCACTCGGTGACCGGGTGCTCGACCTGCAGACGGGTGTTCATTTCCAGGAAGTAGAAGTCCTGGTCCTTGCCGACCACGAACTCGACCGTGCCGGCGCTCTGATACTTCACCGCCTTGGCCAGCGCCACGGCTTGCTCGCCCATCGCCTTGCGGGTCGCGTCGCTGATGAAGGGGCTCGGCGCTTCCTCGATGACCTTCTGATGGCGGCGCTGGATCGAGCACTCGCGCTCGTTCAGGTACAGCGTGTTGCCGAACGAGTCGGCCAGGATCTGGATCTCGATGTGGCGCGGCTCCAGCACGTACTTCTCGATGAAGACGCGGTCGTCGCCGAAGCTGTTGCGCGCTTCGTTGCGGCACGACGAGAAGCCCTCGAAGGCTTCCTTGTCGTTGAACGCCACACGCAGGCCCTTGCCGCCGCCGCCGGCCGAAGCCTTGATCATGACCGGGTAGCCGATGCCCTTGGCGATCTCGACTGCCTGCTCGGGCGTGTCGATGGCATCGTTGTAGCCGGGGATGGTGCTGACGTTGGCTTCCTTGGCCAGCTTCTTCGAGGCGATCTTGTCGCCCATCGCGGCGATCGAATAATGCTTCGGGCCGATGAAGGTGATGCCTTCTTCTTCCAGACGGCGCGAGAAGGCTTCGTTCTCGGACAGGAAGCCGTAGCCCGGGTGCACCGCTTGGGCACCGGTGGCCTTGCAGGCGGCGATGATCTTGTCGGCCACCAGGTACGACTCTCTGGACGGCGCCGGGCCGAGCAGCACGGCCTCGTCGGCCAGCTCGACGTGACGGGCGTCGCGGTCGGCTTCCGAATAGACGGCCACCGTCTTGATGCCCATCTTCTGGGCGGTCTTGATGACGCGGCAGGCAATCTCGCCACGGTTGGCGATCAGGATTTTCGTGAACATGTTTGCTCCAGCTTGGCCCCTCGCCCTGGATGGGAGAGGGGTTGGGGAGAGGGTGAAACGGCGATGCACTCAGCAGCACCCTCTCCCCGGCCCTCCCCCATTGAGGGGGAGGGAGGAAGACTCAGAGGGGAATATTCCCGTGCTTGCGCCACGGGTTGTCGAGCTTCTTGTCTTTCAGCATCACCAGCGAGCGGCAGATGCGCTTGCGCGTTTCATGCGGCTGGATCACGTCGTCGATGAAGCCGCGTGCGCCGGCCACGAACGGATTGGCGAAACGGGCCTTGTATTCGGCTTCCTTGGCGGCCAGCTTGGCCGGGTCGCCCTTGTCTTCGCGGAAGATGATCTCGACCGCGCCCTTGGCGCCCATCACGGCGATCTCGGCGTTCGGCCAGGCGAAGTTGACGTCGCCGCGCAGGTGCTTGGACGCCATCACGTCGTAGGCGCCGCCGTAGGCCTTGCGGGTAATCACGGTGACCTTGGGCACGGTGCACTCGGCGTAGGCGTAGAGCAGCTTGGCGCCGTGCTTGATGATGCCGCCGTACTCCTGGCTGGTACCCGGCATGAAGCCGGGGACGTCCACGAAGGTGATGACGGGGATGTTGAACGCGTCGCAGAAGCGCACGAAACGCGCCGCCTTGATCGAGCTCTTGATGTCGAGGCAACCCGCCAGCACCAGCGGGTTGTTGGCGACGATGCCGACCGTCTGGCCTTCCATGCGCGCCATGCCGATGACGATGTTGGCGGCGTAGTCGGGCTGCAGCTCGAAGAAATCGCCGTCATCGACCGTCTTGACGATCAGTTCCTTGATGTCATAGGCCTTGTTGGCGTTGTCCGGCACCAGCGTGTCGAGCGAGTAGTCGAGCCGACCCGCCGGGTCACCGCTCGGGCGCACCGGCGGCTTTTCCTTGTTGTTGAGCGGCAGGTAGTTGAAGAAGCGCCGCAGCATCAGCAGTGCTTCGACGTCGTTCTCGAACGCCAGATCAGCCACGCCGCTCTTGGCAGTGTGGGTGACGGCGCCGCCCAGCTCTTCGGCGGTCACGTCTTCGTGCGTCACGGTCTTCACGACTTCCGGGCCGGTCACGAACATGTAGCTCGTGTCCTTGACCATGAAGATGAAGTCGGTCATCGACGGCGAGTACACCGCGCCACCGGCGCAGGGGCCCATGATCATGCTGATCTGCGGGATCACGCCCGAGGCCATGACGTTGCGCTGGAACACGTCGGCATAGCCGCCCAGTGAGGCCACGCCCTCCTGGATCCGGGCGCCGCCCGAGTCGTTCAGGCCGATCACCGGCGCGCCGACCTTCATGGCCTGGTCCATGACCTTGCAGATCTTCTCGGCGTGCGCTTCCGACAGCGCACCGCCGAACACGGTGAAGTCCTGGCTGAAGACGAACACCAGCCGGCCGTTGATCATGCCGTAGCCGGTCACGACGCCGTCGCCGGGGATCTTGTTGTCGGCCATGCCGAAGTCGGAGCAGCGATGCTCGACAAACATGTCCCATTCTTCGAAGGTGCCTTCGTCGAGCAGCAGCTCGATGCGCTCACGTGCCGTCAGCTTGCCCTTGGCATGGTGGCTGTCGATGCGCTTCTGGCCGCCGCCCAGGCGTGCGGCGGCGCGCTTCTTTTCGAGCTGTTCAATGATGTCGTGCATGGTGTCTCCGGGTTGGGGAGTCGTCGCGAAAGTGAAAAGAGAAGCCGGGATTGGGTGCCGTGCGGGAGCGGCGGCATCAACCATCGGTGAACAGTGCCAGCAGCCGGCGCGCAGCGGTGGATGCCGCCAGTTGCCCGCCACTGACCAAGCTGGAGGTTTCGCCCAAGGCCTGCTGCACCGCAGGGTGATGGGCAAAACGATGCCGCAGATCGGCATGGATGGTGTCCCACATCCAGGCCAGCGCTTGCTGCTGCCGGCGGGTCGCCAGGCGACCGTTGGCAGTCTGAATCTGACGGTACTGGCTGACCGTGCTCCAGAAGCGATCCACGCCCTCACCCTTCAGGGCGCTGAGCTGGATCACCTGGGCGTGCCAGAGCTGGGTGTCGTGCTGGGCGTGATCCGGGTGGCCGTGCATGCCGAACAGCCGCAAGCTCGACGCGATCTGCGCCTGCGCGCGGGTGGCGGCGTGCGGGTCGATGTCGGCCTTGTTGATCACGACCAGATCGGCCAGCTCCATCACGCCCTTCTTGATGGCTTGCAGGTCGTCGCCGGCGTTCGGCAGCTGCAAGAGCGTGTACATGTCGGTCATGCCGGCCACGGTGGTCTCGCTCTGGCCGACACCGACCGTCTCGATGATCACCACGTCGTAGCCGGCGGCCTCGCAGACCAGCATCGCTTCGCGGGTCTTCTCGGCCACGCCGCCCAGCGTGCCGCTGCTCGGGCTCGGCCGGATGTAGGCGCTCGGATGCACCGAGAGCTGCTCCATGCGGGTCTTGTCGCCCAGGATCGAGCCGCCCGAAACGCTGCTGGACGGGTCCACCGCCAGCACCGCCACCTTGTGGCCCTGGCTGATCAGGTACAGGCCGAGCACCTCGATGAAGGTCGATTTGCCCACGCCCGGCACGCCAGAAATGCCGAGCCGGAACGACTGGCCGGTGTGCGGCAGCAGCGCGGTCAGCAACGCATCGGCGCGCGCGCGGTGATCCGGCCGGGTCGATTCGAGCAGCGTGATCGCCTTGGCCATGGCGCGGCGCGACTGCGCCGGACTGCCGTGCAATACGCCGTCCCACAGCGCTTGATCGGCCGCAGCCAGCGTGTCGGGCACCGCCGCAGCGGCGGTAGAAGGAAGAGCTGCATTCATCCAGGAATTCCGGACATGCCAGGGACCGGCGGCACGGCGCCACGGGCCGGACGCAGGTAGTGCACGTCCCAATCGTTTTGACTGATGCGGCGGAAACCGTGCCGTTCGTAAAAACGGATCGCATCGCTGCGTTTCAGCGCGGTGAGCGCCACCGCCACGTCTTCGGCATCGGCCTCGACCAGCACCTGCTCCAGCGCCCAACCGCCGATGCCACAGCCGGCCATGGCCGGATCGACATACAGATGATCGAGCCGCCAGAGCGATTCACCCCGAGTCACCGCCATGAAACCGACGCGCTGGCCTTGCCAGACGATGTGGCGGGTGTTGGCCGGTGAGAAGCTGCGCCCCAGACGCTCGCGCACCCGCGCCGGGTCGAAGTGCCCGACCCTCTCCAGGCCTTCACGCATCGCCGCCAGCCGCAAGGCCAGCAGCGCCTCGAAGTCGCCTTCGTCGGCAGACTCCAGCCGCAGCTGGTCGACGGGCACGCGTGTTCCGGGCATGGCGCGTCAGCCTCAGGCTGCCGTCAGGCTGGCCTTGATCTGGTCCAGCACCGTCTTGGCCGAAGCCGGGATCGGCGTGCCGGGGCCGAAGATGCCCTTCACGCCGGCATCAAACAGGAAGCCATAGTCCTGCGCCGGAATCACGCCACCGGCGAAGACGATGATGTCGTCCGCGCCTTGTTTCTTGAGCTCGGCAATGATGGCCGGCACCAGCGTCTTGTGGCCGGCGGCCAGCGTCGAGACGCCCACCGCGTGCACGTCGTTCTCGATCGCCTGGCGGGCGCATTCTTCCGGGGTCTGGAACAGCGGTCCCATGTCGACGTCGAAGCCGAGGTCGGCAAAGGCGGTCGCGACCACCTTGGCCCCACGGTCATGGCCGTCCTGGCCGAGCTTGGCGATCATGACGCGCGGCCGGCGCCCTTGCGCGTCGGCAAAGGCGGCGATCTCGGTCTGCAGCTTTTCCCAGCCTTCGGCCGAATCGTAGGCGGCAGCGTAGACACCGGTGACCTTCTGGATGTCGGCACGGTGCCGGCCGTAGACCGTTTCCAGCGCGTCGGAGACTTCGCCGACCGTGGCGCGCAGGCGGATCGCCTTGATCGCCAGATCGAGCAGGTTGCCGGTGCCGGCCGCCGCAGCGTCGGTCAGTGCCTGCAGCGCCGCGCTGACGGCGGCGCTGTCGCGGCGGGCCTTGATGCCTTGCAGGCGGGCGATCTGCGATTCGCGCACCTTGACGTTATCGACTTCGCGGATCTCGACCGCGTCTTCCTTGGCCAGCTTGTACTTGTTGACGCCGACGATGACGTCACGGCCGGAGTCGATGCGCGCTTGCTTTTCAGCGGCGCTGGCTTCGATCTTCAGCTTGGCCCAGCCGGAATCGACCGCCTTGGTCATGCCGCCCATCGCCTCGACTTCCTCGATGATGGCCCAGGCCTTGTCGGCCATGTCCTGCGTCAGCGACTCCATCATGTAGGAGCCGGCCCACGGATCGACCACATTGGTGATGTGGGTCTCTTCCTGGATGATGAGTTGGGTGTTGCGGGCGATGCGGGCGCTGGTGTCGGTCGGCAGCGCGATGGCTTCGTCGAAAGCGTTGGTGTGCAGGCTCTGCGTGCCGCCGAACACGGCGGCCATCGCCTCGATGGCGGTGCGCACGACGTTGTTGTACGGGTCTTGCTCGGTGAGCGACCAGCCCGAGGTCTGGCAATGCGTGCGCAGCATCAGGCTCTTCGGGTTCTTGGCGTCGAATCCCTTCATGATCCGGCACCACAGCAGACGCGCAGCGCGCATCTTGGCGATCTCCAGATAGAAGTTCATGCCGATCGCCCAGAAGAACGAGAGCCGCCCGGCAAAGGCGTCCACGTCCATGCCCTTGGCGATGGCGGTCTTGACGTATTCCTTGCCGTCGGCCAGCGTGAAGGCCAGCTCCAGCGCCTGGTTCGCGCCGGCTTCCTGCATGTGATAGCCGCTGATCGAGATCGAGTTGAACTTCGGCATGTTCTGTGCCGTGTACTCGATGATGTCGCCGATGATCTTCATCGACGGCTCGGGCGGGTAGATGTAGGTGTTGCGGACCATGAACTCTTTCAGAATGTCGTTCTGAATGGTTCCGGACAGCTTGTCCTGCGCCACGCCCTGCTCTTCGGCGGCGACCACGTAGCCAGCCAGCACCGGCAGCACCGCGCCGTTCATGGTCATCGAGACCGAGACCTTGTCGAGCGGGATGCTGTCGAACAGGATCTTCATGTCTTCGACCGAGTCGATCGCCACGCCGGCCTTGCCGACGTCACCGGTGACGCGCGGATGGTCCGAGTCATAGCCACGGTGGGTGGCCAGGTCGAACGCCACCGAGACGCCCTGACCGCCAGCGGCGAGCGCCTTGCGGTAGAAGGCGTTCGATTCCTCGGCAGTCGAGAAACCGGCGTACTGACGGATGGTCCAGGGCCGTACCGCGTACATCGTGGCCTGCGGGCCACGGATGAAAGGCTCGAAACCCGGCAGCGTGTTGGCGTGCGCCAGCTCGGCGGTGTCGGCAGCGGTGTAGAGCGGCTTGACCGTGATGCCTTCTGGTGTGACCCAATTCAGCGCCGACACGTCACCACCCGGGGCGGACTTGGCAGCGGACTTGGTCCAGAGGTCGAGAGTGGACGGCTTGAACTCGGGGGCAGATGACATGCGGGAACTCCTCGGTACCTGCAACCCCGGGGCCGGCCCTCAGGATCGCCATGGTCTGAATGCGTGGATCAGTAGAAATCTGAATTCACTTAGCATGATACATGATGCATAATTATGAATTCAAGATCCAACTCAACCAAAGTTCTCGAACGTGCGTCCGGTTGCTGAATTCGCCCTCGCCCCCCGCGCCCTCTACCAAGAGGTGGCTGAGCGTGTGCGCGAGCAGATCTTCAACCGTGAGCTGGAACCGGGCAGCTGGATCGACGAGCAACGCCTGGCAGTGGACTACGGCATCAGCCGCACCCCCTTGCGCGAAGCACTCAAGGTGCTGGCCGTCGAAGGCCTGGTGACCATGAAAGTGCGCCGTGGCGCCTACGTCACCGAGATGTCCGCTGACGATGTGCAACAGGTCTATCACCTGCTGGCGCTGCTGGAAAGTGACGCCGCCGGTGAAGTGGCGACATGCGCCTCAGCCGAGCAACTGGTGCAACTGCGGGCTCTACACAACCAGTTGGAGCGCGAAGTCCATCAGCGCGAATTTTTCTTTGCCACCAATGAAGCGTTTCACTTCCAGTTGCTGGCCATCGCCGGCAACCGCTGGCGCCAACAGATCATCACTGATCTGCGCAAAGTCATGAAGCTCAACCGTCACCACTCGCTGTTCAAGCAAGGCCGCATCGAAGAATCGCTGGCCGAACATCGCGTGCTGATGGTCGCTTTGGAACAACACAACGCGCCAGAAGCCACCCGGCTGATGCGCGCACACTTCAATAACGGACTGGCTGCCGCCGCAGATTGACATTACTCAGCCTGCGGTCAGGTTGCCGTCGCAGAGTTCGGCGCGTCACGGCCGGCCACAAGCCACCTGCCCGTCTACACCCCATTTCTCCATCCCTAATTGACCGAGGAGCCTAACCAGTGAAGATCCACGAGTACCAAGGCAAGGAAGTTCTGCGCCAGTTTGACGTTCCGGTGCCGCGCGGCTATGCGGCCTTCACGGTGCAAGAGGCGGTGGAAGCCGCCGAGAAGCTGGGCGGCCCGGTGTG